>NZ_JBZGBZ010000009.1:0-334932 GCF_059159985.1 Cellulosimicrobium sp. BMG9.23
AGACACCCCATTCCGATGTCCTGAGCCAGGACACTATCGAGGGCACCTCCAGATCCACGGGCGTCGGGCATCTCCTGGACGCCGATCCCCTGCACTTCGCTACGGTGTCACCATGACCGACGGCGGCTACGGGGACTTCGAGTTCGAACGACGTTTCCTCGTGCACCAGCTCCCCGAGGAGCTGCGCGACGCCCCCGCCCTGATCGTGCAGAGCTACTACCTCGCCGACGAGGGGTTCGCGCTGCGCCTGCGCGCGACGGCCCCCGGTGTCGACGCCCCGATGGACGCCGACGCGGACGCGATCACGCTCCTCGACCGCTACGTCTCCGAGGTCGACCTGTGCACGCTCACCGTGAAGGGCCCCATGGCGGGCGGCACGCGGTACGAGGCGGAGCGCGAGATCGACGTCGCCGTCGGGCTGCAGATGATCCGCCGCGGCGGCTCGCGCATCGTGAAGACCCGCTGGTCCGTGTGGCTCGGCGACGACGGCTGGGTCGTCGACGTGTTCGGCGGGGCGGACCACCCGCTCGTCGTCGCGGAGTGCGAGCGCTCCGGACCCGTCACGGACCTGCAGATCCCCGCGTTCTGCGTCACCGAGCTCACGGACGACCCGCGGTTCTCGAACGACGCGCTCGCCAGCCGGCCCTTCGCGGGGTGGCGCACGGCCTACGCGGCCGAGCTCGCGGCGTCGGGCCCGCGCTTCCTCCAGGACTTCGGGCGCAACGAGCGCCTCGCCGGCCCGTAGGGGCGCCGCACCGGAACCGGCCGCGAGCCGTGGACGCGAGGGCTCAGCGGGAGAGCGCGTCCGCCGCCGCGCACACGGCCGCGACGTCGATGCGGACGGACCGGTGGTCCACCGGCACCCATCCCGGCTCGTGGCCGAAGAGCACCGCCCAGTGCAGCAGCCCCGGCGACACGTGCGCCCGGCCCGCGTCCCGCCGTCGGGCCTTGGCGACCTCCCGCTCCACCGTGTCCTCGAGCGCGACGAGGTCGGCGCGCAGCGCCTGCCCCTTCTCGGTCAGGTGGTCACCGCGCCCCGCAGCCAGATACCCGTCCCGCCGTGCCGCGCGGGCGACGCGGGCCGCGGCGGCTCTCAGCCGGTCGCGGAGGCCGGCATCGTCGGGATCGAGCCGCAGGCGCGCCCCGGGGAGCGTGGGGTCGCCGAACAGCGTCCGGAGGACGTCGGGCTCGTGACCGGTCGCCCGGGACGGGTCGACGACCTCGAGGACCCGCACGCCGTCCCCGCTCGCGTCGGCAGGCGCCTCGGGTCGCGCCGGAGACGCGACCGGACCATGGATCTCCCGCACGACGCCGTGGAGCGCGAGGGCGAGGAGCTGCGCCGCGAGCGCGTGCTCGGGGCGGCGCAGGACGGCCGCGGCGAGCAGGAGGTCCGCCATGCTCCGACGATAGCCGGGACGGGTCCGCGCGGCGGGTCAGGCGCCGCCCATCTCCTCGACGCCCTCGGTGAACTCGAAGTGCCACGGCTCGTACGCGCCGCCGCCGCCGCGCTTGGCCCACGGCGGGTTCGCCCAGCCGTACGTGGTGCCGTTCTCGTTGAGCCACGCGTACACCTCGCGCGACCCCGTCTCGATCGAGCACAGGTCGATGGCGAGGCCCCAGCCGTGCATCGAGGTGCCGGGCCGGGCGGCGAAACCGCCACGCGTCGACTTGAGCGAGACCTGCGTGGAGAGGGTCCGGTACGACGAGACGAGGCACAGGTCGCGGCCGAAGCTCGCGCGGAACGCCTCGTTGAGCGCGGACAGCGCGACCGCGGCGTCGGGCCGGAGGAAGTCGCCGGGCTGCCACAGCTCGCACAGCTCGTGCTGGTCGAGGTTGCCGTTGGTCCCCGTGGGGCGGACGGTCGGGTCGCACCCGGGCAGCGGCTCGCGCTCGAACGACCGGGAGGCGGCGTCGGTGCGCACCGCGGTCCGCGGCGCCGCCGCGACGCTCTCCGAGAGCGCCGGGACGGTCGAGGCGGCGGTCGCGAGGTCGAGCGCGCTCGGGCCGGCCGGGCGGGCGTCGGGCTCGAACGGCGACCTGGCGCCAAGACCGTCGTCGGCTCCGGCGGAGAGCGGCATCGCGATCGTCGCCATGGCGAGGGTGCTGAGGACGGCGACCCGGGGGACCCACCGGTGCTGGCCCGGCACCTGGGCCTGGCTGCGGCGCGGGCGACGCGGGCCGTGCTCGGCCTCGCGACGTGCGCGGCGGGACTCGAGGGCGGGGACGTCGGTCTGCTGCGCCTGCACCCGCCACCTGCCTTCCGCACTCGGAACGATCGTTGAACCGACTGTGACCGGCCGGTGAACCACACTGGCGACCGGCGTCAATCACGGAACAGTAACGAAGGCCTCCGGCGTTGCCAAGTCTCCTGGTCAGCGCTGCGGGAAGGTTCCCACACCCGGCCCCCGCGACGGCGACCGGAGCGCTGCTGCGAAAACGTCAGTGCGGCCGCCGCTGCATGGCGTCGCGCACCTCGCCGACGAGCTCCTCGAGGATGTCCTCGAGGAACACCACGCCCAGCGAGCCGTGCGGTCCGTCCACGCGGGCGAGGTGGGCGCCCGACCCCTGCATGGCACGCAGCGCGTCCTCCACCTCGTCGCCCGGGGCCGACACCGCGAGCGCCCGCACGCGCCAGCCGGGGACCGGGTCGTGACGTGTCGTGTCGTCGGCGTAGAGGACGTCCTTGACGTGGAGGTACCCCACGAGGTCGCCCGACGCGTCCGCGACGGGGAACCGCGAGAACCCCGTGCGGGCGACGAGGCGCTCGAGCTCGTCGGGCGTGCACCCCTCGACGACGGTCACGAGGTCGGCGACGGGGACCATCACGTCGCTCGCGGTGCGTTCCGAGAACTCGATCGCGCCCGACAGCAGGCCCTGCTCGTCACGCAGCACGCCCTCGGCCTGGGAGTGCTCGACGATCGACTGCACCTCCTCCGCCGTGTAGGCGGACGCCACCTCGTCCCGGGGCTCCACGCCCGACCACCGCACGACGTGGTTCGCGACCCAGTTGAGCGCGACGATGACCGGGCGCAGCACCCTCCCGATCCAGACGAGGGGCGGCCCGAACCACAGCACGGCCCGGTCCGGACCGGCCACCGCGAGGTTCTTCGGCACCATCTCGCCGAGCACCACGTGCAGGTAGACGACGACGGCCAGGGCGACGACGAACGCGATCGGGTGCGCGAGGGACGTGCTCACTCCGAGGGCGTGCAGAGGATCCTCGATGAGGTGCGCGAGGGCAGGCTCCGCGACGACCCCGAGGCCGGTGGAGCACACGGTCACGCCGAGCTGCGCGCACGCGAGCATGAGCGACACGTTCTCCATCGCCCACAGCACCGTCTGGGCACGCCGGTCGCCCCGGGCGGCGAGGGGCTCGATCGCCGAGCGGCGGGCCGAGATGACGGCGAACTCCGCGCCGACGAAGAAGGCGTTGCCCCCGAGGAGCACGAGGCCGAGGAGGAGGGCGGTGGTCGAGCTCATGCCGGGACCTCCCCGGGCGCGGGCCGGACGTTGACCCGCTCGACCCGTCGGCCCTCCATCGCCTCCACGCGGACGACGACGCGCTGCGCGCCCTCGCCCACGACGACCTCGTCGCCCGTCACGGGCACGCGTCCGAGGCGGGACATCACGAGGCCGCCGAGCGTCTCGTACGCGGCGTCCTCGGGGACCCGAAGGCCGGTCACCTCCGTGAGCTCGTCCGGGCGCAGGACGCCCGGCACGAACCAGGAACCGTCCGCACGCCGCGCGGCGCCCGCGCGGCGACGGTCGTGCTCGTCCGCGACGTCGCCGACGAGCTCCTCGACGACGTCCTCGAGCGTCACGACGCCGGCGGTCCCCCCGTACTCGTCGACGACGACCGCCATCTGCAGCCCGAAACCGCGCAGCTCGACGAGCAGAGGCCCGAGGCGGACCGTCTCGGGGACGCGCGGCGCGTCGACCATGAGCGCCGCGGCGGGCACCTCGGGACGGCGCTCGTGCGGCACGGCCACCGCGCGGCGCAGGTGGACGAGGCCGACGACGTCGTCGCGGTCGTCGCCGATGACCGGGAACCGGGAGTGCCCGGTGCGGCGGGCGGCGTCGACCACGTCGGCGGCCGTCGCGTCGCGGTCGACGACGACCATGCGCATCCGGTCGGTCATGACGTCCACGGCCGAGAGCGTGTCGAGCTCGATCGAGTTCGTGAGCAGCGTGGCGACGGACACGTCGAGCGTGCCCTCCTGCGCGGAGCGCCGCACGAGCGCGGCGAGCTCCGTGGCCGACCGCGCTCCCGACAGCTCCTCGCGCGGCTCGACCCCCACGCGCCGCAGGATCGCGTTCGCCGACCCGTTGAGCACGGCGATCACGGGGCGGAAGAGCTTGGTGAACTGGCGCTGCAGGGGGACGACCTGGCGAGCCGTCGCGTACGGGGCGCTCAGCGCGAAGTTCTTGGGGATGAGCTCCCCGACCACCATCGAGAAGGCGTTGACCACGACGAGAGCGAGGATCCCCGCGAGCACGCCGGCGACGGCCTGGCTGAGCGGGGTGCGCCCGAGCCCTCCCGCGATCAGCGACAGCAGAGCGGGCTGGGCGGTGTAGCCCAGAAGGATCGTGGTGAGCGTGATGCCGACCTGCGCCGAGCTCAGCTCGGTCGACAGGTGCTTGAGGGCGGCCCGGACGGAGCGGTCGCGTCGGTCGTCACGGCCGTCGGGTCTGTCGCCCTCCTGGTCGCCCGGCTCGTCCCCGGCACCGACGACGGCCGGGTCGAGAGTGACCAGGGAGAACTCCCCGGCCACGAAGACGGCGGTTCCTGCGGTGAGGAGCACCCCGAGCGCGACCATGACCCAGTCGCCTACCACGAGGTGCTCCACGGATATCGGGAGGTGCTCTTCATCGTGCGCAGCATGCTAGTCCCCGGGTCTGCCTGCGTCCCCGTGGACGGCCCGCGACCGTCCGCAAATCCGGCCGACCTGCGCCGACGTGTGCCACGCTGTATCCCATGGCAGATCCGAGGGCAGCGAGAGCATTCCCCACCGGAGCGGGTGCAGGGCCGGCGACGAGCCGCACCCCCGCTCCCCCGACCGGACCGGCCGGCCAGCAGACCGCGACCGTGCTCGTCGTCGAGGACGAGCCGGCGATCGCGACGGCCATCGCGCAGCGACTGAGCGCCGAGGGGTGGCGCGTCGAGGTCGCGCGCGACGGGCTGTCCGGCGTCGACGCCGCGACCCGCCTGCGTCCTGACGTCATCGTGCTCGACGTCATGCTGCCGGGCATCGACGGGCTCGAGGTGACGCGGCGCATCCAGGCCGACCAACCGGTGCCGATCCTCATGCTCACGGCGCGGGACGACGAGACCGACATGCTCATCGGGCTCGGCGTGGGCGCGGACGACTACATGACGAAGCCGTTCTCGATGCGCGAGCTCGTCGCGCGCATCAAGGCCCTCCTGCGGCGCATGGACCGCGCGGCGCAGGCGGCGAGCACGACACCCGCGGAGCCCCCGATGGCGGTGGGTGACGTGACGATCGACAAGGCCCAGCGCCGCGTGTACCGCGCCGGCGAGGAGGTCCACCTGACGCCCACGGAGTTCGAGCTGCTCGTCATGCTCGCGAGCTCGCCCAAGACGGTGCTCACGCGCGAGCGTCTGCTCGCCGAGGTGTGGGACTGGGCCGACGCGAGCGGGACCCGCACGGTCGACTCGCACATCAAGGCGCTGCGCCGCAAGCTCGGTGCGGACCTCATCCGCACGGTGCACGGCGTGGGCTACGCGTTCGAGCCGCCCGCCGGATGACGACGCCCACCGGTGGGCAGGACCGGTCGAGCCCGTCCCGCAACCTGCCGCACCGGTCCCACACGATCCGGCCCCACCTGCCCGACGTCCGGCCGCTCGACTCGTTCCGCTCGCTGAAGATCAAGCTGGGCGTGCTCGTCGCGGCGACGGTGACGCTCGCCGTGCTCATCACGTGGATCGGGCTGCAGAACCAGCTCGGCCCGTCGCGCACGTTCCCGCTCGCGATCGTCCTGTCGCTCCTGCTGACCCAGCTCCTGGCGCGCGGCATGACGTCCCCCCTGCGCGAGATGACCGCGGCGGCGCGCGCGATGGCCGACGGCGACTACACCCGCCGCGTCCGGGCCACGAGCCGCGACGAGGTCGGACAGCTCGCCGTCGCGTTCAACGTCATGGCGGAGGACCTCGCGACGAGCGACCAGGTGCGCCGCGAGCTCATCGCCAACGTGTCGCACGAGCTGCGCACACCGATCGCCGCGCTGCAGGCGCAGCTCGAGAACGTCGTGGACGGCGTGACGCAGCCGACGCCCGCGACGATGGAGATGGCGCTGGCCCAGACGGAACGCCTCACGCGCCTCGTCGCCTACCTGCTCGACCTGTCGCGCATCGAGGCCGGCGCAGCGGCGCTGAACATCACGGAGATCGACGTCGGCGACTTCCTCGAGGAGAACGCCGAGGCCGTGTCGATGGTCGAGGCGGCCAAGGGCCTGCGATACGTCGTGGACGTCACCCCGCCGGACCTCGTGCTCGAGGCCGACAGGGAGCGCCTCCACCAGGTGGTCGTGAACCTGCTCCAGAACGCGATCCGCCACTCTCCCCCGAACGGCGAGATCCGGCTCGAGGCGTACCCCGTCGACGACGAGGTCGTGATCGAGGTCGTCGACGAGGGGCCGGGGATCGCGAAGGAGGACCGCGAGAGGATCTTCGAGCGCTTCGCGCGGGCGAGCGCGACGGGGACGCACGCGTCGGCGACGCACCCGACGGGTGGCGGGTCGACGGGTGGTACCGGGATCGGCCTCGCGATCGTCCGGTGGGCGGTCGACCTGCACGGCGGCCGGATCGAGGTCGCCGACTCGCGACGGGGCGCGACGATGCGGGTGACGCTCCCGGCGAGGTCGGGCGACCTCCCGCCGACCCCGGTCGACGACGACGTGCCCTGACGCACGTGGCGCAGCGGAACCGGTGAGATGCGTCACACGCCGGACGCCCCATACCCCGTGATGGCCTGGAATTCCGCGCTCTTGCCCGGAGCCGAGCCGGGCGTTGCACCGCGTTTGCCTCGGGCAGACGCGGCGTGAAGAACCCGGGCACGGCTCGCGCGGGAACACCTTCAGCGGCCCTGCGAGCGGGGCCCGAGGGCCTAGGCTGGTGTGGTCCGGATGCCGGACGAGTCTGTGCCGGGGCGCGTCGTCGTCTCGCCGTCACGCGCCGACACGACTGTGACCGTACAGCGACCTGTGTGTGAAAGTGGGCGATCCTCGCGTGTCCCCGAAGGCTGAGTCAGAGGCGATCAGCGACGCAAGCTCCGTGTTCGGAGCGAACGAGTGGCTGGTCGACGAGCTCTACGAGCAGTACCTCAAGGACAAGAACGCGGTAGACCCCGCGTGGTGGGACTTCTTCGAGGACTACCGTCCGACGGAGCGCGACGACACGGGCGACGAGTCCGCGCCGTCCGCCGCACCGGCGTCGGCGTCCACGAACGGCACGCCCGCGCAGACCGCGCCCGCCGCCCCGGCGCCGGCCGCCCGTCCCGCGGAGCCCACGAAGCCCGCACCGGCGACGGACGGCTCCGCCGCGGCCGAGGCCGCGCAGCGCGTCAAGCCGCCGAAGCTGCCCGCGGACCCCGCGGTCAACGCCGCCGTCGAGGCCGTGCGTGCGCACAAGCCCGTCGCGACGGCGCAGCCCGCGACCGCGCCGTACGCGCAGGTCCCGGCCCGCAAGGTCGCGGGAGCGCCGGACCAGGAGACCCAGGCGGTCGACGACGTCCAGAGGCTGCGCGGCCCCGCCGCGCGCGTCGTGACGAACATGGAGTCGAGCCTGCAGGTGCCGACCGCCACCTCGGTGCGCGCGGTCCCGGCCAAGCTCATGGTCGACAACCGCATCGTCATCAACAACCACCTCGCGCGCGGTCGGGGCGGCAAGATCTCGTTCACGCACCTCATCGGCTTCGCGCTCGTCGAAGCGCTGGCGGACATGCCGGCCATGAACTCGAGCTACACCGAGCTCGACGGCAAGCCCGCCGTCAACCAGCCCGCGCACGTCAACTTCGGTCTCGCGATCGACCTCGCCAAGCCGGACGGCACCCGCCAGCTCCTCGTGCCGAGCGTCAAGAAGGCCGACACGATGGACTTCGCCCAGTTCTGGGCGGCCTACGAGGACCTCGTGCGCCGGGCGCGCGGCGGCAAGCTGGGCGTCGACGACTTCGCCGGCACGACGATCTCGCTGACGAACCCGGGCGGCATCGGCACGGTGCACTCGGTGCCGCGCCTCATGCAGGGCCAGGGCACGATCATCGGCGTCGGCGCGATGGACTACCCGGCGGAGTTCGCGGGGGCCTCGACCGAGCGCCTCGCACGCCTCGGCATCTCGAAGGTCCTGACGATCACGTCGACCTACGACCACCGCATCATCCAGGGCGCCCAGTCCGGCGAGTTCCTGCGCATCCTGTCGCAGAAGCTCCTCGGCGAGGACGGCTTCTACGACCGCGTGTTCGCCGCGCTGCGCATCCCCTACGAGCCGGTGCGCTGGGTCCGGGACAACACGACGGACGCCGACGTCGAGGCGGCCAAGCCCGCGAAGATCGCCGAGCTCGTCCACTCGTACCGCTCGCGCGGCCACCTCATGGCGGACACCGACCCGCTCGCCTACCGCCAGCGCAAGCACGGCGACCTCGACATCCAGAACCACGGGCTCACGCTCTGGGACCTCGACCGCACGTTCCCCACCGGCGGGTTCGGCGGCACGTCGAAGTCGTCGCTGCGCGACGTCCTCGGCCTCCTGCGCGACTCGTACTGCCGCACCGTCGGCGTCGAGTACATGCACCTCGCGGACCGCACGCAGCGCAAGTGGCTGCAGGAGCGCCTCGAGTCCGGGTACGCCCGCACCCCGCGCGAGGACCAGCTGCGCATCCTGCGCCGGCTCAACTCCGCCGAGGCGTTCGAGACGTTCCTGCAGACGAAGTTCGTCGGGCAGAAGCGCTTCTCGCTCGAGGGCGGCGAGTCCCTCATCCCGCTGCTCGACGCGATCCTGTCGAAGGCCGCCGAGAACGGCCTCGACGAGGTCGGCATCGGCATGGCGCACCGCGGGCGCCTCAACGTGCTCGCGAACATCGCCGGCAAGAGCTACGCGCAGATCTTCGCGGAGTTCGAGGGCAACCTCGACCCGAAGAGCGTCCAGGGCTCCGGCGACGTGAAGTACCACCTCGGGACCGAGGGCACGTTCACGGCCGAGTCCGGCGCGACGACGAAGGTCTACCTCGCGGCGAACCCGTCGCACCTCGAGGCCGTCGACCCGGTGCTCGAGGGCATCGTGCGCGCCAAGCAGGACCGCATCGACCTCGGCGGCGACGGCTTCTCCGTGCTGCCGATCCTCATCCACGGCGACGCCGCCTTCGCGGGCCAGGGCGTGGTGCCGGAGGTGCTCAACCTCGCGCAGCTGCGCGGGTACCGCACGGGCGGCACGGTCCACGTCGTCGTCAACAACCAGGTCGGCTTCACCACGGGCCCGTCGTCGTCGCGCTCGACGACATACGCGACCGACGTGGCCAAGGGCTACCAGGTGCCGATCTTCCACGTGAACGGCGACGACCCGGAGGCGTGCGTGCGGGTCGCCGAGCTGGCCTTCGCGTTCCGCGAGCAGTTCGACCGCGACGTCATCATCGACCTCATCTGCTACCGCCGCCGCGGTCACAACGAGGGCGACGACCCGTCGATGACGCAGCCGCTCATGTACAACCTCATCGAGGCGAAGCGCTCGGTCCGCAAGCTCTACACCGAGAACCTCGTCGCGCGCGGCGACATCACGCTCGAGGAGGCCGAGCACGTCCTGCAGGACTACCAGGCCCAGCTCGAGCGCGTCTTCACGGAGACCAAGGAGGGCGGCTACACGCCGTCCGCCTCGTCGGAGCCCGTGGCCGGTCTCGAGCGTCCCGAGTCCCAGCTCGAGGACGCCGGCACGATGGTGGGTTGGCGCACCGCCGTCGACCCGGACGTCGTCGAGCGCATCGGCCAGGTGCACGTCGTGCCGCCCGAGGGCTTCACCGTGCACCCCAAGCTCGCGCAGCTCCTCGAGAAGCGCCGGCAGATGTCCGTCGAGGGCGGCATCGACTGGGGCTTCGGCGAGCTCCTCGCGTTCGGCTCGCTCCTCGCCGAGGGCACGCCCGTGCGCCTCGCCGGTCAGGACTCGCGCCGCGGCACGTTCGTGCAGCGCCACGCCGTCCTGCACGACCGCGAGACGGGCGCCGAGTGGACGCCGCTGCTCTACCTCTCCGCCGACCAGGCGAAGTTCTGGGTCTACGACTCGTCGCTGTCCGAGTACGCGGCCCTCGGGTTCGAGTACGGGTACTCCGTCGAGCGTCCCGACGCCCTCGTGCTGTGGGAGGCGCAGTTCGGCGACTTCGTCAACGGCGCCCAGACCGTCATCGACGAGTTCCTCTCGTCGGCGGAGCAGAAGTGGGGCCAGTACTCCTCGGTCGTCATGCTGCTCCCCCACGGCTACGAGGGCCAGGGCCCGGACCACTCGTCCGCGCGCATCGAGCGCTTCCTGCAGCTCGCCGCCGAGGACAACATCACCATCGCGCAGCCGTCGACGCCCGCGTCGTACTTCCACCTGCTGCGTCGCCAGGCGTACGACCGCCCGCGCCGTCCGCTCATCGTCTTCACGCCGAAGCAGCTCCTGCGCCTCAAGGCGGCCGCGTCCCCGGTCGAGGAGTTCACGCAGGGCACCTTCAAGCCCGTGATCGAGGACACCGCCGTCGACCCGGCCAAGGTCGACCGCGTGCTCCTGTGCACCGGTCGCGTCTACTACGACCTCCTCGCGGAGCGCACCAAGCGCGGCGACGAGAGCACGGCGATCGTCCGCCTCGAGCAGCTCTACCCGCTCGACGTCGACGCGATCCGCGCCGAGATCGCCCGGTACGGCGACGCCGAGGTCGTGTGGGTCCAGGACGAGCCGGAGAACCAGGGCGCCTGGTCGTTCGTCCACATCAACCTGCCGGACGACCTGCCGCGCGTGAGTGTCGTCTCGCGCCCGGCGTCGGCCTCCACGGCCACCGGCACGGCGAAGAAGCACCAGGCCCAGCAGGCAGTTCTGCTCGAGCAGGCGTTCGCCCGCTGACGTCCGGCCCGCTCGCGCGGACCTGAGCACCACGAAGGCCCCCTCCCTCGGGAGGGGGCCTTTGTCCTCGTGCGTCGTGGGTCGTGGGTGACGTCCGGCGGCGGCTCAGGAGCGGGGGCGCGGGTCTACCATCCGCGCCGCTCGTTCCTCGCGGGCTCCCGCCAGACCCACCACGACCCGCGCCCCCGCACCTGAGCCACCACCTCGCCCGACCCCTCACCTGGCGCTCGCCCCGGCGCTCACCCCAGCGATCGCGCCTCGCCGGTCGAGTGCTCACCTGCCGCTCGCCCCCCGCTTGGCAGGCGCTGGCCAGGGCGACGTCACCGCAGGGCGGGACCGGAGGGGCGGCGGCGGGTCGTGGTGGGTCTGGCGGGAGCGGCGCGAGGGACGAGCGCCGCGGATGGTAGACCCGCCGCCGCTCCTCCGGTCGCGCCCGACCCGACCACGACGACGCGACCGAAGCGACCGACGCGCCCCACCCTCACCAGCGGTCGTGGACCGCCGCCCTGATGTGCTCGTCGTAGATCTCGCGGATGCCCGACGCGAAGAGCGGGCCGAGGACCTCGGCCGACCCCGCGACGGCGTTGGAGCGCGCCTGATCGACGTTGCGCGCGCCGGGGATGACCGTCGTGACGCCCGGCTGCTGCCAGATCCACGCGATCGCGGCCTGCGCGGGCGTGAGGTCCTGGGCGACGGTGTCGCGGACCAGGTCGGAGAACTGCCGTGCGGCCTCGACGCCGGTCTCGAAGTCGACGCCGGAGAACGTCTCGCCGACGTCGAACGCGCTGCCGTCGCGGTTGAAGGTCCGGTGGTCGTCGTCCCCGAACGTCGTCTCGCGCGTGTACTTGCCGGACAGCAGTCCCGAGGCGAGCGGCACGCGCGCGATGACGCCCACGCCGGCCGCGGAGGCCGCTGGCAGCACCTCGTCGAGCGGCTTGAGGCGGAACGCGTTGAGGATGATCTGCACGGTCGCGACCCCGGGGCGCGCGATGGCGGTGAGCGCCTCGTCGACCGTCTCGACGCTCACGCCGTAGGAGGCGATCGCGCCCTCGGCGACGAGCGTGTCGAGGGCGTCGTAGGCCTCGTCGCGGGAGTACACCGCCGTGGGCGGGCAGTGGAGCTGGACGAGGTCGAGCCGCTCGGTCCGCAGGTTGGTGCGCGACCGGTCGGTCCACTCGCGGAACTTCGCGAGCGTGAAGTTGTCGGGGTCCTGGGCCTCGCGGCGGCCCATCTTCGTCGCGACGGTGATCCCGTGATCCGGGTTGTCGGCGAGGTAGGAGCCGATGATCTGCTCGCTGCGACCGTCCCCGTAGACGTCCGCGGTGTCGAAGAACGTCACCCCGGCCTCGGCGGAGGCGTCGAGCACCGCGCGGGCGTCGCCCTCCTCGACGTCGCCCCAGTCGGCGCCGAGCTGCCATGTCCCCAGCCCTACCACCGAGACGAGCCGTCCCGTGCGTCCGAGCACACGTCGTTCCATCGTTCCTCCTCGTGCTGCGTCGGGCACGCAGGCGCACGTGCCCGGGCACCGAGTCTGACGGGCGAGGGCCCATCGTGCACCCGCGCACGCCGAGTACCGTATGTGAGCGTGAACACCGACGCACCTTCCGGCGCACAGCTGCGCATCGCCCACGGCGACCACGCCGCCACGATCACCGAGGTCGGAGCGGCGGTGCGCGAGTACGCCGTCGCCGGCCGCCCCGTCTTCCTCCCGTTCGCCGAGGACGAGGTCTCGCCCGCGTTCAACGGCGCGGTGCTCCTGCCGTGGCCCAACCGCCTGCGCGACGGCCAGTACGAGATCGACGGCACGACGTTCCAGGTCCCGGTCACCGAGCCTGCCCGGATGACGGCGCTCCACGGCCTCGCGTGCTGGCAGCGCTGGACGGTCGTGGAGCACACCGAGGCTGCCGTCACGCTCGAGCTGCGCCTCGTCCCGACCCCGGGCTACCCGTTCGCGCTCGTGGCGCGCGTCGCGTACTCGCTGAGCGACGACGGGCTGCGCGTGCACGTGCGCACGACCAACGCCGGCCGCGGCACGGCGCCGTACGGCATCGGCTTCCACCCGTGGCTCTCCCCCGCCGGCGCGGACCTCGACGACTGCACGATCCGTCTCGACGCCGTCTCGCGCGTGACGACCGACGACCGCCTGCTGCCCACCGGGACGGAACCCGCGTCGGGCGCCTTCGATCTCCGGGAGACGCGCTCCCTGGCGGGAGTCGACCTGGACGACGCGTACGTGGACGTGACGCGCGACGACGCCGGGCTGTCGTGGATCCGGCTCGGCGCCCCGGACGGACGCACCGCCGCCGTGTGGATGGACGCGTCGATGGACACCTGGCAGATCTGCACGGGCGACCACGTGGGCGATCCGGCGTTCCACCGCTCGGGCGTGGCGGCGGAGCCGATGAGCTGCATCGCGGACGCCTTCCGCACCGGTGACCGGCTCGTACGCCTCGCACCGGGCGCCTCGCACGAGGTGACGTGGGGCGCCAACCTCCTCTGATCGGGCGGTCCGCGGCCCGGTGCGCGAGGCGCGTGCCGGGCTCCGACACGCCGGGCGGACGGCCCGGGATCGACCGCGGCTCCCGGCGTCGGGGAGAATGACCCTCGTGGAGGACGTAGCACGTCGAGAAGTCCGGATCTGCGTCGTCGGCGACGAGCTGAGCGCCGGCGTCGGGGACGCCAAGGCCCTGGGGTGGTCGGGGCGCGTCGTCGCGCGCACGCGCTTCCCGCAGCCCGTCTACGTCTTCCCGCTCGCGATCCCCGGGGAGACGACGACGGCCCTCAGCCAGCGCTGGGAGGCGGAGACGGCGCGGCGGTTCTCTCCCGAGCCCGACGTCGACAACCGGCTCGTCGTCGGTCTCGGTCGGCACGACCTCGACTCCGGCCTGTCCGTCGCGCGGTCCCGTCTCAACCTGGCGAACGTCCTGGACGTCGCGGAGTCGCGGCGTCTGCCGACGTTCGTCGTCGGCCCGCCGCCCGGGCACCCGCAGGACGCGGACCGGCTCGCGGAGCTCTCGAACGCGTTCGCGGACGTCGCGAACCGTCGTCGAGTGCCGTACGTCGACACGTTCAGCCCGCTCGTGACGCACGAGCAGTGGCTCGCGGACCTCGCCCAGAGCGGCAACGGGTTCCCGGGCCAGGCGGGCTACGGCCTCATGGCGTGGCTCGTGCTGCACACGGGCTGGCACGCCTGGCTCGGCCTGCCCGACGACGCGCCCTGAGCCGCGTCAGCGAGCAGGGCCGGGCAGGCCGGGGCCGGGCAGGCCTGTGCCTCAGCCGCGCGAGACCGTGAGGTCGCCGGACACGGTGCTCGCCGAGACGTAGGCGCCGCCGGCGGTGGGGCTCTCGACCGGGCGGTCGACGTGGTCGACCGACGTCGTGCGCTGCGCGGAGCTCTCGAGGCGCACGCCGTCGAGCACGGCCTTGCCCGTGACGCTGCGCGCCTTGAGGTTCACGGGCGCCCCGGCGCCGAGGCGCACGGCGACGTCACCGGAGACGGTGCGGGCGTCGACGAGCGGCGTGCTCTCGCGCGCGACCACCTCGACGCCGCTCGTCACGGTCGTGACCGAGACGCGGCCCAGCGATCCCGCGACGTTGACGGCGCCCGAGGCGGTGCTCACCCGGACGTCCCCGACGTGCTCGACGACGTCCACGGGCGCGGAGGCCGTCTTCACGGAGACCGGACCCGTCGTGCCCTGGACGCGCACGGGGCCGGTCGCGGTGGTCACCGACAGGTCGGCCGTGGTGCCCGTGACGGTGGCGGCGGCGCGCGCCGTCGTGACCTTGACGGGCACGTCGGCCGGAACGGTGAGGCGCACGACGGCGCGGTCCTTGTCGCGAAGGCCTTTGGCACGGTCGACGATGCCCTCGATGCCGGCGAAGTCGTACCCGATGCGCAGCTCGCCGTCGTGCGCGCTCACCTGGAGCGGACGCTCGGTGACGTCACCGATCTCGAGGTGGGCGCCGTCGGCGCGGTTCGGGTCCGCGACCACGTCGACGGAGCCGTCGGTCAGCTGGACGACGACGCGACGGACCTCTGCGACGTCGACGGTCTGCGGGGTGGTGATGACCCAGGTCTCGGTGCTCATACGATCTCTCTCCTCGTTCGGGGTCTGGTGCGGGGTTCATGTGCGGGGTCCTGGTGCGGGGGTCCGGTGCCGGATCGTGGTCGACGCGCGGGTGTGTGCCGCAGGGGTGCGCCTGTTCCACCGTGCGTCACGGCAGGGTCGCCCGCACGGCCTTGCGTGCGCTGTCGAGGACGGTGCGCAGCGTGTCCACGGTGAGCTCGGTGACGAGGCTCGACGCGTCGGCGCGTCGCAGGTCGGCGCGCACGTCGTCGCGAAAGCGCTGCACGAGCGCCTCGGCCTCCATGCGCCAGGCGTAGGACTCGCGCCGGCGGGGGTCGGGCTCGCCCTCGCGCGGACGCGCGCGCGCCGTCTGCGCGGCGGCGGCCAGCTCGGCGCGCAGCCCGTGGAGCGAGCCCTGGACCTCGGCGCGCAGCGCCTGCGCGCGCTGCCGGACGGTCTCGGCGATCCCGTGCTCGAGCTGCGCGACGTCGCCGCGCCGCGCCTCGATCTCGGCGCGACCGGCGGGCGTGAGCGCGTACGTCGTCTTGCGTCCCTCGACGCTGCGCCGCACGAGCCCCTCGTCCTCGAGCCGTCCGAGGCGCGGGTAGATCGTCCCGGCGCTCGGCCGGTACGTGCCCCCGAAGCGGTCCGTGAGCTCGGTGATGAGCTCGTACCCGTGCTTGGGCCCGGCGTCGAGCAGCGCGAGGAGGTACAGGCGCAGCTCACCGTGGGCGAAGACGGTGGCCATCAGCGGTCCACCGGACCGGTCGTGGCCGTCGCCGTGCGGGGGCCGGGCGACCCCCAGGCCGGGACGTCGGCGGTCGCGCGTCCGGGTGCGGCGGCCGAGGGGCGCTCCGCGTCCTCCTCGGACGAGCCGCGCAGCACGGTCACGTTCCCGGAGACGGCCGACACCCGGAGGGGCGCCGCCGGGCCGTGCAGCGCCGGTCGGCTGAACGAGCCCGCCCCGCCCCGCTGCTCCGTCCCGTCGACGAGGAGCCGGCCGCTCAGGCACCGGATCGCGTAGGACATGGCGTCGGGGTCGGGGAGACGGACGAGCACGTCGGCGGAGACGGCGTTCACGCTCACCTCGGACGGGGTCGTGCGGGTGTCGACCGTCACCGCGCCGGAGACGGACTCGAGCCGCAGCGAACGCAGCGAACCCGTCGCCGTGATCCCACCCGAGACGGACTCCATGCGGACCGCGCCGTCGTGCTCGCTCACGGAGACCTCGCCCGAGACGGTGTCGACGCGCAGCTCGCCCGCCGTCCGGCTGGTCACGACGGAGCCCGTGACCGTGCCCACGCGCACTCCGTGCCGGAGCCCCGCGACGAGGCCCTCGCCCTGCACCGTCACGACCTTGGCGTAGGTCGTCGCCGGGACCGCGACGTGCACGTCGGCCGCGTCCTTGCCGGTGTACGTGCGGAAGCGCTCGAGGACGCCCTTCCACCCGGCCTCGTACGAGCCGGAGCCGATCCGTAGGGCCGTGCCGTCCACCGCCACCTCGAGCGCCCGTCCGGTCACGGAGTGCACCTCGACGAGGACGTCGGTCCGGGCAGGGTCGTCGTGGGCGACCACGTCGATACGGCCGCCGATGACCGTCGCGTCGAGCCGTGCGACGTGCTCCACCTCGATCGTCCGCGGACCGGTGACGGTCCAGCTCTCGTGCGTCATCCTGCGCCCCGTCCTCTTGTCCGCGCGTCCCGCCCGCAAGCGGCCCGTGGTGCTGCCCGCGCGGAGACCGCTCCGCCGGCAGGTTGCGATATATCGCGTTTCCCGAGACACGATATATCGCGTTGTTGCGGAGGGCAAGGGGCGACGTGTGGGACCATGGGAGGCGGACCGGGCCCGCCGCGGGCGGCCGTTCCCGCCGAGAACCCCCGGGACGGCACTCCCCCAGACGATCAGGAGAACATCATGAGCAAGCGCGGACGCAAGCGTCGCAGCCGCAAGGGCAACGCCGCGAACCACGGCAAGCGCCCCAACGCCTGAGCCCAGGCGCGTGCACGAAGGGCCCGGACCGACGTCGTCGGTCCGGGCCCTTCGTCGTCCGGGAGCGTCCGCCGGGCGTCCGGGAGCGTCCGCCGGGCGTCCGGGAGCGTCCGCCGGGCGCGACGCGCGGAGGCGTGCCGCGATGCCGCGGCGCGTCTCAGCGCGTCTCGACCACCGTCTTGGTGGTCGTCATGATCACGAGCTGGGCGTGGATGCGCGCTCGCAGGCTCGGCGGCGCCTGCTCGTGGCACGAGCGACGCACGAGCTGCTTGACGAGCTCCTCGACGCTCAGCTCGACGAGGCACGGCGAGCAGTGCGCGACGTGCGCGCGCATCCGCAGCTCGTCGTCCGCCGTCATCTCCGAGTCCAGGTACTCGTAGAGGTGCAGGAGGGCGTGCTCGCACTCCGACTCCCCCTCGGTCGAGTGCGGGATCGGCGTGACCGCCTCGTCGGCCGCCCGCGGGCCCGGCGTCCGGCTCTCTGACGTGCTCACGACTCACCTCCAGGAGCTTTCGCCCCTACCAGTCCACGCTTCGCGGCGTAGTCGGCCAGCAGCTCGCGCAGCTGGCGCCTGCCCCGGTGCAGGCGGGACATGACCGTACCGATCGGTGTCCCCATGATCTCCGCGATCTCCTTGTACGGGAAGCCCTCGACGTCCGCGTAGTACACGACCATGCGACGGTCCTCGGGCAGCTCCTGCAGCGCGCGCTTCACGTCCGTGTCCGGCAGCCGGTCGAGCGCCTCGGCCTCCGCGGAGCGCAGCCCCTGCGACGTGTGCGACGCGGCGCGCGCGATCTGCCAGTCCTCGACGTCCTCGGCCTGGGACTGCTGCGGCTCACGCTGCTTCTTGCGATACGTGTTGATGAACGTGTTCGTGAGGATCCGGTACAGCCACGCCTTGAGGTTGGTCCCCGGGCGGTACTGGTGGAACGCCGCGAACGCCTTGGCGAACGTCTCCTGGACGAGGTCCTCGGCGTCCGACGGGTTGCGCGTCATGCGCAGCGCCGCCGAGTAGAGCTGGTCGAGGTACTGCAGCGCGTCGCGCTCGAACCGCGCAGCCCGCGCGGCGTCGTCCTCCGCGGCCGGAGCGCGGTTCGTGTCGGTGTCGTCGTCCGTACCGGTGGTCGCGGAGAGGTCGCTCTCCGTCCCCTCGGGCAGCGCGGAACTCGGCGTCGCGGACGGCACCGTCTCGGGGCTCCCGGGGATTCGCTCAGTCATCGACAACGAGCCTAGTCCCCTGTTCGTCAGGTTGTTCGCTGGGACGGACCTCGCGGCCGTACCGGCCGAGAAGGCCGCCGCGAGGGCCTCGTCCGGGGAGGCCGGGGCAGCCGCCGTGGCGGCGGTCGACCGGGCGTCGAGGAGGATGGTCACGAGGTGTGCAACCACCGTGCGCGGTGGCCCATTCCCGCGGGCGGGCACCTGATGTGCTCCAGGCCGGACGTCGCTAGCGTGGCGACCATGACCACGACCGAGAACCCGTCCCGCTTCCTCACCCTCCTGCGCGAGCAGGTCGCGCACGAGCTCGACGCGCACCAGCAGTACATCGCCATCGCCGTGTGGTTCGACTCCCACGACCTGCCCCAGCTCGCCGCGCACTTCTACCGCCAGTCGGTCGAGGAGCGCAACCACGCGATGATGATCGTGCAGTACCACCTCGACCGGGACCTGCCCGTCGTCATCCCGGGCACCGGCGACGTGCGCAACGACTTCTCGTCCGTCGTCGAGCCGCTCCAGCTCGCCCTCGACCAGGAGAAGCAGGTCACGGCCCAGATCGAGGCGATCTTCCGGGCCGCGCGCGAGGAGGGCGACGCCCTCGGCGAGCAGTTCCTCCTGTGGTTCCTCAAGGAGCAGGTCGAGGAGGTCGCGTCGGCGACGACGCTCCTGACCGTCGCGCAGCGCGCCGGGGACAACCTGTTCGACCTCGAGAACTACGTCGCGCGCGAGACGATCGGCGACTCCGGCGAGTCCGCGGACGCGCCCGAGGCCGCCGGTGGGGCCCTCTGACCGCACGCCGTGTGCGCACCACCGGGTCGGTGCGCACCACCGGGTCGGTGCGCACCACCGGGTCGGTGCGCACCACCGGGTGAAGTGAGGGAGGGGGCGCGCGATCTACCATCCGCCCGCTCGTCCCTCGCGGGCTCCCGCCAGGCCCGCCACGATCGCGCGCCCCCTCCCTCACCTCACCCTCGCCGTAGTCCCCCACCTCTCCCCGCGTCCATGCCTCACCAGCGTCCCCGCCTCAGCTCGCCCCTGCCCGTCGCTCGCCGACGTCCGCCGAGCGCGTCGCCGGTGGCGCGCGAACCGTCGGCGCGGCAGGCTGGGACCGTCCGCAACCGAAGGAGTTCCGATGCTTCTGCGTCCCCTCGCCAGGCCCATGCTGGCCTCCTGGTTCGTCTACGACGGCGTCCAGGCCGCACTCAAGCCGGCCGAGCACGTGCGCGCAGCGCGCAGCGGGGTCGAGCTCGTCGAGAAGGGTGCGGGCGTCGAGGCCCCGCTGAGCGACGCGCAGGTCACCGCCCTGGTCCGCGCCCACGGGATCGCGACGGCCGTCGCCGGCCTGTGCCTCGCCGTCGGGAAGGCGCCCCGCACCGCGGCACTCACGCTCGCGGCGCTCACCGTGCCGCTCGCCGTCGTCAACCAGCCCTTCACCGGCGGAGAGGCGACCCGTACCGAGCGCACGCGCAAGTTCGTGGCCAACGTCGGGGCGATCGGCGCCGCGCTCATCGCCGGGGCGGACTACGAGGGTCGCCCCGGGGTGCAGTGGCGGCTCGAGAAGGCGCGCCACGACCTGGTGCGGGCCAAGCAGGCGAAGCAGGACGCGGTCGTCGCGAGCGCCAAGGGCACGGCGAAGGAGGTCAAGGGGGCGGCGAAGGGCGTCAGGGGCTCGGCGAAGGGTGTCACGGGCTCGGCGAAGCAGGCCTCCGCCGACGCCGGGCGCGCCGCCCGCCGGGCCGCGAAGGCGGCTCGCGAGGCCGCCGAGCACGCCGCGAGCCTCACGTCGGGAGCCGTGCACGACGCCGGTGCGGCCGTCCGCTCGAAGGTCGCCTGAAGCGGAGGTCGCCTGAACCTGCCGAACCCGGGGTTGTGCGCCACGCCGGGCCTCCCGAGGCACACAGACCAGGGTCGGGCGCGGCGACCGGCTTCGCAGACCAGGGTTCGACGGTGCGGGTTCGGGCAGGTGGACCCGCGTGGCGCGCGTCCAGGGCCTGGGAGGGTCCGGCGTCGGGCCCTGCGCCTCCACTAGCCTGGACGTCATGACCGACGCGCACCTCGCCGCCCCTGTCCCCGCCGACGCGGAGGGCTGGGTCGCGCCGACGGTCGCCGGACCGCTCGACGCGACCGTCGAGGTGCCGGGCTCGAAGTCGCTGACGAACCGCCTCCTCGTCCTCGCCGCCCTCGCGGACGGTCCGGGTGTCCTGCGCGGCGCGCTGCGCAGCCGCGACGCCGACCTCATGGCGGCCGGGCTGCGGGCGCTCGGCGTGGACGTGACCGAGGGGTCGTCCCCCGGCGAGCTGCACGTCACCCCGGGCGTGCTGCGTGGCCCGGCAGAGATCGACTGCGGCCTCGCCGGCACGGTCATGCGGTTCCTCCCGCCCGTCGCGGCGCTCGCCGACGGGACCGTGCGGTTCGACGGCGACGAGGGTGCCCGCGTGCGGCCGATGGGACCGGTCCTCACGGCGCTCCGTGCGCTCGACGTGAGCGTCTCGGACGGCGGCAGCGGGACGGCGAGCCTCCCGACGACCCTTCCGTTCACGATCCGTGGCCGCGGCAGGGTGCGCGGCGGGTCGGTCGACGTGGACGCGTCGGCGTCGAGCCAGTTCGTCTCGGGGCTGCTGCTCGCGGCCGCGCGGTTCGACCAGGGCCTCACGCTGCGTCACGTCGGCACGACGCTGCCGAGCATGCCGCACATCGACATGACCGTGGCGGTCCTGCGCGAGGTCGGCGTCGTGGTCGACGACTCGCGACCCGCCATCTGGCGCGTCGAGCCCGGACCGATCACCGCGCGTGACGTCCAGGTCGAGCCCGACCTCTCCAACGCCGGCCCGTTCCTCGCCGCCGCGCTCGTCGCGGGTGGCACGGTCCGCGTCCCCGGCTGGCCGACGACGACCACCCAGCCCGGCGCCATGCTCGGCGAGCTCCTCACGGCGATGGGCGGCACCGCGACGCTCGAGGACGGCGTCATGTCCGTGACGGGCACGGGCGAGGTGCGCGGCGTCGACGTCGACCTCCACGCCGCCGGCGAGCTCGCACCGACGATCGCCGCCCTCGCGGCGCTCGCCGACTCCCCGAGCCGTCTGCGCGGCATCGCGCACCTGCGGGGTCACGAGACCGACCGCCTCGCCGCGCTCGCGACCGAGATCACGCGCCTGGGCGGGCGGGCGGAGGAGACGCGCGACGGGCTCGTCATCACGCCGCGTCCCCTGCACGGCGCGACGTTCCGCACGTACCACGACCACCGGATGGCGACGTCGGCCGCGCTGATCGGCCTGCGCGTGCCCGGGGTGACGGTGGAGAACGTGGAGACGACCGCCAAGACGCTGCCCGGCTTCGCGGGCATGTGGGAGCGGATGCTCGCCGGCGGGGCCGCGGGCACGACCATGCCGCCGGTGCCGGGCGTTCCGAAGGTGTCCGGCCTGCCCACCGGCCCCGCCGAGGGGGTGGCGGCCCGCTGATGGCACGCGTCCCCGACGAGTCGGACTTCCGGTCCCGCCCCGGCAAGCGGGGCAGCAGGCCGCGCACCAAGCAGCGGCCCGAGCACGCGGACGCGGTGACCGGGTTCGTCACCGGGGTCGACCGCGGGCGGTACACGCTGCTCGTGGACGCGGACGGGCCCGACGAACGAGTGGTCGTCGCGATGAAGGCCCGGGACATCGGGCGCACGCGTGTCGTGTGCGGCGACCGGGTCGACCTCGTCGGTGACGTGACCGGCGACGACGGCAGCCTCGCGCGCATCGTGCGCATCCAGGAGCGCAGCGCCGTGCTCCGACGCACCGCCGACGACACCGACCCCTACGAGCGCGTGATCGTCGCCAACGCCGACCAGCTCGTCGTCGTCACGGCGCTCGCCGAGCCCGAGCCACGTACGCGCATGATCGACCGGTGCGTCGTCGCGGCATACGACGCCGGCATGGACGTGCTCCTGTGCCTCACCAAGGCGGACCTCGCCGACCCGGCGCCGCTGCGCGCGCTCTACGAGCCGCTCGGGGTGTCGGTCGTCGAGACGCGTCGCGTCCCGGACGGACTCGCCGCGGAGGGCTGGGTGATCGAGCCGCTCGACGCGGTCCGCGGCGCGCTCGCGGGACGCACGTCCGTGTTCGTGGGGCACTCGGGCGTCGGCAAGTCCACGCTCGTCAACGCGCTCGTGCCCGACGCGAGACGCGCGACCGGCGTGGTGAACGACCACACGGGCCGTGGCCGGCACACGTCGACCTCCGCGGTCGCGCTGCGGCTGCCCGGGGGCGGCTGGGTCATCGACACCCCGGGCGTGCGCTCGTTCGGGCTCGCGCACGTCGAGGTCGGGAACCTGCTGCGCGCGTTCGACGACCTCGACGAGGTCGCGGAGGGGTGCCCGCGGGGGTGCACGCACCTCGACGACGCCCCCGACTGCGCGCTCGACGAGTGGGTCGAGGCGTCGCCCGACGACGAGACGCGTGCGGCCCGCGCCGCACGCCTCGAGTCGTTCCGCCGCGTGCTCGCGTCGCGCACCGGCGCGGCCTGATCCCGGAGCGGACGGTCGCACCGCTACGGTGTGAGCCATGACGCCCCCCTCGACGCGGAGCTACGACGACGACCTGCGCCTCGCCCACGTGATCGCCGACCAGGTCGACGGTCACACGATGTCCCGGTTCAAGGCGATCGACCTGCACGTCGAGTCGAAGCCCGACTCGACGCCGGTGAGCGACGCCGACCGCGCCGCGGAGGAGATCATCCGCGCCGGGCTCGGGCGAGCGCGCGGGCGGGACGCGATCGTCGGCGAGGAGTACGGCGAGACGGGGCACGGGTCGCGCCGCTGGATCGTCGACCCGATCGACGGGACGAAGAACTTCGTGCGCGGCGTCCCGGTCTGGGCGACGCTCATCGCCCTCGCCGACGGCGACGAGGTCGTCGTCGGGCTCGTCTCGGCACCGGCGCTCGGACGCCGCTGGTGGGCCGCGAAGGGCACCGGCGCCTGGACCGGCAAGTCGCTCGCCGCGGCGTCGCGACTGCACGTCTCCGCGGTCTCGCGCTGGGAGGACGCGTCCCTCGCGTACTCCTCGCTCACCGGCTGGGAGGAGCGCGGCCGCCTCGACCCGTTCCTCGACCTCATGCGGGGTGCCTGGCGCACGCGGGGGTACGGCGACTTCTGGTCGTACATGCTCGTCGCCGAGGGGGCCGTCGACGCCGCGGCCGAGCCCGAGCTCGAGCTCTACGACATGGCCGCGCTCGTGCCGATCGTCACCGAGGCGGGCGGGCGGTTCACGTCGCTCGACGGCGCTCACGGCCCGTGGGGCGGCAACGCCGTCGCGACGAACGGCCTCCTGCACGACGAGGTGCTCGGCCGCCTCGGCTGATCGCGCGACGGGCTGGGCGGCGCCCGGTCCGTCGTCCGTGCGTACCGGTCGTCCGGTGGGTGCCGCTCGCCGCCGCCTCAGGCGCGCGGCACGTCGGGGACCTCCGACCAGTCGTACCAGAGCAGGTCACGCTCGGTGACCCGGTCGAGCGCGGAGTCGAGCGCCGCGTCGGCCTCCGGACCGTCGCCGTCAGCCGCCGCGAGCACGGCCTCGACGTCGGGGGCGGCCTCCGGCTCGTCGACGTGCACGCACACGATCGCGACGTCGGGCACGGTCCGCACCACCTGGACCGCGCTCGGGGCGGGAGCGTCCTCCTCGTCGCCGCTGTCGTCGCCCGCGGCGCTCGCGGCCTCGACGGCCTGCACCGCGCCGTCGGGCACCTCGAGCGTCACGACGAGCCGCTGCCGCGGCGCGTCCGGCCGGGACGCGACGAGCGCGAGCGAGTCGTCCGCGGCCTCGAGCGCTGCCGCGTACTCGAGCCCTTCCTCGTCCTCGTCGGGCAGGGACCGGACGAGGGCCGACGTCACGGCGTGCGCGCCGCGCGGCGCGACCGTCCAGAGCGCGGCCTCGGCAGTGACGGTCACGGCGTCGAGCTCGTCGAGCGTGGCAGGCAGGTAGATGCGCATGGCCTCAGTGTGCCGTCTGGAGGTGGCCGGTGCCGACCACGGGCGCGGGCGTCGCGGACCGCACGTGCGCGGCGAGCTGCGCGAGGGCGCGACGCGCCGGGCCCGAGGGGGCGACCTCGGCCAGGACCCGGCCCTCGCGCAGCGCGAGGTCCAGCGACCGGTCCTCCGGGACGGCCTGGAGGTCGTCCACACCGGCGTAGCGTGCCAGCGCCTCGCGCACGGCACGCTCGGGCCGTGGCCCGACGACCCCGGAGCGCACGCGGTTCACCACGACGACCCGCAGCGCTCCCGCCGCGGCACCGGTGTCGTTCAGCTCGTCGAGCGCGCGCACGAGCCGCTGGAGGGAGACCGGGTCTGCTCCCCCGACCACGACGACCGTGTCCGCGGCGCCCAGCGCGCTGAGCGTGGCCGCGTTGCGCTGAGGAGCCCGCGTGTCGTAGGTGAGGAGCTCGTCGCTCTCGATGCCGAACCCGCAGTCGACGACGGTCCAGTCCGCGACCGACCGCGCCACGTCCCACACGACGTCCAGCGACGGCCCGGGCAGCTCCGGCCAGCGCGCGGCCCGGGCCAGCCCGGTGAGGACCTGGAGTCGTGGGACGACGGTCGGCGCGAGCACCTGGAGGCCGGCGGCGTCGAGAGCTCCGTGCCCCGCGCTGCGGGCGGCCGCCGCGAGCCCCGGCGACTCGTCGAGCATCCCGAGGTGCTGCGCCACCGACCCGCCGTACGTGTCCGCGTCGACCAGCAGGACCCCGGACTCGGGGCCCGTCGGCGCGACCGGGGGCAGGTCGACCTCCGACGGACGACGGTCGCGCCGCGACCCGCGTCGCGGGGACGGCGACGGACCGGCGAGCTCGGCGGCGAGGTTCACCGCGACCGTCGTGCGGCCGGGCGCGCCCGTCGGCCCCCAGACGGCGACGACCCGCCCGACCCGGTGCGCCGGCACGACGCCGACCGGCACCGGGACCGGTGGACCGTGCGGGCCCTCGGGGTCGACGGCGACCGGCGCGGGGCGCGCGACGACGGCACGGACCGCGTCCCGGAGCGCGTCCGCCGACGCGGTCAGATCGACGACGACGTCGACCCCGAGCGCCCGCAGCCTGCTCTCCTCCCACGACCCGGCAGGCGCCAGTCCCACGACGCGGACACCGTGCGCGTGGAGCTCGCCGACCGCCTCCCGGTCGAAGGCAGGAAGATCGGCCGAGACGACCCCCACCTGCCCCGCACCCGCTGCGGCCGCGGCGCGCAGCTCGACGACGTCGGCGCACCGTCGCGTGACCTGCAGGCCCGGCGCGTCGAGCGCGGTGACGACGTCGGCCTCGGAGGGTCCCCGGACCGCGCAGAGCACCGTGGCGACCGCCGTCGCCCCGCTCATCCCGCACCGCCCACGGGGACGACGGCGATAGCTCCCTCTCCCGCCACGGCGCCGAGCACCGTGGCGAGGTCCTCGGCCGCGACGAGGACATGGATGGTCACCGGGCCGCCGGCGACGAACGTCCCACCGGCCTCGTCGACCTCCGCCACGGTCACGCCCTCGACCAGGACCGCAGGTTCGGCCCCCGGGACCGGAGCGTCCGGCGTGCCGGTCGCGGACGGCGCGGGCGGCACGTGCCACAGGTCGACCGCGGCCCCGGCCACGATGCGGTCCGACAGCCCTGACGTGACGGGCACCGCGACGGCGCGCAGGGCGAGATCATCGGCGGCGCCCAGCGCGCTCGCCGGCACGAGCTCGCCCGGTTCGACGGTCCGGAGCACCACGGCGTCCTCGGGGACGCCGTCGGCAGCGAGGAGGTAGCCGTCCGTCTCGCTCCCGAGCCGGACCTCCACGACGCGCAGGTCCTCCGCCGCGACCCGGTCACCGGGCGTCAGCACGCCGTCGGCCGCGTACACGGCGTCCGTGTGCCCCGCCGCGGCGACCGCCCAGGACCCGAGCGCGACGGACGCGGCGACGACGACCAGGCCGACGAGCAGCCTCGGGTCGCGCCAGGTCGGCCGCCGCAGCCGGGCCGCTGTGCGGGGAGGGGGAACCGTCGCCGTCGTGTCGCGCGAGGGGCGTTCCAGGGTCGTCGTCATCGAGTCCCGTCCGTGGTCGTGTCCGAGGTGCTGCACCTGCTCGAGCCCGCGGCCGGCGGCCGCTGGTTCATGATCGTCGCTGCCGCAGCGTCGCGGGAGGGGCTGTGGACAACGTCGGGGCCTCGCCGGCCCCGTGCCAGACTTGCGGCATGGCTCAGCGCTTCCTCACCCTCGCCGACGTCACGGAAGAGCTCAACATCTCCGCGGCGCAGGCGTACGCGCTCGTGCGGTCGGGCGAGCTGCCCGCCATCCAGGTCGGCGGCCGTGGCCAGTGGCGCGTCGAGGCCAGCGAGCTCGAGGGATACATCCAGCGCATGTACGCGCAGACCCGCATGCGGATCGAGGCCGGAGAGTTCGACGGCTGACGCACGCCGTCTCCCTGCCGTCGTGCCGTCGGTCCGGACGACATCGACCCCTCCGGCCTCTCCGACCGCTCCCCCCTGCGTCGTGGTCATCGTGCGGCGCCACCCGGCCAGGATTCGCTGACGCACAGCAGCGCCGCGTACGGGACCGACCGGGTCCCGTGCCGCACCCCGGGAGAGACCTCCAGGTCGACGTGGTCCGTGCCCACGCGCGAGATCCATCCCGGGTACGCGGCGGTGTCGACACGCACCTGCACCGGCCGACGGTCCCGCATGAGGGCTCGCAGGACGTGGCCCAGACCGAGGCGCTCCGCGCGTCCCGAGGTCGCGGGTCGCGCGAACCTCCCGAGCCCGGTGACGGCCGCCACGGCCCCCGACGGCACGAGGTGCTGACGCTGCTGCTCCTCGACGAGCACCCAGTCCGTGGCGACGTCACGGACCTCACCGGTCACCCGAGACCCGTCCCGGAGCTCGAGCGTGACGGTTCCCTCCGCCCCGCGAAGTCGCTCGACGAGCGAGACGGTGGCGTGCTCGGCGCGCGTCAGGTCCGCCACCGCGTCGGTCAGCTCGGCGCGCTCGGCGGCGGCCAGCTGCGCCGCGAGGTCGTCGAAGAGGGCGTCCCACCGCACGCGCACACGGTAGCGGGCGGGGCACCGGGACGGGTCCGCTCCGTCCACATCACGAGAACCCCCTGGACACCGACAACAAGCTGCACTTAGATGTGGTGAGCAGCGTCAAACTCCATCAAACGACATCACTAGACATCAATGCGTCCCGCATTCTTGCAGCGGCGGGCCTCAGGGGGACTCATGGAACGGCGAACCGACCCGCGACCGGCATCCGACGAGCCGGCCGCACGTACCGGCAGCGCCCACGGAGGCTGGACGCTCCTGATCCTGCTCGCCGTCATGTCGGGAGCGGCGGCCGCTCTCACGGCGCGGGCCGTCCACGTCGCCGGAACACTGCCCACCCCGCGGTTCGAGCCCTATCTCGAGCTCGCGGCGGTCGCCGTCGGCGCCCTCGTGGCCGCCTGGGTCGCCCTCAGCTGCGCGCTGGCGATCGGCTGCGTGGCCGTCCGGGCGGCTGGGCGGACCTGGTCCTCCGGCGAGCGGATCGTCGCCCGCCATGCCCCTGCGGTCGTGCGCCGGGCGGCGCGCATCGGCGTGAGCATGACCGTCGGCGCCGGGCTGGTCCTCGGCGCGGGGACCGCCCACGCGGCCGAAGGGCCGGACGAGGCCCCCGCACCGGTCGTCGCCGTCGACCTCGGATGGCGCGCGTCGACCCCGGAGGTCGACCCCGGGGCGCCGCCCGGCACGAGCAGCACGCCCGTCGTGCCGACCGCCGACGACGCTGCCGCCTCGCGGTCGCTCCCCGTCGACACTCCCCGAGAGACGCCTGGGACCGATCGACCCGTGTCCGCCGCGTCCAGCGAGCCGACCACCCACCCCGTTCCCGCGACCGACGCTGCTGCTCCTCGTCCCGGCGGGGCGGAGGACGCCCCGACGACCCCCGACCACCCGGGCTCGTCGCTCCCGGCCGCGGAGCGGGACGCCGCGCTCACCGTCACCCGCGAGCTGCCCGCGACCGCGCCCGAGGTCGTGGTGCTGCGTGGCGACACGCTCTGGGGGATCGCCGCCCGGTCGCTCCCCGCCGACGCCACCGACGCCGACGTCGCCGCGGCCGTGCAGCGGTGGCACGCGGCGAACCTCGCCGTCATCGGCGACGACCCCGACCTCATCCGACCCGGCCAGGTGCTCGTCGCACCCTCGGCGTGACCACCGTCCCGAACGACCGAAGGAGCCGACGATGACGACGACGACGACGAGCGTGCTCGACCCCCAGTCCGCCGTGACGGCGCGATCCACGAGCGTCCCGACCGACGCGAGCGGTGCCCGGCTGCTCCGGTGCGTCGGCGAGGCGCCTGCGGCGGCCGTCGACGTCCGCGACCCTCGGGCGGGTGTCCCGCGGCACGTGGTCCGCGGCCGCCCGATGGTCCCGACGACCTCGGTGCCGCTCCCGGACCCGACGCCGCTGTGCTGCGCCGTGGTGAGAGCTGCCGTCGAGGTGGTCCGCGGTGACCGCACGGTCCAGCAGCTCGCCCGGTGGGTGACTCCCGAGATCTACGAGGCGCTCGCGCGCCGCGCCCGGGTCGTGCTCGACGCGGGTCTCGTGCCCGACGCCGCGACTCGCCCCGTGACGGTCCGCCGCGCCCGCGTCCTGCGCCTGGGGTCGGACGTCGCCGAGGCGACGGTGGTCGTCGACGACGGCGACAGGGTCCGGGCAGCGGCCGCCCGGCTCGAGGTGCGCCGCGGGACGTGGCGCGTCGTCGCGCTCGAGATCGGGTGAGCAGTCCCTCGGCGTCGACATGACGGGTCTGCGGAGACGCCACGAGGGGCGGTCGGGAACCGACCACCCCTCGTGCTCGCGGGTCGGGGCGCGTCCAGCGACCCCGGCCCGTCACACCTCGTTCTGGCCGTGGCACACCTTGTACTTCTTGCCCGAGCCGCACGGGCACTGCGCGTTGCGCGGCGTGCCGGGGAACGTCCGGCCGTCGCTCTCGACGGCGGTCGCCTCGCCGTGCAGCGCGCGGCGCGACCGGCGGCCCGCGTCGCCCGTCACGACCGCGGCACCCGTGCCGTCCTCGCTCGGGGCGCTGTACGAGAGCGGGACCTGCCGGTCGGGACCGTCGAGGCCCTTGGCGATGAGCGTGCCGGCACGGTCGCCCGACGCGGCCGGCGCCGCGACGGGTGCACCCTCGGCGGCAGCCGCCTGCACGGGTGGCTCGTCGACCGACGACTTCTCGACCGACGGCGCCTCGGCGGGCACGTCCTCGACCGGGGCGTCCTGCACGTCGGCGACGGGCGCGCCCTGCGGCGCAGGAGCGGTCCGTGCCGCAGCGGTCTGCACCGCGGCGGCGAGCCCGGCGGACGCACCGGCGGACGCGGCGCCTGCCACCCCACCGAGCGCCTGCCCCGCGGCGGACTGCGCCGCCTGGGCCGCTTGCGCGGCGTCGATCACCGCGGGCTGGCCCTGAGCCGCACCCGGCTCGGCGACCTTGACCTCGAGGTTGAAGAGGAACGCGACGGTCTCCTCCTTGATCGCCTCGGTCATCGCCTGGAAGAGCTGGTAGCCCTCGCGCTGGTACTCGACGAGCGGGTCGCGCTGGGCCATCGCGCGCAGACCGATGCCCTCCTTGAGGTAGTCCATCTCGTAGAGGTGCTCGCGCCACTTGCGGTCCAGCACCGACAGGGTCACGCGACGCTCGAGCTGGCGCATGTTCGCCTCGCCGAGCTGCTCCTCGCGGCTCTCGTAGGCGATGCGGGCGTCGGACAGGATCTCCTCGAGCAGGAGCTCCTGCGTGAGGCGCGTCGCTCCCCCGGCCTGCTCGACGACCTCGTCGACCTCGATCGAGATCGGGTAGACGGCCTTGACCGCCGTCCACAGCGCGTCGAGGTCCCAGTTCTCGGGGTTGCCCTCGGCCGTCGCCGCCTCGACGTAGGCGGTGATCACGTCGGTGAGGAAGTGCTGCACCTGCTCGTGCAGGTCCTCGCCCTCGAGGACGCGGCGACGCTCGTCGTAGATGACGGTGCGCTGACGGGACAGGACGTCGTCGTACTTGAGGACGTTCTTGCGGATCTCGAAGTTGCGCGACTCGACCTGGCCCTGAGCGCTCGCGATGCCCCGCGTGACCATCTTCGACTCGAGCGGCACGTCGTCCGGGAACCCGGCGCGGTTCATCATCGACTCGGCGAGACCCGAGTTGAACAGGCGCATGAGGTCGTCCTGCATCGACAGGTAGAACCGGGACTCGCCCGGGTCGCCCTGACGGCCGGAACGCCCACGGAGCTGGTTGTCGATGCGGCGGGACTCGTGGCGCTCCGTGCCGAGGACGTAGAGCCCGCCGAGATCCTTGACCTCGTCGTGCTCGGCCGCGACGGCCGCCTTGGCCTTCTCGAGCGCGTCGGGCCACGCGGTCTCGTACTCCTCGGCGTTCTCCGCGGCGTCGAGCCCGCGGGCCGCGAGGTCCGCGACCGCCATGAACTCGGCGTTGCCGCCGAGCATGATGTCGGTGCCTCGACCGGCCATGTTCGTCGCGACCGTGACGGCGCCCTTGCGGCCGGCCTGCGCGACGATCGCGGCCTCGCGCGCGTGCTGCTTCGCGTTGAGGACCTCGTGCGGGACGCCCTGCTTCTTGAGCTTGGCCGAGAGCAGCTCGGACTTCTCGACGCTCGTCGTGCCCACGAGCACGGGCTGGCCGTGCGCGTGCCGCTCGACGATGTCCGCGACGACGGCGTCGAACTTGCCGTCCTCGTTCTTGTAGACGAGGTCGGCCTGGTCGAGGCGCTGCATCGGGCGGTTCGTCGGGATCGGGACGACACCGAGCTTGTACGTGCCCTGGAACTCCGCGGCCTCGGTGTCGGCGGTACCCGTCATGCCCGCGAGCTTGGCGTACAGGCGGAAGTAGTTCTGGAGCGTGATCGTGGCGAGCGTCTGGTTCTCAGCCTTGATCTGCACGCCCTCCTTGGCCTCGATGGCCTGGTGCATGCCCTCGTTGTAGCGGCGGCCCGGCAGGATGCGGCCCGTGTGCTCGTCGACGATCATGACCTCGCCGTTGAGGACGACGTAGTCCTTGTCCTTCTTGAAGAGCTCCTTCGCCTTGATGGCGTTGTTGAGGAACCCGATGAGGGGCGTGTTGAGCGACTCGTAGAGGTTGTCGATGCCGAGGTAGTCCTCGATCTTCTCGATGCCCGGCTCGAGCACGCCGACGGTGCGCTTCTTCTCGTCGACCTCGTAGTCCGTCCCGCCGTTCAGGCGGCGGACGACCTTGGCGAACTCGCCGTACCAGCGGTTCGCGTCGCCCGAGGCGGGCCCCGAGATGATGAGCGGCGTGCGTGCCTCGTCGATGAGGATCGAGTCGACCTCGTCGACGATCGCGAAGTTGTGGCCGCGCTGGACGAGGTCGTCGGTGGACCAGGCCATGTTGTCGCGCAGGTAGTCGAAGCCGAACTCGTTGTTCGTGCCGTACGTGATGTCCGCGGCGTACTCCTCGCGGCGCTGCGCGGGCGTCTGGCCCGAGAGGATCACACCCGTCGTCAGGCCGAGGAAGCGGTAGACGCGACCCATGAGCTCGCTCTGGTACTTCGCCAGGTAGTCGTTGACCGTGACGACGTGCACGCCCTTGCCCTCGAGCGCGTTGAGGTAGGCGGCCGTCGTCGCGACGAGCGTCTTGCCCTCACCGGTCTTCATCTCGGCGATGTTGCCGAGGTGCAGCGCGGCCCCGCCCATGAGCTGGACGTCGAAGTGCCGCTGCCCGAGCGTGCGGCGCGCCGCCTCCCGCACGGTCGCGAAGGCCTCGGGCAGGATCTCGTCCAGGGTCGCGCCGTCGGCGAGGCGGGCCTTGAAGCGGTCCGTCTCCTCCCGGAGCTCCTCGTCGGTGAGATCCTCGAAGCTGGGCTCCAGCTTGTTGATCTGGTCGGCGATGCCGGACAGCTTCTTGAGGATCCGGCCCTCGCCGATGCGAAGGACCTTGTCGAGGATCGAAGGCACGCAGAACTCCCGTATCGATCGCGTCCCGTGCCGGACGGCGCGGGAAGGCCGCCGCTCCTCACCGCGGGCGCGCGGGTCGGGCGTCGGCAACGTCACACAACATCGTAGGGGAGCCGGAGGCCTCGTGGTCCCGCCCTCGTTTCGCCGACGACGAACCTCGCCCGTCGGCACGTGTCCGTGCGGACGGGCCGACGTCGCCCCGCGCCAGGGAGAGGACCTCACCTCAGGCGGACGTCGCCACCTCGACGGACAGCGCCGGGGCGAGGTCGCCGACGGGCGAGACCTCGACGTGGGGCACTCCGAGCCACGCGCCGAGCACCCGCAGCTCGGCCGCGAGCCGGGCGGCCGTCTCGGGGCCCGCGGCTCGTTCGCGGTGCGCCGACAGCACGCGCAGCACACCCGAGCGGCGGTCCGCCTTGAGGTCGACGCGCGCCGTGAGGACCTCACCCTCGAGGAACGGGAGCACGTAGTAGCCGTGCACGCGCTTCGCTGCCGGGACGTAGATCTCGATGCGGTAGTGCACGTCGAACAGCCGCTCGAGGCGCGTGCGCTCGAACACCAGGGGGTCGAACGGGTTGAGCAGCGTCGTCGCCGTCGCGCGCCGCGGCAGCGCGGCCTCGGCGTGCAGGTACGTCGGCTCGTCCCACCCCCGCACGGTGACGGGCCGCAGCGTCCCGGCCTCGACGAGCTCCGCGAGCGCCGTACCCACCGCTGGTCCCGCGAGCCGGAAGTAGTCCTTGAAGCAGCGCAGCGTCCCGACCCCGTGGGCACGGGCCCCGATCTCGAGGAGCTGCCGGACGGCGTCGGCGTCCGGGATCGGCGCTGCCGAGACCACCTCGGGGGGCAGGACGCGTTCGGTGAGGTCGTAGCAGCGCTCGAACGCGCCGTTCCGCCGGGCCGACGTGATCTCGCCCGTGAAGAAGAGGAACTCGAGCGCTCGCTTGGCGACGGTCCAGTTCCAGCCCCACTGCGACCTGTCCCGCGGGTGGGCGCGCCCCTCCTCCTCGAGGATCGCGTGCACCTCGCTCGCCGTGACCGGTCCTCGCTCGGTCACGAGACGCCGCACGTCCTCCACGGTCTCCGAGTGGCTCATCTCGACGGCGCTGATCGTCCCCCACGCCTCCGTGCGGTAGCGACGGCGGCGCCACTCGAGCAACGGCCACGTCGACGGCGGCACGTACGACGCGACGTGCGCCCACGTCTCCACGAGACGGCGCGGCGCCCGTCCGGCCGCGCGATCCAGCAGCGCCGTGTCGTACGGCCCGATCCGCGCGTACAGCGGCATGAGGTGCGCCCGGGCGAGCACGTTCACCGAGTCGATCTGCAGCAGCCCGAGCCGGTCGACCACACCCTGCACGTGCCGCATCGTCGGCGCTCCCGCGCGTCCCTCTCCCCCGGCACCTCCGAAGGGGCGCGGCCGGTGCAGCCCTTGCGCCGCGAGCGCGACCCGCCGGGCCTGGGACAACGACATCGTCTCGACAGTGACCACCCCCCGATCCTGCCCGCCCCCACCCACACGCCTCTCGGTCCGCGACCGAACGGTCGCCAAGATAGAACCGCAGGTCTCGACGTAGAGCTCGTGGAGTTCTACGTCGAGACCTGCGGTTCTATCTCGCAGCTCGCCGACCGGAAAGCCGGGCGGACGACGAGGTGAGGGTGGGCAGCAGAGGACGAGGTGAGGGTGGGCGCGCGCGACCGTGGCGGGTCTGGCGGGAGCCCGCGAGGAACGAGCGGGCGGATGGTAGGTCGCGCGCGCCCACCCTCACCTCGTCCGGAGGCGACGAGCGCCCCCTCACCTCCGAGGAGTCAGGCGGACTTCTCGACCTTCGCCTCGGCGCAGTCGCACGACGTGTCGAGCGCGACGACGCCGTAGGTCCAGCCGCGTCGCCGGTACGCCACCGACGGGCGCGCGGTCTCGACGTCGACGAAGAGGAAGAAGTCGTGGCCGACCATCTCCATCTCGTAGAGCGCGTCGTCGACGGTCATGGGCTCGGCGCTGTGCAGCTTCTGCCGGATCACGACCGGCGAGTCGCCGTCGCCCAGGGGCGTCTCGACCGCTTCGCCGGGCTCGGTGGGGGCCGTCGGCGTGGGTGCGGCCGGCGCGGAGTGCGCCACGGGGTCGTAGGGACGGACGTCGACGGGCGGCACGACGGTGTGGCTCCGGTGGTCCTTGCGACGGTCCCGCACGCGGCGCAGGCGCTCGGCGAGCTTCTCCATCGCGAGGTCGAGGGCGCCGAACCGGTCGTCGGCCGCTGCCTCGGCACGCACGACGGGCCCCTTGGCGCGGACCGTGAGCTCGACGCGTTCGCGGACCCCGGAGAGCCTGGGGTTGTTCTCGTGGGTGACCTCGACGTCCACGCGCTGCGCCGTGGGCGCGAGCTGCTGGACCTTGGCGAGCTTGTCCTCCGCGTGCTGGCGGAAGCGGTCGGCCACCTCGGTGTGCCTGCCGACGACGACGATCTCCATGTGAGCCTCCACGAGGGTAGCGACGCCCGTTCCTCGAGCGTCGGTCCGGATCTGGTAGGGCACCGTGATCGGTGCCGGTGGTCTACCACCTCCTTGCGACGCCGGGGCGCCCCGCTCGGCGGGCTCGCGCGGCGACCAGCACAGGTGTCCTGTGCACCCGGTCCCCGCGGCGACTGGCCCTCAGCGTAACCCCCGCTGCCGGGTGTCGGCAGTCCCAACGGAAGGTGAACACCGGGACATTCGTCGGTCGGCCCGGGACCCGCACGACGGCGCCACGAGCCGTCACGGTGCCCGCCGCGGAGACGGTGTCGCGGCGAGGACGAACGCCCCGAGGACGGGGATCCCCGCTCCGGCGAGCGCCGTCTCGCACGCGGCGAGCGTCGCGCCGGTGGTGAGCACGTCGTCGACCACGAGGACCGACGGCGCGGCCCCCAGGACGCGTCGCACCCGTGGCCCGCGCGCGAGCTCCACGGCACGGAGCCGGTCGCCGCGGGCGCGCGACCCGAGCCCCACCTGGTCTCGTGCACGCCCGTGCTGGACGAGGAGGTGCGCGGAGCGGGCCGGCGCACCCAGCCCTGCGGCGAACGCGTCCGCGAGCCCTGCCACCGGGTCACGACCGCGCGTCCGGCGCGCGGTCCTGCTCGTGGGTGCGGCCGCGACGAGGACCGGTCCGGCGGGAGCGAGGACGGGGCGCAGACGCTCGCCCGCACGCCGGGCCGCCGCACGCAGCGGCGCGTCGAGGTCCGCACGGCCGCGGTCCTTCCACGCCACGACGACGTCGCGCAGCCCGCCCGCGTAGTCCGCGAGCGCCCACACCGGGAGCGGGTCGACGTCGTCGAGCCGGTCGAGCCGTGGCGCGGTGGCCTCGCACCGCCACGGCGGGGCGCTCAGCACGGCAAGACAGGGTGAGCACCAGCGGACGTCCGGCGTGCGGCAGGCAGGGCACGTCACGGGGAGCGCGAGGCGTGCGAGGTCGCGCACGCCGCGCACCACGACGGCGCGGGCGGTCCGCGCCCGGTCGGGTCGACTGCTCATCGCCGCATCCTTGCCGGCCGGGTGCTTCGGGGCGCGCCTCACCCGGACGCCTGTGGACGAGCCGCGCTCTGCCGGGCCTGTGGACGGCCCGCGACGGCGCCTCAGCCCGGATACGTCGGGAGCCGCACCTCGGTCGCGACCCGCGTCCACAGCGAGGAGGACCCCGCCGCGTACAGACTGCCCTCGCTCGTCCCGAGGAGCATCGTGCCGACGCCGGTCCCGGAAGCGAGCGAGACGGCGTCCTCGAGCTCGGACGCCTGCCTCGTCGGACCGCCGACGGGCACGAGGTGGACCACCGGCGCGGTGTCGCCGCTCGACCGGCCGAGCACGCCGAGCGTCGTCCGGTCGACCCAGACCACCTGGGTCGCCGCGACGATCGGCTGCCCGACCCGCACCGGCTCGGAGAGCTCGGTCGGCAGGCCGTCCTCGTCCCGCAGGACCCCCGCGACGTGGACCTGGAGCCCCGTCCCCGTCGCGCTCACGACGGCGATCCGCGCGCCGTCGGGCGCGACCCGGACGGACATGACGGTCCGGCCGTCGAGCCACGGTGCGGCCACCTCCGAGACGGTCCCCTCGAGGTCGGCGACCCGGAGCGACCCCGGCTGCTCCTGCGGCCCGCTCCACACGAGGCCGAAGCGGTCGACGCTCGGCGCGAGGAGGTTCTGCCCCTCCATGAGAAGGACGGGCTCGGTGTCCGCGGTCGGCGCGGTCACGAGGCGGCGCGACCCGTCGCGCACGACGAACGTCGCGTCGGAGGACGACCCGGTGAACGCCAGCGCCGTCGGCTGCAGGCCGGTGAGCGGGGCGACGGACTCCAAAGGCTGCGTGGACCGGCCGACGATGCTGGTCACCTGGTCGCCCGCGAGGACGACGGGGTCGTTCGGGGTCGTCGCCGGCCGCGCCGTGGTCTCGTCCACGGCGGCGAGGGGCACGCCCTCGACCGTGATCTGCACCTCGCGCGCCGACGGGTTGCCCAGCGACGCGCCCAGCTGTGCCACGAGGACGGCACGGTCCTCGGCGGAGGTCCCGGAGACGGCGTCCGTGAGCGGCACCTCGACGGGACCGGACGGGGGCGCGGTGACCGAGTCGATGCTCAGCGCCGTCCCCTCGGGGGCCACCGTCGTCACCGACCCAGCGAGCCACGGGACGGGGCCGACCAGCGTCTCGCGCACCGCGAGCGTCTGCCAGTTCCGGCTCGGGAACCACCGGGCGTCGGGCACGAGGTAGCGACGGTCGGGCGTCGGGAAGTACAGGTCGGTCGCACGGTACGTCTGCACGAAGTTCGTCGCCGAGACCGCGAGACCGTCGTCCGTCGTGTCGACGCGCCACTGCCCCTCGTCGTCGCGCACGAGCCCGTACACGAGGTCCGTCGTCGTCCCGGGGACCTCCTCGGTGTACACGCCGTGGGCGTCGACCGTGCCGACGACGTCGGCGGTCGCGCGCACGGTCGCGACCCCCTCCTCGGCGCGCGAGTCGTCGACCACCAGCTCCGGCTCGGCGCCCAGCACCGCGACCTGCGCGAGCGGGGACCACGTCGTGGCGGTCTCCGGCGTCAGGTACTGCGTGGCCACGTCGAACGAGCCGGACGCGCCCTCGGCCTGGGCCGCGAGGAAGCCGCGCACGATCTGCTCGGGCAGCGCGTCCTGGCGCGGGGCGTCCGCACGCACGAAGACCGGGCCGCGCTGGGACAGGACCGTCTCGCCGTCCATCACCGGACCCGACGTCGGGATGGACGCGCACGCCGCGACGGGCCCGGCCACGAGCGCCACGACGAGGGCCGCGAGCGCCGCGCGCCGCGACCGGTGCCTCGTCACGCGGGCCCCGTTCATCGCCCGCCCTCACGCACGGTGGAGTCGTGGCCCGCCGGTCCGGACGGTTCGTCCACGCCGTCGCGGCGGGCGCGGGCGGCGCGGTCGTCAGGGCTGCGGTCGTCAGGGCTGCGGTCGTCAGGGCTGCGGTCGTCAGGGCTGCGGTCGTCGGAGCTGGGGTCGTCGGAGCTGGGGACCGACGCAGGGATCACCACGGGGATCCCCCCGGTGACCGACGGGAGGTCGGCAGGCCCGACGGTCCCGTCGACGTCCTCGACGACGGCGGCGTGCGCGCTCCACCCGCTGCCGAGGCCCCGGTCGCCGGTCACCTCGGAGACCAGCGGGAGCGGCGACGACTGGAGCCGGATGCCGGCGCGCCGCGGCAGCGTGAGGCGGAAGCTCGCCCCGCGCGCGGGCCGGCCCCATGCCTCGAGCCAGCCGCCGTGCAGGTGGGCGTCCTCGAGCGAGATCGCGAGGCCGAGCCCGGTGCCGCCGGTCGTCCGGGCGCGCGCGGGGTCCGCCCTCCAGAACCGGTCGAACACGTGCTGGACCTCGTCGGGTGTCATGCCCACCCCGTGGTCGCGGACGACCACCGCGATCGCGTGCCCGTCGCCCTCGACGGTGATCTCCACCGGCTTCTCCTCCGCGTGCTCGATCGCGTTGACGACGAGGTTGCGCACGATGCGCTCGACGCGCCGCGGGTCGACGTCCGCCGTCAGGCGCTCGTCCCCGAGGTGCACCGAGAGCCACACGCCCTTGCGCTCCGCGACCGGCGCGGCGTGGTCGACGGCGGCGTTGACGACGTCGCGCACGTCCCGACGCTCGGCGTCGAGGACGGCCGCCCCGGCGTCGAACCGGCTGATCTCCAGCAGGTCCGCGAGCAGGTCCTCGAACCGGTCGAGCTGGGCCTGCAGCAGCTCGGTCGAGCGCCGCGAGACCGGGTCGAACTCCTCGCGCGAGGAGTGCAGCACCTCCGACGCCATGCGGATCGTCGTGAGAGGGGTGCGCAGCTCGTGCGACACGTCGGAGACGAAGCGACGCTGGAGCATCGAGAGCTCCTCCATGCGTTCGATCTGCTCCTGGAGGCTGTGCGCCATCTCGTTGAAGGTGCGCGCCAGCGAGGCCATCTCGTCGTGCCCCTTGATGGGCAGACGCTCGTCGAGGTGCCCGTCCGCGAGCCGCTCCGCGACGCGCGCGGCGTGCCGCACGGGGACGACGGCCTGGCGCGTCACGAGCGCGGTGATGCCGACGAGCAGGGCGAGCAGGACCAGCGCCCCGACGAGCAGCACCGACTGCAGGAAGGACAGCGTCTCCTGGTCGGCCTCGAGGTCGTAGAGGTAGTAGAGCTCGTACGTCCCGCCCAGCGGCACCTCGACCGTCGAGCCGACGACGACGCCCGGGACCACCGCCGAGCCTGGGTCCGACGGGTCCAGCGGGATCGCCACCGACTGGCGCTTCTGCCCGCCGTCCGCCGCGAGCGTCTGCTCGCGCATCTCGGGCGAGACGAGCCCGTCGAGCTGGTTGTTCGACGAGAGGTCGAGCAGCGCGGACGGGTCGTCCTCGGCACGCCACAGGAAGACCTCGCGCGACGCGGAGCCGCTGTACAGGAGCATCGAGTAGAGGTCGTACAGCAACGACTGGGCCTCGGAGACGCTCGCGGCGGGCGACGCGTCGAGCGTGCGCCGTGCCTGCGCCGTGGACTGCGCGCTCTCTACGTCGATCTCGGCGAGACGGCGCTCGAACAGGCCGTCGCGCATCGAGTCCGACAGGTACGCGCCGAGCGCCGCCACCACGACGACGCCGACGACGAGCGCCGAGGTGACCACCCGCAGCTGCATCGACGAGCGCCACCGCCACACGGCCCGGCGCACGGCGGCCCGCAGGCGGACCCGCAGCCGGGTCCACGCACCGCGTCGCCGCGCGCCCGTGCCGGCCGTGGTGCTCACGTGCGCGCCGCGCCCGCCTTGTACCCGACGCCGCGGACGGTGAGCACGATCTCGGGGTTCTCCGGGTCGTGCTCGATCTTCGACCGCAGGCGCTGGACGTGGACGTTGACGAGCCGCGTGTCCGCGGCGTGCCGGTAGCCCCAGACCTTCTCGAGCAGGACCTCGCGCGTGAACACCTGCCACGGCTTGCGCGCGAGGGCGACGAGCAGGTCGAACTCGAGCGGGGTGAGCGCGATCGCCTCCCCGCCGCGCAGCACGCGGTGCCCGGTGACGTCGATCTCGACGTCGCCGATCGCGAGATGCTCCGGCGCGGGCTCGTCGGTCCGGCGCAGGCGCGCCCGGATCCGGGCCACGAGCTCCTTGGGCTTGAACGGCTTCGAGATGTAGTCGTCCGCGCCCGACTCCAGACCGAGCACGACGTCGACCGTGTCGCTCTTGGCCGTGAGCATGATGACGGGGACGCCCGACTCCGCCCGGATGAGTCGGCACACCTCCGTGCCGTCCTTGCCCGGGAGCATGAGGTCGAGCAGCACGAGGTCGGGCTGCGCGTTGCGGAACGTCTCCAGCGCGAGGTCTCCGTCCGCGCAGAACACCGGCTCGAAACCCTCCGAGCGCAGCACGATGCCGATCATCTCCGCCAGGGCGGTGTCGTCGTCGACCACGAGCACGCGAACCTTCATGCGCACATCTTGCCATCGCGGGGCGTCGGTACCGGCGGGCGCGCCCCGCCACGGGTCGGGGGCCCGTACTAGGGTGGCCTCGCCAGCGGTGCCGCGTCGCGTCCCCGAGGCGTTCGAGCAGGACATGAGCGGGACAACCAGCGAACGATGCGCAGACGACGTTCAGACGACGAGCGAGGACGACAGCCCCGATGAGCACACCTGACGCCCCCGGCACACCGGACGGAGCCGCGCCGGACGCGCCGGTCGAGCGGGGAACCACCCCCGCCCCGGGCGTCGCGCAGCCGGGGTCGTCCGGCTGGGGCACGCCCTCGTACGGGCAGCCGGGATACGGCCCTGCGGCCGGCTCACCGCCCGAACAGCCCCGGTACGGGCAGCCGGGCCAGTACGGCCAGCCCCAGTACGGGCAGGGTCAGTACGGCCAGCCGCAGTACGGCCAGCCCCAGTCCGGACAAGGCCAGTACGGCCAGCCCCAGTCCGGACAAGGCCAGTACGGCCAGCCCCAGTACGGACAGGGCCAGTACGGCCAGCCCGGGTACGGACCGCCGGCCGGGTTCGGTGGTGCCCCGTACGTGCCGCCCGCCTCGAAGCCCGGGATCGTCCCGCTCCGACCCCTGACGCTCGGCGAGATCTTCGACGGGTCGTTCGGCGCGATCCGCCACAACCCGCGCGTGATGCTCGGCATGACGACGATCGTCGTCGTCGCGGCGACGATCCTGGGGGCGCTGATCGGGTACGCGTTCTCGGGCTACGTCGCGGACCTGTTCTTCGCCCTGCCGTCCGACGCCGGGCTCGGCGGGATGGAGTCGCAGTTCGCCACCCTCTACTCGACGCTCTTCGGGACGGCGATCACCACGGCGCTCGCGACGCCGATCGTCAGCGGCCTCCTCACGGTCTCCATCGGCCAGTCCGTCATCGGCCGCCGGGCGAGCGTCGGGGAGGTCTGGTCGCAGGTCGGGCGACGCGCGTGGTTCCTCATCGGCTTCACGCTGCTCCTCGCCCTGGCGTCGACCCTGCTCGTCACGACGCTCGTGCTGCTCGCGGTCCTCGCGTTCTCGGTCGACCCGGCGCTCGGCGGCATCTCGATCCTCCTCGCGATCCCCGCCTATCTCGTGCTCGTGGTGTGGGTCGGGGTGCGGACCGGGCTGGTGCCGCCCGCGCTCGCCCTCGAGGGTCAGCCGTTCTGGGCCACGGTGACCCGCGTGTGGCGCCTCTCGCGCGGGTCGTTCTGGCGCCTCTTCGGCATCTACCTGCTCGCCTACGTCGCGATCTACGTCGTCACGCAGATCCTCATCACGCCGTTCAGCCTCGTGGGTGGCATCGCGCTGGGCGCCGGTCAGGTGTTCGTCGGCAACCTCGTCATGACCCTCGGGGTCGCGGTGTCGACGATCGCCCTGACCCTCTTCCTGGGCAGCGTCGTCGCCCTGCTGTACATCGACGTGCGGATGCGGCGCGAGGGCCTCGACGTCGAGCTCGCCGCGGCAGCGAGCGAGCAGCCCGCGGCATGACCCTCAGCCTGCTCGCCGCCGACATCCCGGTGGAGCCCGACGCCGACGAGGCGCGACGCTGGGTCGTCGAGGAGCTCGCGAAGCCGGAGTACAGCACGGACCCGTCCCTGCTGGCCCGCTTCCTCGAGTGGCTGACCGGCCTCTTCGACGGCGCCCCGGCCCTCGACCTCCCGACACCCTGGGTGGCGCTCGTCGTCGTCGCCCTCGTCCTCCTCGTCGCCGCGATCGCGTACCGGGTCGCCGGGCCGGTGCGCCTGTCGCGCAAGGCGCCCGGATCCGCCGTCGTGCTGGACGACGACGTGCGGACCGCGGCCGAGATGCACGCCGCAGCCGACCGTGCCGCGGCCGTGGGCGACTGGTCGACAGCAGTCCTCGAACGTTTTCGCGCCGTCGTGCGCTCGCTCGAGGAGCGAGCCATCCTCGAGGTACGGCCCGGCCGCACCGCCTGGGAAGCCGCCAGGGCTGCGGGCGAGCGGCTGCCCGACGTCGCGGACGCGCTGGTGCGCGGCGCGGACCTGTTCGACGACGTCGTGTACGGCATGACCATCGTCGGGCCCGAGGCCGACGCGTTCCTGCGCGCACTCGACGAGGAGACGCGCGCGACGCGCCCCGTGCTGCGGTCGGGGCTCGCCACGACCGGTGCGAACCCCGCGGGTGACGACGCGTGAGCGCGGCAGCGCCCCCTCCCCCGGCCGCCCCCACCGCCGCAGCGGGCACGGGCACGTTCTCCGCGACGGGCGGCGGGCCCCGCTCGGTGACGACGGCGCACGTCCCCGTCGTGGGCGACGGCACCACCGCGGGCTCTCGCGTCCGCGGCCGCTGGCGGCGCGTGCGCTGGCCCGTCACGGTCCTCGTCGTGCTCCTGGCGCTCGCCGGCCTGTCCGCCCTCGCCCGACCGGCGACGTCGAGCACCCCGCTCGCGCCCGACAACCCCGGTCCGGGAGGCAGTCGCGCCGTCGCGGAGGTCCTGCGCGACCGCGGCGTGGACGTGACGTACGTGCAGACCGTGGCCGACGCCGTCGCCGCGACCGGCGACGGCACGACGCTCCTCGTCGCGCAGAGCGACTTCCTCCTCGACGAGCAGGCCGACGCGCTCGTCGCGACCGCGGCGGACCTCGTGCTGATCGCGCCGAACGAGTACCTCCTCTCGCGCGCGACCGATGGGGCGGCAGAGCTCGTGTACGACTGGCCTGACGGCTCCGCGGTGCGCGAGCCGCGGTGCGAGGACCCCGCGGCGCAGGCCGCCGAGGGGATCCGCTCGGACGGCGTCGGTTTCGCGCTGACCGGTGCCGGGGCGAGCACGGTCGTGTGCTTCCCCTCCCCCACCGACACGACCGCCGGCGCCTACGTCGTCCACGAGACCGGTGGCCGCACCGTGCGCGCCGTGGACACCGCGTCCGTCCTGCGCAACGACACGGTGACCGAGGACGGCAACGCGGCGCTCGCGCTCTGGACGCTCGGCGCGGACGAGCGTCTCGTCTGGCTGGTCCCCGACCCGTTCGACGCCACGCTGTCCGGTGGTGACGAGCAGCCCGCCCTCGCGCTGCCCCCGTGGACGGGCGTCGTCGCGCTCCAGCTCCTCGTCCTCGTGCTCGTCGTCGCCCTGTGGCGCGGGCGGCGGCTCGGCCCTCTCGTCACCGAGGACCTCCCGGTCGTGGTCCGCGCGTCGGAGACGACGCGCGGGCGCGGACGGCTCTACCGTCGCGCCGGGTCCCGCGGGCACGCCGCCGCAGGGCTGCGCGCGAGCGCGGCGGACCGGCTCGCCGGGCGCCTCGGCCTGCCCCGCTCGGCCGACGCGGCGTCCCTCGTCGACGCCGTCGCCCGCGCGACCGGGCGACCGCCCGACCAGCTCACCCACCTGCTGTACGGACCCCCACCCGCCGACGACGCGGCGCTGCTCGAGCTCGCGCGTCACCTTGACCAGATCGAGAGCGAGGTCTACCACTCGTGACGCAGCACCCCGACGGCCACGACGGCACGCCGCCCCAGCCCGACCGCTACGCCCCCGCACCAGGCCCCGGCGCACAGCCTGGCCCGTACGGCACCGCGCCGTCGGGCTCCTCGCAGCCGTACGCGCCGGAGACGCCCGCACCGCGGCCGCCCGCGCCCACGCCGGCGCCCACGGCCGTGCACGGTGCGCCGCCCGCGCCGTCGCTCGAGCTGCGCCAGGCCCTGGCCACGGTGCGCACCGAGGTGGGCAAGGCCGTCGTCGGGCAGGACGGCGCCGTGACGAGCCTGCTCATCGCCCTGCTGTGCAAAGGCCACGTCCTGCTCGAGGGCGTGCCCGGCGTCGCCAAGACGCTGCTCGTGCGCACCCTCGCGGCGTCGCTCGACCTCGGCACCAAGCGCGTGCAGTTCACGCCCGACCTCATGCCGGGCGACGTCACGGGCTCGCTCGTGTACGACGCGCGCACGGCCGAGTTCTCGTTCCGCGAGGGCCCCGTCTTCACGAACCTGCTCCTCGCCGACGAGATCAACCGCACGCCCCCGAAGACCCAGGCGTCGCTCCTCGAGGCGATGGAGGAGCGTCAGGTCTCCGTCGACGGGACGCCGCGCCCCCTGCCCGACCCGTTCCTCGTCATCGCGACGCAGAACCCCGTCGAGTACGAGGGCACGTACCCCCTGCCCGAGGCCCAGCTCGACCGCTTCCTCCTCAAGGTCGTGCTGCCGCTGCCCGAGCGCGAGCAGGAGGTCGAGGTCCTCGCCCGGCACGCCGCCGGTTTCGACCCGCGCGACCTGGCCGGTGCCGGCGTGCGGCCCGTCGCGGCGCGGGAAGTCCTCGACCAGGCACGTGCGGAGGTCGCGCGCGTGCAGGTCGCGCGCGAGGTGCTCGGCTACGCGGTCGACGTGTGCCGCGCGACGCGCCACTCGCCGTCGTTGTCGCTCGGCGTCTCGCCGCGCGGTGCCACGGCGCTCCTCGCGACGTCGCGCGCGTGGGCGTGGCTGTCCGGCCGCTCCTACGTGACGCCCGACGACGTCAAGGCCCTCGCGCACCCCACGCTGCGCCACCGCGTGCAGCTGCGGCCCGAGGCCGAGCTCGAGGGCGTCACCGCGGAGAGCGTGCTCGACACGGTCCTCGCGTCCGTGCCCGTCCCCCGCTGAGGCGCGCGACGTGGCCCTGACGTGGCGCGCCGTCGTGCTGGTGGCGCTCGGCCTCGTGCCCGTGCTGCTGTTCCCCGTGGCGGGCACGGTGCTCGTGTGGGCGCTGCTCGTCGCCGCCGCGTGCTCGGTCGACGTCGCGCTCGCCGCCTCGCCGCGGCGCGTCGCGATCGAGCGGCGCGTGCCGGGCTCGGTCCGCCTCACCGACCGCACGGCGTCGACCCTGACCCTGACCAACCTCGCGCCGCGACGCCTGCGCGCGCTCGTGCGCGACGCGTGGCCGCCGTCCGCGGGCGCGCAGGTCAACCGCCACGCGGTCGACCTGCCGCCCGGCGAGGCGACGCGCGCGGTGACGGTGCTGGTCCCGACACGGCGCGGCGAGCGCGTGGCCGACCGCGTGACGATCCGTTCCTTCGGGCCGCTGCGCCTCGCGGCACGTCAGGCGTCGATCCCGGTGCCCGGACGCCTGCGGGTCCTGCCCGAGTTCGCGTCCCGGCGGCACCTGCCGAGCCGTCTTGCGCGCCTGCGCGAGATGGACGGCCGAGCCGCGGTGCAGGTGCGCGGCGAGGGCACGGAGTTCGACTCGCTGCGCGAGTACGTCATCGGCGACGACGTGCGCTCCATCGACTGGCGCGCGTCCGCGCGGGGCCGCGACATGGTCGTGCGCACGTGGCGCCCCGAGCGCGACCGCCGCGTGCTCATCGTCGTCGACACGTCGCGGACGTCCGCCACGCGCCTCGGCGACGAGCCCCGGCTCGACGCGAGCATCGAGGCGGCGCTGCTCCTCGCGGCGCTCGCGGGCCGCGCGGGCGACCGGGTCGAGCTGATCGCCTTCGACCGCACGGTCCGGGCCCGGGTCGCCGGGGCCGCGGGTCCGCGCCTCATGCCCGCGATGGCCGACGCCCTCGCCCCGCTCGAGCCCGCGCTCCTCGAGACCGACTGGCCAGGCCTCGTCGGCGCCGTCCAGGAGCGGCTGTCCCAGCGCGCTCTCGTCGTGCTCCTGTCGACGCTCGACGCCGCGGCGGTCGAGACGGGGTTGCTGCCCGTCGTCGGTCAGCTCACGTCGAAGCACCAGGTGGTCCTCGCCGCGGCGGGCGACCCGGAGGTGGCGGAGCTGCGCGCGGACCGGAGCGGCACCGCGGAGGTCTACGACGCCGCCGCCGCGGCACGCGGCGAGATCGAGCGCGCCGCGGTCACGACGGTCCTACGGCAGAAGGGCGTCGAGGTCGTCGACGCGCTGCCCGACGAGCTCGCGCCACGGCTCGCCGACACCTACCTCGCCCTCAAGGCCGCCGGCCGCCTCTGACGCCCCCCGCCGCCGAAGTAGAACCGCGGTCCTCGTGCCCGACGGCGCATGGTCGTCCTGGGTGTCGGGGTGGGCGGGGGCGCCGCGTCTACCATCCGCCGCTCGTTCCTCGCGGCTCCCGCCAGACCCGCCACGACGCGGCGCCCCCACCCACCCCTCCCGGCGTCGTCTCACCCTGGTACGTGCTCACCGCGAGATAGAGCCCTGGTCGCCGACGTAGAGCCCTGGTTCGAGAGATAGATCCCTGGTCAGACGACCACGGCACTACCTCGGCAACCACGGCTCTACCTCCGCGAGCCGGAGCGTCGGGGGTGCGGGGTAGGGTCGTGGCCGCACGATCCCCGACCTCAGGAGTGCCCGTGGCCTGGCAGCCCATCGACCCGCGCGAACGCCAGCGGCGGAACCGGCGCGTCGCGATCATCGTCGTCGCCGCGCTCCTCGCGACGTTCGTCATCCCCGCGCTCGCCATCGTCCTGTCCTGAGCCGGCGGAGCGCGACGTGAGCGACGAGCGGTACGGCCCGTGCCTGGACCACGACGCGCTGAACCGCGCTCTGCTCGCGCGTCAGCACCTGGCACCCCGGCGTCCGGCTGATCCCCGTCTCGCCACCACTGATCCCGGTCCCGCCACCACGGAACCCGGTCTCGCCGCGTCCGCCGCGCCCGTCGGTGTGGTGGCCGAGGTGGACCATCTCGTCGGGCTGCAGTCGCAGGTCCCGTCGTCGCCATACCCCGGCCTGTGGTCGCGGTTGCCGGGGTTCGCGACCGACGACCTCGGCGCGCGGCTGCTCGACCGGTCGGTCGTGCGGATCGCGACGCTGCGGGGCACGGTCCATCTCGTCACCGCCGACGACGCGTTCGAGCTCGCCGCTCACGCACGCCCCGCGCTCGTCGCGTACCTGCGCGCGAAGAACCAGCACGGCGACGCCCTGCGCGACGTCGACCTCGGCGAGCTCGAGCAGGTCGCCACGGACCTGCTCGCCGAGCCGCTCACGTCCGTGGCGCTGGGGCGCTGTCTCGCCGAGCGCTGGCGGGACGTCGACCCGAAGCACCTCGCGTACGGCGCGCGGTGCCTCCTCCCGCTCGTCCAGGTCCCGCCGCGGGGCCTGTGGGGCGCGAACGGGCCGGGCACCACCACGACGTGGACGACGGCGCACGCGTGGCTCGGCGGTCCGACGCACCGGTCCGTCGACGAGCTCGACGCCGTCGCGACGGCGAGCGACCCGGACGCCGTGCTCGCCGCGCGCGTGCGACTCGTGCGCCGTTACCTCGCGGCGTTCGGCCCCGCCGCGGTCGCCGACGTCCAGCGGTGGTCCGGGCTCACGCGGCTGCGCCCGGCGGTCGAGGCGCTCCGGCCCGAGCTCGTGACGTTCACCGGTCCGGCCCGACCGGCGACCGCGCGACCAGGGACGAGCCGGCCGGGACCCGGCTCGACAGCGGTCGGGAGCACCGGTGCGCCGCGGGGTGTCGAGCTGTTCGACCTTCCCGACGCCCCGCGCCCGCCCGGCCACGAGCCCGTCCCCGTGGTGCTCGCCGCGGACTTCGACAACCTCGTGCTCGCGCACGACGACCGCACCCGCGTCCTCGGCGCGGTCGCCGTGAAGCAGGTCGTGAGCATCAACGGGCAGGTGGCCGCCACGGTGCTCGTCGACGGCCGCGTGGCCGGCACGTGGACGTGGACCGTCGACGCCACGGCGGATGAGGCCGTCGCGCGGGTGGACGTGCGGCCGCTCGCGCCGGCGGGGTCCGCCGGCGACAGCACGGGGAGCCTGACGGGCACGCTCGGCCCGCCGCACCCTGCGGCCCGGTTGGCCGAGGCCGAGGTCCGGGACGAGGTCGTCGCACGTGCCGAGGACTGGCTGCGGGTCGCGGCTCCCGGAGCGCGAGCGAGCGTCGTCGTGCACGCCTGAACCGGACGGCGGTCGCCCGCGCGCCCACGGAGGGTCACCTCGCCGCCGGGCGCAGGGTGCCGTCGGTCAGGCCGCGACCGGCGCGACGTCGCCCGCGTGGTCCGCCGAGAGGTCGCCGGTCTCGCCCGCGCGCACCGCACGACGGCCGAGCACGATCGTGTAGACCCAGAAGGCCGCGAGCGCGATCGACCCGAGGACGATCTTCAGCCACCACGGCATGGTGGACCCGGTGACGAAGCCCTCGATGAGGCCCGAGACCGCGAGCGCGATCGTGAGGCCGATCGCGACCGTGACGAGCGAGCGCCCCTCCTGCGCGAGCGAGCGCGATCGCGGCAGCGGCCCGGGATCGACCCACGCCCAGAAGATGCGCAGCCCCGCGGCCCCCGCGACGAAGATCGACATGAGCTCGAGCAGGCCGTGCGGGGCGATGAGGGTGAGGAACAGGTCGAGCTCGCCGTGCGCGGCCATCATCCCGCCGGTCGACCCGACGGCGACGGCGTTCGAGAACAGCACGTAGGCCGGGTAGACGCCCGTGATCCCGAGCCCGATGCACTGCGCGGCGATCCACGCGTTGTTCGTCCAGACGACGGCCGCGAAGTCGAGCCCCGGGTCGTAGTACGACGCGAACGCATTCTGGACGTACTCCTCCTGGACGCTCGGCGGCCCCATCGATGCGAGCCCCTCGGGCGTCGTCGCGACCCACACGCCCGCGACGAGCGCGACGACGAGGAACGCCGTCGTCACGCCGACCGACCACCAGCGGATCCGGTACAGCGCCGCGGGGAGGGAGACGACGAGGAAGCGCACGACGTCGCGCCAGGCCGGCTCGTGCGCGCCCGCGATGCGGGTGCGGGCGCGGCCCAGGAGGTCGGAGAGCCGCGTGACGAGCACGGGGTCCGGCGCGACGGAGCGGATCGTCGAGAGGTGCGTGGCCACGGCCTGGTACAGGCGCACGAGCTCGTCCGCCTCCGCGCCGTCGAGCGAACGCCGCTTCGTCAGCGCCTCCAGGCGGTCCCACTGTGCGCGGTGCACGTCGGTGAAGGCGTCGAGGTCCACGACCGATACCCTGCCACACGGGACGGTCGCCCGGTGGCGCGACGGCCCGGCAGGACGGACGGACGAGACGAGATGAGACGAGGAGCGACGTGCGCGACGGCATCCTGATCGGTGAGGGCGTGGTCCTCGACGCACGGCCCGCGTCCTTCCTCTCCCGAGGCCTCGGCTTCTTCCTCGACCTCGTCGCGATCGGGGTCGTCCTCGTCGCGTTCTCGCTCGTCGCGGCCCGTTCGCTGACCTTCGTGGACCCGGACTTCGCGCCCGCGATCCTCATCAGCCTCTTCGTGCTCGTCATGGTCGTGATCCCCACGACCGTGGAGACCCTCACGCGCGGGCGCTCGCTCGGCAAGCTCGCGCTCGGGATCCGCGTGGTGCGCGACGACGGCGGCCCCGTCCGCTTCCGGCACGCCTTCCTGCGGGCGCTCGTGGGGGTCGGCGAGCTGTGGCTCACGTTCGGGACCGTCGCGCTCGTCGCGTCCCTGACCAACGACCGCGGCAAGCGGCTCGGGGACATGGCGGCGGGGACGTACGCGATCCGGGTGCGGGGAGGCAGGGCGACGCTCGCACCGCTGGTGATGCCGCCGTACCTCCAGGCCTGGGCGTCGCACGCGGACATGCGTCGGCTCCCCGACGGCCTGGCGCTCGCCGCCCGGCAGTTCCTCGCGCGCGTCGACAGGCTCAACCCGGCGTCGCGGGCACGCCTCGGTCAGGAGCTCGCCGGGCAGATCGAGAGGTACGTCGCCCCCGGGCCACCGCCCGGGACGCACCCCGAGGCGTTCCTGATGGCCGTGCTCGCCGCGCGCCGGGACCGCGACTGGGTCACCGCGCGACGCCAGCAGGCGCTCGCCGCCGAGCAGGCCGAGATGCTGCACCGGCTGCCGTACTCGGTGCCCGACCCGTCGCGGTGACCGGCCCGGCGGCACCGGCCGTGCGCCGGGTGCCGGCATCCTTCCGCGCGGGCCCCTCGAACCGCCCGACGACGCGCGCGACCCCTGCGAGGACGAGCGCGAACGCCCCGAACCACAGCGGCCGGCTCGCCCACCAGTCGGCGGACCCCGGCTCCGGGAGCGGCGTCCCGAGGACCACCAGGACGAACGCCACCACCGCGATCATCGCGGTGACGTGCCACAGGTAGACCGTCATCGAGCGGGCCGCGAGCGCCGCCACGACACCGCGCCCCCGGCCGTCCGCCCAGCGCACGAGCGCGCCGCGGGCGGCGAGCACGAGCGCGACGAGGCCGATCGCGTGCAGCAGGACGGGCGCCGTCGGCGGCCCGAGGTTCGACATCGCGTCCCCCGGCATCCCGATGAGCGACACGGGGTACGGCCCGACGGCGACGAGGAGCGCCGCGAGCGCGAGCGCTCCGGCACCGACCGCGACGAGCACGGCCCGGGACGGCACGGCCGCGACGGGGACGACGCGACCGCGGCGCACCACGTGCAGCCCGGCGCGCGCGTCGGCGTAGAGCATGCCGACCACGTACGGGACGGCCCACACGAGCACGACGTCCACGAGCGCGAGCCGTTCAAGGCCCGCCCCGAAGCGCAGGGCCTCGACCGCGAGCGGCACCGCCGTGAGCCCGGCGACGGCCCACCAGCCCGCGGCGTGGAGCGCCCGGCGCAGCAGCGGCGTGGCGGCGACGAGCAGGACGTACACCCCGAGGAACCACAGGAGCTGTGGCGCGAGACGCGCGAGGGTCAGCACCGCGTCGTCAGGCAGCCCGAGGGCGAGGAGGAAGCCCACCACGGCGACCCACGCCCCGACGAGCACGCCGACCGGCCGCAGCAGCCTCGGCACGCGCTGCGCGACGAGCCGCAGGCCGGAGGGGGTCGTGCCGTCGGGCGTGCGCTGCAGCCCGTACGCGGCCGACGCGCCCGCCGCGAAGAACAGGAGCCCGAGCACTTGGAGCACCCACGTCACGGCCCAGCCGTGGCCGTGGGCGAGCGCGTTGCCGAGCTCGAGGTCCCGGCCGTCCCACGACGCGTCGGCCATGAGCCAGTGCACCGTCACGACGCACACCGTCGCGAGCGCCCGGACGGCGTCGACGAAGACGTCGCGCGGTGGTCTGCCGGCGCGGTCAGCGCCCTCAGCGGCCGCGCGCTGCCCGACGACGACGCGAGACCCGGTCGTCGAGGTCGCCGCGGGCGGGTGCTCCGCGCGGGTCTGACGGGGCGAGCGGGGTGGGTCGAGCAGGGCGGTCACGGGACGCTCCTCGGTCGGTGGGAGCCGGCGTCATCCGGCTCCCACCAGTCTCGAGAAACCCGCTCTGACCTGGAACGGGACCCACCCCCGGCCGCCGCGCGGACAGCCGCCCGAACCGCACGGGGGTTCTCCCCCGCCCCGACATGTCAGCGCCCCACCGGTGCACGGACCGGTGGGGCGCTGACAGGTCGGGCGAGGCGTGGTTCAGATCTTGAGGTAGCGCAGCACCGCCAGGACGCGGCGGTGGTCGCCCGCGTCCTGCGGGAGGCCGAGCTTGCCGAAGATCGACGTCACGTTCTTCTCGACGGCGCCATAGGAGAGGAACAGCGTCTCGGCGATCGCGGAGTTCGACCGGCCCTGGGCCATGAGCTCGAGCACCTCGGTCTCGCGCGGCGTGAGGCGGGCGAGACCGTCGTCGGACCGCGAGGCCCCCATGAGCTGGCTGACGACCTCCGGGTCGAGCACCGTCTGTCCCGCCGCGATGCGCGTGAGCGCGTCGACGAACTCGCTCACGTCGGCCACGCGGTCCTTGAGCAGGTAGCCGACGCCCTGCGCCCCGCCCGTGAGCAGCTCGCTCGCGAAGCGCGTCTCGACGTACTGGGAGAACAGCAGGACGCCGAGGCCCGGGTGCGCGGCGCGCAGCGTGAGGGCCGCCCGCAGGCCTTCGTCCGTGAACGTCGGAGGCATGCGGATGTCCACGACCGCGACGTCCGGCAGCGCGTCCTCGGCGGCGAGCCGCGTCACCGCCGCGACGAGCGCGTCGCCGTCGGGCACGTCGGCCACGACCTCGTGGCCGCGTCGCGTGACGAGCGCGACGAGACCGTCGCGCAGGATGGCCGAGTCCTCGGCGATGACGAGCCGCATGGGTGTCCTTCCCTCGGGATGCGCCGCCATCCTCACACGCGCGCGGGCAGGAGCACCGTCACGACGGTCGGCCCGCCGACGGGGCTCGTCAGCTCGAACGAGCCGTCGACCGAGCGCACGCGCTCGGCGAGGCCGGCGAGACCGGACCGCTGGCCGTCGGAGCCGGGCTGCACGACGCGCGCCCCGCCCTGTCCGTCGTCGCGCACGCGCAGCCGCAGGCGCGCGGCGCGGCCGGTGCCCTGCCGCTCGACGAGCACGTAGACGCCCGTGGCGCGGGCGTGCTTGACGGCGTTCGTCACGAGCTCCGCGACGCAGAAGTACGCGATCGACTCGACCGCGGGCGCGAGCCGGCCCGACGCCTCGACGACCGGGTCGACGTCGACCGTGACCGGCAGCGGAGACCGGGCGGCGAGCGTCTCCAGGGCGACGGCGAGGCCGTTGTCCAGCGCGGGCGGGTGGATGCCGCGGGCGAGCTCGCGCAGCTCGACGAGCGCCTCCTTCGTCGAGGAGTGCGCGAGGTCGACGAGGTCGAGCGCCTCGTGCGGCTCGCCGCCCGCCGCGAGCTGCTCCTTCGCCTCGCCGAGCTGCATCGCGACCGCGACGAGGCGTGCCTGCGTGCCGTCGTGCAGGTCGCGCTCGATGCGCCGCAGCTTGGCGTCGGCGTCCTCCACCGTGCGGCCGCGGGACTCCTCGAGGTCCGCGACGCGCAGGCTCGCGAGGGTCGGGCCGAGCAGCGCGACCGTGAGCACGCGGAAGAGGTGCGCGAACGCGCGCGTGAGGTGCGGCCAGACCCACAGGAAGACGGCGCCCACGAGCACGAGCCCGAGCTGGCGCACCGGCGTGTCCACGAACCAGTCGGTGCCGAACGAGGCGCCCCGGTGCCACGTCCCGTCGCTCGCCTGCTGCAGCGGGAGCCAGCGCGACCAGACCCAGTGCGTCAGGGCCCCGAGGCCCACCGCGAGGAACACCGTGCTCACGACGAAGGAGACGAGCGCGAGCGGGAACGTGACGAGGAGGAACAGCAGCGCGCGCCAGCCGGTCCCGTCGCCCGCGCCGCTCCACAGCGTCCGCCAGAACCCGCGCGGCCGGACGTAGTGCGCGGGGGCCGCGACGTCGACGTCGAGCATCGTGCGCGCCATCGACCGGTACATCGACCCCCAGCCCCGCGCACCGAGCACGACGCCCCCGGCGAGGAAGATCCCGAGCACCGTCACGAGCATCGCGGCGAGGAAGGACACGGTGAACAGCGCGTACGCCAGCCCGAACGGTGCGAGCAGCAGCGCGAGCCACAGGTACCCGTACTCGCGCCACGTCCGCCCCGCGAACGGCGCGCGCAGGAACGAGACCTGCCGACGGTGGTCCGCGTAGCGGGGGTCGGGACGCGTCCCGGCGACGGTGGCAGGGACGGCGGGGACCGGTGCGTCCGGCTCGGGCGCCGTCGCGGGGGTGCCCGACGGCGACGGCTCGCCCGGGGGAAGGACGCTCGGCTGGTCAGGGGTCACGGCGATCATGGTGCCAGTCTGGCGACACCGACCACGCCACCACCAGGGAGCGGTCCGCCGGACCGGAGGGGGGACAGCCCCCGGTCAGGAGGGCGCTCTGGTCACGAGGGATCGGCTCGCGGCGTCTCGGCGAGCGACTCCGCCGGCGTCGCACCGGCGGCACTGCGCCCGCCGGACCAGACCGACCAGCCGATCACCGCCGCGAGCAGGACGACACCGACGACAGCCAGCCCGATGCCGTCGTCGCGCAGCGGTCCGAGGAGCCGGTCGTACACGACGCCCGTCGCGTTCTCGCGCGCGGAGGCCGGCAGCGCCTCGAGGTACGCCGAGCGCCCGAACGCGATGGCGCCGACGAGGAGCAGCCCGGCCGCGGCCCAGGTCCCCGCGACCAGCCCGACGCCGCGCCGTCGGGCCGGGGAGACCCACACGGCGAGCGCCGCGAGGCCGACGACGACCCAGGGCAGCCAGGCTGCGGCGCGGCCGAGCCACGTCACCCCCGTCTGGATCACCGTCACCTGCGGGAACTGGCCGAGCACGAGCTCCGGGTCGACGTCCGGGATGCGCTCGGCGAAGGAGAAGCCGCGCTCCTGGAGCGCCGCACGGACGTCCTGGACGACGGGCCCCAGGCTGAGCCGGACGACGCCGTCCTCGGAGGCCCGGACCACGTCGCCCTCGCCGGTGACGACGTAGACGACGGCCCGGTGACCCGCCCGGTTGACGTTCTCCCACACCCCTGCGAACGCGTCGGACGTCACGACGCGCTCGACGACCTGGTGGACGAGGCGCTCGACCTGCCCGTACACGACGGGGGCGAGCGCGGCCGCCGCGGCGTCCGCGCGCTCGGTGGCCGCGGCCGAGAGCCGCGGTCTCGCGTCCGGGTCGATCGACGCGGCGAGGCCGTCGAGGACGGTCGCGGTCATCGCCTCGATGTCCACGCGGGACATGACCTGGTCCGTCACGGTCTCGACGACCTGGTTCTGCACGGACTCCTCGTCAGCGAGGGGCCGCACGATCGCGACGTACCGCTCGGTGTCGAGCAGCGTGCCGTCGGCGTAGCGCGCGACGAGCGCCGCGACGGCCAGGATCCCGCTCAGCGCGAGCAGCAGCCCGCTCGCGGTCCACCGCACCCACCCGGGTACGCGACGGGACCCTCCAGGACCGGACGTCGATCGACGAGACTCCACCGCGCACCACCCTCACGTTGACTGCCGAGCCCTGGGAGTACGTTCCCACAGGTCACGGCGCGCGGCGCGGGGGCCCCGCGACGGCCTCCTGGTCGGCGACGATCGCCGAGGAGGTCGCCGCGGGGCAGGCCCCGGCGCCTGTCAGTAGCGGTAGTGCTCGGGCTTGTACGGCCCGGCGACGGGCACCCCGAGGTAGTCGGCCTGCGACGGCGTGAGCTCCGTGAGGCGCACCCCGAGCGCGTCCAGGTGCAGCCGCGCGACCTTCTCGTCGAGCACCTTCGGCAGGCGGTACACCTGGTGCTCGTACGAGCGCTCGCGGCCCGCCTCGGCGGACTCGACCGCGTCGCGGTACAGCTCGATCTGCCCGATCACTTGATTGGAGAACGAGTTGCTCATGACGAACGACGGGTGGCCCGTCGCGTTGCCCAGGTTGAGCAGGCGCCCCTCGGAGAGCACGATGATCGAGCGCTCCGCGCGCGGGGTGCCGTCGTCCCCCGTGCCGGCAGGGAAGGTCCACTCGTGGACCTGCGGCTTGATCTCGGTCCGCGTGACGCCCGGGAGGTCGGCCAGCCCGGCCATGTCGATCTCGTTGTCGAAGTGCCCGATGTTCCCGACGACGGCCTTGTTCTTCATCGCGGCCATGTGGTCGGCGCGGATGACGTCCTTGTTGCCGGTCGTAGAGATGAAGAAGTCTGCGACGTCCACGACGTCTTCGATGCGCGCGACCTGGTAGCCGTCCATCGCGGCCTGCAGCGCGCAGATCGGGTCGACCTCGGACACGATGACGCGCGCACCCTGTCCGCGGAACGCCTCGGCGGCGCCCTTGCCGACGTCGCCGTAGCCCGCGACGAACGCGACCTTGCCGCCCATGAGGACGTCGGTCGCGCGGTTGATGCCGTCGGGCAGCGAGTGCCGGATGCCGTACTTGTTGTCGAACTTCGACTTCGTCACCGAGTCGTTGACGTTGATCGCCGGGAAGAGCAGCTCGCCGGCCTCGGCGAGCTGGTACAGGCGGTGCACGCCCGTCGTCGTCTCCTCGGTGACTCCCTGGATCGCCTGCGCGACCGTCGTCCAGCGCAGCGGGTCCTGCTCCAGCGCACGGCGCAGGACGGAGCGCACGACGTTCATCTCGTGCGTGTGGTCGGGCTCGCCCGGCAGCGTGTCGGGCGGGACGACGCCCGCGCGCTCGTACTGCAGACCCAGGTGGACGAGCATCGTCGCGTCGCCGCCGTCGTCGAGGATCATGTTCGGGCCGCGCCGCTCGGCATCGGAGCCGTCGCCCGGCCACACGAGGATCTGCTCGGTGCAGTCCCAGTACTCCTCGAGGCTCTCGCCCTTCCAGGCGAAAACGGGCACGCCGCGCGGGTCCTCCGGCGTGCCGTCGGGGCCGACGACGACGGCGGCAGCGGCCTCGTCCTGCGTCGAGAAGATGTTGCAGCTCGCCCAGCGCACCTCGGCGCCGAGGGCCACGAGCGTCTCGATGAGCACGGCGGTCTGGACCGTCATGTGCAGGGACCCGGCGATGCGCGCACCGGCGAGGGGCTGCGACGCGCCGTACTCGGCGCGCAGTGCCATGAGGCCGGGCATCTCGTGCTCGGCGAGGCGGAGCTGGTGGCGACCGGCCTCGGCGAGCGAGAGGTCGCGGACCTTGTAGCGGCCGGGGAGCTCGTCGAAGCCGGGGGCCGTGGTGGGGGCTGGCGCCGTCGTGGACATGATTCTCCTTGGGGACGATCACGGTCGAGGTCTGCGCTGGGGGCTCCCGTCCGCGCCTGCCCGTCGGCCTCGCCGACGGACTCCCCCACCCTACCCAGGGCCGGCCAGAGCCGGCAGTGTCGGCAGGGGCCGTCCGGAGGCGGCCGAGAACGCTGCGCGTGCGCGGGCGCGCGCGGTAGCACGATCTCTTGACCGAATCAAGATCACGAAGAGGTAACGATCCGCGATCCGACGCTATCCGCAGGCTGCCAACGATCTCGGGTCAAGAAACCACCTGCGATCGTCCCGGAATCACGGGACCTCGGTTTCAATTCGGCCTGGATTGAGGCAGGGTGCTGGGGAACCGATAGACATCGGATCAGCGTGAGGTCCCGTGTGCGCCGGCCCAGCAGGGCGCCGGCCGGACGAGCCGCCCGAAGGGGGCCGTCCTCGCACCGGGACCTCGTCCCGTGCCACCGTCGACGTCCCCCGCTCCGGGGCGACCGTCCGGCGCGCCCGGGCAACGCCGGTCCACGGACGGAAGGTGGCGACACCACCGCATGACAGCTCTCAGCACCACAGCACCACCCGGACCGGCGCAACCCGCCGGTCGTCCCGGCGGTGACGGCAGCAGCCCCGCCGAGCGCGAGACCGCCCTCTCGGTCCGCGACGTCTACAAGGTCTTCGGGCGCAAGCCCGTCGAGGCCGTGCGCCGGCTGGAGCAGGGCGCGTCGCGCGACGACGTCAAGCCCCTCGGGACCGCCGCGGTCATCGACGCGAGCTTCGACGTGCAGCAGGGCGAGATCTTCGTCGTCATGGGCCTGTCCGGCTCCGGGAAGTCGACGCTCATCCGCATGCTCAACGGGCTGTGGAAGCCGACGTCGGGCCACGTGCTGCTCGGCGGGACCGACCTCGCGCAGGCCGACGCACAGCAGATGCGCGCCCTGCGCCGCAAGCACGTCTCCATGGTCTTCCAGCACTTCGCGCTCCTCCCCCACCGCACCGTGCTCGACAACGCGGCCTACCCCCTCGAGATCCAGGGCATGGGCAAGGCCGAGCGCCGCGAGAAGGCGCAGCAGGCGCTCGACCTCGTGGGCCTCGGCGGCTGGCAGGACTCGCTGCCGTCGCAGCTCTCGGGCGGCATGCGCCAGCGCGTCGGGCTCGCCCGCGCGCTCGCGGCCGACACCGACGTGCTGCTCATGGACGAGGCGTTCAGCGCGCTCGACCCGCTGATCCGCCGCGAGATGCAGGAGCAGCTCCTCGAGCTCCAGCAGACGCTCGGCAAGACGATCGTGTTCATCACGCACGACCTCAACGAGGCCATGCACCTCGGCGACCGCATCGCCGTCATGCGCGACGGCCGCATCGTGCAGATCGGCACCGCCGAGCAGATCCTCTCCGACCCCGCGAACGACTACGTCGCGCAGTTCGTCGCCGACGTGGACCGCACGCGCGTGCTCACGGCCTCGTCGGTCATGGTGCGCCCGGCCGTCGTCGTCCCGATGGGCGGCGGCCCGCGCCAGGCGAGCCGCACCATGCGCGACGCGCAGGTGTCGGCCGCGTACGTCGTCGACCGCCAGCGCCGCCTCCAGGGCGTCGTGCGCGACGCCGACGCGGTCGCCGCGATCAAGGCCGGCAAGGAGTCGCTCGACGGCATCGTGCGGGACGGCGTCGCACCCGTCTCCCCCGACACCCCGCTCGCGGAGATCTTCGCCCCCGCCGCGGAGTCCCCGCTGCCCGTCGCCGTCACCGACGAGTCCGGCCGCCTGGTCGGCGTCGTGCCGCGCGTGACGCTGCTCGAAGCCATGGTCCCGGGCGACCAGCCCCGGACCGGCGAGGTGTCCGTGCCCGCAGTCCAGGAGGCCGTCGCGCACGACCGCGTCGAGGACCCTCCCACCGCGCAGGCCCCGGTGCTCGACACCCCCGTGGAGGACGGCGTCGTGGACGGCCGCCCCGTGACCGAGGGAGGTGCCCGATGAGCGACACGATCGTTCCCCGGCTGCCCCTCGGCGAGTGGGTCGAGGCCTTCGTCGACTGGGTGACCGATGTCTTCGACCCCGTCTTCGACGTCGTCAAGGACGTGCTCACCGGCATCTACGACGTCTTCGAGACCGTGCTGGCGACGCCGCCCTTCTGGATCGTCGCGCTCGTGCTGGCCGCGCTCGCGCTGGTGGCCAAGGGGTGGAAGCTCGCCGTCGGCTCGCTCGTCGGCTTCCTCGTCGTCGCCGGTGTCGACCAGTGGGACAACGCGATGGACACGCTCGCGCTCGTGCTGCTGGCCACGGCGATCACGCTCGCGATCGCGATCCCGCTCGGCATCTGGGCGGCGCGCGACGACCGAGTCTCACGCACCGTCCGACCGGTGCTCGACTTCATGCAGACCATGCCGGCGTTCGTCTACCTCATCCCGACCGTCGTCATCTTCCTCACCGGCCCCGTGCCCGGCATCATCGCGACGATCGTCTTCGCGATGGCGCCCGGCGTGCGGTTCACCGAGCTCGGCATCCGCCAGGTCGACAAGGAGGTGGTCGAGGCCGGCCACGCGTTCGGCTCGACCCCCGGGCGGATCCTGCGTCAGATCCAGCTCCCCCTCGCGATGCCCACGATCATGGCGGGCGTCAACCAGGTGATCATGCTGTCGCTGTCGATGGTCGTCATCGCCGGCTTCGTCGGCGCGGGCGGCCTGGGACAGCCGGTCGTGCAGGCGCTGAGCAGCATCGACGTGGCGCTCGGCTTCGAGGCCGGCCTGTCGGTCGTCATCCTCGCCATGTTCCTCGACCGCGTGACGTCGGCCCTCGCCGACCGCGCCCCCGTCTCCCGGGCTCTCGCCGCCGCGCGCGTCTGAGCCCCTCGCCGGGCCCGAGGCCCGGCCCCGCCCGACGGCGCAGCAGCACCCCGCGCCGTCGGGCACCACCAGACCGGGCCCGCACGGGCCCCAGGAAGGAACGCATGACCCCCGCACGCACGACCCACCGCACCGCCCGCCGCACCGCGGCCGTCGCCACCGCCGCCGTCCTCGGCCTCGGCCTGTCCGCCTGCGCGTCCGACACCGAGGCAGGAGGCTCCGGCGACGCCTCCACGGGCGAGGACGAGACCGAGGTATCGATCGGCATCCCGTCCGGCTGGGACGAGGGCATCGCCGTGTCCCACCTGTGGAAGGCGATCCTCGAGGACGAGGGCTATGACGTCGAGACGCAGACCGCCGACATCGGCATCGTCTTCACGGGCCTCGCCGGCGGCGACTTCGACCTGCTGTTCGACACGTGGCTGCCCATCACGCACGCGTCGTACCTCGAGGAGTACGGGGACGACGTCACCGACCTCGGCGTCTGGTACGACGACGCGAAGCTCACCGTCGCGGTGAACGAGGACTCGCCCGCGCAGTCCCTCGAGGACCTCGCCGCCATGGCCGACGAGTACGGGAACAAGCTCGTCGGCATCGAGGCGGGCGCGGGCCTGACGAAGGTCACCCAGGAGGAGGTCATCCCGACCTACGGGCTCGAGGGCATGGACTACACCATCTCCTCGACCCCGGCGATGCTCGCCGAGCTCAAGGGCGCGACCGACTCCGGCGAGAACATCGCCGTGACGCTGTGGCGCCCGCACTGGGCCTACGACGAGTTCCCCGTCCGCGACCTCGAGGACCCCGAGGGCACGCTCGGCGACGCCGAGGAGATCCACACCTACGGTGCGAGCGACTTCGAGGAGCGCTACCCGACGCTCACGAAGCTCGTCGGCGCGTTCGAGCTGGACGACGAGCAGCTGTTCTCGCTCGAGAACATGATGTTCAACTCCGAGGAGTACTCCGACGAGGACGCGGCCGTCGAGGCGTGGCTCGAGGCCAACCCGACGTTCGTCGACGACCTCAAGGAGGCCGCGGGCGTCTGACCCGCACCTCGACACCGAAGGCCGGCTCCCTCCGGGGAGCCGGCCTTCGTGCGCGTGACGTCGGTGCTCAGAGCGCCCGGGCGTCGTCCTCCAGGAGCACCGGGATGCCGTCGCGCACCGGGTACGCGAGCGGTCGCTCGGGGTCCGTCGAGTGCAGCTCCGGTGCGCCGTCGGGGGCGGTGCCGTCCACGAGCGTCGCGCCCGTCACGGGGCAGCGCAGGGCCTCGCGCACCCACGCGTCGATCTGCCGGCTCATGCTCGCTCCTCGCTCGTCGTGGTGCCCGACGCCGCGGCGTCGGACGCGCGCACGAGCGACAGGACGTCGTCGCGCACCTTCTCCAGGATGTCCTGGTCCGCCGCCTCGACGTTGAGCCGCAGCAGCGGCTCCGTGTTCGACGCGCGCAGGTTGAACCACCACTGGGGGTGGGAGTCCCAGTGCGAGACGGTCAGGCCGTCGAGCTCGTCGACGTCGACCGGTCCGGCGCCCTGCTGCGTCACGTAGGCCTCGACGACGCGTGCCCGCGCCGCGGGGACGTCGGCCACGGTGGAGTTGATCTCGCCCGAGGCGACGTAGGGCTCGTACATCTCGCCGAGCGCCGACATCGGGTGCGGCTGGGTGCCGAGCGCCGCGAGCACGTGCATCGCGGCGAGCATGCCCGTGTCCGCGAAGAAGAAGTCGCGGAAGTAGTAGTGCGCGCTGTGCTCGCCGCCGAACACCGCGTCGTTGTCGGCCATCTGGGCCTTGATGAACGAGTGCCCGACGCGCGTGCGCACGGTCTTCGCGCCGGCCGCGCCGAGGAAGTCGGGCACCGCGCGCGACGTGATGAGGTTGTGGATGACCGTCGGCGTGCGCCCCGCCTCGAGCTCCTTGCCGACCTCGCGCAGCCCCACGAGCGCCGTGATCGCCGAGGGGGAGACCGGGTCGCCGTGCTCGTCGACGACGAAGCAGCGGTCCGCGTCGCCGTCGAACGCGAGCCCGAGGTCGGCGTCGTGCTCGACGACCGCGGCCTGCAGGTCGACGAGGTTCTTCGGGTCGAGGGGGTTGGCCTCGTGGTTCGGGAACGTCCCGTCGAGCTCGAAGTACAGCGGGACGACGTCGAGCGGCAGGGCGGGCAGACCCGCGCCCGTCCCGAGGACGGCGGGGACGGTGTACCCGCCCATGCCGTTCCCCGCGTCCACGACCACCTTGAGGGGGCGGATGCCGGACAGGTCGACGAGGCCGCGGAGGAACGCCGCGTAGTCGGCGAGCATCTCGCGGTCGGTGACCGCGCCGCGCTCGTCCACGGCGGACGGCAGCCCGTCGTCGAGGAAGCCCTCCGCGAGACGGCGGACCTCGGCGAGGCCAGTGTCCTGCCCGACGGGGCGCGCGCCCGCGCGGCACAGCTTGATGCCGTTGTACGCGGCCGGGTTGTGGCTCGCCGTGAACATCGCGCCCGGCACGCCGAGCACGCCCGACGCGTGGTAGAGCCCGTCCGTCGAGCAGAGCCCGATCCGGGTCACGTCCACGCCCGCGTCCGCGAGCCCCGCGGCGAACGCGTCCACGAGCTCCGGGCCCGAGTCGCGCATGTCGTGCCCGACGACGACGCTCGGCCGCGGCGCCACGTCACCGCTCGTGACCGGAGCCTCCGGGAGCACGACCGCGCGGGCGAACGCGGCGCCGATCGCCCGCGTCACCTCCGGGTTCAGCTGGTCCGGGACGGTACCGCGGACGTCGTAGGCCTTGATGAGGTGGGAGAGATCGCTCGTGGTCACCCGACAACAGTAGTGGGGACCGGCCGCGAGCTCCCCCCGGCCCCGCACGCACGGGGTCCCCCGGCGGTCGAGAGCCCTCGGCTACGCTGGCCGGAGACCTCATCGGACCGCGTGGGCAGGACGCGCCCCCGCCAGACGGACGCGAGACCTCTCAGCATGCACAACCGGCACCTCCGGCTCGACAACACGGTCCAGCACTACGACTGGGGTTCGCCCACGCGGATCCACGAGCTGCTCGGCTCGACCCCGGACGGTCGGCCGGCCGCGGAGCTCTGGCTCGGTGCGCACCCGAGCGCGCCGTCGACGGTGCTCGACGCGGCACCGGGTGACGCGGCCGGGAACCTCTCGCTCGCCGACCTCGTCCAGGGCGACCCCGAGGGGATGCTCGGACGACGCGTGGCGGACGCCTTCGGCCCGAGACTGCCCTACCTGCTCAAGGTGCTCGCCGCGGACCGAGCCCTCTCGCTCCAGGTGCACCCGCGGCCCCACCACGCCCGCGCCGGCTTCAACCGCGAGAACCTCGACGGGCTCCCCCACGGGTCGCCCGACCGCTCGTTCCACGACGACCAGCACAAGCCCGAGATGGTCGTCGCGCTCTCGCAGTTCGAGGGACTCGTCGGCTTCCGCACCCCGCGGGCCATCCTGTCCCTCCTCGACGGCCTCGACGGCCCGCTCGTCGCGGCGGTCCGCGAGGCGCTCGTCTCCGACAGGTCGGCCCGCGGCATCCGTGCCGCGTTCACGGGCCTCGTCGCGGCGCGCCACGACCCGGGCACGCCTGCCGCGCTCGAGCAGTCCCTCGAGTCCGTGCGCCGTCGCCTGGACGCCGGTTCTCCGTACGAGCGCGCGGACCGCACCGTCATGCTCCTCGCCGAGCAGCACCCCGGCGACCCGGGAGCGCTCGTCTCGCTCCTGCTCAACCGGGTGACCCTCGAGCCCGGCGAGTCGTTGTTCATCCCGGCCGGCGTGGTGCACGCCTACGTCAGCGGCCTCGGCATCGAGGTCATGGCGAGCTCCGACAACGTGCTGCGCGCGGGCCTCACGTCGAAGCGGGTCGACGAGGCGGCGCTGGTCGAGTGCGCCGTCTTCGAGCCGAGCGGTCCCACGGTCCCCACCGTCACCGCCTCCGGCGACCGCGGACAGCTCCACACGTACCGGGCCCCGGTCGAGGAGTTCGGCCTCGTCGTCGCCGACGTCGACGAGCAGGAGACCCTGACGTTCCCGTCCGAGGGCCCTCGCATCGTCCTGTGCCTGGACGGGAAGGCCGTGCTGCACGGCGACGACGACGAGCTGGTCCTCGCCCGGGGCGAGTCCGCGTTCGTGCCGCACGGCGCCGGGTCCCTGCGCATCGGCGGGCACGGCCACGTCGTCTGCGTCTGGACCCCGTAGTCGCGGCGCTCAGGCGCACTCAGGTGCGCCGCGCCGACGACACCGGCTCAGTCGCCCTCGGCGCGCAGCACGCGCAGGTGGCCGCGCCGCCCGACCTCGGTGACGGCCGCGGGCTCGGGCTCGCTCCGGACCTTGCCCGCCTCACGGACGGCGTCCGCGAGCGCCGACAGGTCGTCGTCGCTCGGGCCGGTCTCGACGAACTCCGGGGAGAGCCGGACGACCTCCCAGCCGCGCGGGGCGGTGAGGCGCTCGGCGTGCTCGGCGCACAGGTCGTAGCTGTGCGGCTCGGCGAGGTGCGCGAGAGGACCCAGGACGGCCGTCGAGTCGGCGTACACGTACGTGAGGGTCGCGACGGCGGCACGGACGCACGCCGTGCGCGAGCACTGCCTGACGGATCTCACGGGGTGACCTTACGCCTTTCGCGAGGTCAGCGGGTGTGGCACACGCCGTCGCGGTCCCGGCGCCGCCGGCCGGCACGGCACGGCGAGGACCGCAGCGGGACAGCGGGCCGCCTGCGCGTCTACAGTCGTCGTGTGCGTGGCTTCCCCTCCTTCCCCGGTTCCCGGCCCGAGCCGGCGGGGCGCGGGCGCCGGTCGCGCGACCGGGCCGCCGGTCGCCGTCCCACCGCGCCCGTCGAGCAGGGGGCCGGCGAGCCGTCGTTCGACGACCTCGACATCCCGTTGCGCGCGCCCGGGCCCGGCGGGCACGGACCGGCGGCACGACGTCGCGACCGACGGGGCCGTGGCCTCCGCGGCCCCCTCCTCCCGCCGTCCGCCCCGGCGAACCGGACGCGGGCCGAGCGGTTCGACGACGTCGTGGTCGACGTGGTCGAACGCGTGGAGCGCACGTGGGCCAAGCAGCTGCGCGGGACGGAGTTCGCGGTCGAGGACGTCCCGCCGTCCGACCCCGCGCCGTGGGAGCAGGGCGTCGTGCCGCTCGGGCGGTGCTTCCCGGCCGAGTCGGGCCAGCCGTCCCGGGTCGTCGTCTACCGCCGGCCGGTCGAGGCGCGGGCGCTCGACGCGGAGGATCTCGAGGACCTCGTGCGCGACGTGGTCGTCGAGCAGGTCGCCCACCTCCTGGCGCGCTCGCCCGAGGAGATCGACCCGCGCTACACCGGCGACCACTGACCTTCCGGCCGCACTTCCGGCCACGACGGGCCCGGGACTACGGGCCGAGCCCGGCCGTGCCCGACGCGCGGACGGCGACCTCGCGCGGCGCGGAGCCGTCCGCGACCGGGAGCAGCACGGAGAGCAGGCTCGGCGTCCTGTCGCCCTTGTCCCCGCTCGGCCTGCCGGCGCTCGCGAGCACCGACCACAGCGAGGCGACTCCGTCGACACCCTGGACGACGTCGACGGTGACGGTCGCCGGTGCGTCGTCCGAGTCCTCCGGTCGCAGCGACCCCGTGGCGAGCGTGGTCGTCGCCCCGGCCGGCACGGCGACCGTCTTCTCCCCGAGGAGCGTCCCGTCCACGGCGTAGGCACGGACCGCCAGCTCGAGCTTGTCGGCAGGAGAATCCCCTGCGTCGGCGTCGGCGTCGGCGTCGGCCTCGACCGGCACCGCGGCCAGCGACAGGCTCGACGACGTGCCCGGCACGAGCGCGACCTGGCCCGCTCGGGCCGACCCGTCGGCGTCGGGCTCCACGAGCGGCACCGCCGCGATCCAGGCGCGGTCGTACTGCCGCTCCTCGTGGAGCAGGTCAGGGTCCGGCTCGCCCCGCCGGTCGACCGACCCACCGGCGACCACCGGCACGTCGGCGCGGACCGCGACCGTGTACCGGCCCTTCGGAAGACCACCCAGGGAGACGTCCGTCACGACGCCCGGCGTGAGCGCGACCTCCTCGACGCCGCGCAGCGGGACGACCCCGTCCTCGCCGTGGACGACGACGCGCGCCGTCCCCGGCTCCGCACCGGGCGCGAGCACGCGCAACTGCGGTGCGTGCGGGTCGTCGACGGCCTCCCCCACGCTCTCGAACCCCGTCAGCGCGACGTCGTGGGCGGGCTCCGCGCCCGGCACCACATCGTCGAGCCCGAGCGGGACGAGCCCGTCGAGGGTGGTGTGCTGCAGGTACGCGGAGACGAGCCCGCCGGACGCCTCCACGTGCACGACCAGGCGCCGCTGCTCGGGCGCGGCCGCCTCGACGAGCGTCACGACCTCCTCCCCCGGCCCGACGAGCTGCTGCCCGCCACCGGCGAGGACCGCCTGACCTCCCTGACCCCAGGCGCTCACCTGGACCGTCGCCGGCGTCAGACCGGGGTTCTGGAGGACGAGCTGGGCGCTGCTGCCGACCTCGGTGCTGCCGCCGACGAGCCAGTGGCTGATCCCGGGCCGGCCGCAGCTCGCCGCGGCGAGACCTCTCAGGTCTCCCGCGGTGGTCACCGAGCCCACGGACGCTGCGGGGCGCGGCGCGTCGCCCTCGCCCGGCCGGACCGCGAGCACGGACCCGACGGTCGGGTCCTCGACCGTCGTCGCGGCGGGACCGGCTCCGTCTGCCGCGGCGTCCAGCTCAGTGGACGCGCCGCCGTCGAGCGGCGTGAGCGTCGACGTCGCGTCGCCCCCGACCGCGGCCCGCAGCACGCTCGTCGTGCCGACCGGCGCCGGCCCGAACTGGGCGTCCCCGACCGCCTCGGGGTCGGTGAGCCGCGCGGGTCCGGGGCACACGAGGACGTCCTGCGCGGGAGCCACCGTCACGTGCTCGACGGGGTCGGCGACCTGCGGCTCGGGCACGCGGTCCGTGAGGACACCGCCGAACGCCGCGACCGCGCCCACGGCGAGGATGCCGACCACCCCCGCGCCGGTCGTCACGAGCCGACGGGCGACGGAGCGCCGGGCCGTCATCGCGCCACCGGCCGACGTCGCCGCACCGGGACCGCGAGCAGGACGAACACGAGCAGCACGACGCCCGTGACCGTGAGCCACGCCGTCCGGTGGTCCGCGGCGTGGAAGACCGCGAGGCGTCCGCCGTCCGCACCGAGCTCGAACGCCTGCAGACCGCCGGTCGACGCCGGGTCGACCGGTTCGAGCGCCCGCCCGTCGAGCGTCGCGCGCCAGCCCGGACCGGCGTTCTCCGCGAGCACGACCGTGCGGTCCGCCGGCCCAGCGGCCACCCTGGCGTCGACGGGCCGCAGCGCGCTCCGGTCGGCCTCGAGCGTCTCGACCGCGCCGTCTGCGGTCTCCAGCCGGGCGTAGGAGGGCTCGAGGCCCTGCGGCGCGACCCGCCACGTCACCTCCGACTGTCCCTCCGTCATGCGTTCGAGGCCCGGCACCATGTCGAGCCGGGCGACGAGCTCGGCCCGCGCCTGGTTCGCCGGCACGGACGCCGGGACGAGGACCGCCCCCACGCCCAGTCGGGCGAGGCGCGCCGCGGCGTCGTCGGACGTGCCCGCGGCGAGCTCGGCGACCGTCGTGGGCAGGTCGGCCTCGACGACCCCGGGTGCGGCCTCCTGGCGCGACCGCACGACGGCGGACGAGTCCACGGCCTGGGGTCCGTCCCCGCGCAGCGCGGCGTACGCGACGACGCCGTCCTCCCCCGGCTCGAGCGTCAGCACCCTGGCCTGGCGCGGAGACGTCTGCATCTGGCGGCCGACCGGTGGGACGACGGGCTGCGTGGTGGCGCGGACCGTCCCGACGCTCGCGTCGGAGCGGTCGAGGACCTGAGCGGTCCACGACGCGGCCGTCCCGAGCGGGAGCAGGGTCACGACGAGCGCGAGCGCGACGACGCTGCCCGTTCGCCACGGGGCCGCGTCCCGGTCCGGGAGCCGGGGCAGCCCGGCGAGCGCCGCGCCGAGGAACGCGAGGAGCGCCAGTGACACCCCTGCGCCCGGCCAGCCCGTGACCGGACCGGCCGACGGACCGGGTGCGACGGTCGTGGCCCCCGCGAGGACGCCCGCACCGACCCCGACGGCCGCGACGAACCACGCCCCCACGGCGACACGACGTCCCCGGAGGACGGCCACGGCGGCCAGCACCACGACGACGCCACCCGCGACGAACGGTGCCCACCGTGCGAGGAGGTCGGCGGCGTCCGTCCCGTGCGCACCGAACCACGGCAGCGGGGCGACGGGCAGCCCGAGCACCTGCTGCCACCCGGGGGCCGCGTCGGAGGCGACGGGTGCCCCGGGATCGGCGAGCAGGAGCTGCCACCCGCCGTCGGACCACGTGCGCGCCGCCTGCACGAGGAACGGGGCGAAGACGACGACCGCGGGGACGGGGACGAGCGCGAGATAGCGGCGGTGGCGACGCACACCGAGCGCCGCGACACCGAGCGCGAGGAGCCCGGCGGGGAGCAGGACAGGCGCCCCGGCGACCGCCACGGCGAACGCGAACCCGGCGGCCGCCGCGGCAGCGAGCGACCCCGGCTCGGGGCGCGCGGGGCGGTGGGGCGCGTCGGGCGTGGCGGGGGCGACGACGTCGACCCGCTGCAGGCCGACGGCACGCACCACGGTCAGCGCCACCCACGGCAGCGCGGCGTGCGCGAGGACCGCACCGACGCGCCCCGAGGCGACGGCCGCGAGCAGGCTCGGCGCCGCGACCCAGACGAGCGCGGCCCATCCGCGCAGGGCCACCGAGCGCGTGAGAGCACCCGCCGCGAACCAGGCGCCCAGACCGGCCAGGAGGAAGCAGGCCGGGACGAGGACGTCGACGGCGGTCTGCGCCGAACCGCCCGCGAGGAGCGACCCGGGGACGAGCACGGAGACGAACGGGTCGGCGGGCGCCGACGCCCCGAGCTCCGTCGTGACCCAGCCCGTCGTCGCCGCCCGCCACACGTCCCCGAGCGTGCTGCCGGCCGGGAGGAGGCCCCCGCCGACGAGCCGCCCCCCGGACACGAGCGGACCGACGAGCGGGCCGAACACGAGCGCGGTGAGTCCCGCGAGTCCCGCGACCACCACGCCCAGGCCCGCGCGGCGGCGCACGGCGAGCACGCGCAGCTCGCGCCGCTCGATGTCCGTGGGTGCCCACACCGTGCGCCGCAGCTCCGCCCGCGCGAGGCGACGGTCGCGGCGCTCGGCGAGGACCTCGCGCCACGTCCCCCGGAGCGGGCGCAGCGTGCTGCGCGGCAGCCGAGCGGTCCGCGCGGCCCGCCGACGCGCTCGCACGACCGGCCCGAACCGGGCCAGCGCCCAGAGCGGCGCGACGATCTCGTCGCGCGCGTGGCCGGGCTGCTTGACGAGCAGGCGGTACATCGCGTGGAAGGGCGCCGCGACGAGCATGGCCAGCGCGACGAACGGCAGCCACGGCAGCGCGACGCCGACGAGACGCGCGTGCAGGTGCGCCCGTCGTCGCTGGACGTACGACGTGTCCGGGTCGGGCCTCGGCGCCTCGCCGGCTCTGCGCGCGGACCGGTCCCGCAGCCCGAGGAGCGACGCCTGCGCGTGCCGCACCACGGCCGACGGGACGACGATCACGCGGTGCCCCGCGAGCCGGGCGCGCCGGCACAGGTCGAGAGCGTCGCCGAACGGGCCGAGCTCCGGGTCGGTCCCGCCCAGCTCCTCCCAGGCGGACCGGCGCACGAGCGCGCCCGCGAGGCCGACGGCGAGGACGTCGTCGCGCGCGTCGTGCTGCCCCTGGTCGATCTCGTCGTCGTCGATGCCCGTCATCCGACGGCCGAGCGGGGTCGTCGTGAAACCGACCTCGAGGAGGCGGCCCGGAGTCCCGGGCTCGAACGGGTCCGCCGGCTCGGGTGCCGTGCCGAGCGTCCAGCGCTCCTGCTTCGGCCCCGCGACGGCCACGGCGCTCGAGTGCTCGACGGCGCGCAGCAGCTCGGCGAGAGCGTCGGGGGCCGGCGCGGAGTCGTCGTGCAGGAGCCAGAGCCAGGTGCCCGCGTCGACGTTCGCCAGGGCGGCGTCCACGGCGTCGCCGAACGAGCGGGCCCGGGGCGCCGCGACGAACCGGGCGTCACCGAGGTGGAGGTCGGGGTACTGACCGGCTGCCCCCGCGCTCGCCGCGTCGACGACCACGACGGCGTCCGGGCCGCTCGTCTGGTCGCGCACCGCCGCGAGCGTGCGGCGCAGGAACGGGGACTCGCCGCGCGTGACCACCACGGCGGTGACGGTCACGAGGACGGGCAGGGACCCTGTCACCGTCGCGACGACGTCGGGCGACGAGACCGGCACACCGGCCGGGGGCGACGCCGGGGCCGCGGCGCCGACGGGCGCGCGCACCACGGTCTGCGCCGGGCCCGGGAGGGCCGCGCGCGTGCTGCTCGTCAGGTCCGAGGAAGTCATGTCCCGTCGATCATGCGACGAGGACGGCACCGGACCGTGCATTTGCGCGCCTCGGTGTGGCGGGGTGTCGAACTGACGCGCTTGTCAGACGACGCGGCGCTTGAGCTTGCGGCGCTCCCGCTCGGACAGACCGCCCCAGATGCCGAAGCGCTCGTCGTTCTCGAGCGCGTACTCGAGGCACTCCGCGCGGACCTCGCAGCCCGTGCAGACCTTCTTGGCCTCGCGCGTGGACCCGCCCTTCTCCGGGAAGAAGGCCTCCGGGTCGGTCTGCGCGCACAGGGCGCGCTCCTGCCATCCCATGAGCCCGTCGTCGACCGGCTCGCCGAAGAGCGGCAGCACCGGTGCTACGCGCTCCACCTCACGTCCTGCGTCGGAGGGAATGTCCCCGCCGGCTCCGTCCAGCATGTTCCACATCGTGCGCCCCTTCATGCCGTTCACGAGAAACTGCATTGAAGAAATTACACGCGTGTCATCCGCAGGCGTCAAGCCGAAATGTGATAGCCCCGCGAAGGCGCCGGGGTGAAATCCCGACATGTCCGGACGCATAGCACACCGCTTAGGGTGGTTGCCATGGTGACCTCTCCCCATGCCTCCACGGCGGGCCCCGGCTCTTCCGGCACGTTCCCGGCGCACGTCGCTGACCTGCTGCGTCTGATCACGCGCGATCCCGGCCGCCCCCGGCTCACGTGGTACGGCAACGACGGTGAACGCGTCGAGCTGTCCGGCGCGGTACTTGAGAACTGGATCAACAAGACGACGAACCTGCTCGTCGAGGAATTCGACGCAGCCCCGGGGACACGCGTCGTGATCGATCTTCCCGTGCATTGGCGCACCGTCGTCTGGGCCCTCGCGGTGTGGCGGGTCGGCGCGACCGTCGTCCTGGTGGAGGAGGACGGGGCGACCGGCGCGACGGAGGCGCCCGACGTCGTCGTGACGACGCGGCCCGCGGAGTGGACCGGCTCCGGGGCCGAGCTCGTCGCGGTCGCGCTGCCCGCGCTCGCCCGCCGGTTCGACGGCGACCTGCCGGCCGGGGCGGTCGACGCGGCGTCGGCGGTGATGACGTACGGCGACCGGCTGGGCTGGGTGCCGGATCCTGACCTCGCCCTCCCGGCCGTCGCCGGCACCGCCCGCTGGGTCCACGCCGACCTCGTGCTCCCCGTGGACCTCGACGCGACGCCTGGCGAGACGGCCGGCGCCGGCCGCCGGGAGCTCCTCGCCGTGGCCGGGGAGCCCGTGGACGGCGTCCTGCGGACGGCCCTGCGCCTGTGGGCGACCGACGGCTCGGCGGTGCTCGTGCGGACGCAGGACCCGACCCGCCTCGAGCGCATCGCCCGGGACGAGCGCGTCAGCTCCTGACCCGCCCGACGCGGGGCAGCCGGCCGGGCGACGCGGTCAGGGTCGGCGTCCGGTACGCGGCCGGGCGACGCGGTCAGGGACGGCCGAGGGCCCGGTACGTCCAGCCGGCGCCGCGCCAGGCGACCGGGTCGAGGACGTTCCGCCCGTCGAGGATCCGCCGCCCCGCGACCTTCTCGGCGAGCTCGGCCGGGACGAGCTCGCGGTACTCCTGCCACTCCGTGAGCAGCAGGACGATGTCGGCGTCGACGACCGCCTCGTCCAGCGACTCCACGAGCTGCAGCTCGGGGTGCACCCGACGCGCGTTGGGTACCGCCTCGGGGTCCGTCACGCGGACGTCCGCGCCCTGTCGCGCGAGCTGGACCGCCACGTCGAGGGCCGGCGAGTCCCGGACGTCGTCGCTGTTGGGCTTGAACGCCGCGCCGAGCACGGCGATGCGCCGGCCCACGATGGACCCGTCGAGCACCTCGCGCGCGAGGTCGACCATCCGGACGCGGCGTCGCGTGTTGATCGCGTCGATCTCCTTGAGGAATGCCACGGCCTGGTCCGCGCCGAGCTCCCCCGCTCGCGCCATGAAGGCGCGGATGTCCTTCGGGAGGCAGCCGCCGCCGAAGCCGAGGCCCGCGTTGAGGAACTTGCGTCCGATGCGGTCGTCGTAGCCGATCGCGTCGGCGAGGCGCGTGACGTCCGCCCCCGTCTCCTCGCACAGCTCGGCCATCGCGTTGATGAACGAGATCTTCGTCGCGAGGAACGAGTTGGCGGCGACCTTCACGAGCTCCGCGGTCGGGTAGTCCGTCACGACGCGGGGCGTGTGCTCCGCCAGCGGCCCGGCGTACACCTCGTCGAGCAGCGCGACCGCCCGCTCACCCGCGTCCGCGGCCGGGACGCCGTAGACCAGCCTGTCGGGGTGGAGCGTGTCCTTGACGGCGAAGCCCTCGCGGAGGAACTCCGGGTTCCACGCGAGCGACACGCCCGGCACCTCGCGCTCGAGCCGTTCCGCGATCCCGGCGGCCGTGCCGACCGGGACGGTCGACTTGCCGACGACGAGGTCGCCCTCGCGCAGCCGAGGGATCAGCGCGGTCACGGCACTCTCGACGTACCGCAGGTCGGCGGCGTACTCGCCACGGCGCTGCGGGGTCCCCACGCAGACGAAGTGGACCTGTGAGCCCGCGACCTCCGCCATGTCCGTCGTGAAGCGCAGGCTCCCGGTGCCCGAGACCTCGGTGAGCAGCTCGGGCAGGCCCGGCTCGAAGAACGGGGCGCGTCCCTCCGCGAGGGCAGCGATCTTCGCCTCGTCGACGTCGACGCCCACCACCTCGTGGCCGAGCTTCGCCATGCACGCCGCGTGCACGGCGCCGAGGTAACCGCAACCGATGACTGAGATTTTCACGACGTGTCCTTCGGGCCGATGTCGCGAGGAGGCTATCCGATGGGGACCCTACGCCCCAACCGCCGGCGGCGTGCCTGCCGCACGCCGGTCGACCGCTAGGCTCGCGTGCCATGCCGTCCGCCCCTCCGCCGGTCCCCCCTGCCGTCCGAGTCGTCTGCGTCGTGTTCAACCCCGGTCCCGAGCTCGAGGCCTTCGTGAGCTCGCTGCGCACGGCGACGAGCGAGTCGTACGAGCTGGTCCTGGTGAACAACGGCGGGCCCAGCGCGGTGGTGCAGGGGCTCGTCGACGCGGGCGCGGCGCGTCTCCTGGAGTCCGGGGGCAACCTCGGCTACGGCCGCGCGGCGAACATCGGCGCGCGCGGCTCCGCCTCTCCGTGGCTGGTGGTCGCGAACCCCGACGTCGTCTGGGAGCCGGGGGCCCTGGACGCCCTCCTCACGGCCGGCGCCCGGCACCCAGGGGCCGGTTCCCTGGGACCGCGGATCCTCAACGAGGACGGCACGGTGTACCCGTCGGCGCGGGCGGTCCCCTCGTTGTGGCTCGGGGCAGGGCACGCGCTCCTCGTGCGCATCTGGCCGTCCAACCCGCTGTCGCGCCGCTACCGCCGGGAGAACCCCGAGGACCCCGGCGCCGAGCGCGCCGTCGGCTGGCTCTCGGGCGCGCTCCTCCTGCTGCGCCGCGAGGCGTTCGAGGCCGTCTCGGGCTTCGACAGCGGCTACTTCATGTTCTTCGAGGACCTCGACCTGGGCGAACGGCTCGGCCGTGCAGGGTGGGAGAACGTCGTGGTCCCCTCGGCGACCGTGACCCACATCCAGGGCGCGTCCTGGAAGCGGACGCCCGAGCCGATGATCCGCGCCCACCACGCCAGCGCGCGACGGTACGTGCGGCGCCGGTACCGACGCTGGTTCGAGGCGCCGGTGCGCTGGGTCGCCGTCCTCGGCCTGCGGCTGCGCGAGCAGCTCGAGGTCGCCGGCGCCCGCCGGACCGCCGGGTCCTGACCGTTCCGGCGTGCGGCACAATGGCGACCATGCGTGGAATCATCCTGGCCGGCGGCTCCGGCACCCGTCTGCACCCGATCACCCTCGGCGTGAGCAAGCAGCTCGTCCCGGTCTACGACAAGCCGATGATCTACTACCCCCTGTCCACGCTGATCCTCGCGGGCATCCAGGACATCCTCGTCATCACCACCCCGCACGACGCCGAGCAGTTCCGCCGTCTGCTCGGTGACGGGTCCCAGTTCGGCGTCTCGATCCGCTACACGGTCCAGGCCGAGCCCAACGGCCTCGCCCAGGCGTTCGTCCTCGGCGCGGACTTCATCGGGGACGACTCCGCCGCCCTGGTCCTGGGGGACAACATCTTCTACGGACCGGGCCTGGGCTCCCAGCTCACCCGGTTCGAGGACATCGACGGCGGCGCCGTCTTCGCCTACCGCGTCTCGGACCCCACCGCCTACGGCGTGGTCGAGTTCGACGCGCAGGGCCGCGCCCTGTCGCTCGAGGAGAAGCCCGCCCAGCCCCGCTCCAGCTACGCCGTCCCCGGCCTGTACTTCTACGACAACGACGTCGTCGCCATCGCCCGCGACCTCGAGCCGTCCGCCCGCGGCGAGTACGAGATCACCGACGTCAACCGCGAGTACCTGCGCCAGGGCCGGCTCCAGGTCGAGGTCTTGCCTCGCGGCACGGCCTGGCTGGACACCGGCACGTTCGACTCGCTGCTCGAGGCCTCGGACTACGTCCGCACCATCGAGAACCGCCAGGGCCTGAAGATCGGCTCGCCCGAGGAGGTCGCCTGGCGCCGCGGCTTCCTCACCGACGACGAGCTCCGCCGGCGCGGCGAGGCCCTCGTCAAGTCCGGGTACGGCTCCTACCTCATCAGCCTCCTCGACGAGTAGCCCGCACGACCTCGGGGCTTCAGGCGCGACGCCCTGGGGGCCTCGTCGGACCGCACCGTACTGTGGGGCCGTGACATCTGAGGAGCCCGGAGCCGCGCCGGACGACGACGCCCGCCCCACCACCGCACGAGCCCGATGGGTCCGCCTCGCGGGCCGGCTGGTGGCCGTCGTCGCCGTCGCCCTGTGCGTGTGGACGGTGGTCACCCAGTGGGACCGGATCTCGGCGGACCTGCGCTCCGCCGACCTGACGCTCCTCGTCGTGGCTCTCCTCGTGAGCGCCCTCGCGGGTCTCGTCCTCGCCACGGCGTGGTGGTACTGCCTGCGCGTCGTCGGGCACGGCCGCACCGTGACGGACGTCTTCGCCTGGTACTTCGGTGGTGAGATCGGCAAGTACCTGCCCGGAGGGATCTGGGCGATCGTGGGGCGCGGCGAGCTGTCGGTGCGCGGAGGCATCGACCGCCGGACCAGCTACGCCTCGACGCTCCTGTCGCTCGGCGCGATCGTCGTCTCCGGGGGCTGGTTCTGCGGGGTCGTCGGGCCGCTCGCCGTCGGGCTGGGCGACGCGCCCACCTGGGTGGCGTGGTTCGCGTTCGCCCTCCCGCTGGGAGCGGCCCTCCTGCACCCGCGGGTCGTCGGTCTCGGTCTGCGGCTGATGCACGTCGCGCTGCGCGGGGACCGGATGCTCACCGTGCCGAGCTGGGCGGCGATGGCCCGTCTGACCCTGCTCACCCTTCCCTCGTGGCTCTTCGTCGGCGGATCCTCGATCCTCGTCACGGCGTCTCTCGGGTACGAGCAGTCGCCCGCGGCCGTGTCCATGGCCGCCGTGGCCGCCTGGACCGTGGGGATCGTGGCGGTTCCCGTACCCGCCGGCGCCGGCCTGCGGGAGATCGTCTTCGCCGCGCTGTGCGGTCTCGGCGCGGCGCCCGGTGTGATCGTTGCCACGGTCTCCCGACTGCTCTATGTTCTCGTGGACGGCGCCGCCGCCCTGGTGGCGTTCTCGTACCTTCGTCGCCGGCGTCGTCCGGTGACCACCGAGGAGCAGACCCGATGAGAGACACCGTCCTCCGCATGTCGAAGAGCGCCTACGTGTCAGGCATGAAGACGCTCGGGTCGGGACTGCGGGCCCTGCACGTCCTCGACGACGCCCCTCCTCCCCGTACCGCGCGCACCAAGCACTGGTTCTACAGCCTCACGCGCGTGTACGACCCCCAGGCCATGATCCAGATGGACGTCCCGTGGTGGACGTACGACGCGATCGACGCGGTGGAAACCTGGCTCAAGGGTCGCGAGCAGGCCCGGATCTTCGAGTACGGGTCGGGTGCGAGCTCGCTGTGGCTCGCGCGCCGAGCGGGCGAGGTGCACTCGGTCGAGCACCACGAGGGCTTCTACGCGTACATGCGCCCCTCGTTCGAGGCGCAGGCGAACCTCAGCGTCGAGCTCGTCGAGCCGGAGGTCTCGGACCACCCCGTCGTCCCGTCCCAGAAGGAGGGCCAGTCCGGGCTCGACTTCGCCGACTACGTCGCCGCGATCGACCGCGCCGGGGGAACCTTCGACCTCGTGGTGGTCGACGGGCGTGCGCGTGGCGCGAGCCTCGCGCACGCCGTCCACCGCCTCGCGCCGGACGGTCTCGTGGTGTTCGACAACAGCCGCCGAGCCCGGTACCGGCCCGCGATCGAGGGCAGCGGGCTGCACGAGACCCGCTGCACCGGGCTCACGCCCACGCTCCCCTACGGCGAGCAGACGTCTCTCCTGAGGCCTGCCTGACGCGTGCAGCTCGATCGGACCTCACGGTTCAGCCGATCAGGCCGGCGCGATCAGGCCTGACCCAGGACCGTGGGCGCGGCCCTCGCCCACCGCTCCTCCCACGCCCCGATCGGCTCGACGCCCACGGCGCGCAGGGCGTCGTGACCCAGCACGGAGAAGGCCGGGCGCGGTGCCGGACGGACGAAGCCCTCGCTCGTCGTCGGGACCACGCGGGCGCCCCCGCCCGCAGACGCCACCACCTGTCGCGCGAACTCGTACCAGGACGCGGAGCCGGACGACGTGCCGTGGTACGTCCCGCTCGGGGCTCGTGCCGCCACGAGGCGCACGACGAGGTCGGCGAGGTCCACGGTCCAGGTGGGCTGGCCGACCTGGTCGTCGACCACGGTGAGCTCGTCGCGCTCGCCCGCCAGACGGGCCATGGTCTTCGGGAAGCAGGCGCCGTGCGCCCCGTACAGCCAGGCGGTCCGCACGAGGAGGTGGTCCGGAGCCTCCGCCCGGACCGCCCACTCGCCGGCCAGCTTGGTACGCCCGTAGGCCGACCGCGGCGCGGGAGGGGCGTCCTCCGCATACGGGTCCGAGGCGTGGCCGTCGAAGACGTAGTCGGTCGAGACGTGCACGACGCGAGCCCCGGCGCTGGCGGCCCCGCGCGCGACGTTCGCAGCGCCCGTGCCGTTCACCGCGAACGCGGCCGGCTCCTGCGACTCGGCGTCGTCGACCGCCGTCCACGCGGCACAGTTCACGACGACGTCGAACCCGCGGGCGGCGGCGGCCGTCGCGCCCGGGTCCGTGACGTCGAGCGACCGGCGGTCCACCGGCACGACCTCGTGCCCCGCGGCCGCGACGGCCGCCACGACGTCCTGTCCCAGCATCCCGCCCGCTCCGACCACCAGCCATCGGCGTGACGGCCCGGTGGATCCGGTCCGTGTGGTCCCGTGGTCCGTCGTCTCGTCCACGACGCTCCGTCCCTGGAAGCGACCGCGCTCGGCGGTCGGTGCGGAGGTGCGACCGCCCCGCATCGTGCAGGAGGCCGCGCCGCGCGCCCCGGTCGGGGCACCGTAAGATCCTAGAGCCCCGCCGCGTGACGTCCGTGGCGCGGTCCGCCACGACGTCCGAAGAGGAGCACATCGATGCAGTTCCGCGAGCTCGCCGTCCCCGGTGCGTGGGAGATCACGCCGCAGCAGCACGGCGACCCGCGAGGAGTCTTCCTCGAGTGGTTCAAGGCCGGTGCGTTCGCCGAGGCGGTGGGCCACCCGCTCGACCTGCAGCAGGCGAACTGCTCGGTCTCCGCCGCGGGGGTCCTGCGGGGGATCCACTTCGCCGACGTCCCGCCGGGGCAGGCCAAGTACGTGACGTGCGCCAAGGGCGCCGTGCTCGACGTCGTCGTGGACGTCCGCGTCGGCTCGCCGACGTTCGGGCAGTGGGACTCGGTCCTGCTGGACGACGTGGACCGACGGGCCATCTACCTCGGCGAAGGGCTCGGGCATGCCTTCCTCTCGCTCGAGGACGACTCGACGGTCCTGTACCTGTGCTCGACGGGCTACGCGCCCGGCCGTGAGCACGGGATCCACCCGCTCGACCCGGCGGTCGGCATCGAGTGGCCCACGACGGCACGCGACGGCTCGCCGCTCACGCCCCAGCTCTCCGCGAAGGACGAGGCCGCACCCGGGCTGCACGAGGCGGCCGAGCAGGGCCTGCTCCCGACGGCGGCGGCCGTCGAGGAGTTCATCGCCTCCCTGCGCGCCTGATCGCGGCCTCGTACGCCTCGACGTGGACGCGGGCCGCGGCGGCCCACGTGAACTCCTGCGCGCGGGCGGCGGCGGCGTCGGCGAGCAGCGCGCGGCGCTCGTCGTCGGCGAGCAGCGCGCCGAGCTCGCGCGCGATGGAGGCGTCGGCCGTCCCGCAGTACGCGACGGCGTCGCCGCCCACCTCCGGCAGCGAGAGCTCGCGCGTCGTGAGCACGGTCGCGCGGCAGGCCATCGCCTCGAGCACGGGCAGGCCGAACCCCTCCCCGAGGCTCGGATAGGCGAGCACGCTCGCCCCGCCGAGGAAGCCCGGCAGGTCGTCGAGCGGGAGGTACCCCGGCCGGCGCACCGTCAGGTGGTCGGGCACGCGCGCGACCTCGGCGTCGATGCGGTCGTCCCACCCGCGCCCGCCCGCGAGGACGAGCGCCGGAGGGTTCTCGAGCCCGGCGCACGCCTCGACCCAGCCCCGGACGAGCGCAGGGACGTTCTTGCGGGGCTCGAGCGTCCCCAGGAAGCCGACGTACGGGGCGTCGCCGACGTCGAGCGTGCGGCGCACCCGCTCGCGCTCGTCGGTGCTCGTCGGGTGGAACCGTCCGTGGTCCACACCGTGGTAGGCGACGAAGAACTTCTCGACGTCGGCGCCGACGAGCCGGACGACCTCGTCCCGCGTCGCGCGGGACGGCACGACGAGCGCGTCCGCGCGACGGGACGCGACCCTGATCGCGTTGCGGAAGAAGACGGCCTTGGACCGCAGGTGCAGCTCCGGCGTCGTGAAGAACGTCGCGTCGTGGAGGGTGACCACGGTCGGTGCGCCCGTGACGAGCGGCAGCGTGTAGTGCGGCGAGTGCACGACGTCGGGTCGAACGGAGCGCACGAGCGCCGGCAGACCGGACTGCTCCCAGGCCATACGGGTCGCGCGACGCGCGACGGCGTACGGCGCCGGCACGAGGTCCGCAGCGGGCGCGACCCGTGCGAAGAGGTCGACGTCGCGCTGCTGGACGGCGAGGACCAGGTCCACACCTGCCGCGACGAGCTCGGGGACGAGCTCGTCGACGTAGCGGCCGACGCCCCCGCGGTCGGCCGGGACTGCGGTGGCGTCGAGGAGGACTCGCACGAGGGCGCTCCAGTTCCTGTGTCGCGAAGAGATGGGCCGGAAACCAGGGACACTAGCAAGGCCGTCCCCGGCGCCGGGCACCGGTATCATCATCGTCCGTGACCGCCCCCGCACCTCCCCGCGTGCTCGTCGTGGTGCCCGCGTGGAACGAGGAGGAGGCCCTGCCCGGCGTCCTCGCCGACATCGAGGCCTCCATCCCCTGGGCAGACGTCCTCGTCGTCGACGACGGGTCGACCGACTCCACCGTCGCCTCGGCGCGACGCGGCGGGGCGATGGTCCTCGAGCTCCCGCTGAACCTCGGTGTCGGAGGGGCGATGCGCGCCGGGTACAAGTTCGCCCGCAACCACGGCTACGACGTCGCGGTCCAGCTCGACGCCGACGGCCAGCACGATCCCGCCGAGGTGCCCGGGCTCCTCGCGGCGCTGGAGGCGCAGGGCGCGGACGTCGTCATCGGCGCACGCTTCGCCGGAGAGGGCAACTACGCCGTGCGCGGTCCCCGACGATGGGCGATGCGGCTGCTCTCCGTGACGTTGTCGAAGGTGACGAAGACGCGCCTGACGGACACGACATCGGGGTTCAAGGCCTCGAACCGTCGGGCGATCGAGCTGTTCGCGCGGGACTACCCCGCGGAATACCTCGGCGACACCATCGAGTCGCTCGTCATCGCCGCGCGCTCAGGCCTCCGGGTGCGGCAGGTCGGCGTCTCGATGCGCCCTCGTGCCGGCGGTACCCCGTCCCACAACCCCGCCAAGGCGGCGATCTTCCTCGGTCGTGCGGTCCTGGCGCTCACGATCGCGCTGACCAGGCCCGTCGTCGTGGCCGAAGGAGACCTCCGTTGAGCGGGTACTTCCTCGCCCTGGGCTCGTGCGTCGCCCTCGTCGCCTTCCTGATCGTCCTCCTCCGCCGACGCCGCCTCCGCGAGAAGTACGCGGCGACCTGGCTGGTGCTCGCCCTGGCGGTGTGCGTCGTCGGCGCGTTCCCCGGCGTCGTCGAGACGCTTGCCGGCGTGGTCGGCGTCGAGACGCCGAGCAACCTCCTCTTCGCTCTCGCCCTCGCCGTCCTGCTCGGGGTGTGCATCCAGCTGAGCGTCGAGACCACCGCGCTCGAGGAGGAGACGCGCGTCCTGGTCGAGGAGGTCGCCATGCTCCGTTTCGACGTCGACGTCCTCACCCGCGGCGGTCCTCGCGCGGGTACCGACCTCGACGTCGAGACTCTCAGCGATGAGGGCTGATCCCTCCACGACGCGTGCCGACCTCGGACCGATCTGGGTGGCATGCGGGCTGGGCCTCTTCGGCCTGTCCAACTTCGTCTTCCTCGCCCTCGTCGGCCGCGACCTCGGACCTGCGGCCTCCGCGCCCGTGTCGGTCGCGTGGACCGTGCTCAACGCCCTGGGGATCGGTCTGTTCCAGCCCCTGGAGCAGGAGACCGGACGACGGCTGGCCTCGACCCGCGCGACCGGGCGTGGCGCCAACGTCGTCGCGGCGGTCCGCTTCGGGGTCGTGGCGTCGGCCGTCGTCGTCGTCGTTGGCCTCTCCCTCATGCCGTGGCTGGCCGACGTCTTCTTCGGCTCCGCCCGGGACATCGTCGTCGTCGTGGTCCTCGGTCTCGTCGGCCAGGCGCTCGCCTACTACGCCCGGGGCGTGCTGGCGGGTCAGGGACGCTTCGTCCGCTACGGCGCTCAGCTGGGCGTGGACGGCGCGCTCCGGATCGTCGTGGCGGGCGCGCTCTTCGCCCTCCCGGACCCGTCCCGCCTGTCCTACGGGCTCGTCCTCGTCCTCGCGCCCGTGGTCGCCACCCTCGTCACCGCCTCGCCGCGCGAGCTCCTGCACGTCGCCCGAGGGAACCGTCACCTTCCCCGCGGGGTCGGGATCGGTGCCCTCGTCGCCGCGTCCACCGCGGCCCAGATCCTCGCGAACCTCGGCCCGGTGGCCATGGCCGCGCTCGCCACGCCCGCCCAGCAGGGCCTCAGCGGTCGCTTCGTCGCCGCCGTGACCGTCGCCCGGATCCCGCTCTTCCTCTTCGCCGCGGTCCAGGCGGTCTTCCTGCCCTCGCTCGCGGGCTACATCGCGCGGCACGACGTCGTCCGGTACCGGACGGCGGTCCGCCGGGCACGCCTGGCGGCGCTGGCTCTCGCCGTCGCCGGCGTCGCGGGGGTCTGGCTGCTCGGCGAGCGGGCTCTCGGACTGATCTACGGTCCGGAGTTCGAGGTCGGGCTCTCCACCCTCGTGGTCGTGGCCGTCTCCGGCGGCGTGTTCATGCTGGCGCAGGTGCAGGCCCAGGCGCTCCTCGCCCACGAGCAGGAGCGGGTCGTCGCGCTCGCGTGGGCCGCCGGCGTCGTCGGCGCGATCGCCTCGCTGCCCCTGCCCGGCACCCTCGACCTCCGCGTCGCGGTCGCGCTGACCATCGGGTCGGCCGTCTCGTTCCTCGCCCTGACGATCGCCCTGCGCCGGACGGACCGCCGCTGGGACCAGCTCCGCCGAGAGGTCATCTCGTGACTCAGCCCGACGTCTCCGTCGTCCTCCTCGCCTTCGGCGCCGAGGAGTACCTGCACGAGGCGGTGCGCGCGGTCCTGGCCTCCGAGGGCGTCACCGTCGAGCTCGTCGTCGTCGACAACGGCTGCACCTCCGACGCCGTCGGGCGGCTCCCCGCCGACGAGCGCCTCGAGGTCCTCACCCCCGGCCGGAACCTGGGCTTCACGGGTGGGGTGAACCTCGGTGCCCGGCGTGCGCGCGGGAGGTTCCTGGCCCTCGTCAACAGCGACGCCGTCGTCGAGGCGTCGACGCTGTCGCGTCTCGTCACCCATCTCGACGGCGCGCCCGACGTGGGCGTCACGGGCGCCACCGTCCTCCTGGCCGACTCGCCCGACACCGTGAACTCGGCGGGCAACCCGCTGCACGTGCTGGGTCTGAGCTGGGCGGGCCGCATGGGGACGCCCGCGGCCGACGTCCCCGCCGTCCGCGACGTCGCCTCCGCCAGCGGGGCCTGCATGGTCCTGCGTCGCGACCTCTGGGAGCACCTGCAGGGATTCCCCGACGAGTACTTCGCGTACATGGAGGACATGGAGCTGAGCTGGCGGTGCTGGCAGCAGGGTCTGCGCGTCCAGGTGCTCGGCCACGCACGCGTGCTCCACCACTACGAGTTCTCCCGCAGCCCGCTCAAGATGTACCTCGTCGAGCGCAACCGCTGGCTGCTCCTGCTCACGTGCCACGAGCGCGCCACCCTCGTCGCCCTCGCGCTCCCGCTCGTCGCGTTCGACCTGGCGCTGCTGCTCGTCGCCGTCCTGCAGGGCTGGGGACGGCAGAAGGTCGCCGGGTGGTGGTGGTGCCTCACCCACGCGTCGTGGATCCGTCGGCGCCGTGCGGTGGTCCAGCACGCCCGGACCGTTCCCGACCGCGCCCTGCTCCCCCTCCTCACCGACACGTTCGACCCGGCGCAGACACCCCTCCCTCCCGCGGCGCGGCCGCTCGAGGGCGTGCTGCGCGCGTACTGGTCGACCGCCCGCCGACTGCTGACGCGAAAGGGTCGACCATGACCCAGACCTCGGTCTCGTCCCCGCCGACACCCGGCACCCCCCCATGGGTCGAGCGCGTGCTCACCGCGCGGCGCTCGACGCCGCGCGCGGCGTTCTGGTCCGCGTTCGTGGCGCTGTTCGCCGTCAGCGCCCTGTGGGCAGTCAGCAACCCGCTCATGGCGTCCGTCGACGAGCCCGCGCACGTCGTGAAGGCGGCGGCCACGGTGCGCGGTGCCGAGGACGTCTCGCCGGACGGCGCGGAGAACGGGATCGGCGTGGTCGAGCTGCCGAACCTGTACCTCCAGCTCTCGCTCTACCCCAACTGCTTCGCCTTCGACCCCGACCAGTCCGCCGCGTGCCAGCCCGACCTCAGCGGCGACCTGGACGCCCCCACCGCGGTCCAGACCTCGGCCATCAACTACAACCCGCTGTACTACGCGATCGTGGGCCTGCCGAGCCTGCTGCCCGGAGGCGGCGAGCACACGGTCCTCCTCATGCGTCTGGTCAACGCCGCCCTCGCGAGCCTCGTGCTGGCGCTCGCGGTGCGCACGGTCGTCGAGTTCCGGACGCGGCGCTGGCTCGGGCTCGCACTCCTGCTCCCCGTCACGCCGACGGTCGTGAACCTCCTCGGGTCGGTCAACCCCCAGTCGATCGAGGTCACCGGCGCGGCGCTCCTGTGGGTCGCCCTCCTCGCCCTGCTGCACTCACCGGACGACGAGCTGACGCCGCGACGCCTCGTGCGGGTGGGGATCGCGGCGCTCCTCCTCGCCAACGCACGCAGCCTCGGCCCGTTCTTCGCGGCACTGATCGTGGTGCTGTGCGTCGCGAGCGTGCCCTGGTCGACGCTGCGGGAGGTCTTCCGCGACCGCCGTCTGTGGTGGGGCGTGGCAGCCGGCGTCGCCGCGTGCGCGGTCGGCACCGCCTGGATCTTCGGTGCGAGCGCGGTGCCCGACGGGGGCGGTTCCGGGATCTCGCTCCGGGACGCGGTGATCTTCACGCTCGGGAACACGAGCGCCTACGTGCAGCAGCTGATCTCTGCGCTGGGATGGCTGGACGTCGCCGTGCCCGTGTGGCTCTACCTGGTCGCCGCGGCCACCATCGGCTTCGTGGTCGTCCTGGCCTGGGCCCTCGGCCGCTCGCGGGACCGCCTCCTGCTGGCGGGCCTGGCCCTCGTCGTCCTCGCGCTCCCGATCGTGTTCCAGGCAGTGCAAGCGCAGTCGATCGGGTTCTTCTGGCAGGGGCGCTACATCTTCCCCCTCTCGGTCGGGTTCGTGCTCCTCGCCGGCCTGGTCGTCTCGCGGGCGGCGCACGTGCTCCCGGGATGGCTGCACACCAACCTGCTCGCGACCCTCGGCGTCGGCCTCGTCACGGTGAACGTCGCCGCGTTCGCCGTCAACATGCACCGCTACGTCAACGGGGCGGGCGGCGGATGGTTCAGCACGGACGCCGACTCGTGGGCGCCCGTCGCCCACCCGCTCGTGCTCGCGACCCTCTACGCCGCTGCCTGGGCCGCGCTCGTCGTCGTGGTGCTGCGCGCCACCTCGGGCAGCGACGTCAGTCGTACCCTGACCAGCGCGGAGACGCCCGACCACTGAGATCGACGCCGCCGAGTCCGATGGGCGGACGCGCCCGGCCACCAGCGGTGCGCCGAAGCCCTGTCGGACGGCGACTAGACTGCTCGACGTCAAGCGTCGCTCCGTCGAGCCCGCCTCCGTCCTCAGTGAGTGTGAGATGAAGCTGTTCGTCCAGGTCCCCTGCCTCAACGAGGAGGCGACCCTCGGCTCGGTCCTCGCGTCGATCCCCCGCGAGATCGACGGGGTCGACGAGATCCACGTCCTCGTGATCGACGACGGGTCGACCGATCGTACGGTCGAGGTGGCGCGCGAGCACGGGGTGGTCCACTTCGTGCGACACACCCGCAACATGGGTCTCGCCAGGTCGTTCCGCGACGGCGTCGACTACGCGCTCAAGCACGGTGCCGACATCGTCGTCAACACGGACGGTGACAACCAGTACCCGCAGGAGCGCATCGGCGACCTCGTCGCACCCCTGATCCGCGGCGAGGCCGACATCGCGATCGGAGACCGGCAGACCGCCACGATCGCGCACTTCTCGCCGTTCAAGAAGCTCATGCAGGGGATCGGGAGCAAGGTCGTCAACTTTGCTGCCGGCACCGACCTGCCCGATGCGGCAAGCGGGTTCCGGGCCTACTCCCGGTCGTCCTTGATCCGCCTCAACGTGGTCACGCAGTTCAGCTACTGCATGGAGACGATCATCCAGGCGGGCAACAAGCGCCTGCGCATCGCGAGCGTGCCGATCTCGACCAACGCCAAGACCCGCGAGTCCCGCCTGTTCAAGAACATCGGCCAGCACATGGTGAAGTCAGGACAGGCGATCTCGCGCAGCTACGTCATGTTCAAGCCGCACACGGTGTTCGTCACCCTGGGGCTCCTGTTCCTGGTGGTCGCGCTCGTCCCGTTCGTCCGCTTCCTCGTGCTGACGCTGCTCGGTGATGCGGGCGACCACATCCAGTCCCTGATCTTCGGCGCAGCCATGCTCTTCGGCTCGCTCCTGTGCTTCGCGCTCCTCGTCATCGCCGACCTGCTCAAGACGAATCGCACGCTCATGGAGGACACCCTCGAGCGGCTCAAGGAGATCCAGTACGGCCGCCCTGACCGTGCGGAGCGGCCGAAGCTGCCGGAGTCCCGGACGGCAGCGCCGGGAGCACCAGCTCGCGCGGAGCCCGGTCGGGACGGACAGCCGGTGCGGGTCCCGGAGGAGATTCCTCCGGCCGCGATCCGGTGATGCGGCCGGGCGGGCGTTTTCCTCCCGTGTCCGCGGCGTGGGAGGATGCCCGACGGCGCGTCCGTCCCCGGCGCCCTGCGTCGGCGACCACCGGCTCCTGGCGGGCTCACCCGACCAGGCCGACGCCACTCTCTCGGCCCGCGGCCTTCGGCCGCGCCGGAGACCGCCCGTCCTGACCACCGCAGGCCCGCGTGCCCGCGGGCGACCCCACGACCTGAGGTGCACGCAGTGCTGAAGAAGCTCAAGAAGTTCGCGAAGGACGCCCTGGCCGTCCCGGCGGTCCGCCGCACCTACGAGCGGACCACTCTCGGGGTCCTCGAGGTGTTCGGCAGCAACCGGCCCGCGGCGACCGCCTACTCGGTCCTCGGGCTCGGGACGTTCAACCGGGAGCAGTACGGCATCCTTGCCGGCCGGCGCGCGTACTACCGCAACCTCAGCCGCGCGCGTCGCTCGCACGTGGAGCTGCGACGCAACGTCCACCGCCTGGAGAAGGGCATCCTCATGGAGCCCCGTCGCGAGGTGTTCGCCCGCGACTACATCGAGGAGACGGTCGACTTCTACGGGCTCGCCGTCCGTGGCCGCGGCCCCGGCACGGGGATCGACGACGTCGAGCTGCAGTGGGCCGACGCCGTGCTCGCGGAGTACTTCTCCGTCGTCGCGCCCGGTGATTCGGTGGTGGACCGCGCCCGTGCCGCCTACGAGGCGTTGCCCACGCCGGACGGCGTCGTCGTGGACCGCCCGCTCTTCCCCTACGCGCAGTCCGACATCAAGCGCAGCGACGTCTCGTACGACGACCTGCTGTCGCTCGCTCACCAGCGCCGCTCCGTCCGGTGGTTCGAGGACCGCCCGGTGCCGCGTGAGCTCATCGACAAGGCGCTCGTGGTCGGTCGCGAGGCGCCCACCGCGTGCAACCGCCTGCCGTACGAGTTCCTCGTCTTCGACGACCCGGACGCCGTGCAGAAGGTCGCCTCGATCCCCTTCGGCGCGGGCGGGTACGGGCACCAGATCCCCACCGTCATCGTCGTGAAGGGGCGCTTCGACTCCTACTTCTCCCCCCGCGACAGGCACGTGCCGTACGTCGACGCGTCCCTGGCAGCGATGGGCTTCATGCTGGCTCTCGAGACCCTCGGCCTCTCCTCCAGCGTCATCAACTGGCCGGACTTCGAGCCGCTCGAGATGAAGATGCAGAAGACCCTCGGCCTCGCTCCGTACGAGCGCGTCGTCTTTCTCATCGCCGTCGGATACCCACGGCCCGACGCGCTCGTCGCCTCCTCCCCGAAGAAGTCCTTGGACGTGATGCGTTCGTTCAATGCGCTGGCCGAGTGACCGGGTGACGTCGGTCCCGGGAGGTCGGCGCAGAGCGCTCCGGATCGCGCTGACGGTCGTCGTCGTCGCGGTCGTCGGCTACTTCTTCGGCCGGTCGCTGCTCGACAACATCGACGCAGTCCAGGACATCGACTTCGCCCTGGACGGGTGGATCGTCGCCTCGGTGCTCCTCTTCGCCTGGGCGGTCGTCGTCTCCGGCCAGCTCTGGGGCAGGATGACCTCCGAGCTCTCGGGGCACCGCGTCCGGGCGCTCGAGGCGATCCGCGTCCACTCGTTGTCCTGGCTGCTCAAGTACGTCCCCGGCCAGGTCGGGTCGGTGGTCAACAAGATGGCGTGGGCCAAGGACGTCGGGATCTCACGCACTCTCGTCACCCTGACGTTCGTCTACGAGAACGTCTTCCTGCTCGTCGGTTCCCTCGTCCCGCCGACCGTGGTGCTCCTCGCGATGGGGACGTTCGACGTCAGCGGCAACGGGATGCTCGTCCTCGCTCTCGCGTCGCTCGTCCCGCTCCTCGCGCTCACGAACCGTCGGTTCTTCCGCTGGGCGTCGAACCTGCTCGCTCGACGGACCCTCAAGCGGGAGATCCCGCACGAGTACTTCCTCACCTCGAGGCAGTCGCTGCGCTTCCAGGTCCTCTACCTGCTCCCGCGCATCGTCAACGGGGTCGGTGTCGTCGCGATCGCGATCTCGATGATCGACGCCCCGGCGTCCACCTACCTCCCCCTCGCGTGCGCGTACATCATCGCGGGTGCCGTGGGGATCCTCGCCGTGTTCGTGCCGAGCGGCATCGGTGTCCGCGAGTCGGTGTTCGTACTCCTCGCCACGCCGTACGTCCCGGTCGAGCAGGCGATCGTCCTGTCCCTGGCTGCGCGGCTCCTGGCGACGCTCGCCGACGCCGTCGTGGCAGCCCTCTACCTCGCGCTCAGAGCGCTCTCCCACCGCAAAGGACACACAGCATGAGGATCGCGATCATCGGTTCGGCCTTCTCGGGCAACAAGGGCGCCTCGGCGATGCTCGAGAGCTCCGTGCAGCACCTGAGTGCGCGTGACGCGGAGGCACGGTTCGTCCTCCTCAGCATGTACCCGGACTCCGATCGCCGTCTGAACCCGTTCGGCAACGTGCGCGTGCTGCGCGCGGACCCCGTGCGCCTCGGCGTGCTGATCAACGGTGCGGCGCTCCTTCACCGTCTCCTCCCGCCGGCACGCGCCGCGATCCGCCGGGCGGTGCCCGAGGTGCGCGCGCTCGCGGAGAGCGACGTCCTCCTCGACGAGGGTGGTATCACCTTCGTCGACGGCCGCGGGAAGTTCCTCGTCTACAACGTCGCCAGCGTCCTGCCCGCGCTGTTCGTCGGCACGCCCGTGGTGAAGGTCGCCCAGGCGATGGGACCGTTCGAGAGCGCGCTGAACAAGCTGGCCGCGCGGGCGATCCTGCCCCGCATGGCGGCCATCGTCTCGCGCGGCGCCATCACCCACGAGCACCTGACCGGCCTCGGCCTGAAGAACGTGCACGCCGGCGCCGACCTCGCGTTCACGCTCGAGGTCGGTCCCGACGACGTCGCGGCGGCCGAGTCCGCGGTCGACCCGGCCTTCTTCGCCGGCGGCGACGTCGTCGGCTTCTCCCCCAGCGCCGTGCTGGCCAAGTCCGCCGCGGCACGCGGCGAGGACTACGTCGGCCAGGTCGTGGCGCAGATCGACCACATCACGCAGACCCTCGGCCGCAAGGTCTTCCTCGTCGCCCACAGCGCTCGAGCGCACACGGACAAGGTGCACAACAACGACCTCCCGCTGTGCCGGGAGATCGCCGCACGGGTCGCCGACCCGGAGAGCGTGCTCTTCGTCGACGACGAGCTCAGCTCGCAGTCCCTGCGGCACCTCATCTCGCGGTGCGACGTCTTCGTCGCGTCGCGCTTCCACGCGATGGTGTCGTCGCTGTCCACCGAGGTGCCGACGCTCGTGATCGGCTGGAGCCACAAGTACCGCGAGGTCCTGGACATGTTCGGGCAGTCCCGGTTCGCGGTCGGGCACAAGGAGCTCACGGACGACGTGTTCCGCTCCCTCCTGGCCGACCTGCTGGCCGACCGTGCGGTCATCCACGAGGAGATCGCGAGCGCTCTCGTCGACGTGCGCCGCACGGCGTTCGAGCAGGTCGAGCTGATCAAGGAGATCGCGCACGGGCGGGCGTAGGTCCGCACGTGGCGGCGGCTCCCGTCCGCTTCGGTCCGCGTGCGCGGGCTGGCCGGTAGGCCGGCGAGAGCATCTAGGCTGGGCCGCGTGCCTTCCCGCCCCGTGCTCCGTGTGACGCTCACCGTCGAACAGCTGTGGCAGCCTGTCCCGGGCGGCTCCGGGACCTACGTGCGCGAGCTGGCGCAGGGCCTCGCGGCACGCGAGGACGTGTCCGTCGCCGGTGCTCGTGCTCGTGGAGGCGCGGCCGGCACGCACGGGCTGCCCCCGACGATGCCCGTGCACCGCTCCGCCCTGCCGCGTCCCGTCCTCTACGAGTCCTGGTCGCGCTGGCGTCGTCCTCGCGTCCCGGGTCCGCGACCCGACGTGGTCCACGCGACCACCTGGGCCGTCCCGCCGCGGACCGCGCCTCTCGTCGTCACCGTGCACGACCTCGCGTTCCGCCGCGCTCCGGAGCACTTCACCGCTCGCGGTGTCGAGTTCTTCGAGCGCGGTCTCGCCATCGTGCGGCGGGAGGCCGACGTCGTCGTCGCGCCGTCCGAGGCGACGCGGCAGGACTGCATCGAGGCGGGGATCGACGCGGCTCGCGTCCGCGTGATCCCGCACGGCGCGGAGGGGCCGGCAGTCACCGAGGCGCAGGCCCGCGCCTTCCGGCAGCGGCACGGTCTCGACCGTCCGTTCGTGCTCTGGTGCGGCGCGCTCGAGCCGCGCAAGAACGTCGCCGGTCTCGTCGACGCGTACCGGATCCTCCTCGCCCGGGGAACGGGCCTCGACCTCGTCCTGGCCGGCCCGCCCGGCTGGGGGGACGCCGAGCACGACGTCGCGTCCCGGCTCGAGGGCCTCCCGTCCGGCCGGGTGCACCGACTGGGTCCGCTGAGCGTGCACGAGCTGCACCTCGCGTACGCGTCCGCGCGCGTCTTCGCGTTCCCCTCGTGGTGGGAAGGGTTCGGCATGCCGGTCCTCGAGGCGCAGGCGCACGGCACCCCCGTCGTCACCTCGCAGGGCACGTCGATGGCGGAGGTGGGCGGCGGCGGCGTCGTCCTCGTCGACCCGGCCGACCCGGACTCCGTCGCCGCAGGGATCGAGCACGCGGCCGGCGAGGCGCACGACGGGCTCGCTCGCGCGGCCACCGAGAACGCCGCGCTGTACACGTGGGAGCGCTCGGCCGCTGCGCACGCCGAGGCGTACCGCGACGCGCTGGAGGTCGGCGCATGACCGGCCCGACGACCCCCCGGGTGCGTGCCGTCGTCGTCACCTGGAACGGCGCGGACCTCCTGCGCGAGTCGCTCCCCTCGCTGCTCGACCAGGATCTCGCCGACGGAGAGCTCGACCTCCTCGTGGTCGACAACGGCTCGTCGGACGGGACGCTCGCGATGCTCGCCGCCGAGTTCCCGACGGTCCGGGTGATCGCGAGCCCGTCGAACCTGGGCTTCGCCGGAGGGGCGGAGCTCGGCCTCCGGGACCTCGACGCCGAGTACGCCGTGCTGCTCAACAACGACGCCCGGTTCGAGCCGGACGCCGTGCGGAGGATGGTCGAGGTCGCCGACGCCGAGCCTGCCGTCGGCGCCGTGACGGCGCGGATCCTCCTCACGGAACCCGACACGCTCGGTCGGACGGTCGTCAACTCGACGGGCAACGTCGTGCGGCCCGACGGCGCCGGCGGCGACCGGGACTGGCTGGCCCTGGACGGCACGATCGACCCGGACCCCGAGGTCTTCGGCTTCTGCGGTGGCGCGGCGCTCCTGCGGGCAGCTGCGCTCCGCGACGTCGGGTCGTTCGACCCCTGGCTGTTCCTCTACTACGAGGACACCGACCTCTCGTGGCGCCTGCGCGCCCGGGGCTGGACCGTGCGCTACTGCGCGGCCGCGGTCGCCCACCACCGCCACGCGGCGAGCAGCGACGCGACGAGCCCGCTGTTCCGCTACTACAACACGCGCAACTCCCTCGTCGTCCTCGGTCGGCACGCGCCGCCGGCCGTGGTGGCGCGGTCCACCGCGCGGCAGGTCGCCGCGGCGGTCGTGCACAGCGTCCGCCGCTCGGAGCGACCCGCCGTGACGGCCGCGCGGCGACGGGCCGTGGTCGACGCCGCGCGCCGCGTACCGACCACCTGGCGCGAGCGGCGGAGCCTGTGGCAGGGGGCGGCGCGCACCCGCGCCGAGGTGTTCCGGGTCGCGACGGGACGGGACACCCGCCCGACCGCTCCCCGCCCGACCGCTCCCCGCCCGCCCGACTAGGCTCTGATCCTTCCGTCCAGCACCAGGAGGCCGTGTGACCGTCGTCGTCGTCGCCACCGCACCCACGTTCGCCGCGGCTCGCGCGACCGTCCGGTCCGTCGGGCGCGTCGACCCGAGCACCTCCGTCGTCGTCCTCGCCGTCGACGAGGGCTACGAGCCCGTGCTCGGCGAGGAGGTGCGGCGCCCGGGGGACGTCGTGCCGGACGCAGATCTGCACCGGTCGGCGGCGCTGCTCGAGGAGGAGCAGCTCGTGCGGCTCCTCGGCGTGCGCCTCGCTGCCGAGCTGCTCGGCGCGGGTCGTGAGGTGCTCCTGGTCGCGGCAGGCGTCGTCCTGCTCTCCTCCCCCGCGAAGTTCACGGGGCTCGTCGGCGAGACCGGGTTCGTCGTCCTCAGCCGGACGACCGACCCTCTCGCGCCCGGAGTCCGGGACACCGCGCCGTCGCTCGTCCCACGACCCCGTCTGGTGACCGACCTGCTCGCGCTCGGGCCGGCGATCCTGCCCTCGCTCCCGACGCTCGTCCGCCTGCTCGAGTCGTGGGAGGTGGACGACGCCGCCCTCGACCTCTTCGCGATGGCGGTGCCGGTGACCGTCGTCCGCGACGACGCCGTGCTCGTCACCCGCTGGAACACGCCGCCCACGGCACGCTTCGACGAGGTCGGCGACGTCCTGCGCCGTGACGGGCGGGACGTCGTGGCGATCGACCTCGGCGGCCTCGACCCCGCGCAGCCCTGGCTCTTCGACGTCCGGAGCGACGACCCGCCGATGCTCCTGCTCAGCGAGCACCCTGCCCTCGCGCGCCGGTGCGCCGCCGAGGCCGTGGAGCGCGCGCGGGACGTCCACCCGACGAGCCGGCGGTTCTCCACGACCGCGTCGGGCATCCCGCTCCACGGGCACCTGCACCACCTCCTCCGGCGCACCGCGTCCGAGGGCGGCTCGTTCCCGGACCTCTTCGCCGACGGCTCCTCATCGACGCTGGCGGCGTGGCTGCTCGACGTGCTGCCGGCCGGTCACGACGCGGGCGTCGCCCGCTACCTCGCCGCCGCGTACGACGACCGTGACGACCTCCGTGCGGCGTTCCCGCTCGTCCCCGGACCCGACACGGCCGCGCTCGTCGACTGGGCGCTGGCGAGCGGGGTCGGCGAGGAGTCCTACGACCCAAACCTGATGCGGGCCGCCGCGAGGGCGACCGTCGGTGCGCAGCGGGCCGTCCCCCTGCGTCAGCAGGGCCAGCACCCGCACGGCGTCAACCTCGTCGGGTACCTCGCGGGTGAGCTCGGGGTCGGCGAGTCGGCGCGCCTCGTGGAGCAGGCGCTGACGGCCGGCGGCGTGCGGCACTCCACCGTGCCGGTGGCCCGAAACCTCCAGAGCCGTACCTCGGCCGCCTACGAGGCGTCCCAGGACAACCAGGTCTTCGACGTCACGCTGCTGTGCGTCAACGCCGACCAGACCCCGGAGATCGCGGCAGCGGTCGCGGCCATCACGTCCGGGTCCCAGCGCATCGGCATGTGGTACTGGGAGGTCGAGTCCTTCCCGGCCGCCTACGCGCCCGCCTTCGACCACGTCGACGAGGTGTGGACGGCGACGGACTTCGTGCGCGACGCGATCGCCGCCGTCTCACCGGTCCCGGTCGTCACCATGCCGCCGCCCCTGCCGCAGCGGTCGCCGGAGCGGCCGCTGCTGCCGGAGGGTCTCGGCATCCCGGGCGACCGCCCCTACTTCCTCTTCGCGTTCGACTACCTCAGCACCGTGGAGCGCAAGAACCCCTGGGCGGTCGTCGACGCGTTCCGGACCGCCTTCGCGCCGGGCGAGGGACCGGTGCTGGTGCTCAAGACGATCAACGCCGACAAGCGTCCGGCCGACGCGGAACGACTTCGGCTCCTCGTGGCCGGGGACCCGGACGTCGTGCTGCTCGAGGGGTACCTCTCCGCCGCCGAACGGGACGCGCTCGCGGCACGCTGTGCGTGCTACGTCTCTCTCCACCGGTCCGAGGGGCTGGGTCTGACCATCGCCGAGGCGATGGCGTGGGGCCGACCGGTCATCGCGACGGCCTACTCGGGCAACATGCAGTTCATGACCGAGGAGAACTCGTTCCTGGTGCCGTGGACGAGCACGCCGATCCCCGAGGGCGCCGACCCGTACCCCGCGGGGAGCCCGTGGGCCGAGCCGGACGTCGCCGCCGCCGCCGCGCACATGCGGACGGTCGTCGACGAGCCGGAGCGGGCACGAGCTGTCGGTCGACGGGCGGCCGAGGACATCCGGACCGTGCACTCGCCCGAGGTGGCGGGGCGCCGGATGGCCGAGCACCTGGCCGGTCTGCACGGGGCGAGCAGGCACCTCGACCAGCGGCTCACGTCGTTGCGCGACGTCGTCGCGCGACGCGGACGAGCCTTGCGGGGCTCCCTCCCCTTCACGCACTGAGGGCGGGTGCGGCGCGCCGCACCCGCCCTCGTCGTCCCGTCGGGCTTCCGTCCGGTCAGGACGAGGGGCCGATGGCCCTGCGCACGCGCCCGCCGGCACGTCGGGCGACCTCGCCGATCCCGCCGGCGCGCAGGTAGTCCCGGGCCAGCGCGAGGTCTGCACGCAGCCCGCCGCGTCGCTCGAAGCCACGCGCCACGGTCTCCGGCTCGCCCAGGTCGTAGTGGAGGTCGGCCGCCCGGCGAGGGAACCGGCAGAAGTCGACGAGCGGGCGCAGCACCTCCGTCCAGCGGTACGACTCGGCGAAGCTCTTCACGTTCTCCCGCGCCGACGCGATCGCCGCGTCGTCGAAGAGGTAGGTCTCGAGTGCGGACTCGAGCGCCTCGACGTCCTCCGGGGGCACCGCGGCACCCAGGCCGTGCTCGGTGATGAGACCGCCGAAGGTGTCGCCGCTCGTCGCCACGATCGGCAGCTCGGCCCAGAGGTAGTCGAGGATGCGCGTGCGGAAGCTGAACGCCGTCTCGACGTGGTGGAAGTGCGTCGAGACCCCCAGATCCGCGTCGAGCAGGTAGTCGGCCCGCTCGCCGTACGGCACCCATCCCTCGTTGAAGAAGATGTGCTTGCCGGTCAGCCCCAGCTCGTCGGAGAGCTGCTGGAGCTCCCAGGCGATCCGCATGTCCGGCACGCCGGGGTTGGGGTGCTTCAGCCCGAGGAAGTACAGGCGCACCTCCGGGTGGCGACGACGCAGGCGGTCGACCGCGCGCACCAGCGTCAGCGGGTCGAACCAGTTGTAGACCCCGCCGCCCCAGAGGATGACCTTGTCGTCGGGACCGATGCCGGGGACGGTGCCCTTGATCGCATGGCGGCGCTGCACCGGGTTGGCGTCGGCGATGCCGAACGGGACGACGGCGATGAGCGAGTCGAGGCTCTCGTCCTCGTCGTAGACCGCCGCGTTCACGCGGCCCTGGCCGGCCATCTGACCGAGCCAGAAGTCGCGCTGCTTCTCGGACGCGCACAGGACGAAGTCCGCGCGCGCGAGCTGCTCGTTGAGCACGCGGGTCGTCTCCCGGATCGACCGGTCCCGACCGCTCGGACCGAGGTCCTTCGCCTGCTCGAGCTGCTCGAGGTGCATCGGGTCGTAGACGTCGGCGACGAGGATCTTCGAGCTCTCCTTGAGCCAGGGCGCACCCTCGAGGAGGAAGCCCTGGAAGACGATGACGTCGGCCCAGTCGGTCTGCTTGCGCAGCTCCCGGCCGTGCGCGTGCACGACGTCGAACTCCGGGGACTCCACCTTGACGCCGGCTGTCGAGAGGAGCCGGACCTCGGCGACCGGGGCGAGCGCGTGCGCGATCTCCCACGCACGGATCGCCGGTCCCGCCATCCGCTCCAGGAGGGGCTCACCGGTCACGACGAGAACGCGCTGCCGCGACACGAAGTGCTCGTCGATCCCGAAGGCCTCGACGAGGTCGGAGTGCGCCGTCAGATAGCTCTCGATCGCGTAGGCCGGCTCGATCGCGTGCCGGAAGAGCGGGAAGAGCTCGCGGTCCGAGCGTCGGCGCCGCGCCTGCAGCTCGCGGCGCGACTCCGCGAGCGACGGTAGCTGCTCGACGAAGTAGTCGATGGCCAGCGGACCGGTGAGCGCCATCTTCTCGATCTCGACGGTGCCGACGTCGTCGCCACCGGGCGACCGCTGCAGGTCGAGCATCGTGGCGTCCGTGCCGGTGCGCGCGACCGACCGCCGGACGGCGAGCGCCATCGCGGCAGGGAGGGCGCGCGCGAGCGACTCGTCGTCGAGGTTCTTGTACATCGAGAGCAGCGCGTTGCGTTCCAGGAGGTACGACTCCCGGTAGTTCCCGAACTTCTTCATCGTGACGTGGTGCTTGTGGTACGCCACGGACCCCGGGACGTACCGCACGCGGTAGCCGAGGAGGTTCAGGCGCCAGCCCAGGTCGACGTCCTCGTAGAACATGAAGAACCGCTCGTCGAACCCGCCGACCTCCCGGTACAGCGCCGTGGGCACGAACATCGCCGCACCGGTCCCGAAGAGGACGTCCTTCGGCACGTCGTACTCCGGGGAGTCGGGCCACTCCGCCTCGCGCTTGTAGCCCATGCCGTACCAGGTGAGCGATCCGTCGACGTAGTCGACGAGCTTGCCCTCCCAGTCCAGGACCTTCGAGGCGACGGCGCCGATCGACGGGTCGGCGCTCATCGCCTCGACCGCTGCGGCGATCCATCCCGGGCCGGGGCGAGCGTCGTTGTTGATGAAGCCGACCCACTGCCCCGTGGCGTGCGCGACGCCCGTGTTGCACCCGCCGGCGAAGCCGAGGTTGGCACCCGACTCCACGACCTTCACGTGCGGCACGGCCGCGCGGATCCGTTCGGCGCTCCCGTCCTGCGAGTCGTTGTCGACGACGATCAGCTCGAGCCGCTCGCGCGGCCAGTCCACCTCGTCGAACGCCCGGAGGCACGTGATCGTGTCGTCCGCGCCCTTGTAGTTGACCAGGACGACGGAGACCACACCGTCGCGCACTGTCGGCTCGTTCACGTCGTCGTCAGCCCTTTCCTGCGAGGGCGAGGTCGTGGTCGACCATCCGCCCCACGATCTCGTCGAATCCTACGGTGGGCTTCCAGCCCAGGACGGTGCGTGCCCTCGAGGCGTCGCCCACCTGCTCGGCGGCGTCCGCGGGCCGGACGAAGCGCTGGTCGATCTCGACGTGCGAGCGCCAGTCCTCGATCCCGGCGCGCTGGAGCGCGACCCGGACGAAGTCCTCCACCGAGTGCGTCGCACCGGTCGCGACGACGTAGTCGTCGGCCTCCGCGTGCCGGACGGCGCGCACCATGGCGTCCACGTAGTCGGGCGCCCAGCCCCAGTCCCGGCGGACGTCGAGCCGCCCGAGGGTCACGACTCCCCCGCCGTCCCGGGCGATCCGCGCGGCGGCTGCGGTGATCTTGCGGGTCACGAAGGACTCCGGTCGGCGCGGCGACTCGTGGTTGTAGAGCACGCAGGTCGAGACGGCCAGCCCGCGGCTCCGGTAGACACCTGCGGACAGGTGCGCGTAGGCCTTGGCCGCGCCGTAGGGCGAGAGCGGACGGATCGACGTCCGCTCGTCCTGGGGCGTCCGGTCGGGGGACCCGAAGATCTCCGCGCTCGACGCCTGCACCACGCGCACCGCCCGGCCGGTCGAGTCCTGCGTGCGGCGCGCGGCCTCGAACAGCGCGACCGCGCCGAGGCCGCTCACCCCCCCGGTCTCGACGGGGTGGTCCCACGAGTAGGCTACTGAGCTGATGCCGCCCAGGTTGTAGATCTCGTCCGGCCGGACGTCCTCGACGATCCGGGCGATCCCCTCACCGTCCCGGAGGTCGCCGACGTGGACCTCGACACCCTCGGCGACCGCTGGGCCACCGGTCGGGGTCGACGCCGAGTGCACGATCCCGTGGACCTCGACGCCCTCGGCCACGAGACGTTCCGCGAGGTAGGAGCCGTCCTGACCGGTGACGCCGGTCACGAGGGCTGTCGTCATCCCCGTCACCGACCGGCGAGCTCGGACTGCTCCCGGAGGTCGTTCTCGACCATCATCGCCACGAGCCCCGGGAAGTCGACCTTGCGCTCCCAGCCGAGCTTCTCGTGCGCCTTGGCCGGGTCGCCGATGAGCAGCTCCACCTCGGCCGGACGCATGAACCGCGGGTCCTGCTTCACGTAGCCGGACCAGTCCTCGATGCCGACGTGGGCGAAGGCGTGGTCGAGCAGGTCGCGGATCGAGTGCGTCTCACCCGTGGCGACGACGTAGTCGTCGGCCTCCGGCTGCTGGAGCATGCGCCACATCGCCTCGACGTAGTCCCCGGCGAAGCCCCAGTCGCGCTTCGCGTCGAGGTTCCCGAGTACGAGATCGTCCTGGAGACCGAGCTTGATCCGGGCGACGGCCTGCGTCACCTTGCGCGTGACGAACTCCGGCCCGCGGCGCGGGGACTCGTGGTTGAAGAGGATGCCGCTCGAGGCGTGCATGCCGTACGACTCGCGGTAGTTGATGGTCATGTAGTGACCGAAGACCTTCGCGACACCGTAGGGCGAGCGCGGCCAGAGGAGCGTCGACTCGCGCTGCGGGACCTCCTGGACCTTGCCGAACATCTCCGAGCTGGACGCCTGGTAGAAGCGCACCTTCGACGGGTCGTCGTTCGAGTAGAGGCGCACGGCCTCGAGGATGTTGAGCACGCCCTTGCCGGTGACGTCGCTCGTCAGCGTCGCGTTGTCCCAGGAGTAGGCCACGAACGAGATCGCTCCGAGGTTGTAGACCTCGTCGGGCTGGGCGACCTGGAGCGCGCGGAGGAGGGACGAGAGGTCGGTCAGGTCACCCGTCACGAGCTTGACGTCGGGCACGGTCTCACGGACCAGGTCGAGCTTCGGGTTGTTCTGTCCACGGATGAGCCCGTAGACCTCGTAACCCTTCGAGAGCAGCAGCTCCGAGAGGTACAGACCGTCCTGGCCGGTGATGCCGGTGATGAGCGCGCGTGCCATGGTTCCTCGTCAGGTTCGGGTTCGGGGACCGAGCAAGCGTAGCCGAGGGCCGGGGACCCGCGTCGAGGCGTGCACGGCGAGCCGTTCCTCGTGGATATGCTGGCGCCCATGCCCGACGGTCCCCTCATCTCCTACGCGCAGAACCGCGAGGACGTCGTCCTCTGGCGCGCTCTCGGTCACGTCCTCAACGGGCGCTACGTCGAGGTCGGTGCGAACCACCCTCTCGTCGACTCGGTGAGCCGCGCCTTCTACGACCGGGGGTGGAGCGGGATCACGGTCGAGCCCGTCGAGGCGTTCGCCACCACGTACCGGGACGAGCGGCCTCGCGACCGGGTCGTCCAGGCGGCGGTCACCGACGAGCCCGTGGACACGATCACGCTCCACGTCGTCCCCGGCACCGGCCTGTCCACGCTCGTGGACTCGGTGAGCGAGCGGCACGACCTGGCCGGCTTCGAGCACGAGGACATGGTCGTCCCCGCCCGCTCGCTGGACTCCGTGCTCGACGAGAGCGGGTGGTCGGGCCAGGAGATCCACTTCCTGCTCGTCGACGTGGAGGGCGCCGAGGAGTCCGTCCTGCGGAGCGTCGACCTCCACCGGTGGCGGCCGTGGGTCCTGGTCGTGGAGTCGACCCTGCCCAACTCGACGGAGCCGTCGCACGAGTCGTGGGAGCCGCTCCTCGTCGAGGCCGGGTACGAGTTCTGCCTCTTCGACGGGCTCTCGCGGTTCTACGTCGCCCGCGAGCGTGCCGACGAGCTCCGCACCGCGCTGTCCTACCCGGCGTGCCCCCTCGACCAGTTCGTGCCCTACGCGGTGGTCGAGGCCCGCACCACCGCATCCCGGTCCCTGGAGACCAAGGACCAAGAGATGGAGGAGGTCGAGCGCCAGCTCGTGCAGTGGCGGACGCGGGCGCTCGTCCAGTGGGCCGAGGCCCAGGCGCAGGCCCAGCAGCAGCCGCCCGCCCCGGACGACTCGGCACGCCGGGAGCTCGAGGCGATCCGCCGGACCCTTTCGTGGCGCGTCACGAAGCCGCTGCGCGCCGTCCGCCGTCTGGCTGCGAGGAAGGGTTCGTGACGTCGACCGCCGTCCCCGCCACCGCCGAGCGGTTCCTGGACGCCCTGGACTCCCGGCTGACGACGGCGGCAGACATCGTCCTGGGAGAGGGCGAGGGAGTCGCGGTCGCCGAGGCCGGGACGACGGCGGCGACCCTGCTGCCCCGACTCGTCGAGGCGGTCCGTGACCCCGAGGTCGGTGACGACGCCCGGTGGCTCGTCCTGGTGGCGGCCCTGGGGCGCTACCCGTCCTCGGACGAGCTCGTGTCCTTCCGACGCTCGCTCGAGCTCGACCCGCCGGAGGCGGTCGAGACCGAGCTCCTGACGATCGCGCTCCGTCGCCCGGCGATGTACGCCGACCGGCCGATGCGTGTCGTGCGGTCGACCGTCGTCGAGACCGACTACAGCGCCCGGCACGACCACCACACCGGTATCCAGCGCGTCGTCCGCGAGACCGTGCCGCGGTGGGCGGTCGGGAACGACCTCGTCCTCGCCGCCTGGAGCGACGACCACTCCTCGCTGCGCACCCTGGCGCCCCGCGAGTCGCAGCGGGTCCTGGCCTTCGGCACCGGCGCGACGAGCGACGCCCGTCACGACCACGGCCAGGGCGAGGCCGCCGAGTACTCCCACACGATGATCGTCCCCTGGCGCACGCGCGTCCTCCTGCCCGACGTGCCCGTGGGCGCCGCGAGCGACGTCCTCGCGACCCTCGCGCGGTGGTCGGGCAGCACGGTCGGGCTCGTGGGCTACGACCTCATCCCCATCACGAGCGCGGACCTCCGTCCCTGGGGCGAGGCGAACGGCACGGCGGGGCTCCTGCACGTGGTCAAGCACGCCGAGCGCGTCGCCTGCATCAGCCGTTCCGCGACCGCGGAGTTCCGGGGATTCGTGGAGGCCCTCCCGGCACAGGGTCTCGTCGGGCCGCTGGTCGACGAGGTGCAGCTCCCGGCCATCTCCTCGCCGATGTCCGGTTCGGTCCCCGCGCGCGCCGACTCGTCACGTCCCGTCGTGCTGTGCACCGGGACGCGCGAGCCGCACAAGAACCACCGTGCCGTCGTCCACGCCGCCGAACGGCTGTGGCGCGAGGGCGTGGACTTCGAGCTCCGCCTCGTCGGCGGGTTCGGCTGGTCCGACGTACCCCTCGGCGACGCCACCGCGCGGCTCCGGGCCGAGGGCAGACCTCTTGTCGAGCTGGGCCGCGTCAGCGAGCAGGTCCTGTGGGACGAGCTGCGGGCGGCCGACGCGGTCGCGTTCGTCTCGCTCCACGAGGGGTATGGGCTCCCGATCGCCGAGGCGCTCTCCGTGGGCACTCCCGTGCTGACGACGGCGTACGGCAGCCAGGCCGAGGTGGCCGCCGGCGGGGGATGCCTGCTGGTCGACCCGCGCGACGACGACCAGGTGACCGAAGGACTGCGCAGGCTCGTGACCGACGATGCCCTGCGCGAGCGGCTCAAGGGTGAGGCGCGGAACCGTCCGGAACGGACGTGGGACGACTACGCCGCCGACCTGTGGGACTTCCTGACAGGAGCGGAGCCGCCGAAGGGGGAGCACTGATGACGCCGACGAGACCGTGGACCCGGAGGCGGCCCGAACCCGGCCCGCCGCACCTCGATCCCGGCGTCGTCGCCGCCTGGTGCCGCCGGGTCCCCGTCCTCGCGGCGGCCCTCGACACCGCTGCCGAGGTCCCGGAGGCCACCCCGTCGGCCGTCCGGGACGCCCTCGGGAGGATCGTCGACGCCCAGGACCCGGCACAGGTGTGGCTGGCCCTCGCCGTCCTCTCGGCGGTCCTGCCCGACGACGCGACCGTCATCGAGACGACACGGGCGAGCGAGTCGGACCCGGCCGCGCTCGTGGACCGGCTCACCCTCCTGACCACGCCCGAGTCCGCACGCCGCCGCGTCCGCGTGGAGTCGGGCAGCACGGTTGTCGACGTCGCGCACACCGCCTCGACGACCCTCATGACCGGGATCCAGCGCGTCGCCCGCGAGTCCACCAGACGCTGGCTCGCCCGGGACGTCGTGCCGGTCGCCTGGACGACCGCCCTCGACGCCGTCCGGGAGCTCACGCCCGCCGAGCACGACCGGATCGTACGCGCCGTCGCGGCCGACGAGAGCGACGAGGCCCTGGACGAGGCCGCGGTCGTCGTGCCCTGGCGCACGACCTACGTGCTGCCCGAGCTGGCGATCGACCAGCCCCGGACCGAGCGTCTCCGTGCGATCGCGCGCTTCTCGCGCAGCAGCTTCACCGCCATCGGCTTCGACCTCATCCCGCTGACCACCGGCGAGACGACGGCGCCGGGGATGCCGGGTGCCTTCGCCGGCACCATGACCGCGATGCGGCACGGCGCACGCGTCGCCCCCATCTCTCGCGCCGCGGCCGTCGAGTACCGGGGCTGGCGCACGATGCTGGGGGCGACCGGGCTCACGGGCCCGGAGATCGAGCCGGTGCTCCTGCCCACCGAGGCCCCGCCCTCGACCGAGGACGATCTCCGGGACGCCGCGGAACGGTTCCTGGTGGCGAAGATGCCCCTGGTGCTCGTGGTGGGCAGCCACGAGCCGCGCAAGAATCACCGCGCGGTCCTCCACGCTGCCGAGGTGCTCTGGCGCGAGGGCCACGAGTTCTCGCTGACCTTCGTGGGCGGAAACGCGTGGAACAGCGAGGAGTTCGTCGAGCGGCTGCGACGGCTCCAGGACCAGGGCCGCCCCGTGGAGTCCGCCTCCCGCGTTCCGGACAGGCTCCTGTGGGCCGCCTACCGGCTCGCCCGCTTCACGGTGTTCCCCTCGCTCAACGAGGGCTACGGGCTCCCCGTCGCGGAGTCGCTGGCCGTCGGGACGCCGGTGGTCACCTCGGCGTTCGGTAGCATGGCCGAGATCGCCGACGGTGGCGGGGCCCTCCTGGTCGACCCTCGCGACGACGTCTCGCTGCGAGACGGCATGCGTGCCCTGCTCGCCGACGACGCCACGCTCCTCCGGCTCCGTGCCGAGGCCGCCGCGCGCTCGATCCGCACGTGGGACGAGTATGCGGAGGATGTGTGGCGCTTCCTCGTGGAGGGCGCCCCCCCGGCCCCGTGAGGCCGGACGGCACGACTACTCTTGGGCGACCTCACGGAACCCCCCGACCGATCAGGACGGCGATGAACGACCAGCGCTCCGCGCGTGCCTCGACTCTCGAGGCCGAACCCTTCCGCCCTGCGGGGCCTCGCCCCGGCTTCCTCGGCGGCACCGTCCAGTCGATCCGCGACATCTGGTCGCACCGGGAACTTCTCGGGCTGCTGACCCGCCGCGAGATCAAGGCACGGTACAAGGACAGCGTGCTCGGCTTCTTCTGGAGCCTCGCCCGCCCGCTCGCGATGCTCATGGTCTACTGGGTCGCGATCGGCAAGTTCCTCGGGGCGGAGCGCTCTATCCCCGAGTTCGCGATCTACATCTTCACGGGCCTGACGGCCTGGCAGCTGTTCTCCGACATCGTCCTCAGCGGTACGGGCTCGATCGTCGCGAACTCAGGACTCATCAAGAAGGTCTACGTCCCGCGCGAGGTCTACCCACTCTCGGCGGTCGGCTCCGCGCTGTTCAACTTCGTGATCCAGCTCGGGATCCTCATCGCGTTCACCGTCGTGCGCGGGCAGTTCCCCGTCGGCGCCCGATGGCTCTACTTCGTGCTCGCCCTCGCGGTGCTCGTCACCTTCGCGACCGCCGTGGCCCTCTTCCTGTCCGCGGTGAACGTGTACCTGCGCGACGTGCAGTACCTCGTCGACATCTCGCTCATGCTGCTGTTCTGGGCATCGCCGATCGTCTACTCCTGGAGCCAGGTGTCGCAGTACCTCGACGGGATCCTCAGGACCATCTACCTGGCGAACCCCATGACGCAGGTCATCCTGGCCTTCCAGCAGACCTTCTGGGTCGCCGGTGACGGACAGCCCGTGCCCGAGAACCTCGGGACGAACCTCCTCATCATGCTGGGCGTCTCGATCGTCCTCCTCTGGCTGGGTCAGCGCACGTTCGCCCGCCTCCAGAGCAACTTCGCGCAGGAGCTGTGATGAGCACCCCCGTCATCCGCATCGACGACCTGTCCAAGCGCTTCGTGATCCGCAAGGAGAAGTCGCTCAAGGAGCGACTCGTCAACTTCGGGCGGTCCAACAAGCACAAGGACGACTTCTGGGCGCTGCGCGACGTGTCGATGGAGATCGAGTCCGGCTCGACGGTCGGCCTCGTGGGTCCCAACGGGTCCGGCAAGAGCACGCTCCTGAAGATGATCGGCGGCATCCTGCAGCCCACGACGGGCACCGTCAGCCTGCGCGGCCGGCTCGCGGCGCTCCTGGAGCTCGGCGCCGGGTTCCACCCCGACCTCACGGGTCGGGAGAACGTCTACCTCAACGCGTCGATCCTCGGGCTTTCCCGAGAGCAGACCGACGGCTACTTCGATGCGATCGTGGACTTCTCGGGCATCGAGAAGTTCATCGACACGCAGGTGAAGTTCTACTCCTCCGGCATGTACGTCCGCCTCGCCTTCGCCGTCGCCGTGCACGTCGACCCCGACATCCTGCTCGTCGACGAGGTGCTCGCCGTCGGGGACGAGCCGTTCCAGCGCAAGTGCATGGACCGCATCCGCCAGTTCCAGCACGACGGCCGGACGATCGTCTTCGTGAGCCACTCGCTCGACCAGGTGGCCGACCTGTGCGACCGCGCCGTGGTCCTGGAGAGCGGCCGGGTGATCGCCGACGGCGAGCCGCGCGAAGCGCTCCGGACGCTGCGATCGGAGTTCGACCAGATCCGCCGGGAGGACCGGCGCACCGTGCAGGCGGCCCGCGCGGTCGAGGACGTCGAGGACGCGCAGGCGGAGGACGTCGTGACCGTCCGTGCGGTCGACGTGGTCCGCTCCGACGGCGCACCGCTCACCGAGATCTCGCCGGGCGAGGACGTCACCGTGGTGGTCTCCGTCCACGCCTCCGCCCCGGTCGAGGACGCGGTGGTCGGAACGGGAATCGACTCCGGGCTCGGGGTCGCGGTGATCGGGACGAACACCCAGCTGCTCAGCCGGAGGATGCCGCGCCTCGAGGGCGATGTGCGGATCGCTTTCGACTTCCGCAACCTCCAGCTCGGCGAGGGCACCTACACGGTCCACGGCGCTGTCGCGAACGAAGCCGGCGTCGAGCTCGACCGGCTCCGTGACGCCTCGACGCTCCTCGTGGCCGGGGACGGCCGGTCCGTCGGTTTCACGACGAGCCCGGTCCAGGTGCGCGTGCTGGAGCCGGGAAGCGTGGCGGCGTCGGCATGAGCCGTCTCGACGTGAGGCCGGCGCGCCCGCGCCTCCGCGCGGCGGCGCTCCTCGTCGCGGCGCCCGACCGCATCCAGACGCTGCTGCTCAGCCTGAGCATCGCCGTGTCGGTCACGGTCCTCCTGGAGGTGTTCCGACCTCTCGTCGTCCTGCCGCTCACAGCGCTGCTCGTCGCCCTGATGTGGCGCCTCGTCCCCGACCCGGTGCCGGCCACCCGGCGCGCCGTGATCGGGACCTCGGCAGCCCTGGGCGTCGTCCTCGTCTGGCTCGCCGTCAACGTGCCCTTCGCGGCCCGGTTCGTCGTGGTGACACGTGACCCCGGCTTTCTCACGCTCGAGGGCTTCTGGCTCCAGGACAACAGCTCCCCCGACATCCCGCTCGGTGCCGGTGCGGACCTGCTCGCCCAGATCGACGGGGTCCGCATCGCGTCGATGGCGTACTCGACGAGCGGCGACGTCGTCCACGTCCAGGGAGCCAAGCTCCTGCCCGGGATCCTCGCCGTCGGAGGGTGGGCCGGAGGAGATCTCGGGATTCTCGTCGGCAACCTCGTGCTCGGCGCCGTGGCGCTGCTCGCCGTGTACGCCTTCGCGCGCCGGCTCGTCGGGCCGCTCTGGGCGCTCGTCCCGCTCGTCGGCATGGCGTGCAGCGTGCCGTTCGCAGCCTTCACGCGGGCGGCCTACACCGAGCCGATCACCGTCGCCTTCGGGTTCGCCGGTCTGACGCTGGCCTGGAGCGCCGTCGCCGCGAGGTCGTGGTGGCAGTTCGCCGGAGCCGGTGCGTTCATCGGCGCGACCGCGCTCGCCCGCGTCGACGGCGCCGCCCAGGTGATCGGGCTCGTCGCGGCGCTGGGCCTCGCCGCGGCGTGCGCGACGCTCCCCGCCGCGCGCCGGCGTCTCGTCGTCGCGCTCGCGGCCGCGACCGCCGGCGGTCTCGCGCTCGTCGCCCTCGGGTACCTCGACCTCGCGGTCCACAGCCCGAAGTACCTCTCCGACCTCTCGGCCCGGGTGGACATGCTCGGACTCGCGCTCGCGGCAACCGTGGTGGTCGCGGTCCTCGTCAACGTCCCGCTCCTCGCGCGGCTCCTGGGCTGGGTGACGCTCCGTGGGCGACGCCTGCTCGCGTGGGGGTGCGCAGCCGCCGTCGTCGTCGTGGCCCTCGTGCTGGTCACCAGGCCCTTGTGGACCGAGAAGCACAACATCGACGGCGCCTCGCCCTATGCCGGCTTCATCGAGAACATCCAGAAGCTCGACGGGCTGCCGCTCGACGGGACGCGGTCGTACGACGAGCTGTCCGTGAACTGGTTGTCGTGGTACTTCGGCGTGCCCATGGTCGTCCTCGCGTTCGCGGGCCTGGCCATCGCGACCTATCGCGCTGTGGACCGCCGCGACCCTCGTCTCCTCGTCTTCGTGGGTGTGGTCGCCGCGCCGAGCGCACTCTACCTGTGGCAGGTGAGCATCACACCGGACCAGGTCTGGGCGATGCGACGGTTCCTCCCGGTGACGATTCCCGGCTTCCTCGTCGCAGCGACCCTGGCGCTCGTCGTGATCTGGGAGACCAGGCGTCGATGGGCACGAGTGGTCGCCGTCGTCGGGGCGGTCGCGGTCGCGGGATGGCCCCTGCTCACGTGGTCGAACATCTTCACGGTGGTCGAGCAGGACGGGCGCTTCGGTGAGGCGACCGCGGCGTGCGACGCGGCAGCGGGCCGTCCCGTCGCCGTGCTCGAGACCGTGATCCCGTACGAGGCGACGCTACGAGCCATCTGCGGGACGGAGACCGTCGCCGTCTCGAACGCGGAACCGGAGACCCTCGCACGGCTTCGCGAGGCGTGGGGAGGCGACGTGGCCGTCGTCGCGTTCCACGGCGAGGTCATCCCGTGGTCCGACGGCGTCGTGCCTCCGCCCCTGCGGACGACGACGGAGACGATCTGGGAGCGCACGCTCGTGAGCCCGCCGCAGGAGGCGCGCACGACGGAGTCGAGGCTCTGGATGGGCGTCATCGAGCCCGACGGCACCGTCGTCCCCGTGCCGTCCGGCTCCTGAGTGACCGCCGAGCCTTTCAGGGGAAGCGGCGCAGCGCGAGGTCGCGGTACTCGACCGAGCCCGCGATCCCCTCGCGCACCGCACCCTCACCACGCGTGAGCAGCACACCGCCCCACGACACCTTGCCCGCACGATCCGGCGCGCGTCCGAGGAACACCTCGTAGTACCCGCCCGCCCGGTGGTTCGCCGCCTCCCGCGACCACCACACCCCGGACGCCACCGCGGCCCGGCCCGACGACGCGATCTTCCCCCGCCAGTGCGCCACCTCCGACGCAGACGCCGACCGGCCCAGCATCACCTCGTACAACCGCCGCACGAACGCGTCGTCGTTGCCCCCCGACCGCTGGTAGAACTCGGCCGTGCGGTAGAACAACAGCGCGACCGCGTCCACCGAGATCTCCCCCGACATCACACCTCGCGTCCAGCTGTTCAGCCCCGCGGCGTCCGGCTGACGACCCAGCACGTCCACGTACGCCCCACGCACCCGCAGCCGCACGTACTCCTCCGACTGCGTCAGCGACCGCACCAGAGCGGCGCGGCTCGTCCCCGAGACCAGCGCGGACGACCAGGTGGACAACCCCCCGGCGTCCACCGGCCGGTCCAGGAGGTCCTCGTACAACGCCCGTACCACGGACCGGGCCTCCGCCGGTGAGACCCCGGAGATGGTGAACCAGTCGCTCTTCAGCCCGAGCCGGGTGCGGACCTGACTCCCCGTGAGGGCCACGACCCGCCCGCCCGTGATGGTGACGTCGACCCTCGTCGCCCGGCCTCCGAGCTCGCCCAGGCCGTTGCGTGCGGCCACCCGGATGCTCGCGACGGTTCCGACGCCGAGCCGTGCCGAGAGCTCCGCCGGCGTGAACGTCACCGCCCACGAGCGGTGGGGGTTGCTCGCGGTCGCGTCGCCGGCGTCCGCGACGGCCGGGAACGTGCCGCCGGCGGAGTACCCCCCGGTCGAGCTGCTGAACTCGGTGAGAGCGATCCTGCCGTCGCCGTGCCGCATGACCTGCCCCGACGTCGCCGAGACCGCTGCGTCCGACAACGGGTGCTCGAGCGAGGCGCGCGCTCCGGCGTCGGTGACGGTCGTCGCGCCGAGGTAGACCTGGCACGCCGTCGTGTCGCACGTCTGGGCACCCGAGGCCCGCACGCCGCGCGGCGCGAGCGCGTAGGAGCGCGCGGCCACGGACTGCGCCCGCAGCGCCTGTGCGCCACGTCCGCTCCCGACCGCACCCCACGACGCCGGCATCTCGCGTGGCACGACGCCGCGCAGGTACGAGTTCACCGGGAGCGTGTTGACCGTGAACTGCGTGCCCCCGCTCGCGACGGCCCGCAACGTCCCCCGGTAGCCGTGGTCGACCCCGGCCTCGCAGAGCTGCAGCAGGTTCGCGACGTTCGCCGGGTCGGCCGTCGTCGAGACGACCGCCCCGGACGCGACCTCCCCACGGTCGGACCACGGACCCGCGCACCCCGGGCCCGTGAAGTAGCGCAGGCGACCGTCCGCCACGCGCACGAGCCGCACCGCCGCGGCACCGGCGGCACCGCCGTTCACGCGCAGGGACGGACCCCTCACGATCGTGTCCGTCCCGGTCTTGCGGAGGAGCTCGACGGAGAGGGAACCGTTCCCGGCGTCGCCCCGCAGGCTCGTCCCGCCGTAGAAGTGCTGCAGGATCTGGGCGTGGGACCACCCGTGGTCGACGGCGTACCCGAGCGCCCCGTACTGGCCCATGCCTCGGCCGTGCCCGTAGCCACGGCCGGCGAACGTGAACGTCCCGTCGGCCGCAGCGGCCGGTGGCGCGGACGGCACGACCACGGCGAGGAGGCCCACCATCGTGAGCACCAGCGCCTGGACGACCGACCGGGTACGCATGACCGTCAGGGGAACCGGCGGAGCGCGAGGTTGCGGTACTCGGCCGAGCCCGCGATCCCCTCCCGCACCGCACCCTCACCACGCGTGAGCAGCACACCGCCCCAGGACTCCTTGCCCGCACGGTCCGGCGCACGCCCGAGGAACACCTCGTAGTACCCGCCCGCCCGGTTGTTCGCCGCCTCCCGCGACCACCACACCCCCGACGCCACCGCAGCACGACCCGACGACGTGATCCGCGCCCGCCAGTGCCTCACCTCCGACGCCGACGCCGACCGACCCAGCATCACCTGGTACAACCGCCGCACGAACGCGTCGTCGTTGCCCCCCGACCGCTGGTAGAACTCCGGTGTCCGGTAGAACAGCAGCGCGACCGCGTCCACCGAGATGTCCCCCGACATCACGCCCCGCGTCCAGCTGTTCAGCCCCGCGGCGTCCGGCTGACGACCCAGCACGTCCACGTACGCCTCGCGCACCCGCAGCCGCACGTACTCCTCCGACCGCGTCAACGACCGCACCACCGACGCCCGGCTCGTACCGGACGCGAGCTTCGACGTCCACGTCGACAACCCCGACGAGTCCGCCGCGCGTCCGAGCAGGTCGTCGTACAAGGCCCGCACCACCGACCGTGCCTGGGTGAACGCCGCACCGTAGCCGTACGCGGTCGCGCGGTTCCGGATGGACTGCAGGTGGGAGTAGCCCACCTGACCAGGGCAGGCCGTGTAGGCGACGTCGCGGTGACCGAACGTCGTGGGCAGGGTGACCGTCGACCCTGCCGGGTAGCGGGAGTTCTCCCCGCCGCGTGTCGTGTAGCTCATGAACACGTCGGGTCGCACCCCGTAGGCTCCGAGCCGGAACCCGACGACGTGCGCCACGGCCTGGACCGCAGCGTTGCTCGGGGCGACGCTCGAGTGGTCGCCGAGGAACGCGACGCCCACGGTCGACGTGTTGAAGCCGCCCGCGTGCACCCCGATGATCGGCTTCGTCATGCTGTTCGCGCGACCCTCGTAGACGTTTCCCCACTTGTCGACGACGAAGTTGTACCCGAGGTCGCACCACCCGCGCGTGGTGATGTGGTACGCCTGGTCGTTGCGGATGACCTGCATCGCCTGGGCGACGGTCGTGTAGGAGTTGGGGTTGGCCGTGTGGTGGATGACGGCTCCCACCAGGCGTGAGGCGGTGTCCGGGGTGCATGCCTGCGGTGCCGCTCCCCACCCTGCCCGCGAGATGACCGCCGGCCCGGCCGCAGCGGTCGCGACCGTGGTGCCTGCGCCCTCCACGAAGAGGGCGTTCGTCGTGACCGCCTCGCCCGTGGACGCGGCGCCGGCCGCCTCGGCCTCGGGGACCTGGGTCGGCTCGGGAGTGGAGATGAGCGTCAGCCGGAGGTCGGCCGGCAGCTCCTCCACAGCGTCGGCGGTCGCCACCTGGACGGCGTCCGACTCACCGACGTACATCGTCCCCGTACCGGACCGGGTCCCGACCTCCGCGTCGACCGTGCCCGCGTCCGGCTGCTCGTCGGCGACCTTGAGATGCTGCCAACCGGTCCAGTCCCCGTCCTGCGTCCGAGTCCTCACCTGGAGCTCGGGCACCTCGACCGTCAGGTCGTCGGGCCACGAGACGGCGACCGTCTGGAAGCCCTCGTTCTCCACGACGGGTCCCGCGGCGACGTCCTCCACGGTCTCGAGCGAGAGCTCGTCACCCGGGGCGACGGGCTCGTCCGGCTCCACCGGAGGATCAGCGAGCGCCGGTGCGTCCGAGGGTGCGGTGCCCTCCTCCGGTGCGTCCGAGGGTGCGGTGCCGTCGGGGACCTCACCGTCAGGGGCCGCCGTCTCCGGGGTCCCGCCCGCCGGCGGGGCGCTCCGCGCACCCACCTTCGCGTCGGGGACGGAGACGTCCACTGCGAGCGGGTACTCGTCGATCCGGGGCGCCACCGACGCGTCCGCCGTCGGGAGGACGGCCGCCGCCGGTCGCGACCCGGACAGGGCCGGGCCGGGCCGGGCCGGAGCAGAGGCGGTCGGGCGCTCGGCAGGCGCGACCGTGGGCGCGCCGACCAGGGGCACGATCAGGGACGCGACGGCGACGAACGCGGGAACCACGGCAAGCGACACCATCGGCACTCCTCGACGGGAACGGTCTGTACACGAAGTCAACGCCCTGTCCCCACCCTCGGCAAGGTGGGGCGAGCGGCGCGGCGCGATCCTGTCCGACGAACCTCAGTACAGTAGGTGCCGCCCGCAGCCCCTCTCGAAGGACCGTCATCATGCGTCTGCTCGTCACCGGCGGAGCCGGTTTCATCGGCTCGAACTTCGTCCACCAGACGGTGCGGGAGCGCCCGGACGTCCAGGTGACCGTCCTCGACGCGCTGACCTACGCGGGTGACCGCACGTCGCTCGCCCCCGTCGCCGACGCAGTCACGCTCGTCGAGGGCAGCATCACGGACGCGCCGCTGGTCGACCGCCTCGTCGGCGAGTCGGACCTCGTGGTCCACTTCGCGGCCGAGTCGCACAACGACAACTCGCTGGACGACCCGTCGCCCTTCGTGCAGACGAACGTCGTCGGCACCTTCACGCTGCTCGAGGCGGTGCGCAAGCACGGCACCCGCTTCCACCACATCTCGACGGACGAGGTCTACGGCGATCTCGAGCTCGACGACCCGGCGAAGTTCACGGCGAGCACCCCGTACAACCCCTCGAGCCCCTACTCCTCGACGAAGGCCGGCAGCGACCTCCTCGTCCGCGCGTGGGCGCGGTCGTTCGGCGTGCAGGCCACGATCTCGAACTGCTCCAACAACTACGGGCCGTACCAGCACATCGAGAAGTTCATCCCGCGCCAGATCACCAACCTCATCGACGGAGTGCGCCCGAAGCTGTACGGCGCCGGCCTCAACGTGCGGGACTGGATCCACGTGGAGGACCACAACGCCGCCGTGTGGGCCATCATCGACAAGGGCCGGGCGGGCGAGACCTATCTCATCGGCGCGGACGGGGAGAAGAACAACCTCGAGGTCGTGCAGACGCTGCTCGAGATCTTCGGGCGCGCCGCGGACGACTTCGAGCACGTCACCGACCGCCCGGGGCACGACCTGCGCTACGCGATCGACGCCTCCAGGCTGCGGGACGAGCTCGGGTGGACCCCGCGCTTCACCGACTTCCGCGACGGGCTGGAGGCGACCGTCGCCTGGTACCGCGAGAACGAGGCGTGGTGGCGTCCGGCCAAGGCCGCGACCGAGGCGAAGTACGCCGCCGTCGGCCAGTGAGGCCGTCCGGCGGGTCCGCCGAGGGCGGGCCCGCCGGAGCTGTCGGTGTCGTCGTTCTCCACGATTCCTCTACCCACCGGGTCCTCCGGCGACGCAGAACGGTGACCTCCACCGCCTATGCTCGTCGGTCGTGAGCTCTCGGCATGGCGGGTCGTCCGCACCGCACCGACCCCGGACCGCAACCGGTCCGGCGCACGCGCGACGCCTCCCGTCGAGGTCCGTCCTGCGCGTGCTGGCGCTGTGCGTGACGGCGTGCGTCGCGTTCGCGGGCGTCGGCGGCGCGACCGCGCTCTCGCGGTTCACGGGCAACATCGACGACGTCGACGCCGACAGCCTGCTGGGCGACGACCGCCCGGAGGCGAGCACCCCGGATCCCGAGGACCCGAACGCGGGGACCCCGCTGAACATCGTCCTCATGGGCAGCGACGACCGGTCGGGAGCCAACGGGGGCCTCGTGGCCGACGACACCGAGGGCATGCGCTCGGACACGACGATGATCCTGCACATCTCCGCCGACAGGTCCCGCGTGGAGCTCGTGTCGATCCCCCGTGACTCCACCGTCGACCTGCCCTCGTGCCCGACGACCGCCGGGACGACGACGGACCCGGTCTCGGGCACCAAGTTCAACTCCGCGTTCGCGGCCGGCGCGGACCTCGGCGGTGACGTCGCGTCCGGCGCGCTCTGCACGATGCGCACGATCGAGAGCCTCACGGACGTCCGGATGGACGGCTTCGTCGTCATCGACTTCGCCGGGTTCCAGGCGATGATCGATGCGCTCGGTGGTGTCGAGCTGTGCATCCCCGAGGCGGTGCACTCGCCGAAGGCCAACAACCTCACGCTTCCCGCCGGGGTGCAGACGCTCGATGGCGGGACCGCGCTGAGCTACGCCCGCGCACGCACCGGGGACGGTCTCGGCGACGGCTCGGACCTCGGCCGGATCGGACGTCAGCAGGAGCTCATGGCGGCCCTCGTGCGCACCGTGCTCAGCAAGAACCTCCTGACCGACGCCGGTGCCCTGGTGCAGTTCCTCGACGCGGTGACCAGGTCCCTCACCATGAGCGACAACTTCTCGTCCGTGACGGGACTCGCCGGACTGGCCTACAGCGCCCAGGGCATCGACCTTGGCAGCATCACCTTCATGACGGTCCCGAACGGCACCGACCCGACCAACCCCAACAACGTGGTGTGGACGTCCGACGCGGACCGGCTGTGGGAGAACCTGAAGAACGACGTGCCGGCGGGCGCGACCGAGCAGGACAGCGGCGGCCAGGCCGCCGACGCCCCGGACGCGTCCGACCCCACCGGCGCCACGCCCGAGGAGGCGACGGACCCTGCGGGCCCCGAGGGATCTGGCCAGGAGGCACCGGCACCCGTCGAGACGAAGGACGCCGGCGAGGAAGCGTTCTCCGCGCAGGACGTCACGTCGGTCTGTGGGTGAGCGCCGATGACGCACGACGGAACTGATCCGGGGCGACGACCACCGAGCTTCACGCCGCAGGGCGGTAGGTCTCCACGTCCGTCCTCGGTCGACGACGCCATCACGATCGGCAACAGCGGCCAGCGTCCTGCACCCCGTCGGCGACCGGCCGCCGACGACGCCGTGCGGTCCGAGCCGCGCATCCGCCGCCAGTCGTCCCGGGAGATCCCCGTCACGCCGGCGCGTGCCGGGACCCCACCGTCCGCACGGCCCGCGCGACCGGTGAGCGGGGCGGCAGGACCGGCAGCCGCGCCGCCGTCGGTCGCCCCCGCTCGTGCACCTCAGCGACAGGCGCCGGCGTCCCGCGTCTCGTCCGCCCCGCACGCCTCCAGCCGTGCTGCCGGTGCCGTGCCCGCGCGGCGCCCGGGCACGGCACCTGCCCCGCCGGGTCGCCCGCCCACGGGCCGACCTGGTCCGACGTCGCCCGCCGGAGCGCCGCGCGGGCGCGGCACCCTCCGCGTCCGCAAGGGACGGGTCGTCACGCTCGTGGCCTGCGTCGTGCTCGTCGGACTGCTCGCCTGGCCGATCGGTCTGCTCGTGTGGGCGAACGGCAAGATCGAGCACGTCGAGGCGCTCTCCGGTGCGGCCGGGACGCCCGGGAACACCTACCTGCTCGCCGGCTCGGACGCGCGCGGCGAGGTCGTCGGGGAGGACGGCACCGAGGGCGCCCGGACGGACACGATCCTCCTCCTGCACGCGCCGTCGAGCGGTCCGGCCGCTCTCATCAGCCTGCCGCGCGACACGTACGCCGAGATCCCGGACAACGGGGCCGGCAAGCTGAACTCGGCGTACTCCTGGGGCGGGGCACCGCTCCTGGTGCGCACCGTCGAGCAGCTGACCGGCCTCACCGTGGACCACTACGTGGAGATCGGGTTCGGCGGTGTCCAGGGTGTCGTGGACGCCGTGGGCGGCGTGGAGCTGTGCCTCGACTACGACGTCAACGACCCGAACAGCGGCCTCGTCTGGACAGCGGGCTGCCACGTCGCCGACGGGACGACGGCGATCGCCTTCTCGCGCATGCGCTACTCCGACCCGAAGGGTGACATCGGTCGCGCGGAACGCCAGCGGCAGGTGATCGGTGCGGTCTCCTCGCAGGCGGCGAACCCCAGCATCCTCTTCCGACCGGCCGACCAGGTCTCGCTCCTCGACGCCGGGATCGGGGCGCTCACGGTCGACGAGAGCACGGGCATCGTCGACCTGGGCAAGATGGCCCTCGCGTTCCGCGCCGCGAACGGACCCGACGGCGTCACGGGCACCCCGCCCATCGGCAACCCCGACTACCGTCCCGGGAACGTCGGCTCCACGGTTCAGCTCGACCCGGAGCTCGCCCCCCAGTTCTGGGAGGACGTCCGCGACGGCACGCTCCCGCCCGGACAGGTCGGCGGGCTCCCTCAGTAGCCGGGAGCACGCTCCCCGACGCCGACGGCTCGTGCTCCGTCTAGCCCTCCGGGCGGGGCGTGGCCCGGCCGGGCAGCTCGTACGACGCGACGAGATCGACGTGCTCCACCACGACGTGCACCTCGTCGTCGGGCAGGTCGTCGACCGAGACCCGGAAGACCGCCGGGGCCAGGTCGTCCGTGCAGACCCTGTCCGTGAGGCCGTCGCGCTCGGCGTCCTCGGCGGTGAACGACGCCACCTCGACGACGAAGGTGTCCCCGACCCATCGGGCCCCACGAGGGGTGACGGGACAGGACGAGCTGCCCCGCGTGACGACGAGGAGCTCGCCCTCCCTGTCGGACCGCAGCACGACAGGACGGGGGTCGTCCACCGTCGTGGTGGCCACGGCCCGGTCCACGGTCTCCTCGTAGCGGGGATCCTCACGGTCGACCACCGTGACCTCGAGCGCCGACGTCCCGCCCTGCGACACCGACGGGAGAGGTTCGGTCGCATCGCCCGCGGCACCGTCCGGTCCCCCGCAGCCGACGACCACGGCGACGACCAGACCCACGGCAGCGAGCGCGCGCGCTCGGGTGGCGGAGAGCTGGAGGGCCTGCTGCACGCTCATACCCTCTTGTGTCGGCGGACGGCTCGATCTTGCCGTCGGTCGCCGTGGAGTCCGGGACGACCGGCTATCGTGCCCGCGACTCGCGCAGCCGCGCACCCTTGGCCCGCGCCTGGTCGGCCAGGTCCTCCTGGAACGCGACCATCCGCTCGCGCAGGCGCGCCGCGGCGTCGTCGGTCCCCGACGCGAGGATGCGCGCGGCGAGCAGGCCGGCGTTGCGGGCCCCGCCGATCGACACGGTGGCGACGGGCACGCCCGCGGGCATCTGCACGATGGACAGCAACGAGTCCATGCCGTCGAGGTGCTTGAGCGGCACGGGGACCCCGATCACCGGCAACGGTGTGACGGCGGCGAGCATGCCCGGGAGGTGGGCCGCTCCCCCGGCGCCGGCGACGATCGCGCGCAGCCCGCGCTCGGACGCGGTGCGCCCGTACTCGATCATCTCGACCGGCATGCGGTGTGCCGAGACGACGTCGACCTCGACCGGCACGTCGAACTCCGCCAGGGCCTCGGCGGCGGCCTGCATCACGGGCCAGTCGGAGTCGGACCCCATGACGATGCCGACGATCGGGTTCTCGCTCACGGTCGGTGCTCCTCGTCCGAAGGGTTCGCGGTCTGCGACGCGGGGTCCTCGCCGCGCAGGATCGCGGCGGCGGCGAGGGCACGACGGCGCACGTCGTCCAGGTCGTCGCCGCTCACGTTGACGTGCCCGAGCTTGCGGCCGGGCCGCACGCCCTTGCCGTAGAGGTTCACCTTCGCGTCCGGGAACGTGCCCAGCACGGTGGGCAGCGCGTCGGTGAGCTCGTCGAGCGCAGAGCCGAGGACGTTCGCCATGACGGTCCACCGGGCGGTCGGGGCGGTGTCACCGAGCGGCAGGTCGAGGACGGCACGCAGGTGCTGCTCGAACTGGCTCGTCACGGCGCCGTCGATCGTCCAGTGGCCCGAGTTGTGGGGGCGCATCGCGAGCTCGTTGACGAGGATGCGCGACGGCGCGGCGTCGCCTGCACCGTCGGCCCCACCGGCCCCGGCCGGCACCTCGAACATCTCGACGGCGAGCACGCCGGTCACGCCGAGCCCCTCGGCGATGCGCACGGCGGCGTCCCGCGCCCTCTCGGCGTCCTCGGCCGACAGGCCCGGCGCCGGGGAGATCACCTCGGCGCACACGCCGTCGCGCTGGATCGACTCGACGACGGGCCACGTGCGGACCTCGCCGCGGCCGTCAAGGCCGCCGGACGGGCGCCGGGCGACGAGCACGGCGAGCTCGCGCGCGAACGGGACCTTCTCCTCGACGAGGAGCGCGGGCCCGCCTGCCGCGGCGGCGTCGATCCACTCGGCGACCTGCTCGGCGCCCCCACCGGCGGTCGACACGACCCGTACACCCTTGCCGTCGTACCCGCCGCGGGACGTCTTGACCACGGCCTCGCCCCCGACCTCGTCGAGGAACGTAGCGAGGGCGGTCCGCGCGGCGTCGGGCTCGGTGGGCAGCGCGGCCCAGCGCGGGCACGGGGCCCCGAGCTCGGTGAGACGGCGCCGCATGACGATCTTGTCCTGCGCGTGCACCAGCGCGTCCGGCCCGGGACGCACGGGGGTGCCGTGCTCCAGGAGATCGGTGAGCAGGGCGTTCGGCACGTGCTCGTGCTCGAACGTGAGCACGGCCGCGGGCTCGCCCTCGGCGGGCGCGATGAGCGAGCGGATCGCCGCCTCGTCCGACGCCACGCCCACGGGGGTGTCGGTCACGACCTGGGCCGCCGACGTGTCGGGCGCCTCCACGAGCACCCGCAGGTGCACGCCGAGCTCCCCCGCCGCCGGGGCCATCATCCGTGCGAGCTGTCCGCCGCCGACCACGGCGATCACTGGTGCTGCCACGTGCACCCACCCTAGTGCCTGCGCCCGCCGGCACCCACCCGCACCCCGTCGGCTCCCTCGCACCATCCCGAAGGCACCGCACGCACCCAGGCGCGCCCGGTAGCCTCGGTCCATGGCCCCCGGTTCCCGCGCCCCGCGTCAGCGGATCGCCGACCGCGTGCGCGAGCTCGCGAAGTTCGGCTCCGTCGGCGCGCTCGCGTACGTCGTGGACCTCGGGCTGTTCAACCTGCTGAGCTTCGGGCCGGGCGAGGTGCTCGGCCACAAGCCCTTGACGGCGAAGGTCGTCTCCGTCGCCGTCGCGACGCTGGTCTCCTGGCTGGGCAACCGTTACTGGACCTTCTCCGCGCGTCGCACGGAGACACGGGGCCGGGAGCTCACGGCGTTCGTCGTCGTGAACGTGGGCGGGATGCTGATCGCCGTGGGGTGCCTCGCGTTCTCCACGTACGTCCTGGGCCTCACGTCGCCGCTGGCGAAGAACGTGTCCGCGAACGTCGTCGGCCTGGCCCTCGGCACGGCGTTCCGCTACCTGGCCTACCGGCACCTCGTCTTCACCGGCTCGGCCGAGCCCGTCGAGGACGCAGAGCCCGCCCGGGTCGGCTGACCGGCCTCAGCGCCGGCGCCGGCGACGCCGTGACGGCACGGCGGTACCCGTCGGCAGCACGATGCGCGGGTCGAGCCGGCGCGGCACGCCGGCGAGGAACAGCGCGAAGACTGGCGGGCGGCGCTGGGCGAGCTCGAGCCGCCCGCCGTCCGACGCCGCGAGGTCGCGCGCGAGCGCGAGCCCGAGCCCGGTGCCGGCCCCGGACGTGACCTCGCGCTCGAAGATCCGCGGCGCGAGGTCGTCGGGGACGCCCGCGCCCTCGTCGGACACCTCGGTCACCACCGCCCCGCTCGTGCCGGACGGGCGGGCCCGCACCGTCGTCGTGCCGCCGCCGTGCTTGAGCGAGTTCTCGATGAGGGTCGCGAGTACCTGCGCGAGCGCCCCGGGTGTCGCGAGCACCTGGTAGTCGGGGGGCACGTCGACGACGAGCCGGCGTCCCGCCTTCTCGAACGTCGGGACCCACTCCTCCTCCTGCTGGTGGACGACCTCGAGGAGGTTGACGGCCTCGGTCGTGCCGCCCTGGGCCTGGCGCGACGACTGCAGCAGGTCGTCGACGACGCCGACGAGCCGCTCGACCTGCTCGAGCGAGATCCTCGCCTCTTCCTGCACGGCGGGGTCGTCGGACGCGAGAGAGATCTCCTCGAGGCGCATGCTCAGCGCGGTCAGCGGCGTCCGGAGCTGGTGCGAGGCGTCGGCGGCGAACTGCCGTTCGGCCGCGAGGCGCCCGGCGAGCCGGTCGGAGCTGCGGGCGAGCTCCGCCGCGACGAGGTCGATCTCCTCGACCCCGGAGGGTTCGAGCCGCGGGCGCACCTGTCCCGAGCCGAGCTGCTCCGCGGAGGCCGCGAGGTAGACGAGCGGCGCGGAGAGCCGGTTCGCCTGCCAGACGGCCATGACGATCCCTGCGGCGAACGCCACGACGGCCGCGGCGACGACCAGGATCACGATCTGGGCGGCACGCCAGTAGGCCTCCCAGTAGGAGATCTCGACGACGACCAGCGCACCGGACTCCGACGTCGTGGCCGTGCGGATCGCACGACCCGTCACCTCCTCGCCGGCGCGCAGGAGGGTCCCGTCGGGAAGCTGGACGTAGACGGACGCCGGGATGTCGTTGCCGACACCCTGCACGGCCTCCTCGATCGTGACGTCGGGGATCTCCTCGCCCGCGCCGACGCGCCGGTCGACCCGGGTGGCGAGGCGGTCGGCCCGTGCCTGCACGTCGTCGGCCTCGCCCTGCAGGACGAACTGCGCGCCGAAGAACGCGAGAGGGAAGCCGAGCAGGATGACGGCGACGGCGACCGCCGCCACCGTGGCCTGCAGCATCCGGCGCCGCACGCTGCTCCTTGCCCTCCTCGATCCGGTGCGGGTCAGCTCTCGCCGGTCTCGAAGCGGAAACCGAGCCCGCGGACCGTCGAGATGTAGCGGGGCGAGTTGGCGTCGTCGCCGAGCTTGCGCCGCAGCCAGGACACGTGCATGTCGAGCGTCTTGGTCGAGCCGACGGGCTCGGAACCCCACACGTCGCGCATGAGCGCGTCGCGCACGACGACCGAGCCGGCGTTCGCGACGAGCACCCGCAGCAGCTCGAACTCCTTCGTCGTCAGGTGCAGCTCGCGCTCGCCCTGGAACGCCCGGTGCGCAGAGACGTCGACCCGCACGTCCTGCGCGCCGAGCTCCTCCTCGTCGCCCGTCTCGCCGTGGCTGCGGCGCAGCAGCGCCCGCACGCGCGCGAGCAGCTCGGCGAGCCGGAACGGCTTCGTCACGTAGTCGTCCGCGCCGGCGTCGAGGCCGACGACGAGGTCCACCTCGTCGGCCCGCGCGGTGAGCACCAGGACGGGAGTGCTGAGACCCTTGTGCCGGATCTCGCGTGCGACGTCGAGCCCGTCCATGTCCGGCAGGCCGAGGTCGAGCACCACGATGTCCGCGCCGCTCGCGGAGTCGATCGCTCCTTGACCAGTTCCTTGGACGACGACGTTGTAACCCTCACGTGTGAGCGCACGCGCCAAAGGTTCGGCAATCGCCGGGTCGTCCTCCGCTAGCAGTACGTGGGTCATTCGCTCATGCTAGGGCATCAGTACGACTTCGGTCCCCTCGTGACGCGGCTCCTGTCCGACCGTGGTCGGACGTCACACCGACGCCCCCTGCCTAGGCTGGTCGCATGGGATGGTACGCACGGCTCGGGCAGTGGAACGAGGAGCACCGCTTCGGGGTCGACCTCACCCTCACGCTGCTCGTCGCGGTCGTCTTCATCCCGTCCTCCGCCGCCTTCGCGCCGAACGCCGGGGCCGTCGGGGCGTCCCTCAGCGGTGGATGGGGTGCCGTCTGGGCCACCCTGCTCCTCGCGCCGCTGCCCTGGCGACGCGTGCGCCCGGTCGCGTCGGCCGTCGCGGTGTTCGCCGTGGCGCTGCTGCACCTGCTCGCCGGCTACCTCCTCCTGCTCCCCGCGGACTTCGCCGTGCTCGTCGCCCTGTACTCCGTGACGGTCTACGGGCCGCGCTGGGCCCACCGCACGGCGATCGCCTCGGCGCTCGTGGGCGCGGTCGCCCTCGGTCTGGCTCTCGGGCTGCGCTCGGGCAGCCTCGTGGATCTCGCGACCATGGTCTTCTTCACGTCCGCCTTCGGCGGCATGACGTTCCTCGTCGTGTGGGCGTTCGGACTCGTGCGCCGCTCGCGACGCGAGACCATCGCCGCGCTCGTCGACCGGGCGGAGCGGCTCGAGGTCGAGCGCGACCAGCAGGCACGGATCGCCACCTCCGCGGAGCGGGCGCGCATCGCGCGCGAGATGCACGACATCGTGGCGCACTCCCTGTCCGTGATCATCGCCCAGGCCGACGGCGGCCGGTACGCCGCGGCCTCCGACCCGGCTGCCGCCCAGCGCGCGCTGACGACCGTCTCCGAGACGGGTCGGGCCGCGCTCGCCGACATGCGCCGACTGCTCGGCGTGCTGCGGACCGAGGCGCCGCGCCCGGCCGGCGCCCCCGTCGCCGGGCCGGGCGCGCTCCCGACCCTGGACGCGACTCCGTCCGGCGGGACGCCGCCCGCGGCCGTCCCGACCCTCGAGACGACGCCGCAGCCGGACACCGCCGACCTCGAGACCCTCGTCGCGCAGGTGCGCGACAGCGGCCTGCGCGTGTCCCTCGTCCGCGTCGGCCAGGCGCGACCACTACCCCCGGGCGCCGGTCTGACGGTCTACCGCGTGTGCCAGGAGGCACTGACGAACGTCCTCAAGCACGCCGGGCCCGACCCGACCGTCACGGTCGTCGTGCGCTGGGACGCGACGACGCTCGATCTCCGGGTCGAGGACGACGGCCGTGGTGCGGCCGCCGAGACCCTGAGCGCCTCACCCGGGCGTGCGGGCGGCTACGGCCTGCTCGGCATGCGCGAGCGCGCCGCGCTCTTCGGCGGGAGCGTGACGGTCGGCCCGCGGCCCGGCGGCGGCTTCCGCGTCCACCTGACCCTCCCCGTGCCCCCCGTACCCCGCTCGGCCCCCGGCTCCGCGCCGTCGGGCACGACGCCGTTCCCCGGGCCGCGGCTCCCTCCTCCTGCGCCGACCACGCCCACCGGGCCGACCACACCGGCCATGCCGACCGCGACCGGTCCGGCGAGCACACGGCCCACCCCCACGACCGACAGGACACCATGACCGACGCCGCCCTCCTCCCGTCCGACGAGCCCGCGGGCGCGCCCGTGCGCGTCGCCCTCGTCGACGACCAGCAGCTCGTGCGCGCCGGGTTCCGCATGGTCATCGACTCCCAGCCCGACCTCGAGGTCACGGTCGAGGCGGGCGACGGGCTGCAGGCGCTGCGGCTGCTCGCCGACCATCCGGTCGACGTCGTGCTCATGGACGTGCGCATGCCGCACCTCGACGGCCTGCAGACCACTGCCCGGCTCACCGCGACGGCGGCCGAGGGCGCGCACGTCCCCCGCGTCATCGTCCTGACGACGTTCGACCTCGACGAGTACGTCCTCGAGGCGATCCGGACCGGTGCGAGCGGCTTCCTGCTCAAGGACGCCCCGCCGGAGGAGATGCTCGCGGCGATCCGCACCGTGCACCGGGGGGACGCCGTGATCGCGCCCTCCTCGACGCGGCGTCTCCTCGAGCACCTCGTCACGGCGCTGCCCGCCGAGCAGGCAGCGGACTCCCCCGCGCACGCGGCCGTGGCCGGCCTGACGGAGCGCGAACGTGAGGTGCTCCTGCTCATGGCGCGCGGCCGGTCGAACACGGAGATCGCGGCCGAACTCTTCGTCGCCGAGGCCACGGTCAAGACCCACGTCGGCCGGATCCTCGCCAAGCTCGGCGCGCGCGACCGGGTCCAGGCGGTCGTGACGGCGTACGAGACCGGGCTCGTCCGCCCCGGGGCCTGACGCCGCCCGCGCCTGTCAGCGATCCGAGGGCCCCGCGACCGGCCCGGTGCTGACAGGTCCCGGCGCGATCCGGTGGTCAGCACTCCACCGGTCCCCGCGTCGGTGGGCTGCTGACGACCTCACGAGCTCGCTACGCCGCGAGCGCGAGCCGTGCGAGGTGGTGCCGGACGATCGCGAGCACGCGCTCGGGCTCGCGTCGCGCGGCCATCGCCGGGAGGCGCAGACGGACCGTGCGCGCGTCGCCGCCGAGCTCGGCGTCGCGCAACAGGTCGTCGTACCAGCGTCGGCGGTCGAGGTGCCCGACGCCGTCGATCTCCACGACGAGCCGCCGCCCACCGGGCAGCCTCCACTCGACGTCGAGGAACCGCCACCGGCCGCTCGCGTCGCGCCTGCGCGACTGGCGGACCGGCTCGGGCAGCCCTGCCCGACGGCACAGCCGTGCGAAGTCGATCTCGGCGAGCGAGTCCGCCCCGCCCGCGACGTCGCCCAGCGCGTGCCGCATCGTCCGTCGGTGCCGCACCGCGCCCACCTCGTCGAGCTTCTCGAGCAACGCGCCGGGCGTCGCGAGGCGCTGCTGCACGACGGCCGCCATCAGTCCCGCGGCGGTCCGCCACGACGGCTGCCACGCCGCGGCGTCGACCGCCGCCCGCTCGACGACGTGGACGGGCAGACCGTCGAGGTCGCCGACGTCGGCTGTCGCCGGCCGCCGCGACTCGTGCACGACGAGCCACGGCGCGCGGTCCGCCCGCTGACCCCGCGCGATCACGAGATGGACAGGTGCCCGGTCCCATCCCGTCAGGCCGCGCAGCGCCAGGGCGGTCCACGCACCGATCGCCGCGTGCGGTGGCGCACCGAGCACGGCGGCCCACAGCCGGGCCTCAGGGACGAGAGGGCCTCGGTGCAGCACGAGCACGTCGCGGCTGACGCGTCGCCACCTGCGGGCACGCTCCTGGTGGGCGATCTCGTCGCACGTCACGCCGAGAAGCGTCAGCTGCGCCCGCGCCACCACCCCGTGCTGCCGGGCGGCGATCCCGCGCAACCCGGTGACGTCGTCGAGAAAGCTCGCTCGTCCGCTCATGGGCGCGATCGTGCCCGTGCTCGACGTTCCCGCTCGCGCCCCGCTGGCGGCCCTGTGGAGAGGAAGGTCGCCGACCTCTCCTGTGGACGGCGCCGGTCCGCGAGATCCCGCCCACCTGCCGGTCACCCCACGGCGACGCGAGCGCCGTCGAGCGGGCGCCGTCGGGCACCGGGCCTGTCAGCACTTCGCAGGCCCAGAGACCTGCTCGGCGCTGACAGCGGGCTGGCCCGCGAACCTGTCAGCCGCCCACGGGTCTGCGTACCCCCTGAGCGCTGACAACCGCGGGGCGTCGCGTACGACCACGGGATGACAGCCCGCTCCCCAGGTCCCGACCGACGCCGGACGCGCCGTCGGCGGGCCGGTCCGTAGCGTCGAGGACGGTCCCGGGTGACGCCCGGGCGCACCTTCCTCGAGACACCCGCACCGAGACTGACACCAGGAGACGACGTGGACACGACCGTGTACCGACCCGCCGAGCCCGCACCCGAGGGCGGCCCCGGAGCGAGGGCGGCCGGCCCCGCGGTGCGCGCCCGCGCGCTGCGCAAGACCTACGGCACGGGCGAGGCCGTCGTGCGTGCGCTCGACGGCGTCGACGTCGACTTCGAGCGCGGACACTTCACCGCGATCATGGGACCCTCCGGTTCCGGCAAGTCGACGCTCATGCACCTGCTCGCGGGGCTCGACACCGCGACGGACGGGCACGCGTTCATCGGTGACACCGACGTGACGCGCCTCAACGACAACGCGCTCACGCAGCTGCGCCGCGACCGCGTCGGGTTCGTGTTCCAGTCGTTCAACCTCCTGCCGATGTTCACGGCGGAGCAGAACATCACGCTCCCGGTCGAGCTCGCGGGCGGCACGGTGGACCGCGCCTGGTTCGACACGCTCGTGCAGACCCTCGGCCTCCAGGCGCGTCTCACGCACCGGCCGAGCGAGCTCTCGGGCGGCCAGCAGCAGCGCGTCGCGATCGCCCGCGCGCTCATCGCCGCGCCCGAGGTCGTGTTCGCCGACGAGCCGACGGGCAACCTCGACTCCCGCTCCGGCGCGGAGGTGCTGAGCTTCCTGCGCCGCAGCGTCCGCGAGCTCGGCCGCACGATCATCATGGTCACGCACGACCCGGCGGCCGCCGCCTACGCGGACCGGGTCGTGCTCATCGCCGACGGCCGCATCGCGGGCGACATCGCCGACCCGACGCCCGAGTCGGTGCTCGCCGGCCTCGACGCGCTGCGCACGCTCGAGGTCTCCGGACCGGACGAGCGCGGCGACGTCACGGCAGCCGGTGCGGCCGCAGGGACGGTGCGCGCCTGATGCTCCGCCTGACCCTGGCGCAGATGCGCCGCAGCCTGGGCCGCCTCACCGCGGCCGGCGTCGCGATCGTCATCGGGACGGCGTTCGTCACGGCGACGCTCATCGCGGGCGACGTCATCACCCGGACCACGAACGACTCGATCGCGGCGCAGTTCGCGGACGCCGACCTCGTCGTGTCCGCACCGTCCGACCTCTCCGCCAGCGACGTCGACGCGATCGCCGACGTCGAGGGCGTCGACGCGGTCGACCCCGTCCAGCTCACCTACCTCGACCTCTCGCACGGGTCGAAGCGCGTCTTCCAGATGGGTGTCCCGACGCCGTCGGACCCGCGCTTCCAGGCGCTGGAGGTCGTCGAGGGCTCGCTCCCGAGCGCGGCCGGACAGCTCGCGCTGCCGGAGAGCGTGGCGGAACGCCTCGACGTCGGGGTGGGCGACACCGTCACGAGCCTGCGCAACGTGTGGGACGACACCGCGACCGAGGGCAACGAGTTCTCGGAGGTCCGCGACGAGCTGACGGTCGTCGGCACGACGGACGACCCGTACGGCGCCTACGCGCAGATGGGTGGCGCGGCGGTCGTGTCGGCCGACGACCTGTCCGCGTGGGAGGAGGCGCAGCGGACCCCGGACGACCCCGGCGGCACGTACTCCGCCGCGATGGTCGGGCTCGCGCCCGGCGCGGACCTCGAGGCGACCCGTTCCGCCCTCGTCGCGCAGGGACCCGACGGGGCGCAGGCCGTCACGCCGGACGAGCACGCGCAGGACACCGCGCGCACCATGACGGGCGACCGCGACGTGTTCACGTTCGTCATCCTCGGCTTCGCCGCGGTCGCGCTGATCGTCGCCGCCCTCGTCATCGCGAACACGTTCCAGGTCCTCGTCGCGCAGCGCACACGCACGCTCGCGCTGCTGCGCGCCGTCGGCGCGAACAAGGCGCAGCTCGCGCGCTCGGTGCTCTCGGAGGCGACGATCCTCGGCGTCGCGTCGTCCGTGGGCGGCGTCCTGCTCGGCGCCCTGCTCACGCAGGTCGCGCTGCTCGTCGCACGGGGTGCCGACCTCGGCGTGCCCATCCCCGCGACCATCGCCGTGACCCCGGTGGTCGTGCTCGTGCCGCTCCTCGTGGGCACGCTCGTCACGCTCGTCGCGTCGCTGGCCCCGGCCCGCGCGGCGACCCGCGTCGCGCCGCTCGAGGCGCTGCGGCCGGCCGACGCGCCGACCGTGCGCGGCGGCGGACGGGTGCGCCTCGTGCTCGCGGCCCTGCTCACGCTCGGCGGCGCGGCGCTCCTCGCGGGCGGGATCGTGCTGGGCGCCGAGAGCCCCGAGGCGGGGATCCTCGTCGGTGTCGTGGGCGGCGCGCTGTCGTTCGTCGGCGTGCTCGTCGGCGCCGTGTTCTGGCTCCCGAAGGTCGTCGCGCTCGTCGGGCGGCTGCTCGCGGGCACCGGGTCGACGGCGCGCCTCGCCGCCGCGAACACGCTGCGCAACCCGCGGCGCACCACGGCGACCAGCACCGCGCTGCTCATCGGCGTCACGCTCGTCGCGATGATGTCCACGGGGGCCGCGAGCGCCCGCTCGAGCCTCGACTCCGCCCTCGACGACCAGTACCCCGTGGACGTGATGGTCGCGGCCGACAGCTACGGGTCGACGGGCGAGCCCGTGCCCGACACGGTCGTGCGGGCGGTGTCCGAGGTCGACGGCGTCGCGCGCGTCGTGGAGCTCACCGGGACCGAGGTCACGCTGCCCGACGGCGGGTACGCCTCGGTGCACGGGGTGGAGCCCGCGCAGGCGCTCGACGTCGTCCGGTCGCCGGAGGCGCTCGAGGGGTTCGGCGACGGCACGGTCATGGTCCCGGAGCTGGACGCCGAGTCGTACGGCGTCACCGACGGCGACGAGCTCACGCTCACCGGTCCGGACGGCGAGACGGTCGAGCTCACGGTCCACCTCGGCGCGGTCGGCGACCGGTGGCTCGTGACCACGGCCGACGCCCTGGCCGTCGACCCGTCGGCCGTGGTCTCGCGGCTGTGGGTCGGCCTGGACTCGCCGGACGACGCGATGCAGGTGGTGCCCGCGATCCAGGACGCGATCGTCGGCACGGACGCTCCCGTGGAGGTGATCGGTGTCGCCGTCGAGCGCGCCACGATGCAGCAGGTCATCGACACGATCCTCGCGGTGATCGTCGGGCTGCTCGCCGTGGCGGTCGTCATCGCGCTCATCGGCGTGGCGAACACGCTCTCGCTGTCCGTCATCGAACGGCGCCGCGAGTCCGCGACGCTGCGCGCCATCGGGCTCAGCCGCTCGCAGCTGCGCTGGATGCTGGCGCTCGAGGGCATGCTCATCGCGGGCGTCGGCGCGCTGCTCGGGATCGTGCTCGGCGTGCTCTACGGCTGGGCGGGGTCGGCGACCGCGCTGAGCATCATGGGCGACGTTTCGCTCACGGTGCCGTGGCGGGACATCGCGCTCGTCCTCGTCGTGGCGCTCGTCGCGGGTCTCGTGGCGTCCGTGGTCCCCGGCCGGACGGCGGCCCGCACGTCGCCGGTCGCGGCGCTCGCGGTGGACTGACGCGCGACGGACGTCCCGGTCCGTGACCGGGACGGGAGGTCCGGCGGACGCCCCAGCGGACGGTTGTCCACAGGGGCGTCCGTCGTCCCGGCACGGGAGGCGTCCGACGCGGCAGGATCGGCACGTGTCCGCCCCGACCGCTCCCGCCCTCCCGCAGCCCGCTCCTGCCCGGACCGCTCTCCCGGCTCCCCGGGCGGCGGGCGCCGCGGTGCGCGTGACGCTGCGGCCGGGCACGGACGTGCTGCTCGACGTCGGCGTCCGCCTCGGCGACGCGCGGCAGGCCCTCGCCGACCTGACGTGCCGGCCGGAGCTCCTCACCGCACCGCTGCGCGTCGACGGCGTCCGCGTCGACGACGACCAGAGGTGCGGCACCCGACCCCTGCTGCCGGGCGCCACGCTCGCGACGGACGACGCGCGCCAGGGCGCAGCGCGCCCGCGAGCCGTCGACGTCCTCGCCGCGCCGTGGCACGTCGCCGTGCTGAGCGGGCCTCGTGCCGGCCGGCTGGTGCCGGTCACCGTCCCGGCCGGGACGGGCCCGCGGGCCGGGGCGCGGACGCGGGACGGCGTCGTCGCGGTCGACGTGCTCGAGGTGTGGTCGACCCGGGGCCGGCGGGGACCCGCGGTGCGGGTCCGGGGCCCGCGGGGCGCGTTCCGGGTGCGGGCCGCCGACCCGGACCGGGCCGCCGCCGTCGTCACCGGACCGTCGCGACGCCGGGGCCGGCGGCTGTCCCCCCGACGCGCGACGCGCTGGCGCGAGGGGCACGTCGTCGTGCACGGGTCGGCGACCTATGCGCTGCGCCCTCGCCCGCGCCTCGCGCACGCGCCCCGGGTGCTCTCGCCGGACGTGGGCACCGCGGCGTCCGGCGCCCCCGAGGCACCGCGGCGGTGGGCCACGCACCTCACGACGGCGCTCACCCCGGCCGTGGCGTCCGTCGCCCTCGCGGTGACGTTCCGCCAGCCGCTTTACGCGCTGCTCGCCCTCGTCGGTCCGCTCGCCCTGCTGCTGCCGGCGCTCCTGGACGCCCGACGCCGTCGCACGGCCGGGCGCGCCGCGACCGGCGGACCGGGGTCGGGTCCCGGTGGCGCGCCGGGCCGTGGGTCGGGTGGCGCGCGAACTGCGGCCGCGGGCGGAGCGGCGGCGGGTCCTCGACCCCCCGACCCCCTGCAGCCCCGCCCTGCCGACGTGCTCACCTGGGCGGCGGTCGCCCACCTCGCCCCCGACAACGCCGTGCAGTGCGCTCCCGACCGTGCCGTCGTCGGTGCCGGCACACCTGCGGGCCGACCGGTCGACCCGCCTCCGGGCGCACTCACCGGATCGGCCCCGGCGGCCGCCCCGGACGACGGGCTCGGCGTCCGGCTCCCGGACGGCTGCATCGCGGTGGTCGGCCCGCGGGCCGCGGCCCTCGGGGCAGCGCGCGCCGTGCTCGCCGAGCTGCTCACCTCCGGGACCGCGCTGACGGTCCGGCACGCCGTCGGTGCGGCGTCCGACTGGTCCTGGTGCCGGTGGCTGCCGCGGAGCATGCTCGTGCGGAGCCTCGACGACGCCGCGCCCGCTGCGGCGAGCCTGCTCGTCGTCGACGGCGACCTCGCCCCCGGCGAGCTGGCCGCCGCGTGGGAACGGCTCGGCCCGGCAGGGTCCCGCCTGGTCCTCGTCGTGCACGACGTGCGGGCGGTGCCCGCGTGGTGCCGCACCGTCCTGGCGGTCGGGGACGACGCCGCCGTGCTCACCGCCGCGGACGGTGTCGGCACCGTGGCCCCGTACGTCGGCGTGGACGTCCCGTGGGCCCAGGAGCTCGCCCGCCACCTCGCGGCGGCCGAGCACCTCGACCGGCTCCGCCCACCCGGGGCCGCGACGGCGCTCGACGGCTGCGACCCCGCCGCGTCGACCCTCCCCGACGACGTCTCCCTCGGAGCTCTCCTCGGTGCGCCGGCGGCGCCGGGTCCGGACGGCGCGGCGACCGTCGCGTGGGTCGCCGACCGCTGGCGCCACGCCGCGACGCGCGACGGCCGGGGCCTGCCCGTCCCGCTCGGCGTCGGGCCGGGCGGGACGCCGGTGGTCGTCGACCTCGTCACCGACGGTCCGCACGTGCTCGTGGCAGGCACGACGGGGGCGGGCAAGTCCGAGCTCCTCCAGTCCCTGGTCGCGGGCCTCGCGCTCGGACGATCGCCGGCCGAGCTGACGTTCGCGCTCGTCGACTTCAAGGGCGGCGCGAGCTTCGGCGAGTGCGGCAGGCTGCCGCACGTCGTCGGTCAGGTGACCGACCTCGACGCCGGTCTCGCCGGGCGCGCGCTCGCGGGGCTGCGCGCCGAGCTCCGCCGCCGGGAGCACGTCCTCGCCGCGGCGCGCGCCGCGAGCATCGACGACCTCGCCGCGGGCACCCTCCCCCGGCTGGTCGTCGTCATCGACGAGTTCCGCGCGCTCGCCGACGAGCTGCCCGACTTCCTCCCGGGTCTCCTGCGCCTCGCCGCCCAGGGCCGCTCGCTCGGCGTCCACCTCGTGCTCGCGACGCAGCGCCCCGCGGGCGCGGTGAGCGCCGACGTGCGCGCCAACATCACGCTGCGGCTCGCGCTGCGCGTCGTCGACGTCGCGGACTCGCGCGACGTCGTCGAGTCGCCGCACGCGGCGCTGATCCCCGCCGGGACCCCGGGCCGGCTCGTGCTGCGTCGCGGCGCCGCCCCGCCCGTCGCGCTGCAGTGCGCCCGGGCCGGGGCACCGGTCCCGGCGCCGACGGACGGGGTCCGCGCCGCTCCGGGCTGGGGCGCGACGACGCTCCCGGGCGACGACTCCCGCGCGCGCGACGGGGCCGAGGCCACCCCGTCGCCGGACACGCTCGCACAGCTCGTCGACGCGGCCCGGACCGTCGCCGCCGGTGCGGGGATCACGACGCCCAGCCCGCCCTGGCTGCCCGCGCTGCCGGAACACGTCCGCGCGCGGGACCTCGACGCCCTGCGGGACCGGCGCGGGGCGGACGCGCGCGCCACGCTGCCCCTCGCCCTCGGCGACGACCCCGACCACCAGCGCCGCGTCGTCGTCCGGTGGGACCCGCGCGACGGTCATCTCGCCGTCCTCGGACGCGCGCGCTCCGGACGCACCACGACCCTGGTCGCCCTCGCGCACACCGCCCTCGCGCGGGGCTGGCACGTCCACGCGATCGGTGCGCGGCTCGGGGCGATCGCGGCGCACCCCGCGGCCGGGACCGTCGTCGACCGCTCCGACGCGCGGCGCGTCGCGCGCCTCCTCCGGCTCCTCGCCGGGCACGACGACGGACAGGTCCGGCCGGCCGGGGCGTCCGGCACGACGCCGACGCTCGTCCTCGTCGACGACGTCGAGGCGGTCCGCACGACGCTCTCGGCGCTCGCGGGCGGCGCGGGGGCCGACCTGCTCGCCGAGGCGCTCACGGACTCCGGTGCGGCCTTCGCGGTCGCCGGCTCCGGACCGACCGTCGCCGGTCTGGCCGCGCACGTCGGGGTCCGCGCGGTCCTGTCGTCGCGCGACCGTCACGACGACGTGTCCCTCGGCGTGCCCGCCCCTCTGGCGGGGAGGGGCGGACCTCCTGGCCGGGCGGTGTGGGTCGGGCCGGGGGAACCCCTCGTCTGCCAGGTCGTCCTCCCGGACGGGACCACCCCGGGAGCGGGCGGGTCGGGTCCGGCGCCCCTGCGCCTCGCCGCACTTCCGGCCGCGGTCCGTGACAGCGCTCTGCACGTCGACGCCCGTCCCGGCGACCGAGGGCTGCCCGGCGAGGTGACCGTCGGGATCGGTGGCGACGACGCGGCCGTCCTCGCGCTCGACACGTGCCGCGGCGCGCTGGTCGTCGGTCCGCCCGGCAGCGGGCGCACGACCACGCTCGCGCTGCTCGCCCGGCACGCGCAGGCCACGGGCGTGCTGCGCGGGGTGCTCGCGCGCGACACGTCGCTGCAGGACCTGGCGGGGCCGGGCGTCGCGGTCGCGGGACGCTTCTCGCCGGCCGAGGTCGGGCGCGTCCTCGATGCGGTCGCCGCGTCGGGCCGGACGTCAGGAGATGCCGGGGCTCCCGTCCTGGTCGTCGACGACCTCGACCAGCTCGCCCAGCTGTGCGTGCTCGAGGCGGACCGCGTCGCGGCGCTGTGCCGCGACGACGTGCGCCTCGTGGCGTCCGCGGCCACCGGGTCGGCCGTCATGGCGATGCGCGGCCCGCTCGCCGAGCTGCGCGCACGGCGCTCGGGGATCGTGCTCGCACCCGCGGAGCGCGGGAGCGGCGAGGTCTTCGGTCACGACCTGTCGTGGCTCACCGACCCGGGCCGCCCGCGACCGGGGCGCGGCGTGCTCGTCGAGGGTGCGCGGCTCGCACCGGTGCAGGTCGCGCTCCCGGACGGAGCGTGACGACGGCGCGGCCCGCCGGGCTCAGGCGGCCGGGCGGGCGTCGCGCGTCGTCGCCTCGACGACCGGCCGGAGCATGAGCAGCAGGAAGACGACCACGGCGAGCACCAGGGCCGCCGCGACCCACGCCGTCGCCCCCGACTGGAACGAGCTGATCGCGACGACGACCTGGAGGATCTGCCAGGTCGCGACCGGGGAGCGCGCCCAGCGGCGGCCCTGCAGCAGGCCCCGGACGCACAGGACGAGGAGGGTCGCGACACCGAGGGCGAACACCACGAGGAACAGGCTCACGCCGACCGACCGCGAGCCACCGGCGAGGAGCTCGACGAGCACGACCGCCCCGCCCGCGGCGAGAGCGAGGGCCTCGACGAGGACGCCGACGACGAGGGCGACGAGGGCTGCCGGGCGCTCCCCGGGGCCGGTCTCCGGACGGGCTTGCGGGGCGGGTCGAGGGGGCACGATCACCCAGCGTACGCCGCGACCTGCACCTTCACTTCCGTGTGACGCACACCTCACGATTCATCCGGAGGAAACTTCCTCGTAACCCCTTGTGCTCCTCTTCACGAGGTGTGAACCTGGTTCAAGCATCAATTACCCCCCGCTCGGAACCTGGCCTTGCGGCGCCCACCGCGCAGCGTCATCACCTGCGTCCAGGTTCCCCCCGTACCAAGGAGACCACCATGGACTGGCGCCACCGCGCAGCCTGCCTGGACGAAGACCCCGAGCTGTTCTTCCCGATCGGCAACACGGGCCCGGCCCTGCTGCAGATCGAGGAGGCGAAGGCCGTGTGCCGTCGCTGCGACGTCGTCGACACGTGCCTCAAGTGGGCGATCGAGTCGGGTCAGGACGCCGGCGTCTGGGGCGGCCTGTCCGAGGACGAGCGTCGCGCGCTCAAGCGCCGCACCGCCCGCGCCCGCCGCGCCGGCTGACGCACCCTCGCCGCGCCCCGCAGCACCTCCACGAAGGGCCGCCACCCCACCGGGTGGCGGCCCTTCGTGACGATCGGGCTCGCGCGAGCACCGCAGGCCCCCGACGCGAGGGCCCGAGTGCGCCCTCAGCCGTGCCGCGACCCCGCGCCGTCGCGCAGGACGAGCTGCAGGATGACCTGCGTCCCGCCGCCCGGGCGCGAGCCCCACTCGATCGACCCGCCGAGCTCGTTCGTCACGAGGGTCTGGACGATCTGCGAACCGAGGCCGCTCTTCGCCACCCTGCCCGCGTAGGCGACGCCGCCGTCCGGCATGCCCTCCCCGTCGTCGGCGACGACGATGCGCACCGCGGACCCCTCGCGCTCGACCGCCACCTCGACCGTCCCCGTCTCCCGCTTCGCCAGGCCGTGCTCCACCGCGTTGGTGACCAGCTCCGTGAGGACGAGCGCGAGCGGGGTCGCGTCCTCGGCGGGGACGAGCCCGAAGCTGCCCGTGCGCACGGTGCGCACGCTCGTGTCGGCGGACGCGACGTCGGCGGCGAGGCGCAGCGCCCGGCCGACCATGTCGTCGAACTCGACCTCCTCGTCCAGGGTCTGCGAGAGGCCCTCGTGGACCAGGGCGATCGTCGCGACACGACGCATCGCCTCCTCGAGCGCGGCGCGCGCCTCCGGCACGTCCATGCGCCGGGCCTGGAGACGCAGGAGCGCCGCGACGGTCTGGAGGTTGTTCTTCACACGGTGGTGGATCTCGCGGATCGTCGCGTCCTTCGTGATGAGCTCGCGCTCACGGCGACGCAGCTCCGACACGTCACGGCACAGGAGCACCGCGCCGATGCGCTGGCCCGACTCGGTGAGCGGGAGCGCCCGCAGCGACAGCGCGACGCGGTGCGCCTCGAGGTCGGTGCGCCACGGCGCGCGGCCCATGACGACGAGGGGCAGCGACTCGTCGACGAGCGTCTTCTGCTCGATGAGGTCCGTCGTCACCTCGACGAGCGACCGTCCGACGAGCGGACCGATGACGCCGAGGCGGTGGAAGCAGCTCAGGGCGTTGGGGCTCGCGTAGAGCACCTCACCCTCGGAGTTGAGGCGGATCAGCCCGTCGCCGACGCGCGGTGCGCCGCGTCGCGGCCCCGTGGCGGCGTTGGGGAACGGGAACTCGCCGCGCGAGATCATCGCGATGAGGTCGTCGGCCGCCTCGACGTAGTTGAGCTCGAGCCGGCTCGGGGTGCGCCCGCTGCCGAGGTTGGTCTGGCGCGCGACGACGGCGATCGCCCGGCCCTCGTGGACGACCGGGATGGCCTCCTCGCGCACGGCGTACGCCCCGAACCAGCGGGGCTCGCGCGAGCGCTGCGAGCGCGCCTCCGTGAGGGCGCGCTCGAGCTGGGGGCGCTGCCCGTCGGGGGCGAGCGAGCCGACGATGTCGTCGTAGTGGACGGTCGCACCGGTCGAGGGGCGGCACTGGGACACGGCGACGAAGTTGCCGTCCTGCGTGGGGAGCCAGAGCACCAGGTCGGCGAAGGCGAGGTCGGAGATCACCTGCCAGTCCCCCACGAGCAGATGGAGCCACTCGTTGTCACCGGCGCTGAGGTCGGCGTGGCGGGAGATGAGGTCACTCATGGCAGACACGGACCCCAGCGTAGTTGCGCGCGGCCCGTTAGAGTCCCGATGAGCGCCCGTGCCCCGGGCGCACCCCGAGGAGGTCCCGTGCACCTGAGCGTCGAGCTGCGCTATCCCGCTCCCGTCCACGTGGTCGGCGCGATGCTCGCCGACGAGCCGTTCGTCCGGTGGCGCGCCGAGCGGTCGGGCGGGCCGGGCGGGGCGGTCGAGCAGGTCGACGTCACGGGGAGCGCCGCGGCAGGGTTCACCGTCGCGGTGCGCCGCGAGCTCCCGACGGACCAGATCCCGGCGCACGTGCGCACCTTCGTCGGGGGCCGGCTGGAGATCCGTCAGGCCGAGGCGTGGGAGTCGGAGCGCGACGGCGCACGCGTCGGCACGGTGTCGCTCGAGATCACCGGTGCGCCCGTCCGGCTGACCGGTACCGTCCGGCTCACGGCGGATCCCCAGGACCCGACGTGCACCGTGCAGACGTACGCGGGGGAGATCAAGGCCTCGGTCCCGCTCTTCGGCGGTGCGATCGAGGAGGCCGCGGCGGAGGCGGTGCGCGGCGCGCTCGCCGCCGAGGAGCGTGCAGGCCGCGAGTGGCTCGCCCGATGACGGCCTGACGAGCGGTCTCGAACCGGTAACAATTTTGGCCAGATCGCCGGCCCGCGTGCCATCACCACGACGCTGGCCTGCAAGGATGCGGTGATGGGAGCGCGACCACCGCGATCCCCTCGCCGGGTGGCGCTTGACACGCCCCACCCGGTCCGAGCACCATCGACCCACGTTCATGGAAGCGCTACCACTCTGAGGTGGGAGCGCTGCCATCCCGTCCCACCGACAAGGGAGTCACCGTGCTGAGCAGCACCCGTACGACCCGCCGGTCCCGCAAGGCGATCTCCGCCGCTGCGGGCCTCGCGGCCATCACCCTCACCCTCACCGCGTGCGCGAGCGGCTCGGGTTCCGAGGACGACGAGACGACCGGATCGAGCGACGAGGAGATCACCCTCACCGTCGCGACGTTCAACGACTTCGGCTACACCGACGAGCTGCTCGCGGCGTACACGGAGGAGCACCCCAACGTCACGGTCAAGCAGACGAAGGCCGCCAAGTCGGAGGACGCGCGCACCAACCTCACGACGAAGCTCGCCGCCGGTGGCGAGGGTCTCGCCGACATCGAGGCGATCGAGGTCGACTGGCTCCCCGAGCTCATGCAGTACCCCGACCTCTTCGAGGACCTGAGCGACGACGCGCTCGAGGGCCGCTGGGTGGACTGGAAGGTCCAGCAGGCGACCACGACCGACGGCAAGCTCATCGGCTACGGCACCGACATCGGCCCGAGCGCGATCTGCTACCGCCAGGACCTCTTCGAGGCCGCCGGTCTCGAGAGCGACCCGGCCGCCGTCGCCGAGCTGCTCGGTGGCGAGGACGCGACGTGGGACGACTACTTCGCGGCCGGCGAGCAGTTCGTCGCAGCGAGCGACGCCGCCTGGTACGACTCGGCGATGTCGATCTCCCAGGGCATGGTCAACCAGATCGACAACGCCTACGAGGAGTCCGACGGCACGCCGAAGGACCTCGCGGACAACGCCGAGATCAAGGACATCTACGACATCGTCCTCGAGCAGTCCACGACGAACGGCCTGTCCGCCGGTCTCGAGCAGTGGTCCGCCGACTGGGACGCCGCGTTCCAGAACAACGGCTTCGCCACGATGATCTGCCCCGCGTGGATGACCGGCCCGGTCGAGGAGCGCTCGGGCGGCGTCACCGGCTGGAACGTCGCCGACGTCTTCCCCGGCGGCGGCCTCAACTGGGGCGGCTCGTTCCTCACGGTCCCGGCCACGGGCCCGAACGCCGAGGCGGCCAAGGAGCTCGCCGCGTGGCTGACCGACCCGGCGCAGCAGACCACGGCCTTCGAGAACGCGGGCACGTTCCCGTCGCAGGTCGAGGCGCAGGAGTCCGAGGCGGTCCAGTCCTTCACGAACGAGTTCTTCAACGCCGCTCCGGTCGGTGAGGTCTTCGTGAACCGTGCGCTCGCGATCGACGGCGCCCCGTTCAAGGGTGCGAACTACTTCGCGATCCACACGACGGTGCAGGACGGCATCAAGCGCGTCGACGTCGAGAAGACCGACGACGCCGCGTCCTCGTGGGACAAGACGCTCCAGGCCTTCCAGGACCTGGGTCTGTGATCTGACGGGGCCGGGCCGGCGCGCACGCGCCGGCCCGGTCCCCGCCGTGCGTCCTCGGGCGCACCCGCCCGCCCACCGCACCGCGTCGCTCGTCCTCCGGACCGACGACGCCACCCGCCGCACAGGAACTCACATGGCCGTCCTCACCCCCACCCAGCCCTCACCAGGGCTCCGCGGGCCGAAAGAGCGCGCACCGCGCCGCCTCGGCTTCTCCCAGCGCATGAGCCGCTGGGACGTCAAGGTGTCCCCCTACCTCTACATCTCGCCGTTCTTCGTGATCTTCGCGATCACCGGCCTGTTCCCGCTCGTCTACACGGCCGTCGTGTCGGTGTTCGAGTGGAACCTCCTGGGCGGCCAGGGCGACTTCGTCGGTCTCCAGAACTACTCCGACGTCCTCGCGCAGCCCACGTTCTGGAAGTCGCTGCGCAACACGCTGTCGATCTTCATCCTCTCGTCGGTGCCGCAGGTCATCGCCGCGATCGGGATCGCCGCGCTGCTCGACCAGAACCTGCGCACGGCGACGTTCTGGCGCATGGGCGTCCTGCTCCCCTACGTGGTCGCACCGGTCGCCGTGTCGATGATCTTCGGCCGCCTCTTCGCCGACCAGTACGGCCTCATCAACGAGATCCTCGCCGTCGTCGGCGTCGACCCGGTCCGCTGGCACGCCGACACCTTCGCGAGCCACGTCGCCATCTCCTCGATGGTCAACTTCCGCTGGACCGGCTACAACGCGCTGATCTTCCTCGCCGCGATGCAGGCCGTGCCGCGCGAGCTCTACGAGGCCGCGATCATCGACGGCGCCGGCCGCGTCCGCCAGTTCTTCTCCGTGACGGTCCCGCAGATCCGCGCGACGATCATCTTCGTGGTCATCACGTCGACCATCGGCGGTCTGCAGATCTTCGACGAGCCGCGCATGTACGACGCGCAGGGCCTCGGCGGCGCCGACCGGCAGTGGATGACCACGGTGCTCTACCTCTACGACGTCGCGTGGGGGAACCAGAAGAACTTCGGCCGCGCGGCCGCGATCGCCTGGTTGCTCTTCCTCCTCATCCTGCTCATCGGGATGGTCAACTTCCTCGTGACGCGACGGATCTCGACCTCGGGGGCGCCCACGGGCGACTCCCGCCGAGATCGCCGGCGACGCGCCGCCCGCGCACGAGCCGAGCTCGCCGCGTCGGCGCAGCCGTCCTCCCCCGCCCGTCACGTCGGACCGTCCGCAGGCGGCTCCACGCCCAGCACCACCGATCGGAGGAAGCGATGAGCTCCGTCCCCGTCGTCGCCCAGACCGCCGGGCCGGGCGCCGCACGCGCCGCCGCCCGCCGCCGTTCCGCAGGCAAGAACGTCGGCGGCACCCAGCGCCGCCCCCGCTGGGTCACCTACACGCTGCTCGGGATCGTCATCCTGATCTCGGTCTTCCCGCTGTACTTCACCCTCATCCTGGGGTCGTCGACGCCCGAGGAGATCTCCCGCAGCGGCCTGCCGCAGCTCCTGCCGGACGCGAGTCTGTTCACCCAGTTCGGCGCGGTCATCAGCTCGGACGCGATCAACTTCTGGAAGGCGGCGTGGAACTCCGTCGTCATCGCGGTGATCACGTCCCTGTCCGTCGTGCTGTTCTCGACGCTCGCCGGGTTCTCGTTCTCCAAGCTCCGGTTCAAGGGGCGCGGCCCGCTGCTGGTCTTCGTCATCGCCACGATGGCGGTCCCGACCCAGCTCGGCGTCATCCCGATGTACATCCTCATGTCGGACCTGGGGTGGATCGGCAAGCTGCAGGCGGTCATCGTCCCGGCCCTCGTCACGGCGTTCGGCGTCTTCTGGATGACCCAGTACCTCGGTGAGGCGCTGCCGTACGAGCTCATCGAGGCCGCGCGTGTCGACGGCGCGTCGATGTTCCGCACGTTCTGGTCGATCGCCCTCCCGGCGGCTCGGCCCGCCGCTGCGATGCTCGGCCTGTTCACGTTCGTGCAGCAATGGACCAACTTCTTCTGGCCGTCCATCGTGCTCAACCAGAGCAATCCGACGCTGCCCCTCGTCGTCCGGTCCCTGCAGTCGAACTTCTTCGTCGACTACTCGCTCGTCATGGCGGGCATCTTCCTCGTGACGCTGCCGCTCATCGTGATCTTCATGTTCACGGGGCGCCAGCTCGTCGCGGGCATCATGCAGGGCGCCGTCAAGGGCTGACCGCCTCGCCCGACTCCGTACCCGACCGCCGGGCGGGCTCCTGACCGGAGCCCGCCCGGAGGTCCACCCGTACCACTCGAAGGACAATCGACCCATGAGCCTCTTCGTCCCGTCCACGCCGCTCGCGCCCAACCCGGCAACGGCCACCGGCCGCGTCGAGATGCCGCACGGATTCCTCTGGGGTGCCGCGACCGCGTCGTTCCAGATCGAGGGCGCCGGGCAGACCGACGGCCGCAAGGACTCGGTGTGGGACGCCTTCGCACGCGTCCCCGGCGCCGTGGTGAACGGTGACGACGGCCTGGTCGCGTGCGACCACTACCACCGGTACCGCGAGGACGTCGCGCTGATGCGCGAGCTGAACCTCGGCGCGTACCGCTTCTCGAGCTCGTGGGCCCGCGTCCGCCCGGACGGTGGCGCGGTGAACCCCCAGGGCCTCGCGTTCTACGACCGCCTCGTCGACGAGCTCCTCGACGCCGAGATCCTCCCGTGGATCACGCTCTACCACTGGGACCTCCCGCAGGCGCTCGAGGAGAAGGGCGGGTGGACGAACCGCGACACCGCGTTCCTCTTCGCCGAGTACGCCGTGACGATGCACGAGGCGCTCGGCGACCGCGTCGGGGTGTGGACGACGCTCAACGAGCCGTGGTGCTCCGCGTTCCTCGGGTACACCGCCGGCGCGCACGCCCCGGGCCGCCGGTCGCGCCCGGACGGGCTCGCCGCCGCGCACCACCTCCTGCTGGGCCACGGCCTCGCGGTGCAGGCGCTGCGCGAGCGCGCCCCGCAGGCGAACCTGGGGATCACCCTGAACTTCACGGTCGCGGACCCCGTCGACCCCACCGACCCCGCCGACGTCGACGCCGCCCGCCGGATCGACGGCCAGTTCAACCGTGTCTTCCTCGACCCGCTGTTCCGCGGCGCCTACCCGCAGGACCTGCTCGACGACGTCGCGCCCTACGGGCTGCTCGACCACGTCCGGGACGGCGACCTCGAGATCGTCTCCACCCCGATCGACACGCTCGGCGTGAACTACTACAACGGCGGTGCGTTCTCGGCCCGCCCGCAGGAGACCGGCTCGGCGGACGGCGGCACGCGTCCCGAGGGAGTGCGCCCGGAGGACGGAGAGGCGTCGGACGGCGTCCCCGTGCGCGAGACGTCCTCGCCCTACCCCGCCGCGGACGGCGTCCACGGCCACTCGCGCGGCCTGCCCCTCACGGACATGGGCTGGGAGGTGCAGCCGGAGGGTCTGACCCGCCTGCTCACCCGTCTGCAGGAGGAGTACACCGGCCCGCTCGGCGTGAGCATGTACGTCACCGAGAACGGCGCCGCCTACCCCGACACGGTGGAGGCCGACGGCTCGGTCGACGACCAGGACCGGCTCGGCTTCCTCGACGCGCACCTGCGCGCGACGAAGGACGCGATCGACGCCGGCGCCGACGTGCGCGGCTACTTCGCGTGGTCGCTCATGGACAACTTCGAGTGGGCCCTCGGCTACACCAAGCGCTTCGGCATCGTCCGCGTCGACTACGAGACGCAGGAGCGCACGGTCAAGGCCAGCGGCCGGTGGTACGCGCGCGTCGCGCAGGCGAACGTCGTCCCCGCCCGGGACGACGCGCAGGACGACTCGCAGGGCGACTCGAGGCCCTGATGAGCGCCGTGACGCCGTCTCGTCCCGCCCCCGGGTCCGTTCGGGGCGGGACGCGGGATACTGGTCGGATGAGCACTCCGAGCATCGCCCCGACCCTGGACGAGGTGGCCCAGGCGGCAGGGGTCTCCCGGTCGACGGCGTCGCGCGCGATCAACGGTGGTCTGCGCGTCTCCCCCGAGGCGCAGGCGGCGGTCGACGCGGCCGTCGCCGAGCTCGGCTACATGCCGAACCGCGCCGCGCGGTCGCTCGTGACGCGCCGCACCGACTCGATCGCGCTCGTGGTGCCCGAGCCCGACGAGCGCATCCTCACCGACCCGTTCCTCGCCGGCACGATGCGGGGCGTGAGCGCGGCTCTCGGCGGGACGGACCTCCAGCTCGTCCTCCTGTTCGCCCGACCGGACGAGCAGCCCGGGCGGATCGTGCGCTACCTGCGCAGCGGTCACGTCGACGGCGCGATCGTGGCGTCGCACCACCGCGACGACGAGCTCGAGGAGGCGCTGCTCGCGACGCGCCTGCCCGCCGTGTTCGTCGGTCGTCCGTTCCGCCCCACGCCCGACCTCGTCTACGTGGACGTGGACAACGTCGAGGGCGGGCGGCTCGCCGCGCGGCGCCTCGTCGAGGCCGGGTGCCGCAGGATCGCCACGATCGCCGGCCCGCAGGACATGACCGCGGGCGTCGACCGGCTCACGGGGTGGCGCGAGGTGCTGCGCGACGCCGGCCTGCCCGACGACGCCGTCGAGGTGGGCGACTTCGCCGCCTCGGGCGGAGCCGCGGCGATGGAGCGGATCCTCGCCGACCACCCGGACGTCGACGGCCTCTTCGCCGCGTCGGACCTCATGGCCGAGGGCGCGATGCGCGTCCTCGCCCAGCACGGGCGCAGCGTCCCCGGCGACGTCTCCGTGGTCGGCTTCGACAACCTCGCGAACGCCGCGACGACCTCGCCGCCGCTGACGACGGTCCAGAACCCGATGGTCGAGATGGTGCGCAACGCGACGGACCTGCTGCTGGACCTCGTCGCGCACCGCTCGGACGAGGTGAGCTCGTGCGTGCTCTCGCCCGAGCTCGTGGAGCGCGACTCGGTCTGACATCCGGTCGTAGCGTGGGGTCGTGACCACGAACGACCCGGCCTCGCGCGCGGGCACGCCGCGGCGCGTCACGCGTGCCGCCGTCCTCGCCTTCCGTCGGCGCGCGCAGGAGCTGGACCGCGACGCCGGGGCAGCCCGTTCTCCGCTCGACGCGGCGGTCCTCGACCTGGGCGTCCAGGACACCGGGCCCGACGGCGCGCGCTGGGCTCTCGAGGTGCGCGGGGCTCCCCCGGCGGACCCCGGCGACCTCGCGCTCGCCTGGACGCTGCGCGGCGCGCCGCACGCGTACCGTCGCGCCGACCTCGCGTCCGTCGCCGTCGCCACGGCGCCGCTGTCGGAGGCCGACGCCGCGAAGCGCGTGTACGACGCGAGCCGGCCCCTGCGCGCGGCCGGGATCTCGGTGCTGGACGCGCTGCGCACCGTCGCCGAGAACGAGCGCGCGATCGTGGCGGCGCCGACCGTCAAGGGCGACCTGTCCACCCGGCTCACCGAGCGGCTCGACGAGCCCTTCCTGCGCTGGTGCCGCCCGTGCGGGGCGACGCACAGCTACGAGATGACGTTCCGTCTCGCGGCCCTGCAGGCCGGGCTCGAGCTCGAGCCCGGGACCTCGCCGCCGGTCCTGCGCCGCGCGGCCGGGCTCGACGCTCCGCTCTACCGGCGGCTGGCCGACGAGGCGGACCCGCGGTTCGACGTCGTGCGCGCGTACCTGCGCCTGCTCGGCCCGGCGAGCGTGCAGGACGTCGCGGCCTTCCTCGACGCGCCCGTCCGCGACGTGCGCGCCGCGTGGCCCGAGGACGCCGTCGCCGTCGACGTGGTGGACGAGGACGCCTCCGGGGAGGGCCGGCGCGCGCAGCGGTGGGTTCTCGCCGACGACGCGGACGCGTTCGCCGGTGCGGCGGACCGGCTCTCCGACCGTGACGGCACCCCACGGGTCCGGCTCCTCGGTCCGTACGACGTCTACCTCCAGCTCCGGGACCGCCACCTGCTGGTCCCCGACGCGTCCCGAGCCAAGGACCTGTGGCGCACGCTCGGGCGTCCCGGGGCGGTGCTCGCCGGCTCCGAGGTGGTCGGGACGTGGCGGCCCCGGGCGTCGGGTCGGCGCCTCACCGTGGTCATCGACCCCTGGACGGCCTGGGACGCGCCGCTCGACGCCGCCGTCGTGGCCCAGGCCGAGCGGCTCGCCGCCTTCCGCGGGGCGTCGACGGTGGACGTCGTGCGTTCCGACTGACGCCCTCGCCGACGAGCCCGGTCCTCCGTCGCTCCGCCGGGTCGCGCCCGGGCGCGTCGTCAGCGTCGCACGTGGCCGTACCGGTGCGTCGTGCGGCTCACGGCCTGCTCGTGCAGCAGCGCGAGGAGCTCGCGCCGACCGCTCGCGACGACGGGGTGGTCGAGGACCGTCACGTCGCCGACGCGGCCCGCCGCGGCGTCGTGCAGCCCGGGCGCGGAGCCGACGACGCGGACCCGCCCGTGCACGCGGCCGTCCGCCACGCGCGCGGCGAAGTCCTCGTCGTTCACCTCCGTCGCACGTGCCGCCCCCGGTGCGCCGGGCGCGGGGACGACCACCGCGGGCACGCCCACGGTGCGCGCGGCGTGCAGCACGCGCTCGACCTCCACGGCCCGGGCGTCGGAGCCCACGCGCACGGTGAGGAGGTCGACCGGCCGGTAGCGGAACACGTTCGACTCGGCCTCCAGGTGCGAGGGGTCGTGGTCGACCGAGAACTCCCGGGCCCACCACCGCGCGTCGTCGGCCCTCGCCCACGCGAGCCACTGCTCGGGCGAGACGTCGCGCACGGGCGGCAGTCCGCCGTCGGGCACGTCCTGCGACGACGCAGGGTCGCCCGCGACCTCGTCGTCCCACCGGCCGAGCTGCGCCACGTAGTTCGGCCCGCCCGCCTTGGCGCCCGGCCCGACGGCCGACTGCTTCCAGCCGCCGAACGACTGGCGCTGCACGATCGCACCGGTGATGTGGCGGTTGACGTACGCGTTGCCCACTTCGACCGCGTCGAGCCAGCGCGCGACCTCGTCGTCGTCGAGGCTGTGGATGCCGCCGGTGAGGCCGAACGGCACGGCGTTCTGCAGCGCGACCGCCTCGTCGAGCGTCGCGGCCGTCATGAGGCCGAGGACGGGCCCGAAGTACTCGGTGAGGTGGAACGCGGACCCGGGCCGCACGCCCTCCTTGAGGCCGGGCGTCCAGAGCCTGCCCGTCCCGTCCTCGCCCGCGTCCAGGCAGCGCGGCTCGACGAGCCAGGACTCACCCTCCTCGAGAGTCGTCAGAGCCCGCAGGAGCTTGCCGGACGCCGGCTCGGTGAGCGGGCCCATGGTCGTCGACAGGTCGGTCGGCGGACCGACCGCGAGCGAGCGGACCGCGTCGACGAGCTGGCGCCGCACGCGCCGCCCCGTCTCCGTGCCCGGGTCGCCGGCCGAGCCGACGAGGATCGCGAGCGACGCCGCCGAGCACTTCTGGCCCGCGTGGCCGAACGCGGAGCGCACGACGTCCGCGACGGCGAGGTCGAGGTCCGCGGAGGGCGTGACGACGAGCGCGTTCTTGCCCGACGTCTCCGCGAGGACCGGGCGCTCCGGCTTCCACCGCGCGAAGAGCTGGGCGGTCTCGATGGAGCCGGTGAGCACGACGCGCGCCATGCCGTCGTGCGTGACGAGGTGGGTGCCACGCTCGTCGTCGGGCACGCGGACGTACTGCACGACGTCGTCGGTCGTCGGCGCGCCGGGTCCGCCGTCCGGTTCGGTGCCCGCCCGGTCGACCAGCCCGGCTGCGGCGAAGGGCGCGGGGTCGGCCGCGACGGCGTCGCGCAGGCCCGCGTGGATCGCGTCGACCGCGACCTCGAGGCAGCGCGGCGTGGGCGGTGCGGGCTTGGCGATCACCGCGGACCCGGCCGCGAGCGCCGCGAGGACGCCCCCGACGGGGATCGCGACGGGGAAGTTCCACGGCGGCGTGACGAGCGTGACGCCGTCGGGCGTGAACCGCGCCCCCGGGTAGGCACCGGACGCGGGGTCGAGCTCGGCGGCCCGGTCCGCGTAGTAGGCGGCGAAGTCGACGGCCTCGCTCACCTCGGGGTCCGCCTCGGCGACGGTCTTGCCCGGCTCGTGCACCATGGCGGCGACGAGGTCGGTGCGCGCCTCCTCGAGGCGCCGCGCGACGGCGCGCAGGGCGGTCGCGCGCGCCGCCGGGGCGACCCGGGACCAGGCGGCGGTGGCGCGGCCGGCCCGGGCGACGACGTCGTCCACCTCGGCCGTCGTCGCCAGCTCCGGCGTCCGGACGGGCACGAACCCGCTGTCCGGACCCGTCACCCGCCGCGCCCACGCGCGGTGCTCGGCGACGGCAGGATCGGTGTCAGGTGCGTTGCCGAACCCCGGGTTGTCGCCCGATCCGACCTCCGATGGCCGCGCAAACCGGGGTTCGGCAGCCGCGGGGTGCCCGACGGCGGACGGCGCCTCCGCGCGCGAGCGGCGGCGCGGCGTCACGTCGGCCTCGGTGTGGTGCACCCCGTGGCGCACCGACGCGCGGAACGCGTCCTCCTGGCGGCTCATCGCGCCGCCGCTCCCGCCGCCCGGTGCGCCGTCGGCCGACGTGTCGCCGGCGAACATCGCGTGGAGGAAGTTCTGCTCGGCGGCGTTCTCCTCGAGGCGCCGCACGAGGTAGGAGATCGCGACGTCGAAGTCCTCGTCGCGCACGGCCGGGGTGTAGAGCACGACCCGTCCGCCCCTCCCGGCGTGCGGTCCGGCCTCCACGCGGTCGCGGCCGACCTCGTCGCGGACCGCGCGCGCCTCCCCCGGCGCCATGCCCTGGAGCATCTCGACGTCGAGCGCGTGGCTCACGCCGCGCGCCCGGCCGAGCAGCACGGCGAGCGCGACGTGGAACAGGTTGTGGCTCGCGACGCCGATCCGCACGGCGTCGGTGCGGGGTGCGCGCAGGGCGTGGTCGAGCAGGCGGACATAGTTGGCGTCGACGTCGGGCTTGGTCGGGTACGGAGCGAGGGCCCATCCGTGGAGCTCGGCCTCGACGTGCTCCATCGCGAGGTTCGCGCCCTTGACGAGCCGCACCTTGACCGGGGCCCCGCCCGCGGCGACGCGCTCGGCCGCGAACGCAGTGAGCCCGTCGAGGGCGTCGAGCGCGTCGGGCAGGTAGGCCTGCAGGACGATCCCGGCCTCGAGGTCGCGGAACTCCGCCCGGCCGAGGACCGCCTGGAAGACCTCGGTCGTCAGCGCGAGGTCGCGGTACTCCTCCATGTCGAGGTTGAGGAAGACGCCGTGGTCGCGCGCCGCGCGGTACAGCGGCAGCAGGCGCTCGACGACGCGGTCGCGGGACCCCTCGAGGTCCCACGTGACGAGCTGCGACGCGACCGACGACACCTTGACCGACACGTAGTCCACGTCGGGCCGCTCGACGAGCGCGATCGTGCGCTCCAGACGTGCGCGCGCCTCGTCCTCGCCCAGCACCGCCTCGCCCAGGAGGTTGACGTTGAGCGCGTAGCCCTCGGCCCGCGTCCGGGCGAGGTGCGCGCCGAGGCCCTTCCCGGCGTCGGCCACGAGGTGTCCGACGAGCTGGCGCAGGCGGAACCGCGCGGCCGGCACCACGACCGAAGGCAGCACGGGCGCGACCCCCGCCCCGACCTGCAGGAGCGTGCGGTCGACCGGGCCGAGGAACGAGCCCGCGCTGCCCACGAGCTCGCCGAGCCGGGCGAGCGCACGGGCGGCGACGCGCGCGTCGTGGGGGCGCGCGACGTCGTCGACGAACCGGACGGCGAGCTCGAGCCCGGCGGGGTCCGAGACGAGCGCGCCCAGACGCTCGGCCGTGCGTCGCTCGCGGGACTGCGCCCGCGCGTCGCCCGGGCTCTCGCTCGCGGCGAGCCAGCGGCGGGCCAGCGCGACGGCGTCGTCGACGAGGTCCTCGGGCGAGGTGATGGTCGTGTCGGCAGCGGCTCCGGGGGTGGGGAGAGGCCGCGTCGTGGCGTCGTCGCTCATCCCTCCAGCGTGCCTCGCCGCGCGCGACCTGTCTTGTACGATCCGGGACGACATGGCACCCCACTCTGACAACGCCGACCCGCTCCGGCCCTCCGCCGGCACGGCGACCGCGGACGCGCTCCTCGCGGCGCTCAGCCCGGCGATGGTCGCGCTCATGGACGAGCTGCCCGACACCATGTTCTGCGCGAAGGACGTCACCGGGCGCTACGTCGCGGTCAACCCCGTGTTCGTCGCGCGCACGACCGAGCGCTCGCGCCGCGCCGTCGTCGGTCGACGGGCCGGAGACCTGTTCGTGCCGCAGCTCGCGGAGCGCTACGAGGAGCAGGACGCCGAGGTGCTGCGGACCGGCCGCCCGCTCCGCGGTGAGCTCGAGCGCATCCGGCGCCTCGGCGGGACGTCCGGATGGTTCCTCACCGCGAAGCTGCCCGTGCACGACGGCGCGGGCCGGCTCGTCGGGCTCGTGTCCGTCTCGCACGACCTCCGGGCCGGTGCGGCCGACGACGAGACGATGGCCTCGCTGTCCGCGCTCGTGGCGGCGGTCGAGGCGGACCTCGGCGCGCGCTGGACGACGGCGCGGCTCGCCGACGCCGCGGGGTGCACCCCTGCGACGCTCGAGCGGCGGGTGCGGCGCGTCTACGGCGTGACCCCGCGTCAGCTCGTGCTGCGGACGCGCGTCGACCGGGCGACCCGGCTCCTCGCCGCGCGCGAGGGCACGATCGCGGAGGTCGCGGCGGCGTCGGGTTTCTACGACCAGCCGTCGTTCACGCGCACGTTCGCACGCCTCACCGGCGAGACCCCCGCGCAGCACCGCCGCCGCACCGCGCGCTGAGCCGCCGTCTCCGGCCACCGCCAGCCGCCGAACCCCGGTTTATCGGGCTCATGAGGCCGTCAGCGACGCACAACCCGGGGTTCGGCGGGCGACGGTGACCCGACAGGCGGGGCGCGGCACGCGTCAGCGACGCACAACCCGGGGTTCGGCAGCCGAGACGCGACCAACCCCGGGTGGCGAGAGTCGGCGTCGGGCACGAAGACTGGTGCCCATGACGACAGGACCCGACACCTCACGACCCGACACATCCGGCATCCCCACCGCGGCGCTCCCCGGCGGGGACATCCCGCTCCTCGGCCTCGGCACGTGGCAGTCCGAGGGCGACGACGCCTACCGCTCCGTGCGGCACGCGCTCTACGTGGGCTACCGGCACGTGGACACCGCGACCGGCTACGGCAACGAGTCGCAGGTCGGTCGTGCGCTCGCGGAGTCGACCGTGGACCGCGCCGACGTGTTCGTCACGACGAAGCTCCCGCCGGACGCCGCCGGGAAGGAGCGCGAGACGCTCGAGGCGTCGCTGCGGGACCTCGGCACCGACTACGTCGACCTGTGGCTCATCCACTGGCCGCCGTCCGGCGAGGCGTCGCCGTGGGTGTGGGAGCAGTTCGTCGAGCTGCGCAACGAGGGCAAGGTGCGCTCGATCGGGGTGAGCAACTACTCCGTCGAGCAGGTCGACATCCTCTCCGACCAGGTCGGCGAGACGCCCGCCGTCGACCAGATCCCCTGGAGCCCCGCGGACTACGACCGGAAGACGGCGGCGGAGCTCGCGACGCGCGGCGTCCTGCTCGAGGGCTACAGCCCGTTCAAGCGGACCGACCTCGACGCGCCGGTCCTCGCCGAGGTCGCGGAGGCGCACGGCGTCACGCCGACGCAGGTCGTGCTGCGCTGGCACCTCGACCACGGCTTCGTGGTCATCCCGAAGTCCGTCACGCCGGAGCGCATCGAGGCGAACTTCCAGGTCACGGGGTTCTCGCTCACACCCGAGGAGCTCGCGGCGGTCGACGCCCTCGGGGGCTGAGCGGGTCCCCAACCACGACGCGCTGCGTGTCCCCCGCGTCGCGGTAGCGTGGCCCCGGGTCCGGCACACCCCCGCCGGGCCCGGGACCACCTCGAACCGGAGGACCAGTGACGACGACGTCAGCACCCCAGACGACCCTGCCCACCGAGACCGCGGCCCCTCCCGCGCCCGGCCCTCGCGAGGACGCACCGCTCGCGGGACGCGTCCCCGGCGCGGGTTCGCCCCTCGCGACCGCACACGCGCAGCTCGCCGGAGCGGTCGGCTTCCTCGGCTACGACGACGGCCTGCACCAGATGCTCGCGACACCGCGGCGCGAGGTGAACGTGGCCGTCCCCCTGCGCCGCGACGACGGCCGGACGGTCCTGTTCCACGGCTACCGCGTCCAGCACAACGTGTCGCGCGGGCCCGGCAAGGGCGGGCTGCGGTACTCCCCCGGCGTCGACCTCGACGAGGTGCGTGCGCTCGCCATGTGGATGACGTGGAAGTGCGCGCTCGTCGACCTGCCGTACGGCGGGGCGAAGGGCGGCGTGACGATCGACCCCCGCGAGCACTCCGACGCCGAGCTCGAGCGCGTCACGCGCCGCTACACGTCGGAGATCATGCCGGTGATCGGGCCGGAGCGGGACATCATGGCGCCCGACATGGGTACGAACGAGCAGACGATGGCCTGGGTCATGGACACGTACTCGGTCAACCAGGGGTACACGATCCCCGGTGTGGTCACGGGCAAACCCATCACGGTCGGCGGCTCGCTCGGGCGCACGACGGCGACCTCGGCCGGCGTCGTGCACGTCACCAGCGCCGCGCTCGCCGAGGAGGACGCCGACCTGTCGGAGGTCGGCGTCGCGATCCAGGGCTTCGGCAAGGTCGGGTCGCACGCCGCGGCGATCTTCGCGGCCCGCGGGGCACGCGTCGTCGCTGTGTCGGACCAGTACGGCGGCGTGCACGACCCGGACGGCCTCGACGTGCGCGGCCTGCTCGAGCACGTGGCCGCGACGGGCAGCGTGGTCGGCTTCGAGCGAGGAGCTCCGATCGACAACGACGCGCTCCTGGAGCTCGACGTCGACGTCCTCGTGCCGGCCGCGGTGGGTGGCGTGCTGGACGAGGACGCCGCCGGGCGCGTCCGGGCACGGTGGGTGGTCGAGGGTGCCAACGGCCCCACGACCGCCGAGGGCGACCGCGTCCTGGCGAAGAACGGCGTGACCGTGGTGCCGGACGTGCTCGCGAACGCGGGCGGCGTCGTCGTCTCCTACTTCGAGTGGGTGCAGGCCAACCAGGCGTACTGGTGGACCGCGCAGGAGATCGGCGAGAAGCTCGAGCACCGCATGCAGCACGCGTACGACGAGGTGTCGTCGTTCGCGCGGCGCGAGGAGCTGAGCCTGCGCGACGCCGCGCTCGTCATCGGCGTGCAGCGCGTCGCGGAGGCGCACCAGATCCGCGGTCTGTACCCGTAGCTCTCGAGCACGGGGTTCTCCACCGCCGAGCACGGAGTTCTCCACCGGAAATCGGCCGATCCGGTGGCCGACCCCGTGGTCGGCGAACGGTCCTGTCGACGTGGCCGGTCTCGGCTCAACCGCGGCGGCGAACCAGAACCGCCACGAGCGCCGCGCCGAGCGCGACCACCGACGCGACGACGGCGGCCCACGCCACGGTCGTGTCCTCGAGCGGACCCGTGAACCGCCCGACGGCGACCCACGCGAGCCCCCACGACATGGCGAGGCCGATGCCGAGGGCGAGCGCGCGGCGTCGGGCGGTGTACGCCGCCCACGCCACGGACAGAGCGGCCGCCAGTGCGACGACGACCACGGACCAGCCCGTCGCGCCGAGGCCGAGCTCGCCCACCCCGGCGTCCGAGAGCGCGGCGCACACGTTCGCGAGCGTCGCGACGCTCACCCAACCGGTGTACAGGCCGATCGTGCCGTCCAGCACGACAGCCTGGCCCGTGCTGTCCGGTGCGGTCCGCACGAGCCGGACGACGAGCACGCTCAGCACCGCGAGCAGAGCCGCGATGACGACGACGCTGCCTGCGAGCGACCCTGCCTGGACCACACCGATCCACGCCGCGTTGAGCACCATGGACGCGAGGACCCACCAGGCCGTCGCGCGCAGGCGCGCGTTCGTCGCGCGGCGCGGCAGGACCTGGTAGACCGCGAAGACGAAGAGCCCGAGGTAGATCACCGACCAGATGCGGAACGCGGGGTTGTCGGGCGCGACGGGCGTGGCGGTGGCCGAGAGCGCTCCCCCGGCGGCGTCCTGGATCGCCTGCCCGCCGAACGCGCCGGAGCCGTAGGCCGCGGCACCCGCGGCGACGAGCGAGCCGACGAGCACCACCACCTGGCGGACGCGGTCGGAGGGAGCGGGCGAGGTGGCGGCGGACGGGTGGGCGGCTGCGGTCGTCATGACTCCAGCCTGGCATCACTCAGCATGCTGAGCATCTCGGGAACCGCTCACGTCACGAGCACACCACCACCCGCTGCCGAGAACGACATGGCGGTCGCCATCCCCGTGGATGACGGCCACCATGTCGTGGTCGGCGGGAACCGGCCCGGCTCAGGCCAGCGGCTGGCGGTCCGCCCACGCGGTGAGCGCGGTGCGGGGTCCGGTGAAGAACGGGACCTCCTCGCGCACGTGGCGGCGCGCCTCGGTCGCGCGGAGCTCGCGCATGAGGTCGACGATGCGGTGCAGCTCGTCGGCCTCGAACGCGAGGATCCACTCGTAGTCGCCGAGCGCGAACGACGCGACCGTGTTGGCGCGCACGTCCGGGTAGTCCTTCGCGGCGAGGCCGTGGTCGCGCAGCATGGTGCGGCGCTCGGCGTCGGGCAGCAGGTACCAGTCGTAGGAGCGCACGAACGGGTAGACGCTCAGGTAGTCGCGCGGGGCCTCACCCGCGAGGAACGCGGGGACGTGCCCGCGGTTGAACTCGGCCGGGCGGTGCAGCGCCACGTTCGACCACACCGGCTCGAGGTGGGCGCCGAGCCCGCTCTGGCGCAGGCGCTGGTAGGCGCCCTGCACGGACTCGACGGTCGGACCGTGCCACCAGACCATGAGGTCCGCGTCCGAGCGCAGGCCCGCGACGTCGTACCAGCCGCGCACCACGAGGTCGCCGTCCGTCGCGGCCGGGTCGTCGCCGCCGCCGACTGCGTCCAGCGCCTGGGTCACGAGCCCCGCCCGCTCCTCGGGGTGCGACGGCAGCGGTGCGGCCGTGGCGAAGACCGACCACATCGCGTAGCGGATCGTCGCGTTGATCTCGTCGTGGTCGGCGGGGACGCGGGCGGCGGGCTCGCCGCCGGCGGGAACGGTGCTCATGGGATGCCAGGCTCCTCGTCTGGGGTGGAGAGACGACTACGGGACGCGCTCAGGAGTACAGGTCGGTGCTGCACAGCGCCGGGACACCGCTCGGCTCGCCGTCGCGGCGCAGGCAGCAGCCGGGCGCGCACACGGAGCGGAACGCGGGCAGCAGACCCACGGTCGCCTCCGCGACGTCCTCGCCGCGCGCGATCGCCGCGCGCTCGAGCAGCAGGTCGACGAGCCCGCGCACGAACGGCTCCCGCGTGCCGACGGTCCCGGCGCGCACGGCCGTCAGGCCGCGGTTCGCTGCCGTCTCCAGGGCCTCGGTGTCGAGGTCGTACGCGACCTCCATGTGGTCCGACACGAAGCCGATCGGCGAGAGCACGACGTCGCGCACGCCCTCGGCCGCGATCGCCTCGAGGTGGTCGTTGACGTCGGGCTCGAGCCACGGCTGGCTGGGCGGGCCGGAACGCGAGCAGTAGGCGAGGTCCCAGGCGACGTCGTGGCCGAGACGCTCCGAGACCTGCGCGACGATGACGCGCGCGAGATCGAGGTGCTGCTCGGAGTACGTCGCGAAAGCGATGCGCGACGCCGCCTCCATGGTGTCCGGGATCGAGTGCGTGACGAAGACGAGCCGCGCAGCCGCGCCGTCGCCGCCCTTCTCCGCGAGCGCCGCGAAGCCGTCGAGCACCGCGTCGACGTTGGCCTCCGCGAAGCCCGGGTGGTTGAAGTACGAGCGGATCTTGTCGAACTGGACGCCCGTCGAGCCCTCCGGCCCGAGCTGACCGCGCTTCTCGAGCACCACCGCGAGGTCCTCCCGGTACTGGCGGCAGCCCGAGTACGACGAGTAGGCCGAGGTCACGAGCGCGACGGCACGCTGCGCGCCGAGCGCCTCGAGCTCGGTGATCGCGTCGTCCGTGTACGGCGCCCAGTTGCGGTTGCCCCACACGACGGGCAGGTCGACGCCGCGGCGCGCGAGCTCGGCCTCGAGCGCGGCCTTGAGCGCGAGGTTCTGCTCGTTGATCGGGCTCTTGCCGCCGAAGCCGTAGTAGTGCTCGCCGACCTCCTCGAGCCGGGCGTCCGGGATCCCCTTGCCGGCGGTGACGTTGCGCAGGAACGGCACCACGTCCTCGGGCTGGTTCGGCCCGCCGAAGGAGTACAGGAGCAGCGCGTCGTACGGGCGGAGATCGGGGGCCGCGGTCGCGGCGGCATCGGCACGGGGGGACGGGACGTCGGCGGGGGCGGCAGCGGCGTCCTGGGGGGAGAACGGGGGCATGGTCTCGATCATGGCACCTGGAGCCGGGCCCGCCCGCCGGGAAGCGGACGCGACGGACGTGACATTGACCAGACACCGTGTCACCTTCCCGGAGCCGGCCCGGTCACCAGTCACCGGCACCTGCGTCCCGGGCGTGGTGTCCCGGGTGGGTCGTCCCGAGCCGGGGTCGTCCCGAGTTGTGGGCGCGCCGGCCGGACCTACCGTGGGTCGGGTCCGACGGCGACGACGCCGTCGGCGCCGGCCCGCGACGGTGCCTCCCACCGCCGCGCGACCGCCGGGGACCCCGGCGGCGCACGGGCCGACGACGCCGAGAGTCTCGAGGGAGAGCTCATGGATGCACGACGCACCACGTTCAGGTCCGGCGCAGCAGGCATCGCCGCCGGCATCGCGCTCGCCGCGGTCCTGCCCCTGGGCGGGGACGGCGACCGGGGCGGTGGCCACGGCCGCCCGGACGACCGCGGGGGTAGCGACCGGGCCCGCAACGTGATCTTCATCCAGGGCGACGGCCTCGGGCTGTCGCACCGTGAGCTGATCCGGCTCGCCACGGTCGGCAAGGACGGGCAGCTCGCCATGGACTCGCTCGAGCACGCGGGCTGGACGACGACCGACTCAGCCGACCCCGAGGAGGCCGTGACCGACTCGGCCGCCGGCGCGACGGCGTTCGCGTCGGGCGTGCGGACCTACAACGGCGCGGTCGGGGTCGACGCCGACGGCAACCCCGTGCCGACGCTCCTCGAGCGTGCCCGGGAGCGCGGCAAGGCGACGGGCCTCGTGACGACGGCGCAGGTCACCGACGCGACGCCCGCCGCGTTCGGCGCGCACGTGCCCGACCGCGGCGACCAGAGCGAGATCGCCCGGCAGTTCCTCGAGAGCTCCCGGCCGGACGTCATCCTCGGCGGCGGCGAGGACTGGTGGCTGCCCGCGGGCGACCCCGGCGCCTGGCCCGACAACCCACCCAAGGACCCGACCGAGCAGAGCAAGAGCACGGAGGGCAACCTCGTCGAGCGCGCGCAGCAGCTCGGCTACACGTACGTGAGCGACGCGGAGGGCCTCGACGCGGCGGGTCGGGGCAAGCTCCTCGGCCTGTTCGCCAACGAGGAGATGTTCGAGCAGCGCAACGAGGGCGAGGGCGACCTGTACGAGCCCGAGGTGCCGCTCGTCGACATGACCGCCAAGGCGCTCGACACCCTCTCCCGCGACCGCGACGGGTTCTTCCTCGTGGTCGAGGAGGAGGCCGTGGACGAGTTCGCGCACCGCAGCAACGCGACACGCACGATCCAGGCGGGGCAGGCGCTCGACGAGACGGTCGCGCTCGCGATCGACTTCGCCGAGAGGAACCGCGGGACCCTCGTGCTCGTCGTGGGCGACCACGCCACCGGCGGGCTCGCCATCGAGAACGTCGACGACGCGGACGAGGGCGGCGAGGGCGCGACCGCCGAGGACGGCCCGTTCGACCTCGCGGGCTCCGACCTGCAGTTCACCGTCGACTGGACGACGGGCGGCCACACGGGCGAGGCGACGCCGCTCACGGCGCAAGGTCCCGGTGCCGAGCGCCTCACTGGTGCGCAGCGCAACACCGACGTCTACGACGCGGTCCTGCGGGCGATGCAGGGCAGGGGCCGCGGCTGAGACTCGTCCACCGCTCGGCCGGGCTCGCGGCTGAGCTTGCTCACCGCTCGGCCGGGCCCACGGCCGGGGCTCGTCCCCTGCTCGGCCGGGCCGACCGTGAGGTGAGCCGCCCGCGTCGGCGAGCCCCGCCGTCGGGCGCGGCGCACGGAACTGCCGAACACGGGCCTGGCGACCGCCGAGCACGGGGTTGGCCACCGGAATCTCGGAGATCCGGTCGCCAACCCCGTGTTCGGCACACCACCGCGCAGGGCCGGCGCGGCTCGGCGCCCGGGTCAGCCCTTGACCGCTCCCCCGAGACCGGCGCCCTGGAGGAACATGCGCTGGAAGACGACGAACAGCGCCACCGGGATGAGCGTCGAGATCGCGAGCGCGGCGAGGAACACCCCGAGGTCCGTCGTCGCCTCGATGGACGGCAGGCGCACCGACAGCGGCTGGATGGCTGGGTCCTTGAGCACGAGCAGCGGCCAGAGGAAGTCCTTCCACGCCGCGATGACCGCGAACACCGACACGACCCCGATGATCGGCCTCGACATCGGCAGCACGATCGACCAGAAGAGCCGGTAGGGCCCGGCGCCGTCGACGCGCGCCGCCTCGAACACCTCGCGCGGGAGGCTGTCGAAGAACCGCTGCACGAGGAGCACGTTGAACGCGCTCGCGCCGGCGGGCAGCCAGACGGCCCAGAAGCTGTTGACGAGCGACTGCCCGAGCAGCGGCGGGTCGAGGATCGTCAGGTACAGCGGCACGAGCAGCACGATCGCCGGCACGAACATCGTCGACAGCACGAGCGCCTGGACGACCTTGCCGTACCGGGGCCGCAGGACCGACAGCGCGTACCCTCCCGTGGTCGCGACGAGGATCTGCGCCGCCCACGACCCGACGGCGAGCCAGATCGTGTTGAGGAAGTAGCGGCTGACCTGGACGTCGTTCCAGGCCTTGTCGAGGTTGTCCCACGCGATGCCGTTCGGGAAGATCGCCATCGGCGTCCGGAGGATGTCCTGCGTCGGGGTCACCGCGAACTTGGCGAGGAGCAGCATGGGCCCCAGGCCGGCGATCACGAGGGCCACGAGCAGGAGCACGTGGGTCGAGCCCATCCCCCACCGGATCCCCGGGCGGCGCCAGTCCGCCTGGGACAGCGCGCCGCGGTCCTCGACACCGTCGAGCGCCCTGCGGCGTCGGACGCGCAGGCGCCTCTGCTCCGCCTCGCGGCGGGAGCGGCTCGCGTCGGCCGCGCGGCGCCCCGCGTCGTCGGGGTCTGCGCCGGTCGCGGCAGCTCCGGAGGATGCCGCGGCGGCGACCGCGGAGTCCTGGGAGACCACGCCGATCTCGCTCGGGTTGTCGGTGGGTGAGAGGGTCATGACGTGCTCCAGGACCGGGTGAGCCGGAAGTAGATCAGCGAGAAGACGGCCAGGACGGCCGCGAGCATGAGCGAGAGGGCCGTCGCGGCGCCGTAGTCGCCGCCGAGGCTGTTCTGGAAGGCGTAGCGGTAGATCAGCAGGAGCACGGTCAGCGTCGCGTTGTTGGGCCCGCCGCCGGTGAAGAGGTACGGCTCGAGGAAGACCTGCGCGGTGCCGATGATCTGCAGGATGAGGGTGATGAACAGGACGCCGCGCAGCTGCGGGAGCGTCACGTGCCAGATCTTGCGCCACAGCCCCGCGCCGTCGACCTCGGAGGCGTCGTAGAGCTCGGGCGGCACGCTCGTGAGGGCGGCGAGGTAGATGATGATCGTCCCGCCTGCACCGGCCCACGTGGCCGCGAGCACGAGGGACGGCATCGCCGTCGACGCGTCCTGCAACCAGGGGTAGGGACCGAGTCCGACCCAGCCGAGGATCGTGTTGAACACGCCCGTCGGGCTGCCGTTGTAGAAGAACTTCCACAGCAGGACCGCCACGACGGGCGGCACGACGACCGGGAGGTACGCGAGCGCCGAGTACAGGCCGCGCGCGCGGCGCACCTCGCGCATGAGGACCGCCGCGACGAGCGGGATCGGGTACCCGAACAGCAGGGCGAGGAACGCGAAGTACAGCGTGTTGCGCACCGCCGTCCACAGCAGCGGGTCGGCGAGCACCTGGCGGAAGTTGTCCAGCCCGACGAACGTCGGGTCGCTCACGAGGTTCGTCTCCTGGACGCTCATGACCACCGCGCGCACGATGGGGAACCACGAGAAGAGCCCGAAGATCACGAGCAGCGGGAGCAGGAAGACCAGGTTGTGCAGGCCGCCGCCGCGCAGCCACGTCACGGGGCTGCGACGCCGGCCGGCAGGGCCGGCGGGTGGGGCGCTCTCGGTCCGCGCGTGCGTCGCGCGGGACCGTGGCGGCGGTGCGGTGGTGGCGGTCACGGAATGTCCTTCGGGTGCGGTGGAGGTGCCCGACGACGGGAGGTGCGTCCCGTCGTCGGGCACCGGCGGGGTACGGTCCGGCCGGTGGGGGGCGCCACCGGCCGGACCGGGTCGGTCGGCCCGTGGCCGACCGGGCGGGTCAGCCCTGGTCGAGCAGGGCCTGAGCCTCCTCGTTCACGCCCTCGAGGAGCGCGTCGACGTCGGCGTTCTCGTCGGTGAGGACGGCCTGGACCACGGGGTCGAGCAGGGCGTAGATCTCCTGCGTCTTCTGCGACGGCTCGCCGACGAGCGGGAGGTCGAACATCGTGTCGGTGTAGCTCGTCATCTGGTCGAGCGGCACGTTGACGAAGTCGGCGATCCACTCCTGGTTCTGCTCGTACTGCTCCTGCGAGAACATCGGCAGGACGGGCGTGCCCACGGGCTGGTCGTTCGCGACGAGCGTCTCGGCGTCCGCGACGGCGCGGTCCTCGTCGACGAGCTTGGCGAGGTAGAAGAAGTCGATCCACTTGATCGCGGCCGCCTTCTTCGACTCCTCGACGTCCGCCGGCATCGCGGCGAGCGTGCCGCCCGTGAGGACACCGGCGTCGTCGCCCTCGAGCGGGAGCGCGGCGAGGCCGTACATGGCCGGGTCGATCGCGTTCGTCTGCACGAGCGCGGTGTAGACGTCGGAGCCCGACGTGTACATCGCGACCTGGCCCGCCGCGAACGCCTGGTTCATGGTGCCCCAGTCGAGGAGGAAGTTGCTCCCGAGGGAGTTGTCCTCCCAGCGCATGGCCTGGAGCCACTCGAGCGCGTCCTTGGTCCCGTCGTTCGTGAGGGTCGACGTCGCGGTGCCGTCGTCGGCGACCTCCTGGACACGACCGCCGCGGGCGTACGAGTTGACCGTGAGCTGCCAGCCGCCCGTGTTGTTCTGCGACATCTGCATGTAGCCCGCGACGCCCTCGTTGGCGTCCGAGATCTTCTTCGCGTACTCGCGGACCTCGTCCCACGTCGTCGGCGGCTTGTCGGGGTCGAGACCGGCCGACTCGAAGAGCTGGCGGTTGTAGTGCAGGCCGACGCCGTACACGTTCTTCGCGGGGATCGCATAGACGTGGCCGTCGGAGCCGGTGCCCGCCTCGATGATGGCCGGGTTGAACTTGTCCGCGTAGGGCAGCGTGCGGAACTGCTCGTCGAGGTCCGCGAGCTGGCCGTTCTCGACGAGCGTCTTGGCGTCGGTGAACGGGATCTCGAAGACGTCCGGCAGCGTGCCGCCGGCGAGCTGGGGGGCGAACGTCGTCGCCTTCCACTCGTACTCCTCCGGCACGATGTCGATGTCCGGGTTCGCGGCCTCGAACTCCTCGACCTGCGCGTTGAAGGCGTCGATCGCCTCCTGCTCCGAGCCCGGGAGGAGGGAGACCACCTTGAGGGTGACCTTCCCGTCCCCGTCCGTGCCTTCACCGCCGTCTTCGTCGCCCGAGCCGCTGCTCGAGCACGCGGCGAGCGTGCTGATCGCGAGCGCCCCTGCGAGGGTGAGGGCGATCGCCTGACGTGTGGACTTCATCGTCACTCCTGTGTCCGGTGGTGCTGGGTGTGCTGGGTGTGCTGGGTGCGTGCGGGGTGCGGTGGTGCTGGTGCGGTGGGGCCGGTCTGCTGGGGCTGGGTGCTCAGAGCCGGAGCCACACCGCGGTGTCGGTCACGAGCCGGGCGGGTGCGTCGTCGCCCTCGTCCGGCTCGCTGCGGAGGAGGACGTGCGAGCCGGCGGGCAGCGGCACGTCCTCGGTGCCGAGGTTGACGACGCACGCGACGTCCCCCCGGGAGAACGCGAGCACGTCGTCGCCGAGCACGACGCCACCGAGGGTGTCGAGCCAGCGGAACGTCTCGCCGTGCAGCGCGCGCTCGGCCCGGCGGGCCGCGAGCACGCGACGGTAGAGGGAGAGCATCGACGCGTCGTCGTGCTCCTGGGCCTCGACGGACGACTCGCCCCACCCGGCGGGCTGGGGCAGCCAGGCCGGGGCGCCGCCGTCGGGCCCGAACCCGAACGTGGTCCCGCCCCGCGTCCACGGGAGCGGGACCCGGCAGCCGTCACGGCCGGGGTCGACGCCGTCCGAGCGGAAGTGCATCGGGTCCTGGATCGTGTCGAGCGGGAGGTCCTCGACCTCGGGCAGGCCGAGCTCGTCGCCCTGGTACACGTAGAGCGAGCCCGGCAGCGCTGCGGTGAGCAGGGCCGCGGCCCGTGCCCGACGGCGGCCGGTGGCCAGGTCCGTCGGCGTGCCGAAGCGCTTGCTGAGGAAGGCGAACGAGCTGTCCTCGCGCCCGTAGCGCGTCACCGGACGGGTGACGTCGTGGTTGGACAGGACCCACGTGGCCGGCGCGGAGACCGGGGCGTGGGCGTCGAGGGTCGTCTGGACGGACTCGCGCAGCGCCTTGGCGTCCCACGGGCGGGCCATGAAGTCGAAGTTGAACGCCGTGTGCATCTCGTCCGGGCGCAGGTACTGGGCGAAGCGGGCCCGGTCCGCGAGCCACACCTCGCCGATGAGGACTCGCGGCTCGTCGTAGGACTGGGCGACCGCGCGCCACGCGCGGTAGATGTCGTGGAGCTCGTCGCGGTCGACGTGCGGGTGCTCGCCGGGCGCCGGGTGGGCGGGGACCACGTCGGGCAGCGCCGGGTCCTTGACGAGCTGCGCGGCCGAGTCGATGCGGATGCCCGCGGCCCCCCGGTCGAACCAGAAGCGCAGGATCTCCTCGTGCTCGCGCCGCACGTCGGGGTGGTTCCAGTTGAGGTCGGGCTGCTCGGGAGCGAAGACGTGCAGGTACCACTCGCCGGGCGTGCCGTCGGGGTTCGTCGTGCGGGTCCAGGTGGAGCCCTGGAACTCGGAGACCCAGTGCGTCGGGATCCCCGCCCCGTCCTCGCCCGTGCCGGGGTGGAACCAGAACCGTTCGCGCTCCGGCGAGCCGGGACCTGCGGCCAGTGCGGCGCGGAACCACTCGTGCTCCGAGGAGACGTGGTTGGGGACGACGTCGACGATCGTGCGGATCCCGAGCTCGCGCGCCTCCGCGATGAGCTGCTCGGCCTCGGCGAGGGTGCCGAACTGCCGGTCGATCGCGCGGTAGTCCGCGACGTCGTACCCGCCGTCGGCGAGCGGCGAGACGTACCAGGGCGTGAACCAGATGGCGTCGACGCCGAGGTCGCGCAGGTAGGGCAGGCGGCTCCGGACGCCCGCGAGGTCGCCCGTCCCGTCACCGTTCCCGTCCGCGAAGCTGCGCACGTAGACCTGGTAGATGACCGCGCTGCGCCACCACTCCTGGCCGGGCTGATCCATGCTCACCGGGTCCTCTTCCTCCTGGTCGGCGCTCCCGCTGCTGTGCGGGTGCCGTGCTGCGTGCCGCCGTCGCCGGTCTCCTGGCGTCGGGACGACCGTCGTCCGCGGGGCGGTGACTGCGTCGTCGAGGATGACAGTAACTAGACGACAGGATCAGCGCAAGAACCTGACATCTCTGTTATCGAAATGCGATCTCTTGACGTCGAGAGGACTACGGCCCCTTGCGACGACCGCAGAGGAGGTGACCGGCTCGGTGCCGAACCCCGGGTTGTTGCGCTCTCACGGCGCCGATGGCCGCGCAACCCGGGGTTCGCGCGGGAACCCCGGTGGGTCGACGACGAGGCGGCCGGTCCGGGGACCGGCCGCCTGAGGCGGAGCGGAGTGCGGCGAGTGCGGCGAGCGGGCGGCGCTACGACGCGATCGGCTCGCGCCCGGTCGAGCGGGCCGCCGCCGTCGACCGCCGCACGACGAGCTCGGGCTCGAACAGCAGCTCGTCGCGCGACACGTCGGCGCCGGCGATCATGCTCGCGAGCAGGTCGACCGCAGCGCGACCCATCGGCTCGATGGGCTGGCGCACCGTGGTCAGCGCCGGGTCGGTCGAGTTCATGAGGTTCGAGTCGTCGTAGCCCACGACGGACACGTCGGTCGGCACGTCGAGCCCCGCGCGGCGCACGGCACGGATCGCGCCGAGCGCCAACGGGTCGCTCGCGCACACGATCGCCGTCGCGCCGGCCTCGAGCAGCCGGTTCGCCGCGGCCTGCCCGCTCTCGAGCGAGTACTGGCTGTGCGCGACGAGCGCCGGGTCGAGCCGGAGCCCGTTGCGCTCCGCGAACGACTGCGCCGCAGCGAGCTTGCGCTCCGACGGCACGTGGTCCGCGGGCCCGAGCAGCAGCCCGACGCGCTCGTGCCCGAGCGAGAACACGTGGCCGAGCGCCTGGTTCATGGCGACGAGGTCGTCGCACGAGACGCGCGGGAAGTCGAGGTCCTCGATCGACGCGTTCATGAGGACGACGGGCAGACCGAGCGTCTCGAGGCGCCGGAAGTGCGCGTGGTCCGCCTGGCGCTCGGCGTAGAACCCGCCGGCGAAGATGACGCCCGAGACGTGCTGACCCAGGAGCAGGTCGATGTACTCGGCCTCGGTGACGCCGCCGGCGGTGCGCGTGCAGAGCACGGGCGTGAAGCCCTGCTGGGCCAGCGCACCCCCGATGACCTCGGCGAACGCCGGGAAGATCGGGTTGACGAGCTCCGGGAGCACCAGCCCGACGAGGCGTCCGCGCTCGCCGCGCAGCTTGGTCGGGCGCTCGTAGCCCAGGACGTCGAGCGCGGTGAGCACCGCGTCGCGCGTGGCCTGGGAGACGCCCGGTTTGCCGTTGAGCACGCGGCTCACCGTGGCCTCGCTGACTCCGACCTTCGTGGCGACCTCGGCCAGACGTCTCGACATGTCGCCGACTATACGCCCGCACGCAAGCCACTTGCGTGAACGACCGCGCCGCGACGAACTTCTTGCGCGGCCGTCGGCGAGAGGTGTGGCGCCGTCGCTGCGGCTGCCGTTGCCGAACCCCGGGTTGTGCGGCACGAACCGCGCTGCGCGCCCGATGACCCGGGGTTCGGCGACTGAGGCTGAACCGCGGTCCGGCGACACCGGTTTCGCCCGTCCGGAGGGTGCCGTTAGGCTCGTTCGGTGTCCTTCCAAATGTCGCAAGGGCTGGTCCCCCGCCCGGCGTCGGTGACGCCTTCGCCTTCCCCGGGTGTCGTGGCCCTTCCCTCGGGCAGCGTCGTCGCCCACGATCCCGCGCTGTGGCCCGCGGCGCGGTGGTGGCGCCGCGTCACCGAGGACGCGTTCGGCCTCGATCTCGTCCCCCTGCCCGACGGCGCGGCCGCACCGGGCCCGACCGGCACCGCCGCGTCGGTGCGGTTCGCGGTCGACGGTGACCTGCCGCCGTCGGGCTACCGGCTCACGGTGGACGACACCGGTGTGCGCGTGGACGCCGCCGACCTCGACGGCGCGCACGCCGCCGCCCAGACCCTGCGTCAGCTCGCCGGCCCGGCGGCCTTCCGCCGCGCCGTCGTCCGCCCCGGAGAGCTCGCGCTGCCGCACGTCACGATCACCGACCACCCCCGGTTCGCGTGGCGCGGGGTGCTGCTCGACGTCGCGCGGCACTTCCTGCCAAAGGCCGACGTCCTGCGCTTCGTCGACCTCGCCGCGGCGCACAAGCTCAACGTCGTCCAGCTACACCTCACGGACGACCAGGGCTGGCGCGTGGAGATCGAGCGCTATCCGCGGCTCGCCGAGGTCGGCGGGTGGCGGCGCGAGTCGGGTGTCGGGACGTGGCGGGCGGGGGTCTTCGACGGTCGACCGCACGGCGGGTGCTACACGCAGGACGACCTGCGCGAGATCGTCGCGTACGCGCGCGAGCGCGGCGTCACAATCGTCCCGGAGATCGACGTCCCCGGTCACGTCGAGGCGGCCGTCGCGGCGTACCCGGAGCTGGGCACGCGCAAGCAGCCGCACGAGGTCCGCACGACCTGGGGCGTGAGCACCGAGGTCCTCGACCCGTCCCACGAGTCGCTCGAGTTCTTCCGGCACGTGCTCGACGAGGTGCTGGAGATCTTTGACGCACCGTTCGTCGCGCTCGGCGGGGACGAGGTCCCGACGACGCTGTGGCGCGAGAACCCGGCGATCGTCGCGCGCGCCGCGGACCTCGGGCTCGACGACGTCGCCGACCTGCACGGCTGGTTCCTCGCGCGCCTCGCGGAGCACGTCGCGTCGCGGGGCCGCCGCGCGGTCGTGTGGGACGAGGGGTTCGGGCCGGCGCTGCCGCGCGACGTCGTCGTGACGTCGTGGCGCGGCTGGGCCGCGGGTGCCGACGCGCTCGCCGCCGGCCACGACGTCGTCATGGCGCCCGAGCAGGTCGTGTACCTCGACCACCGCGAGGGCGACGGCCCCGACGAGCCGATCCCCGTGGGCTTCCTGCGCACCCTCGACGACGTCTACGCGTTCGAACCGCTACCGTCGGGTCTCGACGCGCCCTCGTCGTCGTCCGCGGGTCCCGACGGAGCGGCGCCCGGAACGCTTCTGGGCGGGCAGGCGCAGCTGTGGAGCGAGCACCTGGACTCCGTGCGGCGGGTCGACTACGCCGCGTTCCCCCGGCTCGCGGCGTTCGCCGAGGTCTTGTGGTCCCCCGCCGTCGACCGGACCGTCGGGTCGGACGCCTCGCGCGAGTTCCGCGAGCGCCTGGAGGCCCACCACCTGCCACGCCTCGCCGCATACGGCGTGGAGCACCGGCCGCTCGACGGCCCGCACCCGTGGCAGACGCGACCGGGCGTGCACGGCTGGCCGCGAGACCTCGCGACCGAGCTCGCCGCGGGCGGGCTGCGCGGCGTCGGCGGCTGGGTCGAGGACCGGGACGAGACCGCCGGGGGTCCGGCGTGAGCCCGACGGCCCGGTCCTCTGCCGTCCCTCCCGGCGCGCCGCTCGTCGTGCGGGGCGCACGCCTGCCGGTGCCGGACGGCGGGCTGTCCGGCCCGGTCGACGTCCTCGCGTCCGCGGGTCGCGTCACGTCCGTCTCCCCGGCCAGCCGCGCGACAGCGCTGCCCGACGGCGCGTGCGTCCTCGACGCCGACGGTCGCCTCACGCTCCCGGGGTTCCTCGACGCCCACGTACACGGTGCGGCCGCCGTCCTCGACGACGACGTCCAGCTCGCGATGCTGCGCCAGGGCATCACGGGGATCGTGGTCGGCCAGGACGGCGTCGGCCACGCACCCTCTCCGGCGGACGCTCCGCACGACGCCCAGGCCTGGGCGAGCGCGTACTTCGCGGCGATCGACGGCGAGCACCCGACGTTCCGCGGCGGGTCGGTCGGCGACCTGCTCGCCACGTACGACGGCACCACGCGCGTGAACGTCGGGTACCTCGCCCCGCACGGCACGATCCGGTACGCCGTCCTGGGCGCCGAGGCGCGCGCCGCGACGCCCGCCGGGCTCGACCGCATGGTCGCGCTCCTCGATGCGGCCCTCGACGACGGCGCGCTCGGGATGTCGACCGGCCTCGAGTACGTCCCGGCCGCGTACGCCGACGAGGGCGAGCTCGTCGCGCTCGCCCGTGTCGTCGCGGCGCGCGGCCTGCCGCACGTGTCCCACATGCGCGGGTACGAGGACCGGGCGGGGCCGGCCTTCGCCGAGCTCGTCCGGATCGCGCGCGCCGCGGGCGTCGCGACGCACGTGTCGCACTACCACGGCCCCGCCGCCGAGCTCCTCGGCTACGTCGACGACGCGCACGCCGCCGGGCTCGACGTCACCTTCGACTCCTACCCCTACCTGCGGGGCTGCTCCATCCTGTCCATGGTGTCGCTGCCGACGTGGCTCCCGATCGCCGACCCCGACGCGACCGTCGCGGCTCTGCGCGACCCGGCCGTCCTCGACCGCCTCCACCGCGAGCACTTCCCGGGGCTCGCCGACCTCTGGTCGCGCGTGACGATGGCCGCCGTCCCCACCGGGGCCGCGGCCGGCGCACCGGAGCGGACCGACAAGTCAGCAGATCCGGCAGGGACCGGACAGGATCTCGCCTGGACGGAGGGCCTCGCCCTGCCCGAGGTCGCGGCCCGGCTCGGCCTCTCCCCCGCCGACGCCGCGGTCCGGCTCCTCGTCGCCACACGGCTGCGCGCGAGCTGCGTGTTCGCCCAGCCCCCGACGAACTCCCCCGAGTCGGTGCGCGCGCTGCTCCGGCATCCCGCGCACGTCGGCGGGTCGGACGCGATCTACGCGCCCCTCGGCGGAGGGGGTCGCCCGCACCCGCGCGGCTGGGGCGCCTTCGCGCGCTTCCTCGCCGAGCACGTGCGTACGCTCGGGGACTGGACGTGGCACGACGCCACGACGCACCTGTCCACCGCCCCGGCGCGACGCTTCGGCCTCGCCGACCGCGGGACCCTGGTGCCGGGAGCGGTCGCCGACGTCGCGCTCGTCGACCCGGACCGGGTCCAGGACGAGGCGACGTACGAGCGGCCGCGCGTGCCGGCGTCGGGCATCGACGACGTGCTCGTGGCGGGCGTGCCGGTCCTGGTGGGTGGCGCCCTGGCGGACGCGACCCCGGGACGACCTTTGCGTCCACGTCCGGGCCGGGTCGTCCCCGACCGTGAAGCCGACCAGAGGAGCACCGCATGACCACCGGAAACGCACCGGGCGACCTGCGCGCGTGGGCGGGCGACGTCGTCGGGCCGCGGACGAAGGGCCTGCGGCTCGACGCGCCCGCGACGGTCGCGGAGGTGCTCGCGCCCGTGACCGCCGACCACGCCGACGGCACCGCACCGCGCGCCCCTCGCGTCACGGACGACCGCTTCTCGTGGCCTCTCCTCACGCTCGACGACGCGGCGCTCGACCACAACGTCGGCCTCGTGGCGCGCCTGTGCGCGGAGCGCGGCGTCGAGCACGCGCCCCACGTGAAGACGGCGATGTCCCGCGGGCTGTACGCACGCCAGGTCGCGGTCGGCGCCTGGGGTGCGACGGTGGCGACGCCGGGCCAGCTCCGGACCGTGCGCGACTGGGGCAGCGAGCGCATCTTCCTCGCTAACGAGCTCGTCGACCCGCGCGAGCTCGCGTGGCTGCGCCGCGAGCTCGAGGCGGCCGGTGTGGGTCGCGGACCGCTCGAGGTGTGGCTGTACGTCGACTCGACCCGCGGCGTCGATCTGCTCGCCCGGGCGTTCGCGGGCGCGGACGCCGAGGTCCTGTCGCGTCTCGGCGTGCTCGTCGAGATCGGCGTCGCCGGCGGCCGCACCGGCGTGCGCAACGACGTCGAGGCGCTCGACGTGGCGCGGGCCGTGCACGCGACCGGGCTGCGCCTGCTCGGCGCCGCGGGCTACGAGGGCTCCGTCGCCGGCGGCACGAGCACCGAGCAGCTGGCCGCCGTCGCCGCGTGGTGCCGCCACCTGCGGGAGGTCGGGAGCTCGCTCGTGCGGGCCGGGCTGGCAGGGGTCACGGAGCCGCTCGTGCTGTCGGCGGGCGGCAGCTCGTTCCTCGACGTCGTGCTCGCCGAGCTGCCCGGCCCGCTCTCGTCCGCCGAGACCGGCGGCGGGACGGACGAGGCGAGCGTCCCGGACCGCGACGTGCGCGTCGTCGTGCGCTCGGGCGCCTACCTCACGCACGACCACGGGTTCTGCGCGCGCATGGACCCGTGGAGCCGCATCCCCGGGGCCGAGCCCCTGCACGCCGCGGCGACGGTCTGGGGACAGGTGCTCTCCGTGCCGGAGCCGGGGCTGGTGATCTGCGGCGTCGGGCGTCGGGACGTGTCGTTCGACATCGACCTGCCCGTCGCCCTCGTGCTGCGCTCCCTCGGCGACGACGGCGAGCTGCGGCCCGCCCGCGACCTCGCCGGCGCGCAGGTCACCGCCCTCAACGACCAGCACCTGTACCTCACGCTCGACCCGTCCGTGGACTCGCCCCTGACGGCGCACGTGCGGCCGGGCGACGTGATCGGGTTCGGCATCTCCCACCCGTGCACGACGCTCGACCGCTGGCACGTCGCCGCCGTCGTGCGCGGCGACGAGGTCGTCGACCTCGTCACGACGGACTTCTGACCGTCGCCGGCCCGGCACACGGGCCGTCGCGCCCCTCATCCACGACACACGCCCGACAGCCATGACATCCGGAGGACCCGCATGAGCACCCAGAAGACCGCCGTCTCGACCCCCGACGCCCCCGCCCCGGCGCACACGTTCCACCAGGGCGTGCGCAAGGGTCCGTTCGTCCAGGTGTCGGGCCAGGGCCCGGTGGACCCCGCGACGAACGAGTACCTGTACCCGGGCGACGTCGCGGCCCAGACGACGCGCACGCTCGAGAACGTCCGGGCCATCGTCGAGGCAGCGGGCGCGACGTTCGACGACGTCGTCATGCTGCGCGTCTACCTCACGAAGCGCGAGGACTTCCCCGTCATGAACGAGGCGTACGGCGCGTTCGTCTCCGCCCACACCACGAACGGCGTCCTGCCGAGCCGCACCACGGTGTTCACCGGCCTGCCGCGCGAGGAGATGCTCGTCGAGATCGACGCCTTCGCGATCACGGACTGACCACCCCGGCCGCTGAGTGCTGGGTATTTGTCGTCCCGGGCCTCCTACGACGACAAATACCCAGCACTCAGCGGGAGGAGAGGTGGGTGGGGCCGCCTAGGGTCCTGCGCATGACCGGAGCAGCGGCATGATCGGGACCGTCGCCGTCGAGGGGTACCGCTCGCTGCGGCACGTCGTGCTGCCGCTCGGGCGGGTCACCGTCGTGACGGGGGCGAACGGGACGGGCAAGTCGAACCTCTACCGGGCGCTGCGCCTGCTCGCCGAGGGCGCGCTCGACGGCGCCGTCGGGGCGCTCGCGCGCGAGGGCGGGCTGCGCTCGACGCTGTGGGCCGGGCCCGAGCACGGCGCCCGCGCCACGCGCGACGGGGACCTGCAGGGCCGCCTCCGCACCGGTCCCGTCGCGGTGCGGCTGGGCTTCGCGGGCGTAGGTCCGACGGAGCTGGGCTACGCCGTCGACCTCGGGCTCCCGCAGGACGGCGGATCGGCGTTCGCGCTCGACCCCGAGATCAAGGTCGAGGCCGTCTGGTCCGGCCCGACGCTGGGCCCCGCGACCCTCCAGGCCGAACGGCGCGGGCCGGCGGTACGTCTGCGGGACGACGACGGCGCGTGGGTCACGTCGCCCGCGCGCCTCCGCACGTTCGACAGCATGCTCACCGAGCACGTCGACCCCGTGGGCGCACCCGAGGTCGTCGCCGTGCGCGAGACGCTGCGGTCGTGGCGCTTCTACGACCAGTTCCGCACGGACGCCCTGGCACCCGCGCGCGCCGTCCAGGTCGGCACACGCACGCCCGTGCTCGCGCACGACGGCGCCGACCTCGCCGCCGCGCTCGAGACGATCCGCGACCTCGGCCGGGCCGACGAGCTCGACGCCGCGGTCACGGGCGCGTTCCCCGGCGCCCGGGTCGAGGTCCGCGCCGACGACGGCCGGTTCGAGCTCGCGTTCCACCAGCGCGGCCTCCTGCGCCCGCTGAGCGGAACCGAGCTCTCCGACGGCACGCTGCGCTACCTGCTGTGGGTCGCCGCCCTGCTCAGCCCTCGACCGCCCGCGCTGCTCGTCCTCAACGAGCCGGAGACGAGCCTGCACCCCGAGCTCCTGCCCGCGCTCGGCGCTCTCGTCCACGCCGCCGCGCGGGACACGCAGGTCGTCGTGGTGACCCACTCGGCGCCGCTCGTCGACGTGCTCCGGCGCGCCGCGGCGTCGGGCGGCGCGTCAGGCACCGCGTCCGGCACCGCGTCGGGCACAGCGTCACGCGCCGCCGACCTGCCCGGCGCGGACGATCTCCAGGAGGTCGCGCTCGAGAAGGCGTCGGGGGAGACGGTCGTCGTGGGCCGCGAGGGTCTGCTCGACCAGCCGGCGTGGCACTGGCCGAAGCGCTGAGCCACCCCCTTCCGCCGAGCACGACATCAGAGTCGTCGTGCGGCGGGATACGACATCCATCGCGTTCTCGAGGGCGCGCAACCTCGTGCTCGACCCACGAGCGGTCGAGGACGATCTTGGCCGATCAGGCGCGCGCGGCCAGGACGAGGCTCGTCACCGTCGCGGAGAGGTCCGTGAGCCGCGACGCGGTGCGGTCGAGCAGGTCGTCGAGCGCGATGGGGCCGGGCGCGATGCTGAACGCCGCGGCGATCCCCGCGGCCCTGGCCTGGTCCGCCGGGAGCAGCACGCGTCCGGCGAGCACGACGACCGGCGGTCGCCCGGGCGCCTGCGCGGCGAGCGCACCGATCGCGTCGGCGACCTTCCCGTGGACGGACTGCGAGTCGAAGGACCCCTCCCCCGTCACGACGAGGTCCGCGCTGCCGATCTCCTCGGGCAGCCCGATCGCCTCGGCGACGAGCCGGGCCCCGGGCTCGAGCTCCGCGCCCACGACGGCCACCAGCCCGGCGGGCACGCCCCCGGCCGCCCCGGCGCCGGGGAGCTCCCCGACCGACGCGCCGGTCTCCCGCGAGAGCACCGCCTCCCAGCGGCGCAGCGCGTCGTCGAGGAACGTGACGTCGGCGTCCTTCGCCCCCTTCTGCGGGCCGAAGACGTGGGCAGCCCCTCGCTCGCCGTGCAGGGGGTTCGTCACGTCCACCGCGAGCCGCCACCGCACCGCACGCGCCCGGGGGTGCAGGCGGGCGAGGTCGAGGTGCGCGACCTGCGCGAGCCCTTCGCCACCGTCGGGCACCGGCTCGCCCGCCTCGTCGAGGAGCCGCGCCCCGAGCCCCGTGAGAAGACCCGCGCCGCCGTCGGTCGAGGCCGAGCCGCCGAGGCACACGATCACCTCCTCGACACCTGCGTCGAGGACGGCCGCGGCCACGGCGCCCGTCCCGAGCGTGTGAGCGTGCAGCGGCTGGAGGGCGACGTCGCTGACCTGCGGGAGCCCGCTCGCCTCCGCGAGCTCCACGACGCCGACGCGGCCGTCGGCCGACACGCCGTAGCGCGCGGTGTGCGGGCGCCCGATCGCGTCGACGGTCTGCACCTCGCGCGCGGGCACGCCCCACACGGCGAGGAGCGTGTCGAGGGTGCCCTCGCCGCCGTCGGCCATCGGCAGCTCGACGACGCGGGCGTCGGGGACCACGCTGCGCACCCCGGCGGCGACCGCGTCGGCGACCTCGACGGCGCTCAGGCTGCCCTTGAACGAGTCGGGCGCGACGACGACGCGCAGCGGGCTCTCCCCGCGCGCGGCGGGACGGACGGGTTCGGTGCTCGGCGCTGAGGACACGCGGCGATCCTATGCGGGCGGGTCGGTCGCGGCCGGGTCGGCGGCGCGCTCGCCCACCGTGTTTCCCGCCACACCCGCGGCCTGGGGTCCGGACCCCGGGCCCACCGCCGGGATGGACGCCTGCGCCGCGCGGAGCCGTTCGAGCAGGGCGCCGAGGATCTCGAGCTCGGCGTCGTCCAGCGCTCCGCCGACGTAGGTCGCGATCGCGCGCGCATGGGCGCGGCCGATCGCCCGCTGCCGCTCGACGCCGAGCGGCGTGAGGCGTACGAGCGTGCCGCGCGCGTCGCCGGGGTCGACCGAGCGGTCCACGAGGCCTCGGCGCTCGAGCCGCTCGACCATGCGGCTGAGCGACGGCTGGCTGAGGAGGATGAGCGCGTTGAGGTCGCGCAGCCGCATCCCGTCGGGCGGTCCCTTCGTGAGCGAGAAGAGCACGTCGTACTCGCGCATCGTCAGCTCGTCCCAGACGGGGTCGGACTGCAGGCGGCGCATGAGCGCGACCTGGGCGCGGAACAGCGACTCCCACGTCTCGACGGCGAGGCGTGCACTGCCGACGTCGCGGGCCGACTCGCTCATGACACCTCCGGTCGATGCATCCGCATCGACCCTACCGGGACGGCCGGGGGCTCACCGGCCGAGGCGACGCTCACGCTGGGAGTAGGACCGCAGCGCACGCAGGTAGTCGACGCGCCGGAAGTCGGGCCAGTACGCCTCGCAGAAGTAGAACTCCGAGTGCGCGCTCTGCCACAGGAGGAACCCGCCGAGGCGCTGCTCGCCCGACGTGCGGATGACGAGCTCCGGGTCCGGCTGCCCCTTGGTGTACAGGTGCTCCTCGATGTGCTCGACGTCGAGGTTCTCCGCGAGGTCCTCGAGCTTCGCCCCGGCGTCCGCCTGCTCGCGGAGGTAGGACCGGACCGCGTCGGCGATCTCGTGCCGCCCGCCGTAGCCGATGGCCACGTTGACCTGCAGCCCGTCCACCGCGGCGGTCCGCAGCTGGGCCTCGCGCAGCGCCGCCGCGAGGCGCTCGGGCAGGAGGTCGAGCCGACCCATGACGCGCAGGCGCCACCGCCCGCTCTGCGCGAGGTCGCGGACGGCGTCCTCGATGATGTCGAGGAGCGCCGACAGCTCCTCCTGCGAGCGGGAGAGGTTGTCCGTGGAGAGCATCCAGAGCGTGACGACCTCGATGCCGAGGTCCTCGCTCCACCCCAGGAACTCGTCGATCTTGTCCGCACCGCGGCGATGACCCGTGGCGGCCGTCTCGCCGAACGAGCGCGCCCAGCGCCGGTTGCCGTCGAGGATGACGCCCACGTGGCGCGGGAATCCCTCGCGCGAGAGAGACGCGGCCAGGCGACGCTCGTAGAGTCCGTAGACGGGATGGGGCAGTCGCACGACGGTTCCTCGGCGGTGGGCTCGGTGGGTGGTCTGGTCATGGTCGGCAGCAGGGTGCCGCGGAGCGACGGTCCGGCCGACCGGACTGCCACACGGTACTCCTCGGCGCACCGCGGCCACGGCCGTGGGGTCGCGGCGACGGCCCCCTGCCCAGGATCTTCACACCGGCGGTCGATGCCTGGCGCATCAACCTACGCTTGCGTAACTTACGATGGCGTAGGTCTGCGGCGAGCACGTCCGCACCACCCCGACCGACTGCTGACCGACACCATTGGAGGACCGGTGGCACGAGCGACGTCCGACCGCGACCCCGCACCCGACCCCGGCGCGCCCGCGCCCCGCCGCGCGCAGCCCGACGACCACGCCACGGGCCCGCTGGAGAACGCGCGCGACTCCGTGACCGACGCCGTCGCGCAGGTCGCCGAGGCGGTCAAGCCCCGGCTGCGCGGCTGGATCCACGCCGGAACGTTCCCGCTCGTCCTCGTCGCCAGCATCGTGCTCGTCGCCATCGCCCCGCCCGTCGCGGGCAAGGTGTCCTGCGCGATCTTCGGGCTCTCCGCGTGCCTGCTGTTCGGGACGAGCGCCGTCTACCACCGCGGGACGTGGTCACCCCGCGTCGCGGGCATCCTCCGCCGCGCCGACCACTCCAACATCTTCCTCATCATCGCGGGCACGTACACGCCGCTCGCCGTCCTCCTCCTGCCCCAGCGCACGGCCACGATCCTGCTGATCATCGTGTGGAGCGGCGCCCTCCTCGGACTCCTCGCCCGGATCCTGTGGCTCGACGCGCCCCGCTGGGTCTACGTCCCCATCTACGTCGCGCTCGGCTGGGTCGCCGTCGGCTACATGCCGCAGTTCTGGACCACCACGAACGGGCCCGCGATCGTCTGGCTCGTCGCGATCGGGGGCCTCGCCTACACCCTGGGCGCCGTCGTCTACGGCATCAAGAAGCCGAACCCCAGCCCGCGCTGGTTCGGGTTCCACGAGATCTTCCACGTGCTCACCGTGGTCGGGTTCGGGTGCCACTACGCGGCGATCACGCTGGCGGCGGTCGCCGCTCGCTGAGCCGGTCGGGTGTGGTTCCGTGGTCGGTCGCGGCGTGGGTTCGGGGTGGTGCCTCCCGAGGGGCGGCGACGGGTCTACCATCCGCGGTCCTCGTTCCTCGGACCGCTCCCGCCAGACCCACCACGACCCGCCGCCGCCCCTCGTCCGGCACCACCCCTCGTCCTGCATCGCACCTCGCGCGTACGCCCGGCAGGCGCAGCGCGTCGAGGGCCGCGACCACGACCAGCACCCGACGGCCGGCAGCCGACAGGGTGGTCAGGGGCGCGGGACGACGGCGTAGCGGCGGTTGGCGAGGGAGGGGTTTTGTTCGCGCACGGCCGCGAGGGCGGCGGGGTCGAGGTCAGCGCTGCGCAGCTCGGCCTGCTCGCCCAGCTCGAGGCCGACCTGGCCGTCCGGGCCAACCAAAAGAGATCGGCCCGTCACGCCCTTGCCGGCCTGCCCGACCGCGAGCACGACGGCCGTGTTCTCGATCGCGCGCGCCCGGGCGAGCGTGCGCCAGTGGTCGGCCTTGAGCGGGCCCGCCGCCCACGCGGCCGGGACCACGAGGACGTCCGCGCCCGCGTCGACGAGGCGACGCGCGCTCTCCGGGAACCGCAGGTCGTAGCAGGTCATGACGCCGAACGTGAGACCGCCGAGGCGCAGCACGAGCGGCTCGGCCGACGGGTCGCCCGCCTCGAGCCGGTCGGACTCGCGGTGGCCGAACGCGTCGTACAGGTGGACCTTGCGGTAGACGCCCGCGAGCTCGCCCTGCGCGTCGACCGCGACGACGGCGTTGGCGGCCTTCCCGGGAGCGGTCGCGGGCAGGAGCGTCCCGGCGACCGCCGCCACCCCGTGCTTGCGCGCGAGGCGTCGGAGATCCGTCACGAAGGTTCCGTCGAGCGGCTCCGCGTGCTCCGGTCCCGTCCCGCCGGGGTCGAACGCCGCAGCGTACTCGGGCAGGACGAGGAGGTCGGCGTGGACGCGCGCAGCCTCGCGGAACGCTGAGCGCACCGCGACGAGGTTCGCCGCATGGTCCGTCGACACCTCGAGCTGGCCGAGGGTGACGCGCAGGCCGTCGGTCACCGTCAGACGTCCCGCCGCGGCGTGCCCGACGTCGCGTCGTCTCCCGGTGCGCGGCCGTCACCCGGTGCGCGGCCGTCGCCCGGTGCGCGGCCGTCGCCCGGTGCCGGTCCGTCGCCGAGGGCGGGCCGGTCGTCAGGCGCGGGTCCGTCGTCGTCCGGCCCCGCGCTGCCGGGCGCGCCCGTGATCGGGCCGTCCGGGCCGATGTTCTGCACCTCGGCGTTGTGCCGCATGCGGCGGAGCTGCCGCGAGAGCGCGAAGAACAGCCCGACCGCGGCGAGCGCGACGGCGAAGATCGCGAGGAACCCCGCGAGCCCGGGCGACACGTCGGTGGGCTCGAGGTCCTCGCGCAGCGGGTCGTCGGACGGGCTCGGGGTCGCCGTCTCCGTGACGACCTCCGCGGCCCACCCGGGCCCGCCCGCGCCGGCGTGCGCCGCCGTACCCGGCACACCCAGGTCGAGCAGCCCGCCGTCGAGCAGCCCGGCGTCGACCGCTCCGGTGCCGAGGGACCCGGCGTCGAGGACGCTCCCGTCGAGCGGTCCCGCGCCGAGGGACCCGGTCGTCGCGCTCATGCCGCGCTCCCCGACGTACCGACGCGCTCGCGCACGCCCGCGAACAGGTCGTCCTCGGGAAGGTCGACGGGCACGCGCGACTCCGCGAGCTCGTACTCCTCGAACGGCCACACGTCGACCTCGAGGTCGCGCGGGATCGCGAAGAAGAAGCCGTCGGGGTCGATCTGCGACGCGTGCGCGATGAGCGCGGCGTCGCGCTGCGCGTAGTAGCGCGCGACCGGCACGCGCGTCGTGACCTGGCGCTCCGGGATCTCCCGCGCGGACCGGGACTCGACCCAGTCGCCGAACGGCGACTCGAGGCCCGCACCCTGCATCGCCTCGTGCAGCGTCCGGATGCGGTTCATCGAGAAGTCGTGGTTGTAGTACAGCTTGAACGGCGCCCACGGCGCGGCGCCGCCCTCGCGGAGGTAGCGGTCGGGGTCGCCCGCAGCGTGGAAGGCCTCGAACGCGACCCGGTGGCACATCACGTGGTCGGGATGGGGATAGCCGCCCGACGGGTCGTACGTGGTGATGACGTGCGGGCGGAACTCGCGCACCAGCTCGACGAGAGGCGCGGCCGCCTCCTCGAGCGGGACGAGGCCGAAGCAGCCCTCCGGCAGGGGCGGCAGCGGGTCGCCCTCGGGCAGGCCGGAGTCCACGAAGCCGAGCCACTGCTGGCGGACGCCGAGCGCCCGCGCTGCCGCCGCCATCTCCTCGCGGCGCAGCGCCCGCATGCCCTCGACGTCCGCGGGGCCCGTCCCGAAGCTCGGGTTGAGGATGTCGCCGCGCTCGCCGCCCGTGCAGGTCGCGACGAGCACCTCCACGCCCTCCGCCGCGTAGCGGGCCGTGGTCGCGGCCCCCTTGCTCGACTCGTCGTCCGGGTGCGCGTGCACGGCGAGGAGCCGCAACGGCTCCTGCTCGCCGTGGTCGCGGCGGGGCGTCGGTCCGGCCGTGGTATCGGCCACTGGTCCTCCCGGGATACGTCGTGCGTCTCCGCGCAGGCGCCCGGGCGCGCGCCACGGTCGGGTCCCGGCCGTGCCACGGCACCTGCCGGGCTCTGCGAAGATGGTCGAGGACCATGATCCCCCACCCCGCCCACCGCTGACGAACCCCGCCGCGGCCGAGGCCCGGCCGTCAGCAGGACGACCGCGACAGCAGCGGACGGGCGCGCCACCGAACCAGGACACCCGACGTGACGAACGAGACCACCGCCCCGCAGCCCGCCCCCGGCACGCCCGCGCGGCCGCCCGCGGGACGGTACGGACCGGAGCCGACCGTGCGCCGTCGACGCCTGGCGATCGCCGCGATCGCCGCGCTCGCCGTCGTGGGGCTCGCGATCGTCGTCGCCATCGGCATCCGGGTCGCGAGCGAGCCCGTCCGGCACAAGCTCGTCGGGTTCGACGTCGTGGACTCCGAGCGCGTCGACGTGACCTTCGAGGTCTCCATGGAGCCCGGCACGACCGCGGAGTGCACCGTCGATGCGCTCGCGGAGAGCCACGCGCAGGTGGGTGCGCTCGACGTGACGGTCGGCCCCGTGGAGACCCTGGAGTCGCGCTGGACCGTGAGCGTCGGCACCTCCGAGCTCGCGACGTCGGGCGTCGTCGAGTCGTGCCGCGTCGTGGAGTGACCCTTCTCGCCCACCCCTCAGCCCTCTCGCAGCGCGCCAGGACCGTCCGCCCGGCCGTCGTGACCTGCGTCGTCATGGGCTCGTCGGTGCCCTTTGCTATCCTGAGGGATTCCTGCGCAGGACTGCGCCCGGACGAGCCGTGCCGTCGAGACCGACGCGCCGACCGCCGTCGGGCACCGGAGCACCGCGCGGAAGACCAGCCACATGCGCTGCCACCCGGGCAGCGTCACCGACCCGGGCAGGCAGGCGCACCGCGAGAGCTCGCGCCTCGGCTGCCCGCACCTGCACGGCCGCCGAGGTGCGGCCGTCGACCATGGAAAGGAAGGAGCGAACCGTGACCAACACCACCGTCACCTGGCTGACCCAGGAGGCGCACGACAGGCTGCAGGCCGAGCTCGCCCACCTGTCCGGCGAGGGCCGCACCGAGATCGCCGAGCGCATCGCCGCCGCGCGCGACGAGGGCGACCTCAAGGAGAACGGCGGCTACCACGCCGCGCGCGAGGAGCAGGCCAAGAACGAGGCCCGCATCCGCGAGCTCACCGAGAAGCTGCGCAACGTCCAGATCGGCACGCCGCCGGACGACGGCAAGGTCGAGCCCGGCATGGTCGTGACCGCCGTCGTCGCGGGCGACGAGATGACGTTCCTCCTCGGCTCGCGCGAGATCGCCGGGACCACCGACCTCGACGTGTACTCGCCGACGTCGCCGCTCGGCGCCGCGATCGACGGCAAGTCGATCGGCGACTCGACGAGCTACACCGCGCCCAACGGCAACGAGATCGCCGTGAAGATCACCGGCGCGAAGCCGTTCGAGGGCTGAGGACCTCCCTCACCCACGCGTGCCACGACGGCCCGGTACCCGTTCGGGTACCGGGCCGACGTCGTACCCCTGGGCCGCGCCGCGCGTCCTGAGATGCGACTCGTTGTCGCTCGCGCCGCTCGTCGGACGACCGCTTCTCGCATCTCGATCCCTGCTCCGGTGGGCCGGTGCCGTTGTCGTCCACAGTCTCGGCTCCGGACCACCACGGCCCGGCGGGCGACGCCACACTGTCCGACGTGCTGCCGCCCCTCCCCGAGCCTCCGTTCCTCGTCGCCACCGCGCTCGCCCGCGGCGCGTCCCGCCGCCAGCTGCGCTCGCCCCGTCTGCACGCACCGATCCGCGGTGTGCGCATGGACGCGCGCCTCGCCGACGACGTCCGCAGCGTGACGGCGGCAGTGCAGCTGGCCCTCCCGAAGGAGGCTGCGTTCTCTCACACCACCGCAGCCGCCCTGTGGGATCTGCCGCTCCCGCGAGGTGTCACAGGAACCGGTCCCGTCCACGTGACCGGCCCCGCCGGCCGGCGCCCCGTCGACGCCCGGCACGTCGCCTCCCACACCGGGCTGGCGCCGGCCGACGTCGCGGTGCGGCACGGGGTTCGTGTCACGCGGCCCGACCGCACCTGGGCCGACCTCGGCGCCCTCGTCGCCGGCCGGCTGCCCGGAGCCTTGCTCGGGCCGGGCGACCTCGTCGTCGTCACGGACGCCTTGCTCGGAGGTCGCGGGCAACGCCGGCCCTACCCTCGTGAGCTGCTCGAGGCACGGCTCGCGGCGTGGTCGGGGCATCGAGGATCCACGTCGCTGGCCGTGGCGCTCGGGCGGTCGCGCCGGTTCGTGGACTCGCCGATGGAGACGCGGCTCCGACTGCGGCTCGTCGACTCGGGGTTCCCGTGCCCGGTCGTCGGCGCGGACGTCTTCGACGACGACGGCCGGTGGGTCGCCCGTCCGGACCTGTGCTGGCCGGCACTGCGGGTCGCGGTCGAGTACGACGGCGCGCACCACCTCGTCTCCGCGACGCAGCGCCTCAACGACGTCGCCCGCCAGGAGGAGCTCGAGCGTCTGGGCTGGCGCGTGATCGTGCTGTTCGCGCACGACGTCCTGCGGCGCTGGCCCAGCACGGAGAGTCGCGTGCTCCAGGCGTTTCTCGACCGCGGCGTCCGCCCGGAGGAGCTACCCGACGCACCGGACGTGGCCGCTCGGCCGCGCGTCGTGACGCCGTCCTGGCCGCGGTCGTGAACCGCTGGCGGCTCTCGCCGGCCGCGCGAGATGCGAGACGTGGTCGGCGTCGAGCGTGCCGGAGCGACCACGAGTCGCATCTCGCCGAGCCCGTGCGAGAACCCCAGGCTCAGGCGGGCGACGTCCGCTCCGACCGCTCGACGCGGTAGCCCTCGGCGCGCAACCGTTCGACGAGCTCGTCGCAGTGCTCGGGACCCTTCGTCTCGACCTGCATGCGCACCCACGCCTCGCCGATCGCGAGCCCGACGTCGGTGCGGTCGTGGTCGATGTGCATGACGTTCCCGCGCAGCGTGGAGATGACCTCGAGCAGACCGGCGAGCGCGCCGGGCCGGTCGTCGAGCAGGACCTGGAGCTGGATGTACCGGCCCGCCGCGGCGAGGCCGTGGCGCACGACGCGCAGCAGGACGAGCGGGTCGACGTTCCCGCCGGAGAGCACGACGACGACGGGCCCCTCGAGGGGCGCAACACCCGTGGCCGGGTCCGTGACGTCCAGCGCGCGCGACGCCGCGAGCAGCGCGGCCACGCCCGCGGCCCCGGCCGGCTCGACGAGGAGCTTCGCGCGCTCGGCCACCATGAGCAGCGAGCGGGAGATCTCCTCCTCGGTCACGGTGCGCACCTCGACCCCGTGCCGGGCGAGGATCTCGAACGGGACGTCGCCCGGCGTGCCGACCGCGATGCCGTCGGCCATCGTCGCGGCGACGCGCGCCGTCGTCGGCTCGCCCGCCGCCAGGGAGGCCGGGTAGGCCGCGGCACGGGCGGCCTGCACGCCGACGACGCGGACGTGCGGAGCCGCCTCCGCGAGCGCCACCGCGAGCCCCGCGACGAGCCCGCCGCCGCCGAGCGGTGCGACGACGGTCCGCACGTCGGGCACCTGCTCGAGGATCTCGAGCGCGATCGTCCCCTGCCCGGCGACGACATCAGGGTGGTCGAACGGGTGGATGAGCACCGCGCCCGTGCGCTGCGCCTCCGCCCAGGCAGCGGCGAGCGTCGCGTCGACGTCCTCCCCTACGAGCCGGACCTCGGCCCCGTACTGCCGGGTCGCCGCGACCTTCGGCAGGGCGGCGTCCACCGGCATGTACACGACGGCCCGGATGCCCAGGAGGCCCGCGGCGAACGCGACGCCCTGCGCGTGGTTGCCGGCGCTCGCCGCGACGACGCCGCGCGCCTTCTCCTCCGCCGAGAGCCGGGCCATGCGCACGTACGCGCCGCGGACCTTGAACGACCCCGCGCGCTGGAGGTTCTCGCACTTGAGCAGCACGCGGACACCGGCCGCCTCGCTGATGGCGCGCGAGGTCTGGACGGGGGTGACCGTCGCGACGCCGTCGAGCAGGCGCGCCGCGTCCCGGACGTCGTCGAGCGTGACGTGGACCGGACCGCTCATGCGGGCGCGCCGCCGGCGTCCTCGGTGCTCGCGACGGGCGAGTCCTCGTCGGGCCGCCGGTCCCGGTGCAGGTCCGCGCGACGGTCTCCGGCCCGACGGCGACGGGCCGGCTCGTCGAGGTCGGCCTCGGCGCGCGCGATCACGGGAGGCTGCGGACTTCCTCGCACGACGACACGGTCGTCGGTCCCCAGCTCGGGGAACTTGTCGTGCCCGTGCAGGTAGAGGATCACGGTGTTGAGGACGGCGGCGATCGGTACGGCGAACAGCGCCCCCAGGATGCCGGCGGCGAAGCTGCCCGCCGCGACGACGAGCAGCACCGCGACGGGGTGCAGCGAGACGGCGTGGCCCATGAGGAACGGCTGGAGGATGTGGCCCTCGATCTGCTGCACGAGCAGCACGATCGCGAGCATGATCAGCGCCTGCGGCCAGCCCTGCGCGACGAGGACGACGAGCACCGCGATCGACCCCGTGACGATGGCACCGACGATCGGGATGAAGGAGCCGACGAACACGAGGATCGCCAGCGGCAGCGCGAGCGACGGCACGAAGAACGCCGCGCCGATGCCGATGCCGACGGCGTCGACGGCGGCGACGAGGATCTGCGTGCGCGTGTAGGCGGACAGCGTGATGATGCCCCGGCGCCCCGCCTGGTGCACGCGGTCCCGCGCGCGCAGCGGGAGGAGGCCGACGGCCCAGGACCAGATCGTCCGGCCGTCGAGCAGGAAGAAGAACGTGCAGAACAGCGCGATGAGGGCGCCGGCGAGGACGTGACCGACCGTGGTCGCGGCACCCAGCGCACCGGAGACGATGCTGCTCTGGTTCTCGGAGAGGGCCGACTGCGCCTGGTCGACGTAGGAGTTGAGCGTCACCGAGTCGAGCTTCAGCGGCCCGTCGGCGAGCCACGCGGTGAACTGCTCGAAGCCCTCGACCGCCTGGTCGCGCAGCTCCTGGAACCCGCTGACGATCTGCTGCCCGGCGACCGTCACGAGCCCCGCGACGACGAGCAGCAGCCCGAGCAGCGCGACCCCGGACGCGAGCCCGCGCGACATGCCGAGCCGGCGCTGGCAGAACCGCTGCACGGGCGTGAGCAGCACGGTGAGCAGGAGCGCGACGGCGATCGGCACGACGATCACCTTGAGCTGCGTGATCACCCACAGGCTCGCCGCGACGAGCGCGCCGATGAGCAGCAGGCGCCAGGACCAGGCCGCGGCCGAGCGGACGGAACCGGGGACGGCGGTCGCGCCGACGGGGCCGGGCGGGAGGGGCGCCGGGTCGGGTCCGGCCGGACGGTCGTGCTGGTCGGTCTGCGCGCTCACAGCGCAACACTAGGTGAGCGCCCCGCCGGATGCCGTCGACCGCACCGCGCGTCGGCACGATCCCCACCGGCGAACCCCGCCGACGTAGAGCACTGGTCATTGGACCAAGGCTCTACCTCGGCGACCAGGGCTCTACCTCGACAGCCGAAGCTCCCGCTCGAGGGCGCGGGTGCGAAAGCGGGTGCGGGTCAGGACAGGGCGCGGTCGAGGTCGGCGATCAGGTCCTCGACGTCCTCGATGCCGACGGAGAGGCGTACGAGGTCGTCCGGGACCTCGAGCGCCGTGCCCGCGACCGACCCGTGGGTCATGCGCCCGGGGTGCTCGACGAGCGACTCGACCCCGCCCAGCGACTCCGCGAGCGTGAACACCTGCGTGCGCCCGCACACGTCGAGCGCCGTCGCCTCGCTGCCCACGCGGAACGACACCATGCCGCCGAACCCGCTCATCTGGCGGGCCGCGACCTCGTGGCCCGGGTGCGACGCGAGCCCCGGGTAGATCACGTGCGTCACCGCCGGGTGCTGCTCGAGGAACGCCGCGACGGCCGCGGCGTTGGCCTGGTGCCGGTCCATGCGCACCGCGAGCGTCTTGAGCCCGCGCAGCGTGAGCCACGCGTCGAAAGGACCGGCGACGGCGCCCGAGGCGTTCTGGTGGAACCCCACCGCGCCCGCGACGTCGGTCCCGCCTGCGGGCGACACGAGGCCGCCCGGGAGCTGGGAGCCCGCCGCGACGACGAGCGCTCCGCCGACCACGTCCGAGTGCCCGCCGACGTACTTGGTCGTCGAGTGCACGACGACGTCCGCGCCGAGCGCGAGCGGCTGCTGGAGGTACGGCGTCGCGAACGTGTTGTCGACGACGAGCAGCGCGCCCGCCTCGTGGGCGATCTCCGCGAGCGCAGCGATGTCCGAGATCCCGAGCAGCGGGTTCGTCGGCGTCTCGACCCACACGACCTTGGTCGACCCGGGTCGGACGGCGGCACGCACCGCGTCGAGGTTCGCCAGGTCGGTGAGGTCGACCGGGGTGTGCTCGATCCCCCAGGGCCCGAAGACCCGGTGGACGAGCCGGTACGTGCCGCCGTACGCGTCGTTCGGGAACACGACGTGGTCCCCCGGGCGCAGCACCGCGCGCAGGAGCGTGTCCTCCGCGGCGAGGCCGGACGCGAAGGCGAAGCCGCGCGCTGCGGGCGACCCGTCCGCCGTCGGGCCCAGGCCTCCGGACTCCGCCGCAGCGAGCGCCTCCTCGAGCGCCGTGCGCGTCGGGTTGGCGGAGCGCGAGTACTCGTATCCGCCGCGCAGGCCGCCCACGCCGTCCTGCTTGTACGTGGACACCTGGTGGATGGGCGGGACGACGGCGCCCGTCGTCGGGTCCGGGTCCTGGCCCGCGTGGATGGCGCGGGTGGAGAAACCGGTCGTGGTCCAGTCGGGGTGCTCGGTCGGGGTGCTCACCGTCCCAGACTACGGTCGCCGCTCCGGCCCGTCCGCGCGGCGGCGCAGCCCGCGGCGGCGCTCGCGACGTCGCCCGCGGCGTCGCCCGCGGTGGCGCGGCCCGACGGCGCACGGCACGGTGGGAGCTCCAGGGCACCGACCGGTCGCGACCGGTGGTGCCCGCGACGTGGAGGGAGGCATGGATGAGGATCGACCTCGACGGCAGGACGGCGCTCGTCACGGGCTCGGCGCAGGGTATCGGGCTGGCGATCGCCCGGACGCTCGCGGCGTGCGGGGCGAGCGTCGTCGTGAACGGGCGGTCGGAGGAGACGTCGCAGCGCGCCGCCGAGGACGTGCGCGAGCGCGTGCCCGGTGCGCACGTCCTGGGCGTCGCCGCCGACCTCGCGACCGACCAGGGCACCGCGGCGATGCTCGAGGCGGTGCCGCGCGTCGACGTGCTCGTCAACAATCTCGGCATCTTCGAGAGCGCTGACCCGCTGGAGATCGACGACGACACGTGGCGCCGCTTCCTCGAGGTGAACGTCCTCGCGGGCGTGCGCCTCACACGGGCCTACCTGCCCGGGATGATCGACCGCGGCTGGGGTCGCGTGCAGTTCATCGGGAGCGATTCGGCGGTCGTGATCCCGGCGGAGATGATCCACTACGGCGTGACGAAGACGGCGCTGCTCGGCGTCTCGCGCGGGTTCGCGAAGGCGGCCGCGGGCACGGGCGTGACGGTGAACAGCGTCCTCGCCGGCCCGACGCACACGGGCGGCGTCGAGACGTTCGCGCGGAGCCTCGTCGGCGACGACCTGCCGTGGGACGAGGCCCAGCGCGTGTTCATGCGCGAGCACCGGCCGCAGTCGCTGCTGCAGCGGCTCATCGAGCCCGAGGAGATCGCGCACATGGTCGCGTACCTGGCCTCTCCGCTCGCGTCCGCGACGACGGGCGCGGCCGTGCGCGTCGACGGCGGGTACATCGACGCGATCGTCCCGTGAGACGCTCGGCGGAGCGCCCGGGGCGCGTTCTCGGCGCAGGAACACACGCCGCCCGCGCCGCGTTCTATCCCGTGCCAGGACGATGCGTCGTGGGCCAGCGCCCCGGTCGTCCCCGGCTCTTCAGGAGGTAAGCGATGAACTCGATCTTCGACGCGATCTTCGGCTCGTCCGCCAAGACGACGATGGTCGCCCCGGAGGACACGCTCCCCGGGCGCCAGTCCCCCGTCCTGCAGACCCCGCGCCCGCACACGGTGCTCGGCACGTCGATCACCGGGCCCTGGCCCGACGGCACACGCGTGCTCTACCTCGCGATGGGCTGCTTCTGGGGTGCCGAGGAGATCTTCTGGCAGGTGCCGGGCGTGGTGAGCACCGCCGTCGGGTACATGGGCGGCACGACGCCGAACCCCACCTACGAGGAGGCGTGCAGCGCCCGCACGGGCCACACCGAGACGGCGCTCGTGGCGTACGACCCGACGAAGGTCTCCGAGGAGGAGCTCCTCAAGATCTTCTGGGAGCGCCACGACCCGACGCAGGGCCACCGCCAGGGCAACGACGTCGGCACCCAGTACCGGTCCGCGGTGTACTGGACGACGCCCGAGCAGGAGGCCGCGGTCCGCGAGACGGCCGAGCGCTACGGGAAGGTCCTCGACGCGAAGGGCTACGACCCGATCACGACCGAGAGGCGCCCCGCGTCCGAGGCGGGCCCGTTCTTCTACGCCGAGGACTACCACCAGCAGTACCTCGACAAGAACCCGAACGGCTACCGCTGCCACGCGACCACCGGTGTCCCGTTCCCCGACGCCGCGTAGTCGACGCCGCGTCACCGAGAAGTGAGAAGCCGCCCCGGATCCGTACGGATCCGGGGCGGTTTCTCACATCTCGACAGCGTGACCGTCGTGCGCAGGGCCGGTCAACGCCCACGACGACGGCGCGCGGGCGAGACCCGCCGACCGGATGCCAGCTGTCCGGAGGCGTGACTAGATGGGGGGCATGACCTCCCTCCCCCCGCTCTCGGCCCAGGACGGCACGACCCTCCCCGCGATCGGCTTCGGGACCTACTCGCTGCGCGGGTCAGGCGGCGCGGAGACGGTCGTGCGGGCGATCGAGGCGGGGTACCGGCTCATCGACTCGGCGTTCAGCTACGAGAACGAGGGTGCCGTGGGCGCCGCCGTCCGCCAGTCGTCGGTGCCGCGCGACGAGGTGCTCGTGACGTCGAAGCTGCCCGGGCGGTACCACGCCTACGACGACGCCGTCCGCGCGGTCGAGGAGTCGCTGTTCCGCACCGGTCTCGACCACCTCGACCTCTACCTGGTCCACTGGCCGAACCCCGCCGTCGGGCGCTACGTCGAGGCCTACGAGGCGCTCGTCGCGTGCCGTGAGCGGGGTCTCGTCCGCCACGTCGGCGTCTCCAACTTCCTGCCCGAGCACCTCGACGCGGTCATCGCGGCGACGGGCGTGACGCCCGTGGTGAACCAGGTCGAGCTGCACCCCTACTTCCCGCAGCCGAACCAGCGCCACGCCGACGCGGAGCGCGGCGTCGTCACGGAGGCGTGGAGCCCGATCGGGCGGGCGGGCGAGCTCCTCACCGACCCGGTCGTCACGGCAGTCGCGGCAGCCCACGGGGTCTCCCCGGTGCAGGCGGTCCTGCGCTGGCACGTGCAGCTGGGCGTCGTGCCGATCCCCAAGGCGTCGTCGCCCGAGCGCCAGCGCGAGAACCTCGACGTCTTCTCGTTCGAGCTGTCGACGCACGAGATGAACGCGCTCACGGGTCTCGCGCGCGTCGAGGGGCGGACGAACGACCAGGACCCTGCGGTCTACGAGGAGCTCTGACCCTGCCCCTCGGAGGCGGGCTGCCCGGTCGACGAGCGCCCGTCCCGCGGGCCGAACAGCCGCAGCGCCTCGGCGTCGCTCGCCGCCGACCGGACGAAGTAGTCGGCCCACTCCTCGACGGCCGGGTAGTCGCTGCCCGCGACCACCGCGGCGACGGCCGCGTCGACGTCGACCTCCGTGTGCCGCAGCGACACCTGTCCGTCGTGGAGCAGCGCCCAGGCGCCGCCGGGGCGCCCGTACGGCATGCCGACGCTCCCCGGGTTCACGACGAGCCGCCGGTCGACGAGCCGCACGAACGGCATGTGCGTGTGCCCGCACAGGACGGTCCGCACCTCGGGGTCGAGGGCGCCGAGGACGTCGGCCCATCGCTCCAACGACGAGTCGACGAGCACGACCTCCTCGTCGTCGCGCGGCGTGCCGTGGCAGCACACGACGCGCCCGAACCCGCGCACGACGATCTCCACCGGGTGCGGCAGCCGGGCGAGCAGCTCGACCTGGTCCGGTCGGAGCTGTGCCGCCGCCCAGGGCACGACCGGGTCGGGGACCGCGCCCGCGCCGTCGCGCACCCACGCCACGAGCTCGCGGTCCGCGTTGCCTCGCACGAGCAGCACGCGGTCGCCGAGCGAGGCGAGGCGGTCGAGCACCTCGACGGGCTGGGGCCCGGCGGCGTGGTCGCCGGTCACGACGACGAGGTCCGCCGCCCGGACGTCGGGCTCGGCGAGCACGGCGTCGAGCACGGGCAGCACCCCGTGCACGTCGGACAGCACGGCGACCGACAGGTGTTCGCGCATCGGCATCTCCCCTCTCGGGTCCACCCGCTCACGCTCTCACGCCGTCGAACCGCTCACGCACGCATGCCGAACAGCACGCGCGTGACGCGCGCGCGACGCACGGCCAGGTCGTACACGACCAGGAGCAGGCCGAGCGACACCACGACGATCACGACGAACTTCACGACCGCGGGCGCCTGCCAGCCCACGACGGGGTACGCGACGGCGACGACGACCGGCTGGTGGAGCACGTACAGCGGCAGCACCGCAGCGCCGAGGTACGCCCAGGCCCGACGCCGCCACCCGTCCGCCCCGGTCGGGTCGCCCTCGTCCGCGCCCCGGGCCAGGCGCCTGCGTGTCCCCCACCGGTCGAGCAGGCCCAGGGTCGCCACGACCCAGCACCACCCCGCGAGACCGTAGAGCGCCCGGAAGACGACGCCCGGCCAGCCCGGCGCGGTGAACGCCGCGATCTCGTCCGCAGGTCCGAGGAACAGCGCCATCCCGGCGGCGAAGGCGCCGAGGCCGACCAGCCCGGCGAGCCCCGCGTCGCGCCGCACTGCGGCGCGAAGCCGCTCGTCCGACGAGATCGCGAACCCGGCGAGGAAGAAGACGAGGTACGCCCATCGGCTCCACACGGCGAACCCCTTCTCGAGCTCGTGCACCGCGCACACCGCGGCGACGAGCACGCCCGGCACGAGCACCGCTCCCCGCCGGCCCGACGCCCGGGCGAGCCGTTCGCGCGCGCGGCGGGAGACGTCGTCGGGCACGAGGCGCACGACGGCCGCGAGCACGAACGACCAGGTCAGCAGCAGGACGACGAACCACAGGTGCCCCGACTCGAAGTGCTCGCCGTCGAGGAAGAACGGGACGTCGCCGGGCTCGAACCGGACGGCGAAGAAGTGCGGCCAGAAGGCGAGGTAGCTGTCGGCGAGGACCGGATCCGCGTCGGGGTCGGCGCGCAGGCGCAGCCACTGCGGCACGGGGACCAGCAGGACGAGCGCCACGAGCAGCGGGACCCCGAGGCGCAGCAGGCGCTCGCGCGCGAACGCCCCGGGCGTCCGGCTGCGCAGGGAGTACCACGCACCGGTCCCCGCCACGGCGAAGAGGAGCGGCATCGCCCAGACCACGACGGGCGCGGCGAGGTAGGTCGTCACGCTGGTCGTGTCGTCGTTCTTCACGTAGAAGTCGTCGGAGGCGTCGAACACGAGCGCCGCGTGGAAGAGCACGAGACCCACCACGACGAAGGCACGCACCGCGTCGAGCTCGCCGCGCCGGACGGGGCGTCGCTCCACACGTCGCATCATGGCACCGTGTGCACGTGACGTCTTCCCCCGCGCCCGCGCCACGCCGGTCCGTCGTCGTGCCCGACGCCGCCCTGCCGCCCTGGGCGGTCGGCTCGCCGGCCCGCCTGCTCGCCGCCGCGCTCGTGTCGCTGTCCGCGGTGCTGCTGTTCGCGGTGCACGTGCGCCCGCTCGGCTACGTCCCGCTCGTGCTGGGCGTCGCGCTCGGCTGGGCGGTCGACCGGGTGCTCGGGCGCGACCTCGCCCTGATCGGCGTGGGCCTGGGGATCATCTCGGCCATCTCGCTCGAGGCGGACCTGTCGGACGCGGGGATCGCGCGGTTCACCGTCGCGCTGTCGCTCGCGGTGCTCGTGCCGTGGGCGCTGTCGCGGTTCGTCTTCGGTGACCGGACGATCACGTTCCCCGTCGCGACCGGCCGCCGCTGGTCGCGAGGACAGATCGTGTACCTCGCGGTGGTCGTCGTCGCGGGGTACCTGATCCTGCCGTTCTACTTCATCGGCTCCGGTGCGTACCGCAACTGGCCGGAGATCACGGGCGGCGCCGAGATCGCGCGGCTGTTCGTCGGGGTCAACGCGGTCGGGATCTGGGACGAGCTGTTCTTCGTGTGCGTCGTCTTCGCGCTGCTGCGCAAGCACTTCGGCCTGTGGACGGCGAACCTGCTGCAGGCAGCCGTCTTCGTCTCGTTCCTGTGGGAGCTCGGCTATCGCGAGTGGGGCCCGCTCCTGACGATCCCGTTCGCGCTCGTCCAGGGCTGGATCTTCTCGTGGAGCAAGTCGTTCACGTACGTCGTCGCCGTGCACCTGCTGTTCGACCTCGTGGTGTTCGCCGTGCTCGTGCACGCCCACCACCCGGAGCTCTTCGACGTGTTCGTCACCGCCCCGCGCTGACGGTCACGGGCCGCGGGCGTGCTCCGGCGTCAGAAGGGCCGGGCGAGAAGGACGCGCCGCACGCCGTCGACCCGGCACGCCACGTGCACCGCGGTCGTCGCCGGGCCCGCCAGCACCAGCACGGTGGCGACCACCACGCCCGTGCCCAGCGCAGCGCCCGCGACGACGTCGTGCGGGTAGTGCGCACCCTGCGCCACCCGCGCGCCGCCGACGAGCACGGCCAGCACGACCGGCAGCACGACCCACACCGCGACGTCGACGGGCCGCGCGCGGACCGCGTGGCGAGGTGCCCGGTCGCCGAGGAAGCGCAGCGCAGGAGCCCCCGCGACGACGACCGCCGTCGCGAGCGCGAACGCGATCGCGGTGTGGTTGCTGGGGAACGACCAGTCCCCCGCCGCCGGGCAGTGCGCGACGTCGACGAGCTCCCAGCACCCGCGCGGCTGCCGCACCACGGACTTCACGAGCTCGCTCGCACCGTAGGCGAGGACGGCACCGAGGCCCGCCGTGAGCGTCGTCGCGACAGCGGCGTGACCGTCGTGCCGCGAGCGCAGGAGGACGACGCCGCACAGCGCGAGGAGAACGAGCACGCCACCCTCCGCGACGAGCCCGGTCCACGGCAGGTCGCCCGTCCTGGCGGTCACCGCGACGTACAGGGCCTCGCTCGGGCCGCGCAGCAGCAGGGCCAGGACCACGACGAGCGCCCCGCCACCCAGCCACGCGAGCGCCCGGGTGACGACGGGCGCCGGGCGGGGAGCGCCGGCGTCGGGCGGCGTGTCGTCCGGGTGCGGGACATGCGGGACACGCACGACCCGGTCGAGGACAGGTGCGGGACGGGACGAATCGGGCGAGCTCACCGGTCGAGGGTAGACAGGTGAACAGCAGATGAACATCAGCCCTCGGTCGGACGACGGACGGGTCGCCGCACGACCGAGGGCGGACCGTTGCGCGCTACTCCTGCGGGCCGAGCGGCGGCACGTAGAACGCGGTGGTCGCCGCGACGCGTGCCGCGACGGTCTCCTCGTCCAGGCCGTCGGCCGCGGCGAGCGCGGCGCCCCACGACTCGCTGCTCGCGGTGTTGAACGCCCGCACGGCGGGGTCGGTCGCGAGGGTCTCGGGGTCGATCGCCCCCTCGACTCCGGCGAGGTGCAGCGCGAGACCGAGGAGCGCGCCGTCCCAGCCGACGCCGACCGCGCCCGGGCCGAACTGGCCCCACATCTCGGGCGGGGTCACCGCGGTGTGCTCGAGCGTGAGCCGCGTCCCGTCGTCCACGGGCTCGAGGTGCACGTCGACGATCGACGAGTCCTCCGGGCCGGCCGGCCCCATGCCCCAGGTGAGCTGCAGGTGGCGCGGCGCGTCGCAGACGCGGATCTCCCCGCCCGCGTTGCCCTCGGTCTGGTAGGTGCCCCCGGCGCGCAGGTCGCCGCTCACGGGCAGGAACCAGCGCGAGACGCGCTCAGGGTTCGTCACGGCGTCCCACACGTCGTCGACGGCGGCCCGGTACGACCGCGTGAGGCTGACGACGCGCGCCTCCCCCGCGGGGAGCGTCCCGCTCCCGACGGTGCGTCGCACCGTCTCCAGCTCGGCGATGAGGTCCTTCATCGTGCCCTCCAGATGGTGTCGGTGTCGTGCTTCTCGTCGGGGGCCCGCCGCTCGCGAGCGCCGCGCGCGAGCTCGGTGCGGAGCGCGTCGAGCCGCTGCTCCCAGAAGCGCCGGAGCCCCGCGGCCCAGTCCTCGACCTCGCCCAACGGTTCGGGGTCGAGCGCGTAGAGGCGCCTCGTCCCCTCGGCCCGCACGGTCGCGAACCCGTTCGTGCGCAGGACGCGCAGGTGCTGCGACACGGCCGGCTGGCTGATCGAGAACTCCGCCCCCACGAGCGCGACGACCTCGCCCGCGGACCGCTCGCCCTCGGCCAGGTGCTCGAGGATGCGACGGCGGACGGGGTCGCCCAGGACGTCGAACGCTTCCACCTCGTCAGTATGGAAGTGAGTGCTTATATAAGTCAAGGACTATTGAAGCGCTCCGCCCAGGCGACGCGACCCAGGGTTCAGCGACCTCGGCCCTGCCCGCGACCCCCGCGCTTCCCGGCGCCGCCCTTGCCCTTGCCCTTGCCGGAGCCGCCCTTTCCGACACCGCTCTTCCCGGGACCGCCGCCCTTGCCCGCTCCGCTGCCGCCGCCGCGACGGCCCGCAGAGGTGACCCGGCCGCCCCGGCCGCCGGGCGTCTCCCGACGCCGGTCCGCCGACCGCGGCGACGTCGCGCGATCATCCGACGTCGCGGCGTCGGGCGCGGGGGACCGGCCGCGCGAGCTGTTGACGGTCCGGCCGCGGACGATGCCCACCATCTCCTCGACGAGGTCGTCGTCGCGCTCCGCCAGCCAGGCGAGCGCGACGGGCGCGGACGGCGCGCCGTCGAGCCGCCGGTGCACGACGTCCTTGCGGTGGTGCAGCCGCGCGAGCGACTGCGGGACGACGAGGACACCCACCCCGGCCGCCACGAGGACCACGGCGTCGGCCGTCGTCGCGGGCCGCTCCACCGCCGCGACGCCCGGCGGCGACGGCGCGTCGACGGCGGCCCCCGGCTCGCCCGCCCACGGGACGACGTCGTCGAGCGGACGCTGCAGGACGTCGTCCGCGAGGTCGTCGAGCGTGACCGTCTCGTCGGGCTCGAGCGCGGCGAGCAGGTGGTCGCGCGAGACGACGACGACGGGCGTCTCCTCGTAGAGCGGGATCGCCGCGAGCACGTCCCTGTCGACCGGCGGGCGCAGGAGCGCGGCGTCGGCCTCGCCGTCGCGCAGCACGCGCTCGGCGTCGCCGGCGTCGGCCGCGACGAGGTCCAGCGGCACGTCGGGGTGCCGCTCGCGCCACGTGCGCACCCACTTCGCCGGGGTCGCCCCCGGGACGTACGCGAGCCGGAAGCGGGGCCCGCCCTGCTCGCCGGCTCCGTGAGCGGGGGTCGCGCCCGTGTCACCCTCGCGGGGCGCGTCGCTGTCGTCCTCGGGGGTCGCGCCCGTGTCGTCGTCCACCCGACCACCCTAGGTCCGACGGCGCCCCGCGACCGGACCGGGCCGGGCGGCGGGGCCGGACCGGGCCCGGCACCAGGGCCGACGACCTCCGACCGGGCGGTCCGACCCGCCCGGAGGAACTACCCTGGGCGCATGAGCCCGAAGCACTCCGCGCAGTCGATGAAGCCCGCCACGGCGGCCAAGAAGCTCGGGGTGTACCTGCCCGCGACGCCCGAGGAGTTCCGGGCGAGGGAGATCTCGCGCGCCGAGCTGGAGGAGCTCGAGAAGAACCCGCCGGAGTGGCTCGACGACCTGCGCCGCAACGGCCCGCACCCTCGGCCCGTCGTCGCGGGGCGCCTCGGCGTCTCGATCTCCGGCCTGACGCGCGGCGGGCTGACCGAGCCCTTGACCACCGAGCAGATCGACGAGCTGCGCCAGGAGCCGCCCGCGTGGCTCGTCCAGGAGCGCGAGGTCCTCAAGAAGGTGCGCGCCGAGGAAGAGCGTCTCGCCGCGCAGCAGTCCCGCAAGGCCTGAGCCCGGGACGTCCCAGCCCCCGGTCGTCACAGCGCCCGGTCGGCACGCCTGCCGGGCGCCGGACTCCCACCGCGCACGCGGCGGAGGCGCCGATCCTCCCGACCGTCAGGCGCTCCCCGCCGCGCGGTCCGTGTGGCCGAGCGACAGGTCGGGGGCCACGGCGTCCCGCACGCGGCGCTTGAGGTCGGGGATCTCCGGGAACCCGCCGTCGGCCTTCCGGTCCCACAGCACGACCGGCCCGTCCCCGGCGTCGAGCGTGACACGGAACACCCCGTCCGTCCCGGGCACGAGCGCGACCTCGCCGAGCCGGGTCCGGAAGGTCTGGAGCAGCTCCTGCGCGACCCACGCGGCGCGCAGCAGCCAGCGGCACTGCGTGCAGTACTCGACCGCGACGCGCGCCGTCCCGCGAGGCACGACCGTCGCGGGAGGTTCCACGGGCTCGCCGGCGGGCAGGGGCTGGTCGGCGTCGTCCGTCATGCCGCCCAGCCTAGGCTCGCCGCGGTGTCGTCAGGCGTCGTCACGTGTCGTCAGGTGCCGCGCTCGGCGGGCAGGCGACCGGACGCGACCGCGGCCTCGAGGGCGGCGTAGTCCTTCTCGACGACGTCGGCGTACGCACGCGACCAGCGCGCCACGGCGTCGTCGAACGTGTCGGCGCCCCCCAGGTAGCCGAGCGCCAGGCGCGCCCCGGGCGACTGGCTGTGCGCCCGGGCGAGGACGCGTCCGCACAGCCCCCCGTACCGGGAGAGCTGGCCGGCCGTGAGCCGGTCGAGCTCGACCGACCCCTTCATGTCACGGAACTGACGCCAGAAGAAGTCGACCCGCCTGCGCCCGGTGTGCTCCGGCGCCTCGACGTCGACCCACCCGAGGAACGGGTCGGAGTGCGCCTGGAGGATGCGTTGCGCCGCGACGACGCGCCGGCCCTGGGAGAGCACGTCCCGCGCGGGCCTGAGGCCTCCCGGCAGGGCGTCCGCCATCCCTCCGTACCGTGCGAGGACCGACGTCGCCGCTTCCTTGACCTGCAGCACGAGCGGCTCACCGGCCGGCCCCTCGAAGAGCAGGATGTAGCAGCGCGTGCCGACGCTCCCGACACCCACGACGCGCAGCACGAAGTCGACGAGCGTGAACTGACCGAGCAGGAGGCGGACGTCGGCCCGCAGCGGTTCGCGGTAGCGCTCGAAGAGCGTCGTCAGCTCGTCGAGGGACACCCGGTCGACGTGCTGCGTGACGGGAGGCTGGTCGACGATCCGCGCCCGCCCGTCCGCCGTGCGCGTCGTGATCCGCTCGACCACCTGCTCCGACGTGCGCCGACGCGCCTTGCGCACGGTGCGGCGCAGCTCCTCACGCCCCGCCTTGCGCATCGACGGCTCGATCGACTCCGTCTCGACCTGGAACGAGAACCGGTCGAGCGCACTGCCGGTCACCAGCTCCGTGAGCGACTCGCGGTAGCCGCGGACGGCGAGGCGCGCCGCGTCCGCGCACTCGTCCTCCGACAGACCCTTGTCCCGCCCGCCGACGTACATGCTCGCTGCGAGCCGCTTGACGTCCCACTCCCACGGCGCGTCGCACGCCTCGTCGAAGTCGTTGAGGTCGAACACGACCCGCCGCTCGGGCGACGCGAAGAGACCGAAGTTGGACACGTGCGCGTCACCGCACGCCACGACGTGGGCCCCCGACCGGGGGCCGTCGCGCAGGTCGTGCGCCATCGTCGCCGCCGTGCCGCGGTAGAACGCGAACGGGGACTCGAGCATGCGACCGATGCGGAGCGGCACGAGCTCCTGCAGCCGGTCGCGGTTCTGCTCCTCGATGATCGCGACCGGGTCCCGCTCCGGGAGGACCAGCTCACCCTGGGCCCGGCGCGGCGCGCGGTCCCGCAGGGAGCGGCCGGCGGCGCGTGACTCGTCGAGCGTCCTCGGGACGTCCATGGTGGCCTCCTCGGACCGGGAACCGCAGGCTAGCGCGCGCACGCGGGCAGCGCGCGCCGGTCCGTCGGGGAGACTGGGGGCGTGACGACCCCCGACCTCGACGACCTGCTCGCCCGGCTCCGCACCGACGACGACGGCCCTCGGCGCGAGGACTCCCCCGTCGCCGTGGACGCCGCGGACCGCCTGCTGCTCGACGAGGCGGCCCCGTGGCTCGCGGCCGTGGGTGCGGGGGAGGTCGCCGTCGTCGACGACCGCCACGGAGCGCTCACGCTCGGTGCCGCGGCCCTGGTCGGGGGGTCGTCCGCGGGCGCGCCGGACGGCCCAGGACGCGCCGGCGGCGTCGTCCGGGTCCACCAGGACGCGTGCACGGCCGAGGCGGCGCTCGCGGTGAACGCGGCGTCGACCGGGAGGCACGGCGCCTACGCGCAGCACGCCCTGGGACCGGGGCTGCTCGCCGGGGCGCGCGTCGTCCTGCTGCGTCTCCCCCGCGGGCTCGCCGCCCTGCGCGACGTCGCGGAGCACGTCGCACGCGAGGCCGACCCCGGCGTGGTCCTGCTCGCGGGCGGTCGGGTCAAGCACATGACGCCCGCGATGAACGCCGTGCTCGGCGAGTCCTTCGCCGACGTGCGCGCGAGCCTCGCGCGCGGCAAGTCCCGCGTCCTGGTCGCGCGCGACCCCCGGGTGCCCGACGCCGCAGCCCCCTTCACCTACCCCGTCACCGTCGACCTGCCCGACGTCGGCCTCGCGGTGGCCGCGTACGGTGCGGCGTTCGCCGGGGCGAGCCTCGACCTCGGCACGCGGTTCCTCCTCGAGCAGCTCGACGGGTGGCTCTCGGGCGGCGCGACGGCAGGCGCCTCGTCGGACGGCTCGTCGGACGGCTCGTCGGACGCCTTAGCAGGCGGCCCAGCGGGCGGCCCAGCGGGCACCCGCACGGGCGAGCCGCGCGACGTCGTCGACCTGGGCTGCGGGACGGGGATCCTGGCGGCGTGGGCCGCGCGGCGCTGGCCGGACGCGCGCGTCGTCGCGGCCGACCGCTCGGACGCTGCGGTGCGGTCGGCCGCGCTCACGGCGCAAACCAACGGCGTGGCCGACCGCGTGCGCGTCGTCCGGGACGACGCGGGCACGTCCCTCGAGGACGCGAGCGCCGACGTCGTGCTGCTCAACCCGCCGTTCCACGAGGGCGCGGCGCTGCGCACGGACGCGGCGCACCGGATGTTCGCGACGGCGGGCCGCGTGCTCCGGCCGGGCGGCGAGCTGTGGTGCGTGGGCAACTCGCACCTGCGCTACCGACCGGCGCTCGAGCGCGCGGTCGGCCCGACCGTCCAGATCGGGCGCGACAGGCGCTTCACCGTGACCCGGTCGGTCCGGAGCCCCGCGAGATAGCGACGCCCGGCACCGAAGGGCGCCGGACGTCGCTGTCTCGCGAGGTTCGTCGCTCGCTCGCGGAGGACTACTGGACGTCGACGACGTCGACCACGAAGACGAGCGTGTCCGTGCCGCCGATCCCGGCCTGCGGCACGCCGCGCTGGCCGTAGCCGTGCTCCGGCGGGATGGACAGGAGCACGCGCGAGCCGACGTTCTGCCCGACGAGGCCCTTGTCCCAGCCGCCGATGACGGCGCCGACGCCGATCGGGAACGCGATGGTGTCGCCGCGGTCGTAGGAGTTGTCGAACACCTGGCCGCCCCACGTCTGGCCGAGGTAGTGGACGACGATGTTGCGCCCGGAGGTGACGGCGGGGCCGTCGCCCTCGGAGAGCACGACGACCTGCAGGCCGTCCGGCGCTCCGGACTCCGGGAAGGTCAGGGTCGGCTTGTCGCCGAAGGAACCCGAGGCGGAGGGCAGAGCGGTCTGCTCGGCGGGCTGGTCGGTCACGAGGATGCCTCTCGTCGGTGAGCTGGGTGTACCGCGTGCACGCGGCCCGTCCACCTTACGCGGCGTGGTCCCGGGGCGGCCCGGGATGCCGCCGGCCGAGGTCTTGCCACCGGCGGCTAATGCAATTAGCCTATGGGCTATGACACTGCGCCAGACACCTCCGGTCGTCCACCACCTGTCGCGACCCGCAGGGCGGCTCGCCTACACCGACGAGGGGGCGGGCTCGCTCGTCGTCGCCGTCCCCGGCATGGGCGACCTGCGCGCCACCTACGACGACGTCGTCCCCGCCCTCCTCGCCGACGGGCACCGCGTCGTCGTCATGGACCTCCGCGGCCACGGCGACAGCGACACCACCTTCGCGACGCACGGCGACGAGGCCACCGCGTCGGACTACGTCGCGCTCGTCGAGCACCTCGACGCCGGGCCCGCCGTCCTCCTGGGGAGCTCGTTGGCGGCCTCCGCCGCCGTGATCGCCGCCGCCGAGCGGCCGGACCTGGTGCGCGGGCTCGTGCTCCTCGACGGGTTCCTGCGCGAGCCTGCCTCGCCCGCGAAGCAGCGCGCGATGCGGCTCCTGTATCGCGCGCTCTTCGTGCGGCCGTGGGGCGCCGCGGCCTGGGCCTCCTTCTACGGGACGCTCGTCAAGGGCCGACGTCCCGCGCGGCTCGCCGCGCACCAGGCAGCGATCCGCGCGAATCTCTCCGAGCCGGGCCGGCTCCGCTCGTTCCGGCACCTGACCGTGCAGCTCGACCACTCGGTCGTCGAGCCCCGGGTCTCGCGCGTGCAGGCCCCTGCGCTCGCGATCTTCGGCGCGCTCGACCCCGACTACGCCGACCCCGTCGCCGAGGCCGCATGGGCCGAGGAGGCTCTCGGGGCAGCGACGCTCGTCCTGCCCGAGGTCGGCCACTACCCCCAGCTCCAGGCCCCGGACGACGTCGTGGCGGCGGTCCTCCCGTTCCTCGCCGCGCTGCCCGACGCCGTGCCCGTGGCGGGCGGGCAGGGCGCGGTGCACGGCGGTGACCGTGGGTAGGGCCGGGCTGTCGCGCGACGCGGTCGTCCGGATCGCGCTCGACCTCGTCGACGACGGCGGCCCGACCGGGTTCGCCGACCTCTCGCTCGCGAAGGTCGCGGCACAGGCCGGCGTCGCGACGCCCAGCCTGTACAAGCACGTCGCGTCCCTGGCCGAGCTTCGGCGCGAGGTCTCCGTCGTGTGCGTCGAGGACCTCACGCGGGCGATGACCGACGCGACCGTCGGGCTCTCCGGCCCCGACGCCGTCGCCGCGCTGGCGCACGCGATCCGCGACGTCGCACGGTCACGCCCGGGCCGGTACGCGGCGTCGCAGGTCGCGCCCGACCCGGACGACCCCGCCGCGGCGACCCTGCAGGAGGCGGCGGCGCGCAGCGTGCAGGTCGTCGCCGCGGTCCTGCGCGGCTTCGACCTGCCCCCGGACCGCACGATCGACGCGATCCGCTCGCTGCGTGCGAGCCTGCACGGCTTCGTGCAGCTCGAGCTCGGCGGCGGCTACCGCCTTCCCGACGGCCTCGACGAGAGCTTCACGACGCACGTCGCGATGATCCTCGCCGGCCTGGACCACCTGCGCCGTCGCCCCTGACCCCTCTGGGCAACCGTCGAGCACGGGATCTGCCACCGATTCCCGAGGGAAACGGTGGCAGACCCCGTGGTCGACGGTGGACAGCCCCGTGGTCCTCGCTGCGTCAGGTCGCGAGGAAGCCCAGGAGGTCGTGGCGCGTGAGCACGCCCGCAGGGTCGCCGTCCTCAACGACGAGCAGTGCGTCGGCGTCGTGCAGGGCCTCGCGGATCGCCTCGACGCCCTCGCCGGCCCCGATGAGCGGGAACCGCGGTTCCATGTGCTTGTCCACGCGGTCGGCGAGCGACGCACGCCCCGAGAAGACGGCGTCGAGCAGCTCGCGCTCGCTCACGGACCCCGCGACCTCGCCGATCTTCACGGGCGGCTCCGCGCCGACGACCGGCATCTGCGAGACGCCGTACTCGCGCAGGATCTCGATCGCGTCGCGCACGGTCTCGTTGGGGTGCGTGTGCACGAGGTCGGGCATCCGTCCGTCCTTCGCGCGCAGGACGTCGCCCGCGGTGATGCCCTCCTCCGCGGGCAGGAACCCGTACGACCGCATCCACGCGTCGTTGAAGATCTTCGACATGTAGCCGCGGCCGCTGTCGGGCAGGAGCACGACGATCACCGCACGGGCCGCTGCCTCGGGGTCCTCGTCCTGGAGCCGGCGCGCGAGCCGCAGCGTCGCCTCGACGGCCATGCCGCACGAGCCGCCGACGAGCAGGCCCTCCTCGCGCGCGAGACGCCGCGTCATGGCGAAGGAGTCGGCGTCGGACACCGGGATGACCTCGTCGGGCACCGTGGGGTCGTACGCGTCGGGCCAGAAGTCCTCGCCCACGCCCTCGACGAGATAGGGCCGTCCGTCCCCGCCGGAGTACACCGACCCCGCCGGGTCCGCGCCGACGATCCGCACGCGTCCGCCGTCGTCGGCTGCGCGGTCGGACGAGACCTCCTTGAGGTAGCGGCCCGTGCCGGTGATCGTGCCGCCGGTGCCGACACCGGTGACGAAGTGTGTGACCCGTCCGTCGGTGTCGGCCCAGACCTCGGGCCCGGTGGACTCGTAGTGCGACAGCGGCCCGTTCAGGTTGGCGTACTGGTTGGGCTTCCACCCGCCCGGGATCTCCTGCGCCAGCCGGTCGGAGACGGAGTAGTAGGAGTCGGGGTGGTCCGGCGCCACGGCCGTGGGCGTCACGACGACGCGCGCCCCGTACGCCCGGAGCACGTCGCGCTTGTCCTGGCTCACCTTGTCGGGGCACACGAAGACGCACTCGTACCCCTTGCGCTGGGCGACGAGCGCGAGCCCGACCCCCGTGTTGCCCGACGTCGGCTCGACGATCGTGCCGCCCGGCCTCAGCTCGCCCGACGCCTCCGCCGCCTCGACCATCTTGAGGGCGATCCGGTCCTTCACGGAGCCGCCGGGGTTCACGTACTCGACCTTGGCGAGGATCGTCGCCGACAGCCCTTCCGTGACGCGGGTCAGCCTGACGAGCGGGGTGCCGCCGACGAGCTCGGAGATGTGCTCTGCGTATCTCATCCCCCGATCATCCCCGATCGGCGGGCGGCAGACAGGTCGCGACGGCTCCGCCCTCCGCCGACCGGGAATTTCCGTACGGTGTAGAGCGTTGGACGTCTCCGCCCGACCACGATCGAGAGGTGCTCCGTGACCGTGACCGCGACCGCCCCCACCACCGCTCCTGCGACCACCACCGCCACTGCCGCTGCGACCACCACCGCGCCGGTGACGGCGCCCGCCGTCCCGTCCTTGCCGTCGCTCGCCGACCAGGCCGAGCGGCTCGTCGCGCTCGGCGTGCCCGCGCTCGCCGGGCTGACCGACGATGCCGTGCGCGCCGCGGCCGCCGCGCTCGCGGCGACGACGCCGCCCGGCTCGCTGCTCGTCGTCGACCCCGCGCTCGCACCGCCGTCGGCGCTGGCTCCGCTGCTCCGGCTGCCGGTCCGCGGCGGCGAGAAGGAGGGCTTCGTCGTGGTCGACATGGAGGACGTCGACCGGTTCGAGCCCCTGGAGGGCCTCGAGGTCCCCGACGGTGCGGTGTACGCCGTGACCGCCGTCGAGCGCGGCGACGAGATGGCGAACTGGTCGCCCGACGAGGCGCTGCCGGAGATCACGCGCCGCGGTCGCACGCCCCTCCTGCTCGCCGAGGGGATCCACTGGGCGCTCCAGGTACCGGACGTCGTCGCGCGCAACCACTGCTACATGACGATCGGCTCTCGCCTGCGCAAGCCCGGTGGCACGCTCGACACCCGCACGCCCGCGATCTGGATCTCGAACGGCACAGGTCGCGACGGTCGCGAGCGCCGCGGTGCGCCGAAAGTCGGCTGGTGCTGGGCCGGCAACCGCCACACGTGGCTCGGCTTCGCCTCCGCGACCTTGCGCCGCGGTCTCCCCGCCTGACCCTCCCGCTGAGTGCATGAAACAGTCGCGGCCGGGGGCTCCGGCTGCGACTGTTTCATGCACTCAGCGTCAGCCGAGGAAGCCCAGCAGGGCGACGAGCACGACCACGACACCGAGCACGACGACGAGCAGCGGGCGGTCCGACGCCTCGCGCGCCGTGAGCCGGCCGAGCCCCGCACCGACCGCCGCGGTGATCCCCACCACGACGGCGGCCCCGGCGATGAGCGCTCCCCCGCGGCTCGCGCCGGCGTCGGCGAGCTGGTTCGCGAGACCGCCCGCGAGGAGCGATCCCCACAGGCCGCCCGCGACCAGACCGAGCACGGCGAAGACGAGCGCGGCCCGCCCGTCGGTCGCGTCCTTCGTGACCCGTGAGCCCAGCCACGCGACGGCTGCGCCGGCGGTCGGGACGCTGAGCAGGATGAGGAGCGCGGCGAACGCCAGCCACGCGGGCGGCGCGCCGGACAGCACCATGTACACGACCTGGACGCCGAGCATCGCCGCCGCGGCGACGACGAGCCCGGCCGCAAAGACCGGCACCCGCGGCGGGAGCGTCTCCGCCGCGGGTGCCGGTCCACGAGAGTCTCGCGCCACCGTCAGTCGCTGCTCTGCAGGATGGCGAAGAGTCGCAGGAACTCGAGGTAGAGCCAGATCAGCGTCACGAGCAGACCGAAGGCTGCCGACCACGCGAACTTGGCGGGCACGCCGCCCTCGACACCGCGCTTGATCGAGTCGAAGTCGACGATGAGCGACGCGGCCGCGAGCCCCACGGCGACGAGGCTGATGACGATGCCGAGTGTGCCGCCGCGCAGGCCCCACCCGTCGAGCGCGCCGAACATGAGCAGCACCACGTTGACGAGCGAGAACGCGAGGTAGCCGACCATCGCGATGAGGAGCCAGCGCGTGAACTTCGGCGTGACCCGGACCTTGCCCGAGCGGAACAGGAGGAGCGCCGCGGCGAAGGTCGCGACCGTCGCGACGACGGCCGACGGCACGACACCGCTGTAGAAGCTCTCGTAGTACGCGCTGATGCCGCCGAGGAACACACCCTGGGCCACGGTGTACAGCGTGATGAGCAGCGGGCTCGGGTTGCGCTTGAACGCGTTGACGAGACCGAGCACGAGGCCGGCGATCGCGCCGACCGGCCACAGGCCCGGCGCGACGAACCACGTCGCTGCACCGACGACCACGAGCAGGGCCAGCAGGCCGCCCGTCTTCATGATGACGTCGTCGTAGGTGAGGCGCTTGGTGTCCGCGGTCGTAGCGGCCGGTGCGTCGTACATCTGGTTCAGCGTGGCCGCGTCGGCGGTCTGGGCGCCGTGCTGCCCCCACTGGCCCGCCTGGGGCGGCGTGCCGTAGGCGGGGTTCTGACCCTGCGCCGGCGGCGTGCCGTACGCGGGCCCCGCCTGGGTGGCGGCCCCTCCGCGCCGGTTCTTCGGATCACCGAAGACCGCGCTGTTGTTGAAGACGGGGTTGCTCATGAGCTCCTCCTGGTCGCGGCGTCCACTCTTGCAGCGGGCCTCGTCATCGGCGTTCCTGCCTCGAGTCGGGTGTCGCTGGCCTGACGTTCATCCTACGGAACGTGCGAGCCCCGGTCACTGTTCCCGCGGGCGATCCGGTCGCGGGACCGCTGCGCCGCGAGGACCACGGACCCTGACCGGCGTACCCCGCACGGAGTACGCCGCACGACCCCCGGGCGCCGAACATACGCCGCAAGGTGGCTGCCCGGCGTCGGGCACCGGACCTAGGCTCGGCGACGACCCCACGACACACCTCCGAGCGGGCCGAGGCCCGCGCAGCACCCTGGAAGGGGCGAGCCATGATCGAAGCACGCGGCCTGACCAAGCGGTACGGGCCCAAGACGGCGGTGGACGGCATCTCGTTCACCGTCCGCCCCGGGACCGTCACCGGGTTCCTCGGCCCGAACGGCGCCGGCAAGTCCACGACCATGCGCATGATCATGGGTCTGGACCGCCCCACCGCCGGGACCGTCACCGTCAACGGACGCCCGTACGCGCAGCACCGCTCCCCCCTCACCGAGGTGGGCGCCCTGCTCGACGCGAAGGCCGTCCACACCGGGCGCTCCGCCTACAACCACCTCCGCGCGATGGCCGCGACGCACGGCATCCCGACGAAGCGCGTCGACGAAGTCATCGAGATGACCGGCCTGCAGTCCGTCGCGAAGAAGCGCGTCGGTGGCTTCTCCCTCGGCATGGGGCAGCGCCTCGGCATCGCCTCCGCGCTGCTCGGCGACCCGAAGACGCTCATTCTCGACGAGCCGGTCAACGGCCTCGACCCCGAGGGCGTCCTGTGGGTCCGCAACCTGGCGAAGTACCTCGCGTCGGAGGGCCGCACGGTCTTCCTGTCGAGCCACCTCATGAGCGAGGTCGCCGTCACCGCGGACCACATCATCGTCATCGGCAAGGGCCGCATCATCGCGGACGCCCCGGTCGGCGACATCGTCAACGGGTCCCAGCAGCGCACCGTCCGCGTCCGCACCCCGCACGCGACGCAGCTCGCGGAGCTCCTCACCCGCGACGGCTCGACCGTCACGAGCGACGAGCCCAGCCTGCTCGTCGTCTCCGGCGCCGACGCCGCGGGCATCGGCGAGCTCGCCGCCGCGCAGGGCTTCGTGCTGCACGAGCTCACGCCCGTCGCGTCCACGCTCGAGGACGCCTACATGGCCCTCACGGCCGACTCCGTCGAGTACCAGACCGAGTCCGCGCAGATCCACGTCGGGCACGGCGCCACGGGCGCCGCGCCGGCGGCCGTCGCGCAGGACGCGCCCGTCCAGACCCCCGAAGGAGCGCACCGATGACCGCCACCGCAGTCTCCGCCGGCCCGACGGCGACCCGCAGCACCCCCTACCGCCTCACCTTCGGCCACGTCCTGAGCTCCGAGTGGATCAAGTTCCGCTCGCTGCGCTCCACGTGGTGGACGATCGGCACGACGATCGTCGTCATGGTGCTGTTCAGCATGTCCATGGCGGCGTCGTTCAACCTCGCGGCCACCAACCCCGAGATGGCTCAGGGCATGGGCAACATCTCGACCGTCCAGGCGATCGTCCTCGGGTTCATCTTCGCCCAGCTCGCGGTGGCCGTCCTCGGCGCCCTCGTCGTCACGGGCGAGTACTCGACGGGCATGATCCGCTCCACCCTCGCCGCCGTCCCGACCCGCCTGCCCGCCCTGTGGGCCAAGGCCGGGATCATCGGCGTCGTGACGTTCGTCGTGGCACTGGTCGGCATCGGGCTCTCGTACCTCGTGACCGCGCCGATGCTCTCCGGGAACGACCTCGTCCCCGACCTCGGCGACTCCGTCGTCCAGCGCGTGATCCTCGCGTGCGCCGGCTACCTCGCGCTCGTCGCGCTCCTCGCGGTCGGCGTCGGGACGATCATGCGTCACTCGGCCGGGTCGATCTTCACCCTCGTGGCCTTCCTGTTCGTCCTCCCGCTCGTCGCGAGCTTCCTCTCGCAGGAGTGGGTGCAGGACGTCGCGAAGTTCCTCCCGATGAACCTCGCGACCGCCATGATGGCCGTGACGGAGGCCGACGCCGGTGGCGTCGAGATCCTCACCCCCGGCGCGGCGAGCCTCGCGATGGCCGCGTGGGCCGTCGTCTCGCTCGCTGTCGCGGCGTTCGTGCTCAAGCGTCGGGACGCGTGAGCACCCCGCACACCACCCCGCCGACGCCGGACGAGCCCACCGCTCGTCCGGCGTCGGCCGCTGCACGCCCCGACGTCTCTCCCCCTGCGCAGGCTTCGCCGTCACCACGCACGTTGGCCATGCGGCCGGCCCCGCAGCCGTTCACGGAGCTCGACGCGCGACGTCTCGGCCCCGTGCGCCGCTACTTCGCCCGCCATCCGGTCGTCATGGACTGGCTGGTCAGCGCGATCTTCGTGGTCCCCGGCCTCTTCTACGTCCTGCTCTCCCCGGAGACGGCGAGCCTGCCCGACGTCGTCGCGGTCCTCCTCGTCCTGGCCGGCGGTACCGCTCTCCTGTGGCGGCGGCGACGTCCCGTGCTCGTCGCGCTCGCCGTCGCCGTGCTCGGCGTCGTCGCCATCGCCACGACGGGCGACACCGTCGGGTACGACGTCGCGTCGATGTTCGCGATCTACACCGTCGCCGCCGCCCGCCCACCACGCGTCGCGTGGCCCGTGCTCGCGGCCCTCGTGGTGCCCTTCACCACGGCCACGCTCCTCTGGTACGACGTCATCCTCGACGCGGACGGCGAGCTCGTGCGCGAGGCGGCCGACGCGGGGCAGGTCACCGCCGAACGGGTCATGAGCATCCTCGTGACCACGATCCTGTGCCTCGTCGCGATGGCGATCGGCTCGAACGTGCGGGCACGCCGACAGCACGTCACCGACCTCGTCGACCGGGCGAACTCGCTCGCGCGGGACCGGGACCAGCAGGCTCAGCTCGCGGCCGCCGCGGAGCGCACACGCATCGCGCGCGAGATGCACGACGTGGTCGCGCACTCCATCACCGTCATGGTCGCCCTGGCCGACGGTGCCCGGGCCTCGGGCGAGAAGGACCCCGAGCTCGCCGCCCACGCCCTCGACGAGCTCACGGCGACCGGGCGTGCGGCGCTCGCCGACATGCGCCGGGTCCTGGGTGTGCTGCGCGAACCCGGTCAGGAGGGTCGGACGGTCCCGTTCGCCCCCGCCGACGACGTCGCGGAGCTCGAGGACATCGTCGAACGGTTCCGCACCGCGGGCCTGCCCGTCCGTCTCGTGCGGCGCGGGCCGCAACCGGCCCTCGAGCCCACCGTGCGGCAGGCAGCCCACCGCATCGTCCAGGAGGCGCTGACGAACGTGCTCCGCTACGCGCCCCTCGCGCCGATCGTCCTCCTCGAGGTCGTGCGGTGGGACCGCTCCGCCTTCGGCGAGGGCGACTGGCTCGAGCTCCGCGTCGTGAACCGTGCCGGACGGCGCCCCGGCGAGGGCGACAGCGTCGACGTCCGCGCCCTGCCGCCGTCGGTCGCGGAGGCACACCCCGAGGGCGTGCCCCTCGGCACCGGGCGCGGGATCATCGGGATGCGCGAACGCGCCGCCGTGCACGGCGGTACCGTGACGGCCGGACCGGTCGGCGACGGCTGGGAGGTCGTGGCGCGCCTGCGCCTTGACGGAGGACATCGATGACGGGAACGGGAGGACCGGTGGGTCACGACGACGGGACGCCGAGCACGAGCAGGATCCGCGTGCTGCTCGTCGACGACCAGGCGCTCCTGCGCATGGGGTTCCGTATGATCCTCGCGGCCGAGGACGACATCGAGGTCGTCGGAGAGGCCGGGGACGGCGCGACCGGGATCGCGCAGGCGTCGGCCCTGCGCCCGGACGTCGTGCTCATGGACGTGCGCATGCCCGGCACGAACGGGATCGAGGCGACGGAACGGATCGTCGCCGAGACGCCATCGTCTCGCGTCATCATCCTCACGACGTTCGACCTCGACGAGTACGCGTTCTCGGCGCTCCGCGCGGGCGCGAGCGGCTTCCTCCTCAAGGACGCGAAGCCGGGCGAGCTCGTCGGGGCGATCCGCGCCGTCGCGAGCGGCGACGCGGCCATGTCCCCGCGCATCACGCGGCGGATGCTCGAGATGTTCTCGGGCCAGCTCCCGCAGGACGGCGCAGCGCCCACGACAGCCGCGACCGGCCGCGACGACCCGCGCCTGTCCCACCTCACGGCCCGCGAGCTCGAGGTGTTCGAAGCGCTGGGCGAAGGCCTGACGAACGCCGAGATCGCGGGCCGCTTCGTGCTCTCGGAGGCGACGGTCAAGACCCACGTCGGCCGCGTCCTCGGCAAGCTGGGCCTGCGCGACCGCGTCCAGGCCGTCGTCCTGGCCTACGAGACGGGCGTCGCCCGCCCGTCCTGACGCTGCGGTCGCGCGGTCGTGCGGTCGTGCGGTCGTGGGTGCTTCCGGCCGGGTGGGGTGGGACGGCGCCAGGGCGAGGGGCAGGACGAGCGGGCGGTGCGACGTCGGATGCGAAGGGCGTCAAGGCCGCGCTCCTGAGACGGACAGCCGACCGCGCGAGGTGACGGCGCGGACAGCCCGAGCACCGACGACGCACCGCCCGCGGACCCGACCGGACCCCAGACCGACCGGACCCCGGACCCGACCGTCAGGCCTGCGCGGGGACCAGCTTGTCGGCCTCGGCCTGCGCGGACGCCCCCTGCTTCGCGGCCCGACGAGCCCGACGCTTCTCACCGCGACGCTCGACGAGCAGGTAGAGCACGGGCACGACGACGAGCGTGAGCAGCGTCGAGCTGATCAGGCCGCCGATGACGACGAGCGCGAGCGGCTGGGAGATGAACGCGCCACCGCCCGTGATGCCGAACGCCATCGGGGTGAGAGCGAAGATCGTCGCGAGCGCCGTCATGACGATGGGGCGCAGACGCTTGCGCGACCCTTCCAGGACCGCGTCGTCGAGCGAGCGCCCGCGTTCGCGGTACTGGTTGATGAGGTCGATGAGCACGATCGCGTTGGACACGACGATGCCGATGAGCATGAGCATCCCGATGAGCGACGGCACGCCGAGCGGGGTCGACGTCGCGAGCAGCAGGAGGAGCGCACCGGTCGCGGCGAACGGCACCGAGACGAGCAGGATGAGCGGCTGCACGAGGGAGCGGAACGTCGCGACCATCACGACGTAGACGATGAGGATCGCGGCGAGGAGCGCGAGGCCGAGGTCGGCGAACGCGTCCTCCTGCTGGGCCGCGACGCCGCCGATCTCCACCGACGCGCCGGCGGGCAGGTCGAGCTCGTCGACCGTCGTGGTGAGCGCGGCCGTGAGCGAGCCGAGGTCCTGGCCCGCAGGCGTCACGGAGACCGTCGCGCTGCGCTCGCCGTCCAGGCGCGTGATCGAGGTCGGGACCGCGACCTCCTCGATCGTGGCGACGGACGTGAGCGGCACCGGGCCGGTGGCGCTCGGGACGACGAGAGCCTCGAGCTCGGCGACCGTGGCCGGCCCCTCGCCCTGCGACACGACGACGTCCACGGGACCGTCGCCGAGGTCGACGCTCCCGACCGGCATCGGCGACATGACCGACGCGACGAGCCCGGAGAGCTGGGTCTCGGTGAGGCCCGCCGCGGTGGCGGCGTCGCGGTCGACGCTCACCTGGACGGTCGACTGCTCGGCGGCGAGGTTGTTGGTGACCTCGATCGCGCCGTCGGTCGCGGCGGCCGCCTCCTGGACCTGCTGCGCGGCGTCCGCCAGCGTGTCCGGATCCGTGGTCCGCACGACGAGGTCGACGGTCGAGGAGCCCATGAGCGCCTCGCCACCCGCGACGGTGATCTCCGTGGTGGCGTCGGTGCCGAGGTCGGCGACGGCGTCGCGGATCGTGTCCTGCGCCGCGGTGCCGTCGGCGTCGTCGGCGAGCGTCACGGCGAAGCTCGCCTGCGGCGTCGACCCGCCGCCGAAGAACGCCGCCGCGGCGACGTCTCCCTGGCCGACCGTCGTCTGGACGGTCTCGACCTCGTCGAGACCGAGCAGCGCGTCCTCGACGGTGCGCGCCGCCTCGTCCTGCGCGGCGAGCGTCGTGCCCGGCTCGAACGACTCGGTGACCGTGAGCGTGTCCTGGCCGGAGTCGCCGAGGAAGTTCGTCTCGAGGCGCGGCACGAGCGCGAGCGTCCCGACGAGCACGAGCACGGCGACCGCGAGCGTGACGACCGGGCGGCGCAGCGAGGCGCGCAGTGTCGGCATGTAGGCGCGCTGCCAGATGCCGCGGCGCTCCTTCGCCTCGGCCTCGGCGCGCGTGCGCTCCGCGACCTCGGCCGCGCGGGCGACGGACTCCTCGGAGCCGTCGTGCTCGACGACGCCCTTCGGCGCCTTGATGAACCAGTACGCGAGCACCGGGACGATGGTCAGCGCGACGAAGAGCGACGCGAGCATCGCGATGGCGACGGTGACCGCGAAGGGCCGGAACAGCTCACCGACCATGCCGCCCACGAGCGCGATGGGCGCGAACACGGCGACCGTGCAGATCGTCGAGGACGTGATGGCCCCGCCGACCTCGCGCACGGCGGTGAGGATGGCCTCGCGCTTCGGCTCGCCGTACGACAGGTGTCGCTTGATGTTCTCGATGACGACGATGGAGTCGTCGACGACGCGGCCGATCGCCACGGTCATGGCGCCGAGCGTGAGGATGTTGAGGGTGTAGCCCGTCGCGTTCATGACGATGAACGTCACGCACAGCGACAGCGGGATGGAGATCGCCGAGACGATCGTCGATCGCAGCGACGTGAGGAACAGGAGGATGACGACGACCGCGAACAGCAGCCCCAGCCCGCCCTCGGTCGCGAGGCCCTCGATCGACTCCTCGATGAACGGCGCCTGGTCGAAGACGACGGCGACGCGCACGCCCTGGTCGGCGAGCGCCTCGTCCAGGTCGGTGAGCGCGTCCTGGACGGCGTGGGAGATCTCGACGGTGTTCCCGGCGGGGGTCTTGGTCACGGCGATCGCGAGCGACGGCTCGCCGTCGAGCCGGGAGTACGACGTCGCGTCGGCGTCGACCTCGGCGACCTCGGCGACGTCACCGAGCGGCACGACGCCCGCCGTGCCCTGGAGCGGGAGCGCCGCGAGCTCGTCGACGCTCGTGATCTGCGAGCCGATCTGGACCGTGAGCTCGGTGTCGCCCTCGGCCACGGTGCCACCAGGGATCAGCACGCCGTTGTCGTCGAGGAGCGTGGAGACGTCGGCGGACGACACCCCGGCCACGGCGAGCGCCTGCGGGTCGAGGTCGACGTGGACCTCGCGGTCCGCGACGCCGGTGACGGCGACGGACCGGACCTCGTCGATCTCCTCGAGCCGCGGCACGAGGACCGACTCGACGACGGAGCCCAGCTCGGCCGCGTCGAGCTCGTCGCCGCCCTCGGCCCCCGCGGCGGCGAGCTGGATGACCGGGAGGTCGTCGATCGAGCCCGTGACGACCTGCGGCTCGACGTCGGCCGGCAGCTGGGACTGGACGCGCGTGACCGCGGTCTGGAGCTGCTGGGCCGCCGCGTCCATGTCGGTGCCGTAGTCGAGCTCGACGGTGGTGACGGACAGGCTCGTCGACGCGGTCGAGCTGACGCCGGCGACGCCGTCGACACCCTGGACGGCCGCCTCGAGCGGCTCGGTGACCTGGTCCTCGACGATCTCCGGTGCGGACCCCGGGTAGACGGCGACGACGGCCGCCGCCGGGATCTGCAACGACGGGATGAGCTCCTGCTTGAGCGAGCCGAGACTGACCACGCCGAAGATCGCTGCCGCGACCGTGACGAGGGCGACGACGGCTCGGTTCGCGAGCGACGTCCGGGCGAGTCGGGACACGGTGCCTCCTGGCAGCGAGGAAGAATCGTCGGAAAGGACTTCGACGCCGTCGTCGATCGTTAGCCTAACGCTAAGCATCCACGACGGGTTCCCGGTACGGTCACGTCGTGGGAGAGCAGCACGACGAGCGGCGGGAGCCGCGCAACGACGACCAGGCAGACGAGCGCCGTCGACTCGTCGACCGCGTCGAGGACGCCGGCGCCGTGCTCAGCGAGATCTTCCTCGCGCAGCGGCTCGAGCCGATCCTCACCACCCCGCTCACCGTGCAGCAGCTGCGCGCCCTCGCGGTCCTGCAGCTCGACGGGCCGTCCGGCGCGCACCACCTCGCCGAGGTCCTCGGCGTCACGGCGGCGACGGTCTCCGGCATCGTCGACCGTCTCGTCGCCGCGGAGATGGCCGAACGCCGTCCGGACCCGAGCGACGGGCGCGTGCGCCTCGTCGCGGCGACGGAGCGCGGGGCGGAGGCTGTCCGGCGTCTCGCGGCGCGCGAGGAGCCGACGCAGCACCTCCTGGCGCGTCTCGACCTCGACGACCTGCGGGCGCTCGTGCGCGGGATCTCCGCGCTGGTCGACGCCGCGCGCGCCGAGAAGGACGCGCGCGACTGAGCCGTCACGGGGCGGGGAGCGCCCACCGGATCGCGCGCGTGACGACCGCACCGGCAGGACCGGCGAGCGCCGGCGGCACGAGCCGCACCGGCGGCAGCCCGTCGCGTGCCCACGGCGGCAACGACGCGCGGGCCGCCGCCGCGAGGCCGGCGTAGACGGGCCGGACCGCGGCCGGCAGCGGCGGTTCGACGAGGAGGAAGCGTGCGGCGTCGAGCGCCGCCGGCGTGACGGCGAGCTCGGACCGGTAGGCCGCGACCGACGCCTGCAGCTCGGCCCACGAGCGCGGCACGTCCTCGACCCCGAGGCGGTGCCCGACGTCGCCCGCCCGGTCCACGTACTCGTCGCACCCCGCGCGGTCGAGCGGGTCCGCGCCGAACAGCTGGTGCGCGACGAGGAAGCTCTCGGTCTCGGCGACGTGCACCCAGCGCAGCAGGTGCGGGTCCCCCGCGGAGTACGGTCGCCCGTCCGGGGCCGTCCCGCGCACGCGGTGGTGCACCGCACGGACGGCGTCGACGGCCCGCTGCGCGTCGTCCGCCGTGCCGAACGTCGTCGTCGCGATGAACGTCGACGTGCGCTGGAGCCGGCCCCACGGGTCCCCGCGAAACCCCGAGTGCGCGGCGACGCCCGCCATCGCGAGCGGGTGCAGGCTCTGCAGCAGCAGCGCGCGCAGACCGCCGACGAACATCGAGGCGTCGCCGTGCACGCGCCGGACCGGCGAGCTCTCCTCGAACCAGCGCACGCCGGGCGAGTGGTGGATGCGCGCGCGGGTCGCCGCGGCGTCGGGCCCGGCGACGCGCGCGAGGATCGCCGCGCCCGCGGAGCGCCGTACGGGTGAAAGAGCGTCCAGCATGTCCTGATCGTCCCACCATGGCGCGAGCACGCAGCCCCACGGCCCGATCGCGGCTCTATCCTGTGCTCGCGGGCGGCGCCCCGTGGGCGCGCCTCCGGACCGGCCGGCAGGTCGTCCGGGACGTGCTCGGAGGACGTCGTGGGAATCAGGTCGCGTGTCGCGGCGAACCGCCGGACCGTCGCCTCGGCGACCGTCGTGGCCCTCTTCGCGACGATGCTCGTCGCCGTCGCCGCGCTGTCGGAGGGTGAGGCGTCCGCGGAGGTCGAGCTCAACGACTCCGGCGTGTGGGTGACGAAGACGTCCACCGGCCTCGTCGGCCGGTTCAACGCCGAGTCGCAGGCGCTCGACGGATCGCTGCTCTCCGGGAGCGCGTCCTTCGACGTCCAGCAGCAGGCGGGTCGGGTGCTCGTCGAGGACCACGCGACGTCCACCGCGAGCCCCGTGGACGTCGCCCACCTCGTGCTCGACGGCTCCGTGCGCGCGCCGGCGGGGTCCCAGGTCCGCTCGGGCGGCGGCACCGTCGCCGTGCTCGACACCGACGAGGGCACGCTCTGGGTCATGCCGTTCGACGCCGCCACCGGCCTCGACCCCGAGAAGACCGAGCCGGTCGCCACCGTCGGGGAGGGCGGCACGCTCGCCGTCTCCACGGACGGCACGGTCTTCGTCGCCGACCCTGCCGAAGGGCTGCTGCACGAGGTCCGCTCCGGTCCCGACGGCGTGGCCGAGGAGCCGACGTCGTCGGCCCTCGCGGTCGCCGCCGGCGCGGACCTCGAGCTGACGACGGTCGGCGAGCTCCCCGTCGTCCTCGACCGGACCGCCTCCACGGTCGTGCTGCCGTCGGGCAGCGTGGTGAGCGTGGCGGACGGGTCCGAGGCCCGGCTCCAGCAGCCGTCCGCCGAGTCGGGCTCGGTCGTCGTCGCGACGGCCACCGGGCTCGTCACCCAGCCCCTGCGCGGGGGTGACGCCGTGGTCCGGCGTGCGAGCGGCGTCCCGGCGCCGCCCGTACAGCTCGACGGCTGCACGTACGGCGCCTGGTCGTCGTCCGGGGAGGTCGTGCGCGACTGCGAGGGGACCGAGCGCGACCTGCAGCGCACGCTCGACGGCGTCGACACGCGCGCGACCCTGCAGTACCGGGTGAACCGGCACGCGATCGTGCTCAACGACCTGGCGGCGGGCACCCTGTGGATGGCGGCGGACGAGTTCGAGGTCGTCGACGACTGGGACCAGGTCAAGCCCGAGGACGCCGAGGGCGAGGAGTCCGAGAGCGAGGAGAGCTCGCCGGAACAGGTCGACCAGGTCCTCACCGACCGCTCGAAGCCCAACCGGCCGCCGCTGCCGAACGACGACGTCCTCGGCGTGCGCCCCGGTCGCACGACGATCCTGCCCGTGCTCGCGAACGACGTCGACCCCGACGGCGACGTGATGACGGCGGAGCTCGCCGGCGCCGGCCCGGACGACGTGCTCGTGCAGCCCGTGCTGGGCGGTGCGGCACTCCAGGCGACGGTCCCCGCGGACGCCGAGGGGCGCTCGTCGTTCACGTACCGGGTGAGCGACGGCCGGGCCGGCGGGACCGCCGAGGCCGACGTCACGCTCGAGGTCTTCGGCTGGGACGTCAACGAGCCGCCCGCGCAGACCGGTGAACCGGTGCTGAAGGTGGTGCAGGGCGGCACGGCGACGATCAAGGTCCTCCCCTACTTCCGTGACCCCGAGGGCGACGAGCTCTTCCTGTCCTCGGCGAGCACGTCGGGCGCGGGCGACGAGGTCCGCACCCTTCCCGACGGCACCGTCGAGTACCGCGACGCGGGCGCCGCGCCGGGGCGCAAGATCGTCGAGCTGCTCGTCTCCGACGGTCGCGTCACCGCCGAGGGCCGCCTCCTCGTCGACTCCGTCCCCGCCGACCAGCCCCCGACCGCGGTCAACGACCACGTGGTCGTCCCGGTCGGCGAGACCGTCACGGTCTCGCCCCTGCGCAACGACTCCGACCCGGACGGCGACGCCCTGCGGCTCGTCGGGGTCGCCGAGCAGGCGCCCGCGGAGATCACTCCGAGCTTCGAGGCCGGCACGTTCGACGTGCGCTCCACCGAGGCGCGGTCCTACGACCTGACCTACGACGTGAGCGACGGCCAGTCCGTCACGACGGGTCTGGTGCGCGTCGACGTCGTCGCCCCGGCCGACGACGACGCCCCGCCCGTCGTCGTGTCCGACCGCGCTCTGCTCCCCGCCGACGGCTCCACCCTCGTCGACGTGCTCGCGAACGACACCGACCCCTCGGGCGGCGTCCTCGTCGTCCAGTCGGTCGAGGTGCCGGACGGCTCGGGGATCTCCGTCGCCGTCCTGGCGCACCAGGTGCTGCGCGTCACCGAGGTGCGACGCCAGTCGGAGCCCGTGACGTTCCGCTACACGGCGTCCAACGGCTCCCGCACCGCGGTCGGCGAGGTCAGCGTCGTCCCCGTCCCGCCGCCGGTCGAGCTGCGGCCGCCCACGGCGCTGCCCGACGAGGTCACGGTGCAGGCCGGCGACGTCGTCGACATCCCGGTGCTGCGCAACGACGTGCACCCCGACCAGCTCGAGCTGACGCTCCAGACGGAGCTCGAGCAGGACGTCGACCCGGCCGTCGGGGAAGCGTTCGTCTCCGAGGACCTCCTCCGGTTCCGCGCCGGAAGCAAGGCCGGGACGACGTACGCGATCTACCGCGTCCGCGACTCCAACGGTCAGGAGGACTCGGCCCAGGTGACGATCCGGGTCCGGGCGGACGAGGACAACGCCGCCCCGCGGCCGCCCGAGGTCGTCGCCCGCGTGCTCAGCGGGACGACGGTCCGCATCGCGGTCCCGCTCGGCGGCGTCGACCCGGACGGCGACTGGGTGACCCTCTCCGGCGTCGCGTCCCCGCCGGGCAAGGGGTCCGCCGAGCTCGTCGACGGCTACCTCGAGTACACCGCCACGGCCACGGCCGTCGGCACGGACACGTTCACGTACGCGGTGGTCGACGCCCGCGGCGCGACGGCGACCGGCACCGTGCGCGTCGGCATCTCGGTCCCGCCCGCGACGAACCAGCCGCCCGTCGCGGTCGACGACGAGGTCACGGTCCGGCCGGGGCGCACGGTCGCCGTCGACGTGCTCGACAACGACAGCGACCCGGACGGCGACCAGCTGTCGCTCGTCGCGTCGGAGGTCGAGGGCGCGCTCGAGCTGCCCGCCGAGGTCGTGGGCGACCGCGTCGTCGTCACGACGCCGCCCGACGACGGGACGTCGACGTTCTACTACGCCGTCCAGGACGCGTTCGGGGCGCGCGCCTCGGCCGCCGTGACGGTCGTCGTGCGCCGGGACGCACCGCTGCTGCCCCCCGTCGCCCACGACGACGTCGTCCCGCTCGAGGCGGTGCTCGGCCGCGAGAGCGTCGACGTCGCCGTGCTCGACAACGACGTCGACCCCGACGGGACGGCGCAGGAGCTCACGGTGGAGGTCGCGGACGAGGACGTCGCCGTCGACGAGGACGGCGTGCTGACGGTCCCGCTGACGACCGAAGCCCAGGTGATCACGTACACCGCGACCGACGTCGACGGGCTCAGCACGCGCGCGTTCGTGCGCGTGCCAGGGCTCGGCACTGCGGAGGAACCCGTCCGCAAGCCCGTCCTGCGCGCCGGGATCACCCCGCTCGAGGTGCTCAGCGGCGAGCCCCTGACGATCGACGTCGCCGACTACGTCGTCGTCGCCGAGGGCCGCACCCCGCGCCTCACGGAGGAGTCGGCGGTCACCGCGTTCGAGGGGACGCGCGAGGTCACGGGCGCGACGACGATCGTCTACACGTCGCGCGCCGAGTACGCCGGGGCGGCGGGTGTGACCTTCGAGGTCACCGACGGCACCGGGCCGGACGACCCCGACGGCGCGACCGCCGTCCTGACCCTCCCGATCCGCGTGCTCCCGCCGGAGAACCTGCCGCCCGAGCTGGGTGCGCCGACGGTGGAGGTCGCGGCCGGGGAGGAGACCTCGATCGACCTCGCCCGGTTCGCGACCGACCCGGACGAGGACCCCCTGACGTTCACCGTCACGGGGTCCGCCCCGGGCCTGACGACGACCGTCGAGAGGTCCACCGTCACCGTCCGCGCCTCGGCCGACGTCGAGCGCGGCACGACGCTCACCGTCCCCGTGCAGGTGGGCGACGGCGAGAACCCCGGGGTCGACGGCGAGCTCGCCGTGACCGTGGTCGCGTCGACCCGTCCCCTCGCGACGCTCGTCGACGACGTCGTCGAGGACGCGCACCAGGGGGTCGAGATCTCGGTGCCCGTGCTGCGCAACGACAAGAACCCGTTCGAGGAGGTCGGGCCGCTGGAGCTCCTGGGCGCCGCGGTCGACACCGGCGACGGGTCCGCCCAGATCGCCGGCGACGAGGTCCTCGTGACCCCGGACGAGTCCTTCGTGGGCGTGCTCGTCGTGCGGTACCGGGTCCAGGACGCGACGCAGGACGTCGAGCGGCAGGTCGAGGGCAGCGTCACGGTCACCGTCCTCGGCAAGCCCGAGGCACCGACCGCGCCGCAGGTCCAGGAGGTCCGCTCCGAGACCGTCGTGCTGACGTGGGACCCGCCGAACAACAACGGTGCGGAGATCACGGGCTACACGGTGACGTCGCAGAACGGGTACGAGAAGGCGTGCGCGACGACGACCTGCACCCTCGACGGGCTGACGAACGACGTCGAGTACACGTTCACGGTCGTCGCCGAGAACGCGGTCGGCCCGTCGCCCGCGTCGCCCCCGTCGCCGCCCGCACGGCCGGACGAGAAGCCGGACCCGCCGGCGGCGCCGACCCTGACCTTCGGCGACCGCTCGCTCACGGTGACGTGGGAGAACGCGACCTACACCGACCGCTCCCCCATCCGGTGCGTCAACCTCGAGATCGTCCCGGCCCCGGACGACGGCGTCTTCCGCAAGACGTGCGTCGCGGGCACCGAGACCGTCTGGTCGGGTCTCGACAACGGCGTGCCCTACACAGTCACGGTCCAGGCCGTCAACGAGGCGCCGGAACCGTCGGACTGGGGCGCGGAGTCGGCCCCCGAGGTCCCCGCCGGCGTGCCGGACGCGCCCGCCGCGCCCAGCGCGACGCGCTCGGACAGTGCCGTCAACGGCGGCGTGATCGGCCTGACGTGGAGCACGCCGTTCGAGAACGGTGACGCCGTGAAGACCTATCACGTGCAGCGCATCCGGAACGGCTCCCGCGACGGCGCCGCCGTGCCCGTCGCCGGCAACTCGTACACGGCGACCGGGCTCGACAACGAGTCGTCGTACACGTTCACGGTCACCGCGGAGAACAAGGCCGGCAAGGGCGCGGCGAGCGCCGCGTCCGCCGCGGTGATCCCCTACGGCAAGCCGGGCGCGCCCGGGGCGCCGTCGGCCGCGCTCATCTCCGGCGACACGAACGGGAAGGCGCGCGTGACCTTCGGGGCGGCGGACGCCAACGGCGACGCGGTGACGTACACCGTGCGCGCGAACGGCGCCGGTGGTCGCAGCATCCAGTCGACCGCCACGACCTACACCTTCACCGGCCTGACGAACGGGCAGCCGTACACGTTCGACGTGCAGGCGTGCAACGCCGCCGGGTGCTCGACGTGGACAGGCCTGTCCGGCTCGGTGACGCCGTACACGACACCGAGCACGCCCGGGGTCTCGTGGACGAAGGCGTCGGCGACCGACGGCTGGTTCACCGTGAGCGGGCCGAGCTCGGACGGCGGCAACGCCGCGCGCGTCGAGTGGTCGCTGTCCGGCTCGGAGAGCAACAGCGGCACCGGGACGGGACGCATCGACCTCGCGGGCGGGTACTCGCGGAGCTACACCGTGCAGGCGCGCGCGTGCAACGCCGCCGGCTGCTCGGGGTACGTCTCGGCGTCCGGCGCGACCGACGCGCCACCGCCGCCGCCGAACCCGCGCGCGTGGGTGGGGCGCGGGCCGCAGAGCAACGTCGCGGGCTGCTCGGGGTACATGTGCACGCAGGTCCGCGTGTACGCGAACGCGGACTTCCCGTCTGGCTCGCACACGTTCGAGTGCTGGAGCAACGCGGACGGGTACGACCACAACATCGTCCGCCCGGGCCGTTCCTACTCGGCGACGCTCAACGCCAACGGCTGGGTCGACCTGCCGTGCGTGCTGGGCAACGCCTACATCAACGGCGGGCTGGCGCAGGCCTGGGTCGTGATCGACGGCAAGCACTACGAGAGGACGACCTGGCCGGCGCCCTGACGCAGGGCTCCGCACGGCGTGCTACCGGTCCAAAGAACTCGCTGCAAAGAAACCCTTGCAAAGAGTTCTTTGGATCGGTAGCGTCGTCGTCATGAGCACAGACGACGCCGTGACGGCCGCAGCGGACACCGGGGACACCGAGCAGTCCCTCGGGCCCGCCCAGCTCAAGGCGCTGGCCCACCCGCTGCGGATCCAGATCCTCGACCTGCTCTCCGCGCACTCCGCGCTCACGGCCAGCGGGATCGCCGAGCTCGTCGGCGAGTCGAGCGGGTCGACGAGCTACCACCTGCGTCAGCTCGCGCGCCACGGCTTCATCCAGGAGGTCGCCGACCGCGGCACCGGCCGCGAACGCTGGTGGGAGCGCCGGCCCGGCGGGTTCCGACTGGGGCTCCCCGAGGACCCGGAGGACGTCGCGGCGATCGCGACGTCCCTCACGGTCGCCCTCGAGTTCGAGAAGGCGCGCGCACGCAAGATCCAGTCGCTCCTGGAGAACTCGCAGACGCTCGGCCGTGCGTGGCTCGACGTCACCCGGCTCACGACGACGGCCACCTGGCTGACCGCGGAGCAGATGGCCGAGGTCGGTGCCGCGTGGGACCAGTTCTCCGAGACGCTCGAGCGGTACAGCCATCAGGAACAGACGCCGGGCGCCCGGCCCGTCCAGGTCCACTTCAACCTCTTTCCCCTCGTCGACGGCACGGAGAACCCCTCATGAGCGCGTACTCCCCCACCCTGCCTCGCACCGCCGACCTGCGCGGGGTCGACCGGCTCCTCGTCCGGGTCGGTTCCCACCTGACCGCGCTGGGCCGACGGCGCGCCGCCGCCCGTGCCGTGGTGCTCGCGGCGCGCTGCGCCCGGGCCGAGGGTCTCGCCGCCCGGGACACGCTCGCCCGCAGCCACCTCGAGCGGCTCGACGACAACGCCGCGCAGAGCCACCCCCTGCTCCTGCGCTGAGCCGTCCCCGGGTCTGCCGGGTGGGTACCTCTGCCCCCTCGAGGCCTGTGATCCGCTCTCCCGTCCCGGCTATGCTCGTCCGGGCCGCTCGCGCCGTTCCGGCCTCTCGCTCCGCCGGTGCAGGCCGAGCCGAGGTACCGACCGGGGGAGTTCCGTGGGTTTCCTGTCACGTCTCAACGAGAACCGCCGCGCCGTGGCGTCGGTGAGCACCGTGTCGGTGTTCTCGACCGCCGTCGTGGGGCTGGCCCTGTGGTACGAGGGCGAGGCCACGGCCGACGTGGAGCTGAACGACTCGGGCGTGTGGGTGACGAAGACGTCGTCCGGGCAGCTGGGCCGGTTCAACTCCGAGTCGCAGGCGATCGACGGCGTGCTCGTGGCGGGATCGGCGTCGTTCGACGTGCAGCAGGACGAGGGTCGGGTGCTGCTGGACGACGACGGGACGGGCACGGCGTCTCCGGTCGACGTCGCGCACCTGTCGCTCGCCGGGCAGGTGCGCGTGCCGGCGGGCGCCCAGGTCGCGTCGGGCGGGGCGACGACGGCGGTCCTCGACGGCGAGGAGGGTCTGCTGTGGGTCCTGCCGTTCGACGGCGCGTCCTCGTTCGACCCGGAGGAGATGGATCCGGTCGCGGAGCTCGAGGGTGACGGTGCGCTGACGGTCGCGGGCGACGGCACGGTGTTCGTCGCGGTCCCGTCGACCGGGACGCTGTGGACCGTGGAGACGTCCGGCAAGGGCGTGGTCGAGGGGGCGCCCGGCACCGCGACCCTCCCGGTGAGCCACGGTGCGGACCTCGCGGTGACCGCCGTCGGCGACCAGCCCGTCGTCCTCGACCGCTCGGCGTCGACGCTCGTGCTCCCGGGCGGGAAGACCGTCCCGGTCGAGGGCGGCGACGGCGCGCGGCTGCAGCAGTCGTCCGCGGCGTCGGACGACGTGGTCGTCGCGACGGCGGCGGGGCTCGTCACCCAACCGCTCGACGGTGGCGACGCGCTGACGCGCGCGGCGCAGGGATCGCCGTCGGCTCCCGTCCAGCTCGACGGCTGCACGTACGGCGCGTGGGGCTCCACCGGGCAGGTGGTCCGCGACTGCGCCGGGACGGACCGCGACCTCGACAAGCGGCTCGAGGGCGTGGATCCGCAGGCGCGCCTGGAGTACCGGGTGAACCGGCACGTCGTGGTGCTCAACGACCTGGCGGCCGGGACGCTGTGGATGGCGGCGGACGAGTACGAGAAGGTCGACGACTGGGACGTGCAGATCCCGGAGGAGGCCGAGGGCGAGGAGTCCGACGCCGAGCTCACGAACCCGGAGCAGGTGGACCAGTTCATCGCGGACCGGTCGCAGCCGAACAAGCCGCCGCAGCCGAAGGACGACGTGTTCGGGGTCCGACCCGGCCGCACGACGATCCTCCCGGTGCTCGCGAACGACGTCGACCCGGACGGCGACGTCATGACGGCGAGCGTGGCGGGCGACGGACCGGACGGTGTGACGGTCGAGCAGATCCTCGGCGGTGCCGCCCTGCAGGCGGTCGTGCCCGAGGACGCCGAGGGCACGCGCGGCTTCCGGTACGCGGTCTCCGACGGTCGCGGCGGGACGGCGGAGGCCGGGGTCTCGCTGAGGGTCTCCCCCTGGGACGAGAACGAGATCCCCGAGCAGACCGGCGACCCGGTGCTCAAGGTCGCGCAGGGCGGGACCGCCACGATCAAGGTGCTGCCCTTCTTCAAGGACCCCGACGGCGACGACCTGTACCTCGCCTCGGCGGACGCGACGGTGGCGGGCGACGACGTCCGCTCGCGGCCCGACGGGACCGTCGAGCTCCGCGACGGCGGCGGGTCGACCGGTCGAAAGATCGTCACGCTCGCGGTCGCCGACGGCCTGGGCGGCATCGCGGAGGGCAAGCTCCTCGTCGACGTGGTCGCGGGCCCGCAGCCGCCCATCGCGGTGAACGACCACGTGGTCGTGCCGGCCGGGCAGTCCGTCACCGTCGAGCCGCTGCGCAACGACAGCGACCCGAACTCGGACGCCCTCCGCCTGACGACCGTCTCGGAGCACGACCGCGCGCTCGTCACGCCGAACCTCGACGCCGGGACCTTCGCGTTCGTGGCGGACGAGCCCGGCTCGTACGACCTCACCTACCAGGTGACCGACGGTCCGGGTGTCACGACGGGCCTCGTCCGCGTCGACGTCCTGCCCTCGGAAGCCGCGAGCGGCCCGCCGATCGTCGTCGCCGACACCGCGCTGCTCCCCACCGGCGGCACGACGCTCGTCGACGTCCTCGCGAACGACACCGACCCGGCGGGCGGGGTCCTCGTGGTGCAGTCCGTCACGGTGCCCGACGACGCGGGCGTGTCGGTCGCCGTGCTGGCCCACCAGATGCTGCGGATCACCGAGATCCGCCGCCTGGACGGCCCGGTGACGGTCGAGTACACGGTCTCGAACGGGACGCAGACGTCGACCGGGCAGGTGCGCGTCGTCGCCGTGCCCGCGCCGACGAAGCTGCAGCCGCCGAACGCCGTCGCCGACGAGGTCATGGTGCACACGGGGGACGTCGTGACAATCCCCGTGCTGAAGAACGACACCCACCCGGACGGTCTCGAGCTGTTCCTACAGCCCGAGCTCGAGCAGGACGTCGACCCGACGCTGGGCGAGGCGTTCGTCTCCGAGGACACCCTCCGCTTCCGGGCAGGGTCCGAGGCCGGGACCGCGCACGCGATCTACCGCGTGCGCGACGCCAACGGCCAGGAGGACTCCGCCCAGGTCACGATCCGCATCCGCGACGACGAGGACAACGAGCCGCCGCAGCCCCGCGACATCGAGGCCCGCGTCCTGTCCGGCGCGGCCGTGCGGGTTGACGTCCCCCTCCTCGGGATCGACCCCGACGGCGACTCGGTCCAGGTCACGGGCGTGGCCTCGGCGCCGAGCAAGGGCACCGCACGAGTGGTCGACGGGAGCCTCGAGTACACGGCGTCGAAGAGCTCGACCGGGCTCGACACGTTCACGTACTCGGTGCTCGACGCCCGCGGCGCGACCGCGACGGGGACCGTGCGCGTCGGCATCTCCCGGCCGGCAGAGACCAACCAGGCCCCGGTCGCCGTCGACGACGAGATCACGGTCCGGCCCGACCGGACGGTCTCGGTCGCGGCGCTGCGCAACGACACCGACCCCGACGGCGACCAGGTCGCCCTCGTCCCGGCCGCCGTCGAGGACGAGCACGGCCTGGACGCCGAGGTCGTCGCCGACCGCATCGTCATCACGTCACCGGCGGACGACGGCGCCTACACGTTCTACTACGGCATCCAGGACACCTACGGCGCGCGCGCCACCGGCGCGATCACCGTGAACGTGGCCGCCGACGCACCCCTGCTGCCCCCCGTCGCGCGCGACGACGCGGTCCAGGTCGAGGAGATCCTCGGCGAGAGCGAGGTCGTCGTCCCCGTGCTGGACAACGACGAGGACCCCGACGGCGCCGCGACGGAGCTCGACGTGTCGACCGACGCGCAGACCGCGACCGTGAGCGAGGACGGCGACCTCGTCGTGACCCTCACCGAGCAGCGGCAGGTGCTCACCTACACCGTGACCGACGTCGACGGTCTCACCGCCAAGGCGTTCGTCAAGGTCCCCGGCCTGACCGACCAGGTCCCGACGCTGCGTCCGGGTACGTCCCTCGAGGTCGTCGCCGGTCAGTCCCTCGACATCGACATCACCGAGCACGTGCTGGTGGTCGAGGGCCGCACGCCGCGCCTGACGACCGAGGAGACGGTCAAGGCCACGGAGGGCTCGCGCGAGGTCACGTCGGTCACGCAGATCACCTACACCCCGAGCCCGGAGTACCACGGCCCGGCGTCGGTCACGTTCGAGGTCACCGACGGTTCGGGTCCGGACGACCCCGACGGCAACGTCGCGCTGCTCACGCTCCCGATCACCGTGCTGCCGCCGGAGAACCTCCCGCCGGAGCTGCGCGACGCGACCCTCGAGGTCGCGGCGGGTGAGGAGGCGTCCGCCGACCTCGCCCGGTTCGCGACCGACCCCGACGGCGACACCCTGTCGTTCGAGGCGTCGCCGCCGGGCCAGGGGATCACCGTCACGGTGGAGGGTTCGACGCTGCATGCCCAGGCCACGCCCGAGGTCCCCCAGGGCACGGTCGTGGAGGTCCCGATCACCGTGTCCGACGAGAACAACCCGCCCGTCGCCACGCGGGCGCGTCTCACGGTGGTGGCGTCCACCCGCCCGCTGGCGCGCGCGAACGACGACGCCGTCGCCGACGCGCACCAGGGCAAGGAGACCACGGTCGACGTCCTGGCGAACGACTCCAACCCCTTCCCCGACACCCCGCTCACGCTGCTCGACGCGGTGATCGAGACCGGTCAGGGCACTCCGCCCGTCGTCCGTGGGGACTCCGTCGTCGTGACGCCCCGCGAGGACTTCGTCGGGGTCATGGTCGTGCGCTACCGCGTGCAGGACGCGACGAAGGACCCCGACCGCGAGGTCGAGGGCCGCGTCCAGCTCACCGTGCTCGGCAAGCCCGAGGCACCGCCGACCCCGCAGGTCGAGGAGGTCCGCTCCGAGACCGTCGTGCTGTCCTGGGACCCGCCGAACAACAACGGCGCCGAGATCACCGGCTACACCGTGCGCTCCCAGAACGGGTACGAGAAGCAGTGCGGGACGACCACCTGCACCCTGGACGGGCTGACGAACGACGTCGAGTACACGTTCACCGTGTTCGCGACCAACGCCGTCGACGACGGACCCGCCTCCCCACCCTCGGCCGTCGCGCGCCCCGACGAGAAGCCCGACCCGCCCGCCGCGCCCACGCTCGAGTTCGGCGACGAGTCCCTCACCGTCACGTGGAAGAACGCGACCTACACCGACCGGTCCGCGATCGAGTGCGTCAACCTGCGCATCTCGCCGGCCCCCGCCGGCGGCGCGACCGACAAGACGTGCCTGACCGAGACCACCACCACGTGGGAGGGCCTGACCAACGGCCAGGCCTACACCGTCCAGATCCAGGCCGAGAACCGCGCCCCCGACCCGTCCGAGTGGGGCGAGCCGTCCGCGTCCGAGACCCCCGCGGGCAAGCCCGCCGCGCCCGCCGCGCCCACCGCGCGACGCGCGTCGATCGGCGCGACATCGCAGATGGAGGTCTCCTGGACCGCTCCCGACCCGAACGGTGCCGCGATCTCGCAGTACACGGTCGACGTGCTCCAGGGCGGTTCCGTCGTGCGGGAGGTGACCGCGGGCGGCGGTGCGACGAGCACGACCGTCGGCCTGCCCGCCGACACCACCGGCTACACGTTCCGCGTCCGGGCGCACAACAAGGCCACCGACAAGTTCGGCGACGCCGAGTCCTCCCCCGCGTCCAACCCGGTCCGCGCGTTCGCCGCTCCCGGCGCCGTCTCGGGTCTCAGCGCACGCGCCACAGGGTCGGACGGGCAGGTCCAGCTCTCCTTCGGCGCGGCGACCGGCAGCGGCGTGCGCGCCGACGAGATCCGGTACCAGTACGACGCGGGCGGCGGCTGGGCCGCCCTCGGCGGGGACAAGGTCGTCGGTGGCCTGACCGACGGCCGCGAGGCGACGATCCAGGTCCGCGCGGTCGCCGGTGTCGACGGCGCGAACGAGCCGGGACCCGCGTCGAGCGCCTCGGCCACCCCGTACGGACCGATCCCCGCGCCGGCCCTGACGGTGACCGGTGGCGACCGTGCGATCACCTACAGCTGGTCGACGTCGGACAACGGTCGCCCGTACACCACGTCGGTCACCGGTGCCGTGAGCTCCAACAACGCGTCCGGGGCCGGGACGCTGAGCGTCGGCTACTCGGAGACCCGGGAGATCTGCGTGACCGTCACGCCGACCGAGGGCGCGGCGAACCAGACCTGCCGGAGCGCGACGTCCGACAAGAAGCCCGAGCCCGTCCTCCAGGCGTACAAGGGATCGAACTACCCCTCCGTCACGTGCATCCACTCGTCGTGCGCGATCGTCGACCTGTCGATCTCCGGTGCCGAGCCCAACACGTCGTTCACCGCGTCGTGCTGGACGAGCGAGGGCGGTGGGCACCAGTTCGAGGGGACGCGCACCTACGACCGCGACCGCAACGGCAACCCGCTGCGGACGGATGCGAACGGCAACTTCGCCCGCGCGCCCATGTGGTGCCACTACGGGATGCCGGGCGCCCAGGTCTGGATCAAGACCAGCGCCTTCGGCGACTCGCGCAGCGTGACCTGGGGCTGATCCCCTCAGCCGTGCCGGCGGAACCACCGCCGGCGCGGCGGCTCGCTCGGCGTGCCGGAACCCGCCGCCGCGGCCGAGGTCTCGGCCACGGCGGCGGGCTCCGCAGCAGCCGGCTGGACTGCCCTGGCCTCGGCGGCCGTGGGCTCCTCGGCGGCGTCGGCCTCGGCGGCCGTGGGCTCGGCAGCGGGCTCGCCGGCGGGTCGCGCCGTCGCCTGGATCTGCGTGATCCGGGCGGAGTCGTCGAACGCCACGGTCACCGCACCGCCCGGGACGACGAGCGCGACCGACCCGTCGTCGCCCGGCTCGACGGCGAGCCCCCTGCCGTCCGCGTAGGCGAGCACCGCCCGGCGGTGGTCGGCGACCGTCACGGTCAGCAGCCCCTCGCTCAGCGAGCGCACGACGCGCGGCACGGTCGGCGGGGGCAGCTCGAGCGTCGGGTGCTCGAGGAGGAACCAGGCGCGCGTGCCGCTCCGGACCGGCGCGCTGTAGTGCGCGAACGACCCCGTCGTCGTCTTGGCCGCGAGGGTGAGCCGGTGCGGCAGCTCCCCGGACAGCGAGAGCTCGGCGGTCGTCGTCTCCGGCAGGCCGGTACCCCGCGTCTTCTCCGCGGCCACGAGGACCGCGTCGGGGAAGCCGTTGACGTTCTGCCAGGCCCACAGCCACGTCCCGGGTCCGGAGGCGGACGTCCCGAGGAGCTGCAGCCGGCACTCGGTGGTGACGCCGGTGGTCGACGTGAAGGTGAACGTGCCCGTCGACAGGTCGGCGTGCCACGCGTCGTCTCCGTAGAGGTCTGCGAGGTGCAGCTGGTGCTCGTGGGACAGGAACGCGGCGTCGTCGACGAGATCCTGGAGGACGGGCGGCTCGGTCATGGATCGAACGTAGCCCCGTCCGGTGCACCCCGGGGGGCAGCGACACGGGGCCGCGCCGACCTCGGCGGCCGGGGTCAGGCCGCGAGGAGGGACCGGTGCCGCGCGACGCGTGCGGACACGGCGCGACCGGGCCGCTCGCCGCGCGCTCGCGTCGCCAGGACGGCGCGCTCCGGCGGTCTCGCCCCGGCGGACGACAGGACCAGCACCGGACCGACGGGACGCAGCTCCTCTCCCGTCCGCGCGACGAGGTCGACGAGCCGGATGCCGAGCGCCGCGCACACGGCCGCGAGGACCTCCGACGACGCCTCCTTGCGCCCGCGCTCGACCTCCGACAGGTACGCCGTCGAGACCCGCGCCGCGGTGGCGACGTCGACGAGCGTGCGCCCCTGCGCGAGCCGCGCGCGACGCAGGATCCCGCCCATCACGTGGCGCAGGAGCGGCTCGGCACGCCGCGTCGCCCCCGGCCGTGACGTGGCTGCGTGCCCGGTCGCGACCGCCTGTCCGTCCATGCCGGTCACGCTACCCGCGCCCCGGTCCGGTCGTCGCCGGGCCGGGGCGCGGATCTGCTGTCGGCGTAAGGCTCACCAGTCCTCGAGCGTGTGCGCCATCTGCCAGAACCGGATCTCGTGCCGGCAGCTCAGCTCGAACGCGCGCTCCATGCGGGCGCGCTCTGCCTCCCCGGCGTCGGCGGCCAGGGCGTCGAGGCGCGCCCGCAGGTCGGCGAGCACGTCCTCGGTGCGCTCCGCCGCGTAGAACTCCCACCACCCCGCGAGCGGGTGGTCGGCGGCGATCGCACCCGGCGTCGTCGCGCGCTCGTCGAGCCAGAAGCGCCGCGCCGACCAGATGTACGTCCACGGGCACGGGAGCAGCGCGGCGAGCAGCACGCCGAGGGAGTCGCGACCCGCGGCGAGCATGTGGTCGACGTACGCCTGCGCGCTCGGCGCGAGCCGCGAGACCTGCGCGTCCTCGTAGCGCACGCCCAGGAAGTCGCACATCGCGTGGTGGGCGTGGGACTCGTCGTCGAGCAGGAAGCCCGCCTTGCCGTGGAACCACGCCGCCCACGCACGGTCGGGGGCGAGCGCCATGCCGAGCCCGTAGCAGCGCAGGTAGGCCGTCAGGTACTGGTGGTCCTGGCCCACGTAGTGCCGGATGGCGGCCGGCTCGACCGTGCCGTCCCGGAGCCCGGCGAGGAACGGGTGGTCGTAGAACTCGGCGAACAGGTGCGCGTACCGGCGGCCGAGGCCGGCGGTGAAGCCGCCCTCCTCGTCCGCGACGAGAACGCCGGCGCCCTCGATGGTGGGGGTGGTCAGGGTGGTGATGGCAGACGTCGTCATGCCCACGTTCCTCCGCTCGTGCTAGCGAGATCAGGTTCGACGGGTCCGGGCGGCCTCACCGCTCGTCTCAGTCCCTCGACCCGGGACTCGCCCGGGCGGGACACCCCGCGTGGTTCGTCGGCACCCTAGCAGGCCCCTCGCCTGCGGCGCGGGAGCATCCCGCCGCGCGGGAGCGCCCCTCCGGGTCGACCATGGACGCATGTTCCGGAGCCTCTTCCCGATCCTCACGGTGGCCGACGTCGAGCGGTCCCTCGGCTTCTACCGCGACCTCCTGCGGGGCACGGTGGAGTACGCGTTCCCCGACGACGGCACGCCCGTGTACGTGAACGTGCACGTGGGCGGGTCCCCGCTCGGGATCGGCCTCGCCGACGAGGCGGACGTCCGCGGCGGCGCGACGCTGTGGGTGTACGTCGACGACTGCGACCGCGCCGTCGAGCACCTCGCCGCCGCGGGGGTGACGGTCGTGCAGCCGCCGGCGGACCAGCCCTGGGGCGAGCGCGTCGCACGCGTGCAGGACCCCGACGGCAACGTCGTGGTCCTCGGCCAGGAGGCCGCGCCGCCCGCGGAGCCGGACGGGCCGACTGGCCTCTCCTGAGGGTGCCCCCACCGGGACTCGAACCCGGAACATGCCGGGTTTAAGCCGGCCGCCTCTGCCAGTTGGGCCATGGGGGCGCGCCCCGAATCTACCCGGTGCGCGACGAGGGGCGAGCCGCACGCGCGGCTCGCCCCTCGTCGTCGGGCAGGGTGCCGGGGCTCGCCCGGGACCGGTCAGGAGGCCTTGGCCGCCGGCGTCCTGGAGTCCGAGTCGATCGTCCCCGCACCCGACTCGGCCGCGGCGGCGGAACCCTGCGCGGACTGCTTCACGGGCTCGCCGTCCTTCTTCGGCGGCACGGACGCGGTGCGGAACTCGGCGCGCGGGTCGTGCAGCGAGCCGAGCGACACGAGCTCGCGACCCATGAGGAACTGGCCCATCCAGCCGATAAAGATGCGGATCTTGCGGTTGCCCGTCGGCATCGCCATGACGTGGTACGCGCGGTGCATGAGCCACGCGAGCACGCCGCGCAGCTTGAACACGCCGAACAGCTCCGCGACACCCTTGTACAAGCCGAGCGACGCGACCGTACCGACGTTCTTGTGGCGGTACTCGACCGGCGGCTCGCTGTGCAGCTCGAGCGCGAGGTTGTCCGCGAGGCGCGTCGCCTCACGGATCGCGTGCTGGGCGTTCGGGGGGCAGAACTTGCCCGGGTTGAGCACGTCGGGCACCGCGGCGCAGTCGCCCGCGGCCCAGGCGTTCGGCACGACCTCGCCCTCGGCGTCCGCGACCTGCAGGGTCGGGAGGACCATGACGCGGCCCAGCTTGTCGACGGGGAGGTCCGAGGCCTCCTTGATGACCGGGTTCGCCTTGACGCCCGCGGTCCACACGATCGTGTCCGAGTCGAACTCCACGCCCGTCGACGTGACGACGTGGCCGTCGACGCACGAGGACAGGAACGTGTTGAGGTGGAACTCGATGCCGCGCTTCTTCATCTCCTCGAGCGCGTACTCCGCCATGGGCTCGCTCAGCTCCGGCAGGATGCGGCCCGCGCCCTCGATCATCACGAAGCGCAGGTCGCGCTCCTCGATCGTCGCGTAGCCGCGCGTCGCGTGCCGCGCCATGTCCTCGATCTCCGCGATCGCCTCGACGCCCGCGAACCCACCGCCGACGAACGTGAACGTCAGCATGCGGCGACGCAGCTCGGCGTCCCACGTGGACGACGCGACGTCCATCCGGTTGATGACGTGGTTGCGGACCGCGATGGCCTCCTCCACGTTCTTGAAGCCGATCGCGTTCTCCGCGAGACCCGGGATGGGCAGCGTGCGCGAGACGGAGCCGAGGCCGACGATCAGGTGGTCGTACGTGACCGAGTAGTCGTCGCCCTCCTCCGGGCGGATCGTCACGCTGCGGTTCCCGTGGTCGATCCCGACGACCTTGCCCTGCAGGACGTCCACGCCCTTGAGCGCGCGGCGGTGCGGTGCGACGACGTCGCGCGCGTCGATCGACCCGGCCGCAGCCTCGGGGAGGAAGGGCGCGTAGGTCATGTACGGGCGCGGGTCGACGACGACGATCGCCGCCTCGCGGCGACCGAGCTTCTTGCGCAGGCGCCGCGCGGCGTACAGACCGACGGATCCGCCACCGAGCACGACGACGCGCGGCACCTTGCGGGGCCGCGGCGAAGCGGTCTGGGCACGGCTGACCGAGGTCAGGTCATTCTGAGGCATGGTTCCAGAGTATTACTGCTCCCGGACCACGCGAGCCCGGACGTCCGCCTGACGGGCGTGATCCCGCGCACGCCGGACCGCCCAGATCGGTCGCCGCGGTCGAAATCGTGCGGAACCTGACGTGCCGAACCCCGGGTTACGCGGGCATCAGCCGGCTGATCGCCGCGCAACCCGGGGTTCGGCAGGCTCAGCCGACGGCCTCGACGACCGGCGTGGGCGTCGCCGTCGGGGGCAGGACGACGCCCGCCGGGGCGTCGGTCGCCGGGCCCTCGGTCCCCGGGGCGTCGGTCCCCGGGGCGTCGGTCCCCGGGGTGTCGGTCGCCGGGCCCTCGGTCCCCGGGGCGTCGGTACCCGGTGCGTCGGGCGACTCGGTCGCCGGGATCTCGGTGGGCGCCTTGAGGAACGGCCACGGCATGTCGCGTGTCCGGGTACCGGTCGCGGGGACCGGCCGCCCGTCGTCCTCGGCGTACTCGACGTCCTCCTCGGCGACCGCACGCAGCGGGTACACGTTCCACCGCTCGCGACCGTCGGTCGACAGCGTCGGCTGGAAGTACCACGACCCGTCGACGTCGGGGACGGCCCAGGACTGGTACGCGGCGTCGACGCCGACGGTCCGCACCGGACGGCCGCGGTCGTCGAACACCTGGACGTCGCGCACCGGGTTCCCGTCCGCGTCGTAGACGAACAGGTTCGAGACCTGGACCCCGTCGACCCACACGCCGTCCGACCCCTCGTGGACGACGCCGCCGTCGTACGACACCGGCTGCCCGCCCCACGAGCCCCCGGACGCCGCCTGCACGCCCTGCTGGTAGCCCTGCTCGTACGAGAGGCTCGCGGGACCGGCGCTCGCCGTGGCGGCGAGCGGGAACGCCAGGACCGCCGCCGCGACGGAGACGTACCGCACGGCGCGGGGCATCCAGGCGAGCGGGAGCCAGCGACCCCGCCCCCACTGGACGCTGACGACGACCGCGGCGAGCACGAACAGCCGTGCCGAGAGGTCGGGCGGCAGCACGGCGACGGCGTAGCCGCCGAACACCCAGAGGACGACCGTCGCCGCGACCCAGCCGCGCAGCACCCACCACACCGGCGTGAGCGCGCGGAAGAACTCGCGCACGGTCGCCCACTGCGGCGTCGACGTGACGGGTCGCCACAGCGAGCGCCAGCCGGACTCGAAGATCCCGCCGAGCACGATCATCCGACCCCGCAGGCCGATCCGGGGCCTCGCCGCGTGCGGCGCCGCGCGCGGCGGGAGACCTGCTGCCGTGCGCAGCTCGTGCGCGTAGTCCTCCGGCGGCCCGAAGAGGGCCACGAGGTCGAGCTCCGCGCCGTCGTGCGGGCGGGAACGGGCGTCGTCCGCCACGCCGGTCACGTCCGTCACGCCGACCGCGCCAGGCGCGCGGGTCGTCCGGGGCAGGGCGCCGGGCGCGTCGACGACGGCCTCGGCGAGGTCGGCCTCGAGCCCGTCGGCGAGCTCCTCGACCTGGTCGGGACGCAGGTCCCCGAGGTGTGCGCGGACCTGGTCGGCGTAGGCACTGACGAGGTCGTAGAAGGCGAGGCCGGCGGGCGGCCCGGCGGGCGTCGTCGTGCTCATCAGGCGGCCACCTCTCGTGTGCGCAGGATCGCGGAGACGGTGCCCGCGAACGTCTGCCACTCCTTGCGGTGCAGGTCGAGCATCGCCCGGCCCTGCGGGTTGATCCCGTAGTACTTGCGGTGCGGGCCGGCGTCGGACGGGACGACGTACGTGGTCAGCGCGCCGTTGGCGTACAGACGGCGCAGCGTCCCGTACACCGAGGCGTCGCCGACGTCCTCGAGGCCGGCGGCGCGCAGCCGGCGCACGACGTCGTACCCGTATCCGTCCTCGTCCGCGACGGCCGCGAGGACCGCGGCGTCGAGCACCCCCTTGAGCAGCTGTGTGGCGTCCACCGCATCCTCTCCCCTGTCGCTCCGTCAGCCGCGCCCGCGCGACCGTGCTGTGCACACTACCGCGCTCTCCGCAGTAGCGTGCACCGCGACACTCCGAGACACCGGCGTCGGCGTAGGTGTGTGCGGGCATACTGCTGCGGTGCCGACCACCGATGCCCCGACGGAGGCCGAGCTGCTCCAGGCACGGCTCCGCAGCCAGCGGCGCTTCCGGCGCACCGAGGCTCTGGTCGCCGTGCTGACCGTGATCGTGATCCTGGCGATCCTGCTCTCCGTGCCCGCGGGTGCGGACGATCACTCCGACGAGGTCACCCGGGCGATCGCAGGGATCATGGTCGCGATCGGCCTCCAGTGGGCCCTCATGCTGCGGCTGGGCTGGCGCGAGATCACTCGGCCGGCGAGCAGGCGCCTGGAGCGCAAGGCCCCCTTCCGCGGCTGGTGGTTCACCCCGTTCACGCCGCTCCTCGCCGTGGTGCTCGCGCTGCCGTGGGCCCTCGGTGGCGTCTTGGGTCTCGGGCTGAGCGCGGCCGGGGACCTCTGGATGCTCTTCCTCCTGTTCGTCCTGGCTGCGGGGTTCGGACTCCTCGCCGTCCCGGCCGTGCTCGTCCCGCTCGAGCTGCTCGTGCGCGGTCTCGTCACGCTGGTGCGGGCTCGCCGCCCCGCCGACAGGGAGCACGGGAAGGGCTATCTCCGGGGAGCGCTGTACATCGGGGCGCTCACGACTTTCGTGCTCGCCACCGCCGGTGGTCTCGACCTCGGGACCGGCGGACGCGCGGCCTGGGGGAAGGCCGTCCTCGCTCTGCTCGGCCTCCCGGTGGGCTACTCCGTCGAGAACCCCGTCCTCCTGTGGATCGCGCGGAGCATGCTCTACGGCCTCCTCGCCTACGTCGCCGTCGAGGCGGTCCGACGGCGACGAGCGAAGCGGGCCGCGGCCCCGTCCGACAGCACGACCGCCGAGAAGTGACCTTCCGCCCTCGATCTCCGTGATTCCAGGGCCGCAGGTCACTTCTCGGCGGGTGCACCAGGTCTCGTGGCCGTCCACAGGCCCGACGCCGCGGGGCCCTTTCCCCAGGCGACGACGCCTCCCGTGCTCGAGCAGGGCGCGAGACGCCACCCTCTCGGACCATGCACCTGCCACCCCGACCACCGTTCACGCTCGCCGAGGGTCGCGTCGTCGGCCTCTCCGACAAGGCGATGCGCCATCCGCGCTTCGCGACACCGACGCGCGGCCTCCGGCTCCCCGCGCCGCTCGCGGACGACCTCGCTCTCCGTGCACGCGCGATGCTGCGCGTCTCACCGCCTGGGTCGGCGATCAGCCACGCCACCGCGCTGCTGCTGCACGACGTCGACCTGCCGCACCCGCTCGCGACCGACGGACGCCTCCACGTGAGTGTCCCGTCGAGCGCTGTCGTCCCCCGACGGGACGGGCTCGTCAGCCACACCTTCGACGCGCCGGGCGTCCCGACGCGGATCGTGCGTGGGGTCGCGGCCGTGACGCCGGAGCACGCGTGGCGTCAGCTGGCGGCGACGCTGTCGTGCGACGAGCTCACGGTCCTCGGTGACGCCGTCGTGCGCCGTCGGCGGCCGCCGACCACCGTCGCCGCCCTGCGCCGGACCGTGCGCGACGCGCCGGCCGGGACCCGGGGCGTCACGCGGATGCGGCTCGCGCTCGAGCTGGTCCGCCCCGGGACGGACTCCCCGATGGAGTCGAGGACTCGGCTCCTGCTGGTCGCGGGTGGCCTGCCGTGCCCGCGCGTCAACGTGCCGGTCCACGACGCCGCGGGAGCGTTCGTCGCGATGCCGGACATGACGTACCCCGACGCGAAGGTTGCGATCGAGTACGACGGCGACGTGCACCGGACCGACCGGCGGACCTGGCGCCGCGACATCGCTCGCAAGCAGCGGCTCGAAGAGCTCGGGTGGCGGGTGATCGTCGTGACGGCGGACGACGTCTTCCTCCACCCGGAACGGCTGGTGCGGCGGGTCCGCGCAGCACTGCGGTCCCGACCCGCCGAGAAGTGACCTGCCGCCCCGGATCGGCCCGGATCCGGGGCGGGAACTCACTTCTCGGCGGTCGGCGTCGCCGCAGCCGGGCGGACAGATCCCGGGAGAGGTCGCGGAGCGGGGCGGTGACAGGTCGCGGGATGCGAGCCGGGTCAGGCGATCGACCAGGCGATCCCGTCGAGGATGTCGTGCTCGCTCGTCACGACGTCGGCGAGCTCGCCGCCCGCGGCGGCCACGTCGTCGCGCACCCGGGCCACGACCTCCGACCAGACGAGCGCCCCTGCGCCGATGACGTCCACGCGACCCGGGTGCATGAACCCGAGCGCGGCACGGTCGGCGCGCGTGCGGTGCAGCAGGTCGTCGCACGCGGCGAGGACCTGCTCGACGGACAGGACGGCGCCGTCGATCCGGTCGCGGTCGTACGCCGCGAGCCCGAGCGCATGGGCCGTGACGGTGGTGACGGACCCCGCGAGCCCGACGAGCGTCGCGGCCCGGCCGAGCGGCACGACGCGCGCGGCCTCGTCCAGCGCGGCGCGCACGTCGGCGCGCGACGCAGCCTCCTCCGCGGCGGTCGGCGGGTCGCTGCGCAGGTGGCGCTCCGTGAGACGCACGCAGCCGACGTCCGTCGAGTACGCGGCGTCGGGCGTCGCCGTGCCCAGCACGAGCTCCGTCGACCCGCCGCCGAGGTCCACGACCACGTACGGTCCCGGGCGCAGCCCCGCGACGGTCGACGTCGCGCCCCGGAACGACAGCGCCGCCTCCTCCTGACCGGACACGACCTCCGGCCGGACCCCGAGCGCGTCGAGGACGCCCTGGACGAACTCGTCGCGATTCTCGGCGTCGCGCGTGGCCGACGTCGCGACGAACCGCGTGCGCGTCGCACCCAGCTCGGCGATCACCGCGGCGTAGCGGCGCGCGGCGTCGAGCGTCCGCTCGAGCGCCTCGGGCGCGAGCCGCCCCGTGCGGTCCACGCCCTGCCCGAGGCGGACGACCTCCATGCGCCGGTCGAGGTCGGTCAGCGTGCCGACGACCGGGTCGACGTCCGCGACGAGGAGGCGGATCGAGTTGGTGCCGCAGTCGATCGCGGCGACGCGCGACGCGCCGTGGGCGGGAGCGGCGGAGACCGGGGAGAGGCGCTGTGCGGCGGGAGCAGGGGTGGAGCCGGATGTCATGCGACCAGCCTGCCACCCCCCGTGCCCTGCACGCGTCCCGAGATGCCCCGTCGGAGATCCCGTGCAAGGGCGAACGTCACCCTCTCAGGGCATGATGTTGCGCTGCGACGCCACTCGGCGCCCACGAGGCACGGAGGAACCATGCACGATCCCGGGGGCGCGACGCCCGCACACCGGGCGAGGCGGTCGGGACCGACGACGGACGGCGTCGACCGCGCCGACGTCGACAGACCAGCGCTGCTCGAGGCGGCCGCGCGGGCGGCGGGTCTCGGCACGTTCCAGTGGGACCTCGTCACGGGCGCGCTGCGCTGGGACGCCACCCTGCTCGACGTGTTCGGCTACGACGAGCAGACCTTCGGCGGCACGATCGACGCCTTCAACGCGCGCGTGCACCCGGACGACGTCGGTCCGGTGACCGCCGCGCTCGACCGCGCGATCGCCACGTGCGGCGTGTACGAGGCGGAGTTCCGGGTGCTGCGGCCCGACGGCACGACGCGCTGGCTGACCGCTCGCGGCCGGGCGCTCGCCGGTCCCTCGGGGACCGCCGAGCAGGTCGTCGGGGTCACGACCGACACGACGGCGCTGCGCGCGGGCGAGGAGCGGGTACAGCAGATCCTCGAGGACATGACGGTCGGCTACTACTGGCTCGACCACGAGTGGCGCTTCGGCTACGTCAACGCCGAGGCGGAGCGGATCCTCGGCAGCCCGCGCGAGCACCTGCTCGGAGGGGTGGTCTGGGACCTCTTCCCCGCGGCGTCGGGCTCGACGTTCGGGGACGGCTATCGCGAGGTCGCGCAGACCGGGGTGCCGGTCGTCTTCGACGCCTACTACCCCGCGCCCCTCGACGGCTGGTACGAGGTCCGTGCCGTCCCGGAGCGCGGCGGGGTCGCGGCGTACTTCACGGAGATCACGGAGCGTCGTCGTGCGCTCGAGCTCGCCGAGGAGGCGCAGGCGCGCTCGGCGCTCCTCGTCGCCGTCGCGGCCGACCTCGCCGAGATCCTCGACCCCGTCAAGGCTCTCGAGGCGGTGCTGCCCCACCTCGTGCCAGGCGTCGCCGACTTCGCCATCGCGAGCACTCTCGACGAGGGCCCGGCACCGTGGAAGCAGCGGCTGCACGACGTCGCGGCGCTGCATGCCGACCCCGCGCGGCAGCCGGTCCTCGACCGGTACCGGGCGCTCCGCGTGCCTGCGCTCAGTTCGACGTCGCTCATCGCGGAGACGCTCGCCGGCGCGCCGCACGCGCTCCGGTCCGGTACACCGCGCCCGGGTGACCTCGTCGAGGAGGGTCCCGCGCACGACCTGCTCGTGAGCCTCGCGCCGCACGCGTTCGTCGTCATGCCGCTGCGCGGGCGCGGACACGTGCGCGGGCTGATCACGCTCGTGCGCGGGGCCGAGCGGGGCGACTTCACCGAGTCGGACCTGACCGCGCTGCGCGACGTCATGGCGCAGATCGGCCTCGCACTCGACAACGCCCACCTCCACGCGGTCCAGCGCGACCTGGCCGAGGAGCTCCAGCGCAGCCTGCTGACACCGCTGCCCGAGCCCGATCACCTGCACCTCGTCGCCCGGTACGCGCCCGCGACCTCGGGGGCACAGCTCGGCGGCGACTGGTACGACGCCTTCCTCGTGCGCGACGGCAGCACGTGCCTCGTCATCGGCGACGTGACCGGCCACGACCTGCGTGCCGCGGTCTCGATGGCCCAGGTGCGCAACCTGCTGCGCGGCGGCGCGCACGCGGTCATCGAGCCACCGGCCGCGATCCTCGCGTCCCTCGACTGGGCCATGCACGACCTGGCCGTCGGGACCATCAGCACCGGCATCCTCGCCCGGATCGAGCAGCCGGACGAGCTCGAGGGGCAGGACCTCCGGAGGCTGCGGTGGTCGAGCGCCGGCCACCTGCCGCCCCTGCTCATCCACCCCGACGGCACGGCCGAGCTGCTGCACCGCCAGGCGGACCTGCCGCTCGGTGTGCGCCCGCACGGCCAGCGCCAGGACCACACCCGGCTCATCCGTCCCGGGTCGACCGTCCTCCTCTACACCGACGGTCTCGTCGAACGCCGCGGGGAGTCGCTGCGGGTCGGCCTCGAACGCCTGCGCAGCTGCGCCGAGAAGTTCGAGGGCCTGACCCTCGACGAGCTGTGCGACGGCCTCATCGCGGACCTCGCGCCCACGCGCGAGGACGACATCGCGCTGCTCGCGGTGCGCGCGTTCACGGAGCGGGCGCCGCGACCGGCAGAAGCCGGGCCCGAGGTGCTGCCCGAGGACCTCGTGGACCCGCTCCACCCGGGAACCTGAGGCCGCCGGGGCTCTGAGGCCGCGGGGAACGCTCGCGCTGCCGGGGTGCCGGTCAGCAGGTGCAGCGGTCGGGGCGCCAGACGTCGCGCACGCGCTCGAGCGCCTCGTCACCGAGCGGGTTGACGCCGGGGCCCGCCGCCAGCGCGTGCCCGACGAGCACGTGCAGGCACTTCACGCGCGTCGGCATGCCGCCCGCGGAGATCCCGTCGATCTCGTCGACGTGACCGAGCGCCTCGCGCTGCGCGAGGTAGTGCTCATGTGCTCCCCGGTAGGCCGCGGCCAGCTCGTCGTCCTCCGTGAGGCGGTCCGACATCTCCTTCATCACGCCGTTCGCCTCGAGGGTCGACGCCGCGGCGACCGCGCCCGGGTGCGTGAGGTAGAACGTCGTGGGGAACGGGGTGCCGTTCTCGAGCCGCGGCGCGGTCCGCACGACGAGCGGGCGACCGCACGCGCACCGTGCCGCGATGGCCACGACGCCGCGCGGCGGGCGGCCGAGCTGCTCGGCCAGCACCTCGAGGTCGTGCGGCGTCACGACGGCGTCGGGGTGGTCGGCGGGGATGGCCAGTCGGGCGTCGGTCACGGCAGGTCCTCGGGGATGGCAGCGGGGTCAGGGCATCAGGTCAGGGCGTCGTGGGCACGTGCCCGACGGCGCGCGGCCGCTCCGGCCGCGGCGTCACCGTGGCGACGCCTCACCCATTCTCCCCGGTCGCCGCACCCGGCTCGTCCGTCGCCGGCGGATCCGTCTCGCCGACCGGCGCCTCGTCGGGTTCGGCCGCGCCACCGCCGGTCTCGGCGTCGTCCACCCCGGCCGTCGGCTGCTGTCCCGCGACCTGCACCGACTCCCACACCGCCTGGTACCACGGCGTGCCGTCGTCGCTGCTGTCCACGGGGCCGTCCGTGAACACCTGGCCGGTCTGCGGGTCGATGTCGTCCGGGACGGATTCCGGGTCGAGCACGCGCCAGGGCCGCTCCCCCGGCATGACGTAGTTGAGCCGGTCGCGCGCCTCCCGCTCGACGTACGCGCGGTCGTCCCAGCGCTCGAGCTCGGCCTCGAGCTCGTCGTGCTCGGCCTGTGCGTCGACGAGGTCGCTGCGCAGCGCACGCAGCTCGTTCGTCTGCGTCACGTACGCGCGCACGGTGGGCAGCAGGAGCACGACGGCGAGCAGCCCGACGACCGACAGCACGAGGGCCCGGACGGTCACGACCTCCGGAAGAAGGAAGCCGTACCGGCTGCGTCGCCGCTCCTCCGGCCCCGGGCCCGCCGGGCGGCGCGGCGCGGCGCGACGCGTCGCCGGCCGCCGTGCGCCACCGCTCGCACCGGCCCCCGAGGCCGTAGCCCCGGGCTTCGAGGACTTCGTGGTCGCCGCCGGCTTCCGGGGCGGTGCCGGCTTCGCGGAGGTCGCCGACGTGCCCGACCCCTTCGCCGTCCGCTTCGCGCCGGACGACGTGGCGGGTGACGACCCGGCGCGCGAGCCACCGCCCGGGCGTGCGGACGCACCGGGGCGCGAGGGGCGGCGCGAGGACGGCATGCCCCGATTGTGCCGCCGCGCGCGTCCGGGTCGGGGCAGCACACACGGAACCGGGCGCACCGTGAGCGGATCCTCACGACAACTTCACCCGGGCTCCGGCGACCGCCACCCTCCCCGCCATCGCGGGCGGTGCGCACCGGGGTACTACTTCGCCGACCGGGGCACTACCTCGGCGGCCCGGGTACTACCTCGCCGACCGGGGTGCTACCTCAGCGGCCGGGGCGACGGCCGAGGCCCGGCGGACCGTGACGGTCCGCCGGGCCTCGGCGTGCGGTGCGGACGCTGTGCCCGCCGTGGTCGGGCTGCGTCGGGTCCGATCAGCCCGACCGGCGCCAGAGCGTCAGGCCGACCAGCGCGGGAACGCGGTGCGCCCGGCGTAGCGCGCGGCGTCGTCCAGGGCCTCCTCGATGCGCAGGAGCTGGTTGTACTTGTTGATGCGCTCGCCGCGGGCGGGGGCACCGGTCTTGATCTGGCCGGCGTTCGTCGCGACGGACAGGTCGGCGATCGTCGTGTCCTCGGTCTCGCCCGAGCGGTGCGACACCATGGCGGTGAAGCCGTTGCGCTGCGCGAGCTCGACGGCGTCGAGCGTCTCCGTGAGCGTCCCGATCTGGTTGAGCTTGACGAGCAGCGAGTTCGCGGACTTGAGCTCGATGCCCTTGGCGAGGCGCTCCGGGTTGGTGACGAACAGGTCGTCGCCGACGATCTGGACCTTGTCGCCGACCTCGGACACGAGCTGCGACCAGGCACCCCACTCGTCCTCGGACAGCGGGTCCTCGATCGAGACCAGCGGGTAGTCGCGCACGAGCTGCTCGTAGTACGCGATGATGTCGTCCGAGCTCGTCGCCTTGCCCTCGAACTGGTACGCACCGTCCTTGAAGAACTCGGTCGCCGCCACGTCGAGCGCCAGGCCCAGGTCCTTGCCCGGGACGAAGCCGGCCTGCTCGATCGCGACGAGGATCAGGTCCAGCGCGTCGCGGTTGCTCGGGAGGTTGGGGGCGAAGCCGCCCTCGTCGCCGAGGCCGGTCGCGAGGCCCTTGCCCTTGAGCACGGACTTGAGGGAGTGGTAGACCTCGGCGCCGGTGCGCAGCGCCTCGCGGAACGAGGACGCGCCGATCGGGGCGACCATGAACTCCTGGATGTCGACGTTCGAGTCGGCGTGCGACCCGCCGTTGAGGATGTTCATCATCGGCACGGGCAGGACGTGCGCGTTCGGGCCGCCGACGTAGCGGTACAGGTCCAGGCCGGCGCTCTTCGCGGCGGCCTTCGCGACGGCGAGCGAGACGCCGAGGATCGCGTTCGCGCCGAGCTTGCCCTTGTTGGGCGTGCCGTCGAGGTCGATGAGCGCGGCGTCGATGAGGCGCTGGTCCTCGGCCTCGAAGCCGATGAGCTCGGGGGCGATGTCGTCGATGACGGCGTTCACGGCGCCCTCGACGCCCTTGCCCAGGTAGCGGGACGTGTCGCCGTCACGACGCTCGACGGCCTCGAACGCACCGGTCGACGCGCCCGACGGCACGCCGGCGCGGGCGAACGTCCCGTCGTCCAGGACGACCTCGACCTCGACGGTCGGGTTCCCGCGGGAGTCGAGGATCTCGCGCGCTCCAACGGCTTCGATGCTGGCCACAGGTGCTCCTTCAAGCAGGGGGCGCGCAGGCGCTCCGACGGCGGCCGGCCCGGGCATGAAGAACCCGGGGCACCGCGTGCGCCCGCGACGGTGGTGGGGTTGACGACCCCACCTTAGTGCCCGGATGTGACCGGCGCCGCTCCGTCCGCCCCTCGGGCGTGCGGTCAGGACCTCGGGCGGTCCGAGGGAGGACCGACGTCCCGCGAGCGCTCCGTCGGGGAGGCGGGGTCAGCCGGACGGGGTCCTCGCGGTCGTCTCCGTGGTCGGCTCCGCGGCGCGGATGACACCCTCGACGCGGCGCAGCTCCGCGCGCAGCGCCGCCTCGGCGTCGATGCCCTCCCCCTCGGCCTGCACCACGAGGGCGAGCAGCTCGCGCCCGAGCCGCTCGGTCGCCGTCGGGCCGGGGACCGGTGCCGCGAGCGCCGACCCGACCGTCTCGCCGAGACCGCCACGCCTGGAGCGCGACAGGACCTTCTGCGCCCGGGCGAGCGCGCCCTGCGTGTGGGAGATGCCCTCGAGCACCGAGGAGCGCTGCTTCTCGGCCTTCTTGATCGCGTCCCACTGGGCGTGCAGGTCGGTCGTCGAGCCGGCGCCGTCGTCGGCCGCGAACACGTGCGGGTGCCGACGGACGAGCTTGGCGACGAGGTCGGCGGCGACGTCGTCGACGGTGAACGGGTCCGGCTCCTCGCTCGCGATGCGCGCGTGGAACAGGACCTGCAGGAGGAGGTCGCCGAGCTCCTCGCGCATGCCCGCATGGTCGCCCGTCTCGATCGCCTCGGCGAGCTCGTGCGCCTCCTCGAGCAGGTAGTGCACGAGCGAGGCGTGCGTCTGCTCGCGGTCCCACGGGCAGCCGCCGGGCGAGTACAGGCGGTCCATGACGGCGACGGCGTCCCGCAGCGGGTCCGGACCGGTGGGCTTCTCCTCGTCTGCCATGTCGCTGATGGTAGGCGCGGGCGACTGCCGACTCACCCGAGGAGATGGTCGCGCGCGACCCGGACCATGTCGAGCGTCACGTCGGCCACACCGATGACGACGCACGCCGTCCAGGCCGCCTCGACCCATCGGCCGAGCCGGGGATGTCGCTCCGTGACGTCCTCGACGACGACTCGGAGAGCGACGACGAGAAGCACCCACGAGACGTCGTGGAAGCGCGTCCGGACCACCACGAAGCCGAGGACGATCCAGTGCAGCCACGCCGGCACGGCGAGCACGGCGAACCGCTGCAGGACCGCCCCGCGGCGCCACACCACGTAGACCAGCGCCGGGATCAGGAAGATCTGGATGACCACCGAGGTGCGCCCACCCCACGGCTCGAGCTGGCCGACGACCCCGGTCACGAACGGCATCAGCGGTGCGTAGGCCTGCTGCGCCGCGGTCGGGAGCCTCGTCAGCGCGTCGGCGCTGGGCGGTTCGGTCGTCGACGGATCGATGAAGTAGCCCGTGTAGTGGTGCTGGCGGACCGCCCAGGCCAGGACGGCGACCACGGCAGGTGCGGCCACGAACACCGTGTGGAGCAGCGCAGAGGCCACCGCCGCGCCCTTGGCCCGGCCCGCGCGCCACGCCGAGAACGACGGGAGCAGCACGAGCAGGAGATATGCCGCAGCGATCACGCCGACGACGGCGATCGCGTTCGGCTTGATGCTCACCGCGACGGCGACGATCACCCCGGCGAGCCACGCGGACGCCGGGCGGAGCCGGCCGGGTGCGACGGCGACCGCGACGGCGAGCACGCTGAACGCGCCCACCGCGGTGTCGTTGTAGGCCCACTGCGCCTGGCTCCAGATCACCGGCATCGCGACCGACGCCGCCGCGGTCACCCCGATCGCCTGCACGCCCGCGCTGCGGGCGAGCCCTGCGGCCGCGAACCCCAGCCCGACGAGCGTCAGGAAGTGCATGAGGTGCGCCGCCACGAAGGAGTGCTGTGTCGCGGCCGCGGTGTAGACCACCTCCATGAACGGGTACGCGTTCACGTGCCGGTACGGACTCTCGTTCCAGCCGCCCGCGTCGGCCCAGGCCTGTGCTGCGGGCCAGTGGTACTGGACCTCGTCCGTCGCCCACGGCGCGGCGAGCAGGCACACGGCCGCGAAGACCAGCCCGAGCCCGACGGCGACCAGGGCGACGGGCGAGCGCCGGACCTCGGTCACGACCCCCTGCCAGCCTCGCCGGAGAAGCTCCAGGGCCGCTCTCCACACCGGGACGACGGCCAGCACTCCCCCGGCCGCGAGACCGTAGGGCACCCACGGCCCGAGGACCTGCAGGTGCCCGAGGACGAGCGTCAGCACCCCGACGATCGCCACCCCGCCGAGCAGGACGAGCGCGAGCCTCGTCGCCAACGGGCGGTCGACCACCCGGTGGAGCCGGACGGCGAGCGCGGTGCCGGCGCCGACGACGGCGACGAGCATCAGGAGCGCGGTCCCGATCTGCCCGATCACGAGGCGCTCCCCCGCCCGACGCGCGCGCCGTCGAGCCCGACGTGCGGGTCTCTCCGGGCCGGATCTCGACGAGTCATCGGCACGCTCCGTCTCGTGGTCGCGAGCCGAACGCTACTGAGCGACGCACCCGGTGTCGAGGGTCGGCCCCGCCAGGGAGCAGAGTTCATCCCCTCGACGACACGCGCATGCTCGTGCCGAGAGCCCTGGCCGCGGACGGTTCCGCGACCAGGGCCCTTCCCCGAGAGGCCGCCTCGGGTCAGCCGCAGGTGTGCGGGTCGTACGGCACGTCGAGCGTGTGGGTCACCTGCTCCGTACCGTCACCGCCGACGGCGCCCGTGACCGTGACCGTCGCGGTGCCCGCCGCGACCGACGTCGCCCGGACCGCGAACGACTGGTACGCGGCCTTCCCCGGCGCGACGGCGGTGAACGCCCGCGTCCCGTACGGCGTCGCGAGCGACACGTCGAGCGGGACGTCCGCCCCGTTCGTCGCGCGGACCGCCACGTAGGCCCTGCCCGCCAGGCAGCGGGCCTGCGCCTCGACGGTCACCGGCAGCTCGGGAGCGGCCGCACCCACGAGCCGCGCGACGCCCCACCGGGCCGTCGACTGGTAGCCCGCGCCCGACGGGTCCGCCCAGTTGCGGATCGCCGTGCGCGCACCGTCGGCGGCGTCGTTGACCTGCAGGTCCAGGCCGTGGAACGTGCCCTCGCCACCGTGCTCGAGGAGGCTGATGGCCGCCTCGACGACGTACCCGTCGGCCGTCCGCGCGACGGCGCTCGACACGCGACCGCGCTGGAACGCCTCGTCACCCGTGCCGAACGACACGGCGTTCTCCGCGCTGATGCGGATCTGCGTGTCGTCGTACCGGTACGACCCGTTCTTCGCGTTGCCCGCGTCGACGTAGATCTCCACGGAGTCCTGGACCCAGGGGTCCGAGCCGGAGACGTCGACCACCGGGTCCGCGACCTCGGCCAGCACGTAGAGCGTCTGCCCCTGCCACAGCGTGCGGACCGTCGCGACGGCGCCGCCGCTGCCCTGCACCTCCTTGGCCGTGGTCACGGGCTCGCCCGCCGCGTCCCACGCCGTGTCGACCGCACCGTCGATCTCGGGTGCCGACGACGCCGGCGCGACCTCGAGGTACGACAGCGGCTCGAGCAGGCGCAGCGTGCCGGTCGCGCCCGCGGTGTTCCACCCGGCGGTCGCCTCGCCGTCGGTCACCCGCACGTCGAGCGCGAGCGTGCCACCCTCCCCGGCGGCGTCGAGCGGGAGGTGCGCGACGACGTCGTACCCGCCCTCGCGCTCGGTCACGACCGCGGTCGCACCGGCCGTCGTCGTGCCGTCGCGCCGGACGACGTGATCCACGCCCTCGAGCTCGAACGTCACGGCGTCCGTCGGGTCGGCCGCGTCGCCTGGGTCCGCCGCGTCCGCTGTGTCGTCGATGCTCGCGTACGCCGTGAGGTGGTCCGGCGCCCAGCGGAGCTGGAACCCCGCCTCGCCGTCCGGCGCAGCGAACCGGTGCAGCGGCAGCTGCCGCCACGCGAGCGCAGCGGCCGCGTCGCCGTCGAGCGGGACGTCGCCCGCGAACACGTCGGCCGTGCGCAGCCGCGCGGGCAGGTCCCCGTCGACCACGCCGTGGTACGCGGGCTTGGCCTTGAGCGCGTCGTCGAACACGAGCGGGGCGCCGCTGCCGGCGCGCCAGCTCCGCCCGTCCGTGAGGCCCCACACCGTGACCGAGTACAGGTCGTCGGCGTGCTCGCGGAAGACCCGGAACGCGTCGCGGTAGTAGTAGCCCTGCTCGACGAGCCCGGCCTGCGTGACGGGCGTGCCCGTCGTCACGTCGAGCTCGGTGACGGCCTGCGTGACCGGCAGGTCGGCGAACCGGTCGATCGCGCCCTCGAGCGCCGAGACCGGCATGGCGAGGCTCACGTGGAACTGGTGCCCCACGCCGTCGACGGGCACGCCGCGCGCCAGGAGACGGTCGACGAGCGCGCGGTAGCGGTCCTGCTTGCCGCCCTGCTCGGTGTTGTAGTCGTTGATGAACAGGGCGACCGGCCGCTCGCCACGCTCCTTCGCGGCGGGGTCCGCGTAGACGTCGTTGAACGCCTCGTCCGCGTACTCGAACGCGAGGTCGATGAACTCCTCGCCGAGGATCCGGAACCACTCCGAGCGCCGCAGGCCGTCGGGGTTCTCCCCGCCGTCGGAGACGACCTCGTTGACGACGTCGAACGCCGTCACGGGGTTGCCGCCGCCGAACGCGCCGTACTCCTGGGCGAGCGAGCCCGCGACGTCGAGCACGTGCGTGCGCAGGCGCTCGCGCAGGATCTGCTTGTCCGCCTCCGAGCTCGTCAGCGGCTCGCCGTCCGCGCCCGCGAAGAACCACGCGGGCGTCTGGCTGTGCCACACGAGCACGTGCCCGTAGACGCGCAGGTCGCGCTCCGCGGCGAAGTCCATGAGCGCGACGGCCTCGGGGTGGGGTCGGAAGCCGCCCTCGGCGTCGTACCAGGCCTCCGGCTTCATGTGGTTCTCGGCCGTGATCTGGTCGAAGTGCCGCAGGAGGAGCTCCGACGCCGCGCCCGCGGTCTCGCGGGAGTCGATCGCGACGCCCACCGGGACGTCCACGGTCTCCTTGATGCCCGTGAGGTCCTCGACCGCGGGGGGCGGCGGGACGCGCAGCACGACGTCGTCGACGAGCAGGTCGCTCGTGTTGTCGCCGTCGTAGGCCGTCTCGAGGTAGAGCAGCGCCTCGTCGGCGTCGGCCCCCTGGAACGTCGCGGTGACCTGCGTCCAGCCGGCGTTCGTGATCCCGGAGAGCTGCGCGAGCGTGGAGTACGACGTCGTGCCGTCCAGAGTCCGGGCGATGCTCAGCCACACGTCGTCCGCGGGCTGCCCGTCCGCGAAGCGCACCCAGGCCGAGAGCTCGTACGTCGTGCCCGCAGCGAGCAGTCCGGTCACGTCGTGGCCGATGCCGTCGCCCTGACCGTCGCGGTCGGTGACGATCGCGGCCTGCGTGCCGTCGTGCGCCTCGGTCGTGAGGCCGAGCGTCGGGGTCGTGGCGTCGCCCGCGCGCGGCACCCAGCCGCCGAGCCCGTCCTCGAAGCCGGTCTCCAGGAGGACCTCGCCGGCGCGAGACGGCGTGCCTTGCGGGAACGTGAACGTCCAGCCGTCCGCGAGCCGCTCGGTCACCACGGTCTCGACCGCCGCGAGCGTGCCGGACCGGTCACCGCCGCCGTCGTGCGCGAGGACGACCTCCCCGGGCCTCATCGCGGCGCGCAGGTTCGCGGTGAGCGTCGCGACGTCCTGCGTCTCCCAGTCCGCGATGGTGTTCGTCACGGCGACCGGCTGCATCCCCAGCGCGACGGCGACCGCCGGCGTCGCGCCCCACGAGCCGTTCGGCGCCCGGAAGAACGGCACGGGGTGCGTGGGGTCGCCGAGCGCTGTGCGGATGACGTCGAGGTTCTCGACGAGGTCGGCGCGGACCTCGTCGGCGGTCCACGAGCCCATGTCGGCGTAGCCCGTCGAGTGGTTGCACAGGACGTGGCCCTCGTCGACGATGCGGCGCAGGATCTCCGCGCCGCCGGGCGCCTCGACGTTCTGGCCGATGACGCAGAACACCGCGTGCAGGTCGTGCTCGGCGAGGAAGTCCAGGAGCGCCGGCGTCGTGCCGGGGTTCGGTCCGTCGTCGAACGTCAGGGCGGCGACGTCGCCGCTGCCCTCGGCGAGACGCACGGGCGTCGGCACCGGGTTCACCGCCCCGCCGGGCACGACGTCACCCGGGTCGACGGCGTCGGGCGCGGTCACCAGGACGTCGTCGACGAGGAACGACGGGTGCGCGCCGTCGATCGGGGCCGCCTCGACGTAGAGCGTCGCGGCGGTCAGGCCGTCGGGCATCGTGTACGTACCGCCGATGCGCACCCACCCGTCGGCGGTCGCGGTGACGGCGCCGCCCACCCAGGTGTAGGCGTCGCCGGACTCGCTCGTCTCCTGCACGGTGAAGTGCATCCCGGACGACCCCGTCGTCCCGGCGGGCAGCTTGACCCACGCCTCGACGTCGTAGGTGGCACCCGGCGCGAAGAGCGTCGCGACCGACGTGGCGGGTCCGTTCCACTCCCCTGTGCGCCCGGTGACCTGCAGGCTGCTCGCGCCCCCGTGCGCCTCCGTGGCCGTGCGCGCGAGCGTCACCGGCCCGCGCGGACCCCAGGGACTCAGGTCGTCCGATTCAAAATCGTTCTCCACAACGATGTCGATAACGTTATCGACTTGCCCGGACGCCTGCCCTGCCGCTCCGTCGACACCCATCGCGGCGCTCGCTCCTCCACCGGCGACGAGGGTGGCGAGCACCCCCGCGACGGCGGTCCTCCAGGTCCGTCTCATCATCGCTCCCTTGCGATCAGCTTCCGGGCGAGACGCCCATGGGCGCACCTGCGCGCCTGCCCACACCCTAGGGGTGCGTACGGCGGCGGCACAATGGTTGAACAAATCCGCACCAGTCGACGTCGCAGCGGCGCCGACCATGCGATCCTGCCGGCCGAGCATGCGGTCGTGGCCCCTCCCGAGGTCAGGACGGGCCACGACCGCGTGCTCGGCGGAAGGGTCGCGACTAGCGTCGAGGAGGAGCCGCGGCCCCTGAGCTCTGGTGCCGCACGACGAGAGGACACCACCATGGGAACGCACCGTCGCTGGGCCGACCTCAGCCGGGGTCAGAAGGTCGCCGTCGGCGTCGTCGGGGCCGTCCAGGTCACGCTGACGGCCGCGGCCTACCGCGACCTCGCGCGGCGACCCGCGGACCAGGTCAACGGGACGAAGCTCGCGTGGGGCATCGCCCTGCTCGTCAACTGGGTCGGCCCGATCGCGTACTTCCTCGACGGCCGCAAGGACTGACCCAGCCAGAGCACGCTCTGGATCCGCCCTCGCGCGGTCCGCAAGCCGACAGGGCTCCCCTTCGTCGACCTGCAGGCATACCCAGGCGACTCCCTACCGCGTTGCCGTCCCCACCGTCGCCGCCGCGCCGACCTCGCCCAGGACGATCGCGTCGATGAGCTGGCGCGCCCAGGCGAGGACCTCGGTGCCGCGCAACGGACGACCGCCGATGCGCGCCGTCGTCGGGTACGGGACGAGGAACGCACGGATCGCGGGCTTGAGCATCGTGCCCGGGTAGAGCCGCTTGAGGCGCAGCTGCGCCGACTCCGCGAGGTCGACTGGCGCGAAGCGGATGAACTTGCCCTGCGCGGTGACGTCCGTGAGGCCCGCGCGCCGCGCGTGATTGCGGAAGTCCGCGACGTCGAAGAGCGCGGACGCCACCTCGGGCAGCGCGCCGTACCGGTCGACGAGCTCGGCCCGCACCTCGGCGAGCTGCGGCGCGTCGGTCGCCGCGGCGATCTTCCTGTACGCCTCGAGCCGCAGCCGCTCGGTCGCGATGTAGGACTCGGGCAGGTGGGCGTCCACGGGCAGCTCGATGCTGATCTCGGGCTGCTCCTCGGGCCCGTCCCCGCGGAAGTTCGAGACGGCCTCGCCGACCATGCGCACGTACAGGTCGAACCCGACGCCCGCGATGTGGCCGGACTGCTCGCCGCCGAGGAGGTTGCCCGCGCCGCGGATCTCGAGGTCCTTCATCGCGATCTGCATGCCCGCACCGAGGTCGGTGTGCGCGGCCATGGTCGTGAGCCGGTCGTGCGCGGTCTCGGTCATGGGCTTCTCGGGCGGGTAGAGGAAGTACGCGTACGCGCGCTCGCGACCGCGGCCGACGCGCCCGCGGAGCTGGTGCAGCTGCGACAGGCCGAGCATGTCGGCCCGCTCGAGGATGAGGGTGTTCGCGTTGGAGATGTCGAGGCCGGTCTCGATGATCGTCGTGCAGACGAGGACGTCGAGCTCCTTCTCCCAGAACGCCCGGATCACCTGGTCGAGCTGGTGCTCGTTCATCTTCCCGTGCGCGACCCCCACGCGGGCCTCGGGGACCAGCTCCCGCAGGCGTGCGGCCTGCCGCTCGATGGTCTCCACCTTGTTGTGCACGTAGAAGACCTGGCCCTCGCGCAGCAGCTCGCGGCGCAGCGCGGCGGCGATCTGCTTCTCCTCGTACGCGCCGACGTACGTGAGCACGGGGTGGCGCTCCTCCGGCGGGGTGGCGAGCGTCGACATCTCGCGGATGCCCGTGACCGCCATCTCGAGCGTGCGCGGGATCGGGGTCGCGGACATCGCGAGCACGTCGACGTTGGTCCGCAGCTGCTTGAGCGTCTCCTTGTGCTCGACGCCGAACCGCTGCTCCTCGTCGATGATCACGAGGCCGAGGTCCTTGAACCGGATGTTGCCCGTGATGAGGCGGTGCGTGCCGATGACGACGTCGACCGTGCCGAGCCGCAGGCCCTCGATCGTCTCCTGGGACTCCTTGGCCGTCTGGAAGCGCGACAGCGCCTTGACGGTGACCGGGAAGCCCGCGTACCGCTCCGAGAACGTCTCGAAGTGCTGCTGCACGAGCAGCGTCGTCGGCACGAGCACCGCGACCTGCTTGCCGTCCTGGACCGCCTTGAACGCGGCCCGGATCGCGATCTCCGTCTTGCCGTAGCCGACGTCGCCGCACACGAGGCGGTCCATGGGGACCGTCTTCTCCATGTCGGCCTTGACCTCGTCGATCGTCGCGAGCTGGTCCGGCGTCTCGACGTACGCGAACGCGTCCTCGAGCTCGCGCTGCCACGGCGTGTCCGCGCCGAACGCGTGCCCCTGCGTCGCCATGCGCGCGGAGTAGAGCCGGATGAGCTCGCTCGCGATCTCGCGGACGTGCTTGCGCGCGCGCGACTTCGTCTTCGACCAGTCGGACCCGCCCATCTTGTTCAGGCTCGGCGACTCGCCGCCCGTGTACTTCGTGACCTGGTCGAGCTGGTCCATCGGCACGAACAGCCGGTCCCCCGGCTGACCCCGCTTCGACGACGCGTACTCGATCACGAGGTACTCGCGCGTCGCGGCGTTGCCACCGGTGCCGAGCGTGCGCTGCACGAGCTCGGCGAACCGCCCCACGCCGTGCTGCTCGTGGACCACGAAGTCGCCCGCCTTGAGCTGCAGCGGGTCCACGACGTTGCGCCGCCGGCTCGGCATCTTGCGCATGTCGCGGGTGCTCGACCCGGCACGGCCCGTGAGATCGGACTCGGAGAAGACGGCGAGCCGCAGCTCCGGGACGACGAAGCCCTTGCCGACCATCGCCGGCGTGACGAGGACGATGCCGCCCTCGGGCTCGTCGTCGAGGCGGGACACGAGCCGGGCCGGGGTCTCGGCCGCGCCGAGCTGCTCGACCATGCGCTTGGCCGGGCCGTGGCCCTCCGTCGTGAGGACGAGGCGCCAGCCCGCGTGCTGCAGCCCGCGGATGTCGTCGAGCGCGCGCGCCACGTCGCCGCGGTACGACTCGACGTCGCGCGCGCCGATCGTGAACGTCGGCACGCCGTGGGCGCTCTCCCCCACGTGCGGGCCCGTCGTGCCCGACGCCGCCCGGTCGCCCACCGCGCCCGGCGACCCCGCCTCGTCGGGCAGCGGCGTGTCCAGGTCCGGGTTGTCGAGCGCGAACGACGACAGCGTCCACCAGCCGAGGCCGCGGCGCTGCGCGACGGCCCGGACGTCGGCGAACGTCGCGAACGACGCCGAGGAGAGGTCGAGCGGAACCTTGCCGCCGGCGACCGCTCCCGTCCACGCCGCGGCGAGGAACTCCTCGGTCGTCGCCACGAGGTCGTGCGCGCGGCGGCGCACGCGCTCGGCGTCGTCGAGGACCAGCAGCGCGTCGTCCGGGACCAGCTCGAGCACCGGGACCATGCGGTCCACGAGCACGGGCGCGAGCGACTCCATGCCCTCGACGGCGATGCCGGCGGCCAGCTTGTCGAGCATCTCCGTCGCGCCCGGCAGCTCCTCGACCAGCGCCGCGGCGCGGGCGCGCACCGCGTCGGTGAGCAGGATCTCGCGGCACGGCGGGGCCCACAGCCCGTGCTCGGCGATCTCGAGGCTGCGCTGGTCCGCGACCGCGAACCAGCGGATCTCGGAGACCTCGTCACCCCAGAACTCGACGCGCAGCGGGTGGTCCTCCGTCGGCGGGAAGACGTCGAGGATGCCGCCGCGCACCGCGAACTCGCCGCGTCGCTCGACCATGTCGACGCGCGTGTAGGCCGCCGCGACGAGGCGCTCGGCGACGTCGGTCAGGTCCGCCGAGCCACCGGGGTGGAGGGCGACCGGCACGAGGTCCCCGAGCCCGTCCACGACGGGCTGCAGGAGCGCGCGCACGGGCATGACGAGCACCCGCACCGGCCCCGACGGGCCGACCTCGGCGTCCGGGTGCGCGAGGCGCCGGAACACCGCGATCCGCTTCGCGACCGTGTCCGCGCGCGGGCTGAGCCGCTCGTGCGGCAGCGTCTCCCAGCTCGGCAGGACGGCGACGAGGTCCGCGAGCTCGTCCGGGAGGTACGCACGCACGCTCGCCGCGAGCTCGTCCGCGTCGCGGCCCGTCGCCGTCACCACGACGAGCGGGCGCGACCCCGACGCCGCCCGGGACAGCACGTCGTCCGCGGTCCGGCTCGCGACGCCGTCGCCGTCCGACCCGGTCGCCCGCGCGCCGGCCATCGCGGCGAGCAGCGGCGGACGCACACCCGCCGGACCGACGACGTCCGCCTCGCCGCGGGCGCGCACGTGCTCGACCGCGGCGGCAGCGGCCGGGTCGGTGAGCAGCGTGGGCAGGATGCCGGTGAGGTTCATGCGGTGCGGGTCCTTCCGAGGACGGCGTCGAGGTCAGTCGAGGTCATCAGGAGCCCACAGGAGCCGAGGCGGGACGACGGCAACCAGGGTACGCCGGGGCGCCCACGCGGCCCTGTCCGACGGCTCGACGTCTCGCCCGCCCCGACCGCGGGCTCCACGTTTCACCCTGCCGTCGGCGTCAGGGGCACTCCCCTCGTGGACCGGTCCGCCCTAGGCTCGCCGTACCGCTTCGTGCGGCACGGCCGGACGACGTCAGGAGGCGCCTGTGCGAGATCGGCGCTCCTGGGGAGCGGTGTTCGCGGCGCTGTGCGCCGCGGCGCTGGTGGGCCTCTACGTCCTGGCCGTCCGCACGGCGGCCGGGCAGTCGGTGGACGTCCAGGGCCTCGCCCAGCTGCAGGGTGGTGGCTACCCCGTCGCGCTCGCCGCGACGTGGACGCGCGCCGCGCTGCCCGCCGTCCTCGTCCTGCTGTGCCTGGCGCTCGGTGCTCGCGCGCTCTGGAAGCGCCGGTTCCGCGACGTCGCCGGGGCGCTCGCCGTCGCGGTGGTGCCGTTCGCCGTCTCGACCTGGCTGCGCGACGGCGTGCTGTCCCGCCCCGACCTCGGCGACTTCGGGTACGCCTACAACACGATGCCCTCCGGCCACGTGAGCGCGGCGGTCGGCCTCGCCGCCGCCGCGGTCGTCCTCTGGCCGGAGCGAACCCGGAAGCATGCGGCCCGGGTCGCGCTCGTCGTGATCGTCCTCGCGTGCCTCGCGTCCGTCGTCGGGCACGCGCACCGGCCCGGCGACACGATCGCCTCGGTGCTGCTCGTCGGGATCGTCGCGGGCGTCGTGGTCGCCGTGCTCGACGTGCCGTCGGTGCGGGCGCGGTCCACGACTTTCACCCGTGCCCCCGCGCACGAGCACCGCTAGCCTGTACCGGCCGGGGATGCCGGCGGACGGAGGACGAGATGCAGATCCGCACGGACGGCGTGACCTGGCAGGAGATCGACGGCGAGCTGGTCCTCCTGGACCTCGAGCGCTCGGTCTACCTCACCACCAACGGGAGCGGCGCGCTGCTGACCAAGCTCCTCGTCGACGAGCACACCCTCGACGACCTCGCCGACGCGCTCGTCGCCGAGTTCGCCATCGACCGCGACGACGCTCTGCGCGACGCCCAGGCATTCGTGGACGAGCTCGTCGCGCACCAGCTGCTCCGCTGACCGCGGGCCGGCGCCGTGCGTCAGGACACGGCGGCGGGCAGCCGCTCGAACCCGGCGGGCGGCCGCGACAGGACGCGGAAGTCGTCGACGGTCCAGCCCTGCACCTCGACCCACGCGTGCGCGGCCACGGTGCCGCCCCTCTTGGCGACGCCCAGGACCAGCCGCGGTGAGCGCCGCCGCAGGGCGTGCCCGACGACGAGCGCCTGCCGCAGGCACGTCCCGTCGACGCCCGGGACGGACAGGACCCGGCGCGCGTCCTGGACGCCGACCCGCTCACGAGGGCTCAGGTCGAGCACGACGGGGTCCCCGGCCGCCGTCGTCGGCCCCGACGGCGGGGGTCCGGCCGGCGCGTCCGCGAGCGGCACGCCGAGCCACCGCGCCATGCGCGGGAGCCGCACCGTGCGCAGCCCGAGCTCGATCGCGACCACGAGGACCGCCGTCCGCACGAGGCCGGGCCACCGGGACAGCGGCACGCGGCGCGCCCGCCGGACCAGCCCGCCGACCGTGGACCGAGCGCTCACGCCACGGCCCGCGTGGTGCGGGGCGACGCCGCGAGCCACGCGACGTGCACCAGGAACCGCGACGCGGGCAGGGGCGATCCCAGCCACTCGCGCCGGAGGCGTTCGACGTCGACGAGCTCCGGGTCCACACCGCTACCGTCCCACGAGACGGCGAAGTCCCGCTCGCGGTCGCTCCAGCGCGAGGAGTTGAAGCGCGCCTTGGTCGTCCGCGCCAGAACGGCCTCGGGGAGGAGGTCCGCACCGAGGCGGCGGAACGTGTCCGTCCGGCCCCGGTAGCCGCGGGCACCGCCGTCGGACGCGAGGGCCTCGACGAACGCCCGGTCGGCGAGGGGATGGCTGAGCGTCACGCCCAGCTCGGCGGCGCCCGCGACGGTGTTGTGCAGCGCGAGCACCGTGCTCCTGCGCTCCAGGAGCGCCCGCTTGGCGGCGTCCCAGCGCAGCGGCCCACGCGCGTCGACGGTCTCGCGCGCGAGCACGTCCAGAGCCCGCGAGTTGAGCCAGGGAGCGGCCGTGCCCAGGTCCGTCCCCCGCAGGAGGCGCCGCCGCGCGAGCGCCGACGGCTCGAGCGCCTCGACGGAGGCACGCACGAGCGCGCGGGACGGACGACGGCGCGACGAGGCGAGGAGGTGCAGGGGCGTCCCACGGACCGGTGCGATGACCCCGTCGCCTCCCTCGCCGGTGAGGACGTGCGCACCCGCGCCCAGGTCGTCGAGCAGCCTCGGCTGGCTCTGGACCGCGGCAGGCCACACGAGCCCCCGGCGCGAGAGGGAGGCGACAGAGACCTCGCCCAGGTGGCTGCGTTCGTCGCGCACCTCGATCACGACGCGCTCGGTCAGGCCGAGACGATCGAGGACGAGGTCCTGCCACTCGCTCTCGTCGGACTCAGGGATCCCCGGGTACACGGCCGTGACGGGCACGGGCAGCGGAAGGCCCTCGCGGCGCGCGACCGCCGTCGCCACCGCGAGCACGAGCGACGAGTCCCGCCCGCCGGAGAACAGGACGTGGCAGCGACCGCTGCGGAGGGCGGGCAGCACCGCCCGCTCGAGCTCCGCGCGCGCGGAGCGGTCACGCGGCGGCTGCGGCACGTGCGGCGTCACGCCGACGGGCGCCGAGAGCGCGACCTCGAGCGGCGTGAGCCGCAGGAACGGGTCGGGACGGTCGTCCACGGGTCCACCTCTTCGTCGGAGCGGGTGCTGCGCGACGCCGTACGGGACGGCGCCGCGCAGCACCGGTGTCAGCTCAGGTCGTCGCCGGAGCCGGGAGCCGGGAGCTTGTGCCCCCAGAAGTAGACCTCGTCCTCCCACTCCTTCCAGGTGTCGAGCCCGAGCGTGAGTCCACGCACGGAGCCGACCCGGGAGATCTTGGGTGCCTCGTATGCCATCGTGTTTCCTCCTCTCGCGGTGTCGCTCTCGTCGTCCCGGTGCCATCCCGGACGGCTATTCACCTCGCCAGCGGCGATCGTTTCCAGCAGTCGTGAGAGTAGGCCGCGGAATGCACCGACGATCTGATTCCGCGGCGTTTTCACCCGGGTGATCAACGGAGCCCTCGGGCGCCGAGCCAGGCGGCGTGCAGGAGGAGCTCGGCGGCAGCCGGCGGCACAGGAGCCGCCCAGGCGGCGCGCAGCAGGTCGTGGTCGACGAGGTCGTCGTCGATGCCGGCCCCGTCCCACGTCCGCGCGAACGCCCGTTCGTCCGGCCCCCACCGCGTCGCGTTGAACCACGCCTTGGACGACCGGGCGAGCACCGGCTCCGGGAGCAGGTCGGCCGCGAGCCGCCGCAGCACGTCGGTGCGGCCCGCGAAGCCCCACGCGCCGCCGTCGGCTGCGAGCGCGCCGACGAACCGCGGGTCGAGCAGCGGGTGGACGTACGTGACGTCGTGCTCGCGCGCGACGACGGCCAGGTTGTTCAGGACGACGTGGGTCGCCCGTGACCCGAGCAGCCGGCGCACGGCGCGGTCCCAGCGCAGCGGCGACGTGTCGTCGGCGGCGAGCCGCGAGGCGGCCTCCTGGGCGGCGTCCTCCCGCATCCACCCGGGGACGACGTCGCGGTACCGGCCGGGTGGGAGCGTCCAGCCCGGCCGCAGCGCGCCCGCGGCCTCGCGGAGCAGACGCCGGGACGGCAGGGCGGGGGTCGTGAGGCGGCGTCGCACGAGGTAGAGGGGCGTGCCGCGGCGCCGGTTGAGGACGTCGTCGCCGCCCTCGCCGGTCAGCAGGTGCCCGCCGGCGGCCTGGGCGAGCCGAATGCCGTCGGCCTGGGCGACGGCGGGGAACACGAGACCGCGACGCTCGAGCCCCGCGCGTGCGGCGTCGCCGAGCAGGTGCATCTCGTCGGTCACGCGCACGACGACGCGCTCCTGGAGGCCCAGGTGGGCGAGCACGAGCTCTTGCCACGCGGTCTCGTCGGCCCCCTCGACGCCCGGGAACGCGAGGGTCAGCGGCACGGGGAGCGGCAGGCCGTCGCGCCGGGCGACGTGGGTCGCGACCGCGAGGACGAGCGACGAGTCCCGTCCGCCCGAGAAGCCGACGAACGTCGGTGCGGACGCGAGCGACTCACGGACGACCTGCTCCAGGACGCCGCGCGCCCCTCCGGTCCGGCGAACCGGAGGGGAGGGGCGACGTCCGAAGACCCACCCGGCGGCGGCCTCGAGGTCGTCGACGCGGAGGAGGTCCGCGGGACCCGGCGACGGTGCCGGTCGCGGAGTCCTGCCGGCGGAAGCACCCGGCAGGACCATGTCAGGACAGCGGGTCGCCAGGACCGCAGCCGTCCTTCCACTTGCCGCTGAGGTCCTGGCCGAGGCCGGGATCCTGGTTGGGCATCGCGTTGTCGCTGCCGTGCCCGTACTTGCAGTTCTGCGGGTAGCCGAGGGTCAGACCCCGGACGGTTCCCACGGAGGTGATCGAAGGCGGTGCGTACGACATGAGCCACCGACCTTTCTTTCGGGTCGCCCGGAGGCGAGGGACCGTCGGACGCGGACACGCCCGACCCGTTGAAGATACCGACCTCGACCCCGCGAAGCGGCCTTTCGCGGAACTTCTCACCCGGTGCACGGAAAACTTCACCCGAAGGGACTGGACGCCCGTCCAGGTCGTGCTGCTCGAGAGGCGACCGCGACGCCCCGGAAATACTCCCGCCGGGCCTGTTCGTCGGGGACGTCCACCTGGAGCGGCCGCCGCTCGTCGAGCCCGGCGGCGTGCCGTCGACCGGCCCGCCGCGCGGCGAGGTGGTGGTGGACGAGGACGCCGACGCTGTCGAGCACCCCCCGGCGCGCCGCCGAGTACTCGTTGCCGCCGAGCGCCGGGTCCCCGGGCAGGCCCGGGAAGGTGTGCCGGGCGTCGCGCAGGCGCGTGAGCCGGACCCACGTCGGCGCGTGACCGCGCGGCGCCTGGTCCGGCGCCAGACCCAGGACCCGGTCCGCGCGCTCGAGCACCGACCGGACGCCGAGCCAGGCGCCCGCCGCGCGCGAGCGACGCTCGAGCTCCGCGACGTCGACCTCCCCGTGCTCGAGGGCGAACCGCACGTCCGCGAGCCACATGAGCCGGTTCGCGCCCGACTGCGCGGCGTGGAACGCGAGGTGCAGCACCGTGTCGACCGGGTCGAGCGTCGTCAGCGCCTGTCCCCCGACGTCGACACGACGGCGACGCTCGAGCATCGCGTCCATGTCGAGCGGGAACGCGCGCCGCAGCTCCGCGGGGACCGCCACGTGCCAGTGCAGGTCGAGGGGGGTGCCGGCGGGCGTCAGCATCGCCAGCTCGGCGCGGCCGGTGCGCCGGATCTCCGGCCAGTTGCGGTCGAGGAGCACGACCCCGCGCTCCTGGAGCGCCTCCACCGCGTCCTCGAACCGGTGCGGCGCGACGACGAGGTCGACGTCGTAGTACTCCCGCATGTTGACGACCGGCCAGATCGCCCCGGCGAGCACCGGCCCCTTGACCACGACCCACGGGACCGACGCCTCGTCCAGGACGGCACCGGCGCCGCGCACGTCCGCGAGCGCCCGCAGGTGCCGCATGAGCTGGTCGTGCTTGGCCCGCTCGAGCGCCTCGCGCCATCCCGCCGGTTCGTCCGACCACGCGCGGGTCACGCGCTCGACGGCGGGCGTCACCCGGTGCAGCCGGCCGGCGGCGACCACGTCGTCCGCCGGGGTGTCCCCCAGGCCGGGCGGGCACGCCGTCCCCGCGTCTCCGCGCACGGCGTCGAGCAGGAGCCGGGCGAGCGGCCTCAGTGTCGAGTCGTCCTGCATCGTCACCGCCGTCCAGCCCTTCTCGGTCCACCCGTCACGCTGCCGCACCGGCGCGAGCGACAGTACCGCGCACCGTCCGCGATGCGGGGCTCGAGCGGCGAGATTCACCCGATCCCGCGCTCCTGCGGGTGGCGGGACGCTGAGACACTGGCGGGGCGGTCGGCCCGACCGTGGCGACGCGACGAGGAGGTGCCATGGCCGGCGACGGCGAGACGTTCGTCGACCCGCTCGACCTGCGGGTGCGTGAGCGCAACCAGCGGCGTTCGTTCCGGCGGGGCGCCACGCTCGTCGCGCGCTGCACCTCCCTCGTCTGGCAGTCGGGCCGGTGGCTGTTCCTCACGCTCGCCGCGCTCCAGCTCGTGGGCGCCGTCCTGCTCGCGGGCCAGGTGCTCGTGGTCGAGAGCTTTCTCAACGCGGTCGTCGGCCTGTCCGGGGGCGGGGAGATGCAGGACCTCGTCGGTCCGGTCACCGCGCTGGCCGCGCTCATGGGGGCGGCGGCGCTGGTCGGCACCGTCCAGGGCTCGATCCGCCGGTTCCTCTCCGACTCGGTCGCCCGGCGGACCTGGCAGCAGGTCCTCGCGGTCGCGACGCGGGTGAGCCTGCGGCAGTTCGAGTCCCCCGCGTTCTACGACTCGCTGCAGCGCGTGAGCGCCAACGCCGCGAGCCGACCGCTGCAGGTCACCCAGGCGCTGCTCGGCGCGTTCGGCAGCGCGGCGGTCACCGTGACCGTCGGCGCGACGCTCGCCGCGATCCATCCCGCGCTCCTGGGCCTCCTCGTGCTCGGCGGCCTCCCCCTGCTGCTGACGAACCGGCGCGAGAGCCGGCTCGAGTTCGACTTCTCCGTCCGCCAGACCTACCCGGCGCGCGAGCGCGGCTACCTGTCGATCATCCTGACCGGCCGCAACGAGGCGAAGGAGATCCGCGCCTTCGGGCTCGGTCGCACGCTGCGACGGCGGTTCGACGGGCTGTACGGGCGGTACCAGGGCGACCTCGCGGCGCACCTGCGACGGCGCACGCTCCTGAGCGTCGTCGGGAACCTCGCCTCGGCCGTCGTCCTGGCCGCGACGTTGTTCTTCGTCGTGTGGCTCATCGCGCAGGGCGAGATGACGGTGGCGCAGGCGGGCGCGGCCATCGTCGCGATCCGCATGCTGCAAGGACAGGTCGCGACGCTGCTCGGTTCGGTGCAGGCCATCTTCGAGGCAGGGCTGTTCCTCGACGACGTCGACGCCTTCATGGAGCTCGGGCCGTCGGCGGACGCCCTGGAGGCGGGCGACCCGGCTCCCGCGACCTTCGGAGAGATCAGCGCTCAGGGCGTGGCCTTTACCTACCCGGGCAGCGACGTTCCCGCGCTGCGCGGCGTCGACGTGACGATCCGGCGCGGCGAGGTCGTCGCGCTCGTCGGCGAGAACGGGTCAGGAAAGACGACGCTCGCCAAGATCCTCGCGGGTCTCTACGACGCGGACGACGGCGCCGTGCGCTGGGACGGCCGCGACACCCGGACCCTGGACCGCGCGACGGTGCGCGAGCGCGTGGCGCCGATCTTCCAGGACTTCGTCCGGTACGCGTTCTCGGCGCGCGACAACGTCGAGGTCGGGGACGTGGAGGCTCCCGGCGACGACGACCGCGTCCGTGCCGCCGCGAGCCGCGCGGGCGCCGACGGCTTCCTGTCCGCGCTCCCCCACGGGTACGACACCATGCTGTCGCGGCTCTTCCGGGACGGGCGGGACCTGTCCGGCGGGCAGTGGCAGCGGGTCGCGATCGCCCGCGCGTTCTACCGCGACGCGCCCCTCATCATCCTCGACGAGCCGACGGCGTCCCTCGACCCCCGCGGCGAGCACGACCTCTTCGAGTCGCTGCGGGACGTGCTCTCCGGGCGCACGGCCGTCTTCATCTCGCACCGCTTCTCGTCCGTCCGGTCCGCGGACCGCATCTACGTGCTCGACGAGGGCCGCGTCGCCGAGCACGGCACGCACGACGAGCTCATGGCGCGCGGCGGCCTGTACGCCGACCTCTTCACGCTGCAGGCGGACGCCTACCTCGACCCGGGCCGGTCGACCCCCTGACCTCGACCGGGACGTGACGGCGGCACGTCAGGCCCGGACGTCGATCTCCGCGAGCAGCCGCTCGGCGAGGTCCGGGGCGAACGGCGGCCCCCAGGGCACGCGGGCGCGGTAGACCGGCACGCTCCGCGCGATCTGCGCCACCTGCGCGAAGTGGCGGTCGACGACGGTCTTGTCCCGCCAGCCGAGGAGCCGCGCGTAGGTGATGAGCGCGAACACGGCCACGGTCGGCTCGATCCGCTCGACGTCGAGCTCGGTGTGCTCGCGGTCCGGCCAGGGCACGACGATCGCCGCGAGCGGCAGCGCGTCGTCGGCTCCTGCGCCGAGGCGCAGGACCTGCCGCTCGTCCGCGCTCACGCGCACCGCGGGGTCCTGTCCCCCGAACCGGCTGACGAGCTCGTCCGCGCCCTTGCGCAGGCGCAGCTCGCTCGCGCCGAGGCGGACGGACGGGACGCCGTCGAGGTCCACGCGCAGCACGTCGTCCGTGATCACCGAGCCGCCGGCCGCGCACAGCAACGTCGCCATGGTCGACTTCCCCATGCCCGACGCGCCGACGAACGCGACCGCGCGCCCCCCGACGTCGACCGCGCTGCCGTGCAGCACCGCGACCCCGCGCAGGTAGAGCTGGAAGGACAGCACCGCGCCGGTCACGAGGATCGCGGCGACGCCGGGGTCGGCCCCGTCGCGCAGGTGGACGTGCACCGTGGCGAGGTCGGCCGAGACCCGGACGTCGCACGTGCGGTGGAACCGCAGCAGGTAGCCGCCGGCTGCCAGCTCGTAGAAGGTGTAGAACGCTCGGTCGCCGTCCGCGTAGTCGAGCAGGACGCGCGCCTCGGACGGCTCCGACGCGTCGCGCACGCCCTCTCCCCACAGCACCGTGACGTCCACGGGCTCGGCGGGGTCGGCCAGCCGGTCCTGGTGCAGCGGCAGCTCGGACGCCACGTGCAGCCCGTACAGCCGGACGTGCTCACGCTCGGCGTCGCCCGCCCCGGCTCTCAGCACCACGGCGTCAGGCTAGCCGCACGACCCGCCCGCCCGGCCCTGCCCGGTCGAAGTTCACCCGGGCGTCCGGTCGGGCCCGTCACGGGTAGAGCGCCGCGTAGCGCTCCGCGACGCTCTCCCAGGAGTACGCCTCGGCCTCCGCACGCCCGGCCGTGCCGAGACCGTGCGCCAGCGCGCGGTCGTCGACGACGCGCTCCACGGCCCGGGCGAGCGCCTCCACGTCCTCCGGGTCGACGAGCAGCCCGGTGCGGCCGTCGTCGACGAACTCCGGCGGGCCACCGCGCGAGGTGACCACCACGGGGACGCCCGCGCGCCAGCCCTCCAGCACCACGATCCCGAAACCCTCGACCCGGCTCGGCGCCACGAGCGCGAGAGCGCCGGAGACGGCGGTGACCACCTCGGGGCGCGACAGGCGACCGGGCAGGACCGTCCGGTCCGCGATCCCGGCACGCTCGGCCTGGGCGCGCAGCGCGTCGAGCTCGGGGCCGTCGCCGCCGACGACGAGCCCGACGTCGTCGGGCAGGTCTGCGCGGGCGAACGCCTCGATCAGCAGGTCGAACCCCTTGGTGCGGACCGCACGACCGACCGCCAGCACGTAGCGCTGCGGCAACCACGTCGGGCGGGGTCCGCCCGGCTCGTCGAGGTCGATCCCGTTGGGGACGACCGTCCCCGCACCGGGCGTGAGACCGAACCGTGACTCGAGGTCGGCGAGCACGTAGCGCGAGCACGCGGTGACGGCCCGCGCCTCGTCGAGCGACCGCCTCAGGGCGGAACGCAGCAGCGCGGACGTGCCGAAGACGTCGTGCGCGTCCCCGAACGTCTCCCCGTGCCCGGTCACGACGAGCGGTGTGCCCGTCCGACGCGCCAGTGCGTGCGTCCACGGTCCCTGCGGTCCGTAGCAGTGCACGTGCAGGACGTCGGGCGCGTCCGCCCGGAAGGCCGTCCGCCACGCGCGCCACGCACGGGGCGACGACCGCGCGAACGAGACGAGCGAGGAGACGTTGCGCGCAGGGAGCGGCGTGGGCAGGTAGCGGACGGGGACACCGCCGTCGAGCACGGTCGGAGTGCCGGCGTCCTGCTGGTCGACCGCCCACACCGCCACCCGGTGCCCCGAGGCGCGCAGCTGTCGCGCCACGTGCAGGACGTGCTCCTCGACCCCGCCGGTGCGCGGCAGGAACGAGCTCGCGACGAGCGCGACAGCAGTCACGAAGCCTCCTCGGCGGTTGTCGGCTCCAGGAAGAGTAGGCGCACCGCCCGACCCGCACAGGGTGAAATCCGCGCGGGTGCGGTCTGCGAGCGGGTGAAGCGGGGCCGGAAGCGTGGGAGGGGACGGGCACTGCCCCGACAATGAGGAGAACCACGCACAGGTCCCACGGTCCGGGACGACGGCAGGGCGACGAACGACGATCGATCGGAGACACGGGTGCCGCGACTGACGCTGGCGACCATCGCGGTGGGGGTCCCGATGGGACAGCAGGTCTACGAGCGTGAGGTGTCGCGCCGCGCTGGGTCCGCCCTCGGGCCGGACGTGGACGTGTCGCGCTCGGTGACGCGCTCGCTGCGCTCGCCGCTGCCCGGCACCGCGCGGGTCCCCCACTGGGTGCTGCGCGAGGCACCTGCGGGCGTCCGACGCGCGGTCGGTGCGCTCATGTACCCCGGCGCGGACGCCGTGCACCGGATGGGGCTGTCGCTCCCTCCGGCGCGCGTCCCCGAGATCGTCACCGTGCACGACACCGTCGCCTGGCGCTTCCCCGACGAGTCGCCGCCCGAGCCGTTCGCCGCGCAGGAGACGCAGAGGGCACGGGCGGTGATCTCCGGATCCCGCTTCGCCGCCGACGACGTGGCCGAGCGGCTGGGTCTCGACCATGTGCACGTCGTCCACCACGGCGTCGAGCAGCGGTTCTTCGACGCCGCCCCGCTCTCGGGCGAGGCGCTCCGTGACCTCGGCGTCGACGGGCCGTACGTCCTGCACGCCGGCGGGTCGTCGATCCGCAAGAACCTCGAAGGTCTCGCGGCCGCGTGGCCGCTCGTGAGGTCGGCACGTCCGGAGATCTCGCTCGTGCTCAGCGGGCCGCCGACCGCGAAGAGGGACCGGCTCTTCGGCGCGCTCGACGGGGCGGTGCGCGTCGGGCTCGTGCCGGACGCCCTCGTTCCGGGGCTCGTCGCCGGGGCGCGCGCCGTCGTGGTCCCGTCGCTCTACGAGGGGTTCGGTCTGCCGGTGCTGGAAGCCATGGCCGCGGGCGTGCCGGTGGTGGCCGCGGCCCGTTCGTCGCTGCCCGAGGTGTGCGGCGACGCGGGCATCCTCGTGGAGCCCGACGGTGCGGCGCTCGCCGAGGGAGTCGTGCACGCGCTCGAGGGCGGCTCGGACGTCACGGCCGGGGTGGTGAGGGGCCGCGAGCGCGCGGGAGGCTTCACGTGGGAGGCCAGCGCCGCCGCGCACGCCGCGCTGTGGCGCGACGTCCTGACCGGGCGCTCATGAAGGTGACGACGCAGCGGCCCGGTTCCGAGGAGGAGCCGGCAGGAACGACGCTCTCCCGCGGTCAGCTGCAGCGGTTGGCCATCCGCGGCGCGTACTGGACGCTCGTGCACACCGCCGTCTCGATGCCCCTCGCGTTCGTGGTGAACATCATCCTGGCGCGGGTCCTCGGGGTCGAGGACTACGGGCGGCTGGCCTACCTCACCTCGATCCTGGCCATCGTCAGCAGCCTCCTCTCGATGGGCGTCGGCACCGGAGTCGTGCAGTTCGGGTCCAAGGCGCACGCGGCCGGTCGGCAGGACGAGGTCGAGGACCTGCTGTCGACGTCGCAGGCGATCCGGCTGCTCGTCGCAGCCCCGGTGCTGACCCTCGTGGTCGTCAGCCTGGTCGACGTCGGGCCGGCGATGATGGCGATCGCTGTCGTGTTCGGCATCCTCCTGCCCTCCGTCTTCGGCAGCGCCCTCTACTGCTTCGGGATCGAGAACAAGACGGCGCAGGGCGCGAAGAACGCGATGCTGGTCAACGCGCTGACGCAGGCCCTCGTGCTGGTCGCGCTCTTCACGGTCCGGACCGCGGACGCCGTGTGGGTCGCGCGTCTCGCCGTGGGCGGCGTCGGCGTCCTCCTCGCGCTGTTCTACGTCGCGCCCGCCTATCGCCGTGCTGCGCTCAGACCGCGGCTGCGCCGCCTGCCCGCGGGGTTCTGGAGGTTCGCGATCCCCGCGGGGCTCGCCACCGCGACGGCGACCATGCTCTCCTCACGGATCGAGGTCGTGGTCCTGACGTGGATGTCGGAGCCGGAGGCGGCGGGCGTCTACGCCCTGGCGTTCGGTCTCGCCGTCCACCTGTTCAGCCCGGCGCAGGCCCTCGTCGGGCCGCTCGTCCCGGCGGTGTCGGGCCTGCACGAGGTGGACCGCTCGTCGGTCGGCCGCGCGCTGTCCCGCACGTTGCGGGCCTCCTCGACGGTGATGGCCCTCATCCTGGCCGCGGCGATGCCTCTGCTCGCCTTCCTCGTGCCGGTCCTGTACGGCGAGGAGTACGCCGGCGTCCCGGAGGTCCTCCTGGTCCTGGGTGTCTCCGGGGGCCTCATGGTGATCGTCAGCCCCGTCAAGGCGTTCGTCATGGCGCGTCTCTCCGGGATGCGGCTGCTGGTCGTCAACCTGTGCGCCCTCGTGGTCAACGTCGCGCTGATGGTCACGCTGATCCCGGTCCTCGGGGTGTGGGCGGCCGTGCTCGGAAACATCGCCGCCGCGCTGACCCAGGCCGTCACGCTCCTCGTGAGCGAGAGCCGCTCGTTCGACGTCCCGGCGCCCGAGGTGCTGCGCTCGGTCCTCCCGTTCGTCCTCGGGTGCCTCGCCGGAGGCGGAAGCTGGTACGCGACGTCTTTGCTCGGGCTCGCGAGCGTCCCGTCCGCCGCGATCGCCGCCGCCGTGGGGCTGTGCGCCCTGGTGCTGCTGCTCCAGCTCACCCGTACCGGACTGACCCGCGAGGACACCACAGCCATCACGGCGTCGGTGCCGCGGGCGGTCCGCAGGATCGCCGGACCCGCGCTGCGGCTGTGCACGGTGACCCGCTGACCCGCTGACCCGCTCGCCGGGCTACGGGTGACGGAGGGTGCTCAGACCCGCGTCGGCGACAGGAGGGAACGGATCCCCCCGCCGACGAGGTCACGGCCCAGCGCGACGACCTCGTCCACCCTGCCGAAGATGAAGTCCATGGCGTCCGCGTCCGACAGCTGCTCCACGACGCGGGCGACGACCCCGTGGCGACGAGACGCGAGATCGTCCGCCGAGACGAGGAGGGGTGATGCGTCGAGCTGGGAGTAGAGCTCTTCGCGCTTGTCGCGGCGCGCACCCTCCGACCCCGAGTTCACGCTCCAGATCTTGCGTGGCCGGTCGACGACGCAGACCGCGGGGACGCCGAGCCGCCAGGCGTTGACGGCGAGGTGGTAGGTGTCGGTCAGGATGACCTCGCAGGCCGAGACGCGCGCGATCAGCTCGTCGAACGGGACGGGAGTGGTCATGCCCGTGTCGTTGCCGGCGAGCACGTCCCTCGCCTGACGCAGCCGGGTGGGCACCGCGGTCGCGCTCCCCTCGCGCTCCAGCGCTGGCCAGGCCAGCCGGAAGCGACGGCGGTCGGCCATGGGCCAGAACGAGGGTTCGTCGCCCCAGGGGATCCACTGGGGCCGCAGGTCGAGCGATGCGGACAGCCGCTTCCCGAGCCCCGCGACCATCTCGGGCGCCATGGCCGAGCGGCCGAAGAAGACGCCGAGACGGCCGGAGGACGGAGGTCGTGCTCCCGCCGGCAGCAGGAACGCGGCGTCGACCCCCTTGGCGGACCGGCCGCCGTTGGCGCCCGCCAGCTGCGCGATCCACGCCGAGTAGGTGTCGCGGAACCACGCACGGTGCACGCGCCCGACGAACGAGCGCAGGGCGTCCCCGTAGGGGCTGCGGTAGTCGTCGGACGTGTTGAAGTTCAGGGTGGTCCCGAACGACATCACGCGAGACATCACGTCGTCCGGCTGCCCCTCCAGGAGCAGCGTCCGATAGACGAGGTCGCGAGCCTCCGCCTCCGAGCAGACGCCCATCGTCGAGACGAGCGTGTCGACGTTGGCCTGGAGGTAGAAGGCCATGTGCATGAAGTCGCCCCAGTACACCACCGCGTCGGCGGCCAGGAACTCGTCCAGGCGCCCCCGCAGGTTGCGATACACGAGGCCCGTGCTGTGGTCCGCGAACGAACCGTCGTCCGTGAGGGACGTCCCCCCGGCGGGCGTCCTCCACTCGCTCTGGTCCCAGAGCCGCCAGTACACGACGTCGTCGAGCCCGAGAGACCTCGACATCGCCTCGAACCCCAGGTCGACCGTCGTCATCCCGGCGTTGCCCGCACCCGGGGGTGCGCACAGCACGTGGACCTTCTTGGACCTGGCGTCCCCGGGAAGCTGATCTGCCCGAAGGTCGGCGGCCGTCGGGTCGTCGAGGGCCGCGGCGGGCGCGGTATTCCCGGGTGCATCAGGCATGCGCCCATTATTCGGGTTTCCGCAGGCCGCACCTACGGCCGCGGAGAATGTTCACCCGCTGAGGTGGTCCCCGCGCCCTCCTGCGGGCGGTTGACTTGCTCCGTGAACGTCCACGGCACACCGCCCGCGCGGCGGGAGGTCCACGTCCTCACGCCCGGGGACCACTACTCGCCGCGCACCGGTTCGGCCGTCCCCACCGTGGTGCACGGACTGGCGTCCGCGGCCGAGCGGCGGCCCACGGTGCTCGTCGCGCGGGGGACCTACCCCGACCGGTACCCGAGCGCGGACATCGCGGAGTACGCGCCCGCCGCACCCACCGGCCGCGCGTGGCGCTACGCGGACGCCGGCCTCGGGGCCCTGGGCCTGCCGAGGCTCGGCACGCGACGCCCGCTGCGCGCGGCGCTCGCCGGTCAGGCCGGCTGGGTACCGTCCGTCGTCGTGGCGCACAACGCACCGCAGCTCGTGCCCCTCGTCGACCGCCGGCACGCGCCGGTCCTGTACGCGCACAACGACCTGCTGCGCAGCTACTCGACGGCGGAGACCCGGCGGACGCTGGACCGTGCCGCGGCGATCGTGTGCGTGAGCACGTTCCTCGCGGAGCGCGTCCGCGCCCAGGTCGGTCCGGGACTCGCGGACCGGGTCGTGGTCGTGCGCAACGGGGTCGACGTCGAGCAGTTCCGCCCGCGCGGGACCGAGCGCGACGACGGCGTGCTCCGCGTGCTGTTCATCGGGAGGGTCGTGCCGGAGAAAGGCGCCCACGTCCTCGTGGAAGCGCTCGCCCTGCTCGACCGGCCCGACGTCCACGCGACCGTCGTCGGGTCGCAGGGGTTCGACGCCGCGGCGTCCCCGTCCGCGTACGAGCAGCGTCTCCGCACCCGTGCGGCCACCCTCGGGGACCGCGTGACGTTCCTGCCGTTCCAGGAGCGCCCACGGGTGGCCGAGCTCCTGCGGGACACCGACGTCGTCGTGGTCCCCTCCGTGTGGGACGAGCCCAGCGGGCTCACGGTGCTCGAGGGCATGGCGTCCGGTGCGGCGGTCGTCGCGAGCGCCGTCGGTGGCATCCCCGAGCTCGTCGGCGACGCGGCGACGCTCGTCCCACCAGGCGACGCGACGTCGTTGGCCGAGGCGGTCGAGCTTCTCGCGACGGACGGCGCGGAGCTCGCACGCCGACGGTCAGTCGCTCGACGACACGCGGAAGGCAGCTCCTGGCGTCGGGCCCGGGCGGATCTCGACGCCGTGCTCGCGGCGGTCGACTAGGTCGGACAGCCAGATCACCCGGGCCGGACGTCGCCTCTCGTCAGTACGGTCGGCGCCCCGTCTCGTACGTCAGTCTCCCGCAGATTCCCACCACCGCAGGTGCCCCGCCGCCTCCGCCGCCGGCTCGAGCACCTCCCACGCCTCGACGATCCGGCCGTCGTCGAACCGCCAGATGTCCACCCCGGCGACCGCGGGCCCACCGGGAAGGCGGCGCACGGAGTGCATGACGACGTGGTCGCCGTCGGCCAGCAGGTGCTGGACGTCCACCTGCACGCCGCGGGCCTCGACCACCGTCTCGCGGACGGCGGCGACCCATTCCTGCCGGCCCCGCGACGTCCCGTCGGGCCGATGGTGCACGAAGCTCTCGTCGAGCACGGGCCCGAGCGCGCCGACGTCGCCCGACTCGAACACCTCCCCGAGCACCCGCCGCACGGTGTCCACGTTCGTCTCCCCGGCGCTGCCGGTGGTCGTGCCCTGTGTGGTCATGACGCCCACTGTTCCCCGGCCCCCGCCCCCTGTCGATGACATGGCATGTCATGGCGCACCGCGCCGGCACCGTCTAGCGTCGACGACCGTGCACACGGTCGGAGAGCTGTTGAGATCCTGGCGGCGCCGACGGCGCCTGAGCCAGCTGGACCTGGCCATCGCCGCCGACGTCTCGCCCCGGCACGTCAGCCTGGTCGAGACCGGCAGGTCCCACCCGAGCGCACCGATGATCCTGCGCCTCGCGGACCACCTCGACGTCCCGTTGCGCGACCGCAACCGCCTCCTGCTCGCCGCGGGCTTCGCCCCGCGCTTCCCGGAGCGCCCGCTCGACGACGACGAGCTGGCCGCGGCGCACCGCGCCGTGGCGCGGGTGATCCGCGCGCACGAGCCGTTCCCGGCGGTCGTCGTCGACGGCCGCTGGGACGTGATCATGACCAACCGGGCCGTCGAGCCGTTCTTCGCCCACGTCTCCCCCGACCTGCTGCGACCGCCCGTCAACCTGGTGCGCCTCGGCCTCGACCCACGCGGGCTGGCACCGCTGGTCGTCAACCTGGCGGACGTGCGGGCCATGTTCCGCGCCCGGATCGGGCGCCAGCTCGCCGCCGCGCCCGACCCCGCCCTCACGGCGCTCTACGAGGAGCTGCTCGGCCCGGGCGCCGAGGAGGGGACGGAGCCGTCGATCGAGTCCGACGTCGCGATCCCCATGCACCTGCGCGTGGACGGCCAGGACCTGCGGCTGTTCTCGACCATCACGACCTTCGGTTCGCCACGAGACGTCACCCTCGACGAGATCGCGGTCGAGATGTACTACCCGGCCGACCCGGAGAGCGCCGCGTACTTCCAGGCGGGAGACCCGCCCGAGGGAGGCCTGGCCAGCTAGCCCCAGAGTCGGTCGCCCGATCCGGCGGCTCCCACCGTCAGGATGCGCGCTCCCGTTGCTCGGACTGGGCCCGGCGCTCTCTGATCTCCGGTGCAGGTGCGACGACGACCGCCGCGGACGGCACGTCGGTGAAGACGACGGCGTTCGGCCCGATCTTCGCGTCGTCGCCCACCACCACCGGACCAGCCACGACGCAGCCGACGCCGAGCATGACCCGCCGACCGATGGTGGGGCCCTGGTCGCGGTACTTCGCGGGGTCGGTCGAGCGTGCTCCGAGCGTCACGCCGTGCCGGACGAGCGTGTCGTCGCCGATCGTCGCCCACGGGTGCACGACGACCCCGTGCTGGTGGGCGAAGCGCACCCGCCGGCCGAGTCGTACGGTGCTCGGCAGCTCGATGCCGAAAGCGTTGCGCACCAGGACGAACGCCAGGTTGTGCAGCGCGAGCACCACCCTCCGGACGGCACCGGGCAACGGCGCGACCGCTGCCCACGCACCCAGGCGGTGCGTCGCGACGGCGTAGAACCCCGGCGTGAGGAACCCGTCGCTGTTGACGACGTGGTCCTCGCGGACGAGTCGTAGCAGACCGCCGAAGGTCGTGGGCAGGGAGTCGTCGTCGACCACGTCAGCAGGCATGTGCCCTCCTGGTGCTGTACGGACGGTGGGGCGAGGTGACGTCAGGGTATGGGAGTCGGTGGGCTCGGCGGAGGGAGCGAGCGGGCGAACTTGCGCCGGACGGCGAATTCACCCGTCCGGGCCCCGGTCACGCGGGACGACACCTGTTTAATGCTCAGTGACCGACACGACCGTTCCGCCGCTCCGGCGTCGCGACACCGAGGAGTCGCCATGAGGGCTCATGCACCCAGGGCATCCGCGCGAGAAGGGGCTCGGCCGTGATCGTCGCGCCGGACCAGCCGCTTCCCGAGCACCTGCACGCCGACGTCTGCGTCGTGGGAGGCGGGGTCGCAGGGATCACGATCGCGCGGGAGCTCGTCGGCTCCGGGCTCACGGTCCTCCTCGTCGACGAGGGCGGGCTGGAGCCCGCGGCGAGCGACCGCTCCGTCTACGAGCTCGTGCCCGGCCCGGTGGTGACCCTCGGCCGCGCCTCCGGCAAGTCCTTCTATCTCGGCGGCAACAGCAACCACTGGTTCGGCAACTGCCGACCGCTGGAGGACATCGACTTCCGACGGCGGGAGTGGATACCCCACAGCGGGTGGCCGATCGCCGGCGACGAGCTCGACGGCTTCTACGCGCGCGCGCAGCGCATGGCCGGGCTCGGCGACGTCGACCTCTACGACGTCGAGGTCACCCGTCGGTGCTTGCCGCCGGGCGCTCGGACGCTCGACACGACGGCGCTGCGCACTCGCGTCGTCCAGACGACGCCCGAGTTCAGCTTCGCCGCCCTGCACGCGAGCGCGCTGGGCTCGGCCCCGAACGTCACCGTCCTGCTCGGTTGCCACGCCACGGCCGTCGTCGGCGCCGGTGACGACGGCGTCGGGCAGATCGATGTCACGCGCGTCGACGGGACGCGGCGGTCGATCACGGCCGACCGGTTCGTCCTCGCGACGGGCGGGATCGAGAACGCCCGGCTGCTGCTCGCGTCGGACGACGTGCTGACGCAGATGCCACCGGCGTCGGCGGACAATGTCGGCAGGTATTTCCAAGAGCACTGGTACTACTCGATCGCGACCTCGTTGACGCACCGTGGCGCGCGCAGGCGCGGTCGGCCGCTCCGTCTGTACGACGGCGGTGCCGGCGACCGGGTCACCGCGGTGCGAGAGGCGCGGCAGCACATCGACGGCGCGCACGTCTGGGCGCAGCTCAGCGTCGCGGACGACGTGGTGCAGCGGTTCCAGCTCCCCGGGCTGGCGGTGTGGCTGTCCTCGAGCGCCACACCGCCGGCGGGGGTCAGCGCGTTCAAGGCTGCCCTGAAGAACGGGCCGCGCGCGGGTTCGCTGGCGCGGGCGCTGGCCCGTCTCTTGCGGCACCCGGTGCTGAACGCCGAGTACGTCCTGCGCAAGCTCGTCGCGGCGGATCGCCCCTCTCGGCGCCTGACCCTCATCGCGCAGGTGGAGCAGGTCCCGGACCGTCAGAACCGCGTCGTGCTCTCGGGCGCGACGGACGCGTTCGGCACGCCGACGGCAGAGATCCGTGTCCGCCTCGCCCCGGAGGAGCGTCGCCGGCACGCTCGCGCGCTGCTTCTCGCCGCGCGCGATCTGCGGCTCGACGGGCGTGCCCTCGCCCGGCAGATGGAGGAGAAGTACCGCGCCGGCGATTTCGGCTACTTCTGGCACCACATCGGCACCACCCGGATGGCAGACGACCCGGCCGAGGGCGTCGTGGACCGGGACGGCAAGGTCCACGGCGTCGACAACCTGTTCGTCGCAGGGTCGTCGACCTTCCCGACGAGCGGCACGGCGGGACCGACCCTCACCATCGTCGCCCTCGCCATCCGGCTCGCCGACCACCTCCTGGAGACGACTGCGCGAGCCACGTCGCGGCGACCTGACGCGACCGAGGACCGTGCGACTTCACCCGTGCATTCCCTGGACGCGGACCGACGACGTCACGAGGATTGAGGTCGACGGACCGTCATCCGGTCCTGGCACGCCGACGCGGAGGGACCGATGGCTGCGACCTGGGAGCCCGCCGTGGTGCCTGTCGCACCGACGGCCGGGCGTCCCCCCGAGGCAGTCCGTCGCGGTCGAGCCGTCGGGCTCGACGTCCTTCGCGGTGTGGCGGTCTCGCTGGTCCTCCTCAACCACGCGTCGTCCGAGCTCGACGGTGCCGGCATGGTCGGCGTCACGATCTTCTTCACCCTGAGCGGCTACCTCATCACCGACGTCCTCGAACGCGGTCTCGACCGGTCCGGCACCCGCTACCTCGGCCGGTTCTACCTGCACCGTGCGCTGCGTCTCTTCCCGCCGCTGCTGCTCATGCTCGCCGTGTTCGCGGTGGTCGAGGCGACGCTCGCGCCGAGCGGCCAGCCCGAAGACCTGCCGGCCGGACTCCTCGTGGCACTGACGTACACGTCCAACCTCCCAGTGTTCGACATCCGGTTCGACGGCCTGTTCCACCTCTGGACGCTGGCCGTCGAGGAGCAGTTCTACGTGGTGTGGCCGTTCGTCGTGGCCTGGGTCGTGCACCGCTGGGGGCCGCGCAGGACCCTCACCTGGATCGGCTCGCTCGTCCTGGCTGCGGTGGTCGCCACCCTCGTCGTCACCTACCCCGACGCCTACAAGGTGTACACCCTCCCGACGTCGTGGACCCTCGCGCTGTTGACGGGTGCGGCGGTGTACTACGGACGCCATCACATCGACGCCTTCCTGGACCGGCACGCCGTCGTGTCGCGGGCGGCGACCGTGATCGCGGTCCTGGTGCTCGCGGCTCTGTCGTTCGTCGAGTCTCTCGGCAGCTACGCCGCGACCTACGTCGTCGGGGTTCCCGCCATCGCCCTGAGCAGCGGGCTCCTGGTGGCGCGGATGCGCCGGTGGGGGCGACGGAGCAGTGTCGTCATCCGGACGTTCGCCGCGCTCGGCACCATCTCCTACGCCGTCTACCTGTGGAACCTCCCGATGGTGACGTGGTTCGGCGATCCGACGTCGTTCCCGGCGAACATCCCGCCGATCGTCTGCACGATCGCTGCCGCGACGGCCAGCTGGTGGCTGGTCGAGCGGCCTGCACGCTCTCTGCGTGCGCGCCTGGACGCTCGCGCCCGGGCTCACGACCCCCGACCATCGACAGAAGGTGTGACGCGCCCATGACCGACCCGGCAGACATCCCCGTCGTCATCCTGTGCGGCGGCATGGGCACGCGGCTGCGCGAGGCGAGCGAGCGGCTGCCCAAGCCGCTCGTCGACATCGGCGGCCGACCCATCCTGTGGCACGTCATGAAGACGTACTCGCACTACGGCTTCCGGAAGTTCGTGCTGCTGCTCGGCTACAAGTCCGAGCTCATCAAGCAGTACTTCCTCAACTACCGCACGCTCACCGCCGACTTCACGCTCGACCTCGGTGCCGGTGAGCCGGCGGTCTTCCACACGAACGAGGTCGAGGACTGGTGCGTCACGTTCGCCGAGACGGGCCTCACGACCGCCACGGCCGCGCGCATCCACCGCGCCGCGCAGTACCTCGACGCGCCCCGGTTCGCCGTGACGTACGGCGACGGCATCGGTGACGTCCGCATCGACCAGCTCCTCGCCCAGCACGAGCGGTCCGGGGCGATCGGCACCGTGACCGGCGTCCACCCGAGCAGCCGCTACGGCGAGATGCACGTCGCCGGGGACACCGTGACGGAGTTCAACGAGAAGCCGACCCTGGCCACCGGCTGGGTCAACGGCGGGTTCTTCCTCTTCGAGCGCTCCTTCCTCGACGACTACCTCGTCGACGACCCGGACGAGATGCTCGAGCACCGGCCGCTGCAGAAGCTCGCGCGGGACGGGCAGCTCGGCGTGTTCGAGCACAACGGGTTCTGGATGGGGATGGACACCTTCCGTGACTGGACCGAGCTCAACCGTCGTTGGGACACCAACGACGCACCGTGGAAGATCTGGAGCTGACGTGAGACTCGAACCGACCGCGATCCAGGGTGTGACGATCGTCGAGCTCGACCTGCTGTCCGACGAGCGCGGGTTCTTCGCCCGTACCTTCGACGCCGAGGCCTTCGCGGCGGCCGGGCTCCCCTCGCAGGTCGCGCAGGCCAACGTGTCGTACAACCGCCTCGCCGGGACGGTCCGGGGGCTCCATCGGCAGACGCCGCCGCACGCCGAGGGCAAGCTCGTCCGCTGTGTCGCCGGTGCCGTCGCCGACGTCGCGGTCGACGTCCGGCCCGGGTCCCCGACGTTCGGACAGCACGTCCTCGTCGAGCTGTCGGCGGCGAACCGTCGGGCGCTGTTCGTCCCGCCCTATGTCGCGCACGGCTACCAGACGCTCACCGACGACGCCGAGGTCACGTACCAGGTGTCCGGGCCGTACGTGCCGGGATCCGAGGAGGGCTACCGGTTCGACGACCCGGCGTTCGGGATCCCGTGGCCCGCGGCGGTGACGGTCGTCTCCGCCAAGGACGCTGCCTGGCCGCTCATGTCCGACCGCGAGGAGGCCCGAGCATGACGATCACGACGGACGTCGGGCTCGCCCGGCGCGTGGCGGACGGGCGCCCGGTGCGGGTGGGCATCCTGGGCGCCGGCTTCATGGGCAAGGCCCTGATCCTGCAGATCATGGGCTCCACGCCGGGCATGACCGTCACCGCCGTGCACTGCCGCGACGTGGACAAGGCCCGTGCTGCCCTCACCTGGGCGGGGGTCGAGGACATCGACGTGGTCGGGACGGCACACGCCGTCGACGTGAGCGCTCGGTCGGGCCGCCTCGCTCTCACGCAGGACGTCGACGCACTGACGGCGGCCGACGAGGTGGACGTCGTGGTCGACGTCACCGGTGCGGTCGAGTTCGGCGCGCACGCGGCGCTGAGCGCGTTCGAGCACGGCAAGCACCTCGTCCTGATGAACGCGGAGCTCGACGCGACCGTCGGGTGGGAGCTCGCCTGCCGCGCCGCGTCCGCGGGCGTCGTCTACACGGGGTGCGACGGCGACCAGCCCGGTGTGCAGCTGAACCTCTACCGGTTCGTCGCGCGCAAGGGACTCACCCCGCTCGTGTGCGGCAACATCAAGGGTCTCCAGGACCGCTTCCGCAACCCCACGACGCAGCTGGGCTTCGCGCAGCGCTGGGGTCAGGACCCGCACATGGTCACGAGCTTCGCCGACGGCACGAAGGTCAACGTCGAGCAGGCCCTCGTCGCCAACGCGACCGGCATGTCCGTGCACCGCCGCGGCTTGCTCGGACGTGACCACCACGGTCATGTCGACGAGCTCACCACGATGTACGACGTCGACGAGCTGCGAGCCCTCGGTGGCGCCGTCGACTACGTCGTGGGCGCTCGACCCGGCCCGGGCGTGTTCGTGCTCGCGGCGATGGACGACCCGCGCCAGCAGCACTATCTCGACCTCTACAAGCTCGGGACGGGCCCGCTGTACTCGTTCTACGCGCCGTACCACCTGTGCCACTTCGAGGTGCCGGACACGATCGCGCGCGCCGCGCTGCTCGGCGAGACGACGCTCCACCCCGCGGGCCCGCCGACCGTCGAGGTGGTCACGGTCGCCAAGACGGACCTGCCCGCCGGCACGGTCCTGGACGCCCTGGGGGGCTACCACTACTACGGCGAGTGCGAGCGCGCGGACGTCACCGCGCGCGACACGCTGCTGCCCGTCGGCCTCGCCGAGGGATGCACGCTCCGTCGACCGGTGGCCCGGGACGGGGTCATCACGTACGCGGACGTCGCAGTCCCCACGGGTCGCCTGGCCGACACCCTGCGTGACGCCCAGGCTCGACGGCCGGCCGTGCCGGCCCTCGTCTGAGCCGCTGGTGCGGGACTACCGGCCGAGGACCGCGCGCCGCACGTCGCCCGCGACACCTCGCCACCGCGGCAGGACCCAGCTCGTCGTGACCGCGGCGAGCGACCGCGCCGTCTCACCGACCGGGAGGCCCGACGACGTCACCGCCGACCACAGCTCGCCCGCGAGCCGTGCGTGCGGGAAGTCGAACCGCACGTCCTTGCCCGGCGCGTGGAACTGGACCTGGCGCGCGCCCTGGGCCGAGAACTGCGTCGCGTGGCGACGCTGCAGGAAGAGCTGCTCCGGCACGAGGGCGAACCGGCCCCGGCACGCCATCTCGGTGAGGATGACGACGTCGTTGCCGATCGTCGGGCGGAAGCCGCGCGTCGTCCGCAGGACCTCGGTGCGGTAGAGCCCGAACACCAGGTGTGCCGCCTGGGCGCGGAGGAACTCCGTGATGCGCTCGTGCGGCGTCGTGCGGTCCCCGCGGAGCTCCGCATCGCCCAGGTCCTCGGTGATCTCGCCGTGCTCGTCGATGATCTGCGTGCGCGGGTACGCGAGCACCACCTCGGGACCACCGGCGTCCAGCGCCTCGACGCAGGTCTCGAGAAATCGCGGTCGAAGGAGGTCGTCGGCGGCCGCGAGCTTGACCATCTCGCCCCGGGCGTGCCGGATCGACTCGTTGAAGTTCCACAGCCCACCACCGTTCACGTCGTGGCGGACGTAGCGGATCCTGGGGTCGTCGGCCGCGTGCTGCCGGCAGATCTCGGACGTCGCGTCGGTCGAGGCGTTGTCGGAGACGACGATCTCGAGATCGCCGTACGTCTGCTCGCGTATCGAGTCGAGGGTCTGGTCCAGGAACCGCTCACCGTTGTAGACGGGGACGCAGACGCTCACCCGGGGGGCGGTCGGCGTCATGGGACAGACCTTCCGCGGGCGGCAGGGCGGCACCGAGGGCGCCGGCGGATGGTCACGCCGGCGTCTCCGTCTCGCCGCCCAGACGCAAGGTGCTCAGGTCGAGCCGGCCTGAGGCCGTCAGCTCCTCGATGCGCCGGAGCCGGACGAACCGCGGGCCCTCGAAGTCCTCGACCGTCAGGCCACGCTCGCCGGCGTGCGCCCAGATCTCCCGGATGCCGTCGGGCACCGTCCACCGCGGCTCGAAGGCCGGGAGCGTCTCGCGGACCTTGGTGAAGTCGACGCGGTAGTCGCGCTTGTCGGGACCGGCCCCCGCTGCGAACGACACGGGCGCCCCCGTGATCTCGCTGACCTGCTCCGCGATGGTCCGGACCTGGACGACGTCCTCGTCGCGACCCACGTTGAACGCCTGGTCGTGGACGGCGTCCGCCGGTGCCTCGAGCACCGCGAGGAACGCCCGGGCGATGTCCTCGACGTGGACGAGCGGCCGCCACGGCGACCCGTCGGACTGCAGCCGGACCTCGCCGCGGGTGAACGCCGTGCCGGTGAGGTTGTTGACGACGATGTCGGCCCGCAGTCGCGGCGACGACCCGTACGCCGTCGCGTTGCGGAGGTAGCTGGGCGAGAACGTGTCGTCGGCGAGCGCCGAGATGCCCTCCTCCGCCATGACCTTGCTCTCGCCGTACGGCGTGACCGGGTGGAACGCGCCGTCCTCGGCGACGGGCGCGTCGCCGCCCGCGCCGTACAGGGAGCACGACGACGAGAAGAGGAACCGCCCGACGCCCGCGGCCTTGGCGGTGCGCGCCATGTGCACCGCACCGTGCGCGTTCACCGCGTACGTCGCGTCGGGGTTGAGGTGGCCGAGCGGGTCGTTGGAGATCGCCGCGAGGTGCACCACGGCGTCGAACCCCTCGAGGTCCTGCGGCGTGACGTCGCGGATGTCCCCGGTGCGCTGCTCGTAGCCCGCGACGGGCGCCCCAAAGTCGCAGCCGTCGTACCAGCCGACGTCCAGCCCCACCACCTCGTGACCCGCTGCCTGGAAGAACGGCACGAGCACCGCCCCGACATACCCGCGGTCACCGTCGACGAGCACGCGCACGGCACTCCCCCTCATCTCGCTGCAGTCTTGCTGCCTCGCACTGGCAGGTCGGGACCGAACTTACTCAGCCTCGCCCGCGACGGAAGCCCCCGAGCGGGTGGAATTCGCACGAGCACGCCGGAATCGCACGGACCGGCGCAGATCGACCGGGTGATATCCGCTCGCAGGCGACCGCAGCGGGGGTGCCCTGGGGAAGAATCGCAGCGTGAAGGTCCTCCGTGTCTCCCACAGCGCCGTCGTGACGGCGTGGCGCGAGCGCGAGCGGCACCTACGCAGGGCCGGCGTGGACGTCCGCCTCCTCTCGGCGCGTGCGTGGGACGAGGGCGGCGCCCGGGTCCGGCTGGACCCCCGGCCCGGCGAGCCGGTCGCCGGGGTCGCGACGCTCGGCACCCACCCCGCGCTGTTCCTCTACGACCCGCGCCCCCTGTGGCGCGCGCTCGGCGAGCCGTGGGACGTCCTGGACCTCCACGAGGAACCGTTCGCGCTCGCGACGGCGGAGATCCTCGTCCTGCGTCGGCTGCGCCGCGCGGTCGACCGCGTCCGGGGCCGGAGGCCCGCGCCGCTCGCGCCGTACGTCCTGTACTCCGCGCAGAACCTGGACAAGCGCTACCCCTGGCCGTTCCGCTGGTTCGAGGCGCTCGCCCTGCGGCACGCCGCGGCCGTCTCCGTGTGCAACGACGAGGCGGGTCGCATCGTGCGCCGCAAGGGCGCACGGGGGCTCGTGGAGACCATCCCGCTCGGGATCGACCCCGAGGCCTTCTCGCCCGCCCGGCGGCCCTCCCCGCCCGGTCCCGCCCAGTCGTTGCCGACGGCGACGGCCGTGCCGCGCACAGGTCGCGCGGTCGTCGGCTACGTCGGGCGGCTCGCGCCGCACAAGGGCGTGAGCGTCCTGCTCGACGCGGTCGCGACCGACGACCGGCTGGAGCTGCACGTCGCCGGTGACGGCCCCCAGCGCGAGGAGCTGCGCGCGCGGGCCCAGCCGCTCGGTGACCGGGTGCACTTCGTCGGGACGGTCGACGGCGACGCCCTGACCGACTTCTACCGCACGCTCGACGTCCTGGCGGTGCCCTCCCGGGAGACGTCCGGATGGGTCGAGCAGTTCGGCCGGGTCGCGGTCGAGGCCATGGCGTGCGGCGTCCCCGTCGTCGCGACCAGCACGGGCGCGCTGCCGGACGTCGTCGCGGACGCGGGTCTCCTCGTCCCGCCCGACGACGCCGCGGCGCTGCACGCGGCGCTCGTGCGCGTCACGTCGGACGCCGGCCTGGCCGCGTCCCTGCGCGAGGCAGGGCTGCGCCGCGCCGCGCAGTGCTCGTGGTCCGAGGTGGCCGGTCGATACCTGGACATCTACACGGCCGTCACGGGCCGGCCGCACACCCCGGCGCCGGCCTCGGCCGCCGAGTCCGACCACGTCGCCGAGCCCGAGCAGGACGTGGCCGCGCCGGAGGTCGTCCTCGTCGCGTACGGCTCCCCGGGGCTCGTCCGTGCGGCTCTCGAGCCGCTCGTGGGCAAGTTCCCGCTGACGGTCGTCGACAACTCCTCCCTGGCCGAGATCCGCGACATCGTCGAGCTCGCCGGGGGTCGCTACCTCGACCCGCGCCGCAACGGCGGCTTCGCCGCCGGGGTCAACCACGCTCTCGCGCACCGGCAGGCGCCGGGCCGCGACGTCCTGCTCCTCAACCCGGACGCGGTCGTGAGCGCGGAGGACGTGCTCCACCTCCAGCGCACCCTCCACGCCGGGCCCAGGACGGCGAGCGTCGGACCGGTCCAGGTCGACGGCGACGGCCACCCGGCACGCGTCGTCTGGCCGTACCCGTCGCCCCTCGCGGCGTGGGTCGAGGCGGTCGGTCTGGGACGGCTGCGCCGCTCACCCGCCGACAAGAGCTTCGTCGTCGGCTCGGTGCTCCTCCTGTCCGCCGACGCGCTCGACGCCGTCGGGCCGTTCGACGAGCGGTTCTTCCTCTACGCCGAGGAGACCGACTGGGCCTACCGCGCGAACCGTGCGGGCTGGCGGCACGTGGTCGACCACGACGTCGTCGCCGTCCACCTCGGGGGTGCGACGAGCTCCGACCCGACCCGCCGCGACACCCACTTCTACGCCTCCCAGGAGCACTTCCAGCGCAAGCACTTCGGCACGCTCGGCTGGGCGGTCGCGCGGACCGGCGCCGTCGCGGGGGCCGCGGCGCGGTCCGTCGCGGCACGCGGTGACACGCGCCGGGCCGCCCGGTCGCGCCTCCGGCTCTACCTGGCCGGACCTGCGGCAGCGGAGCGGCGCCTGCGCCCCACGGGGTCGCCGTGATCCGGCGCTCCGCCGCATGGCTCGTGGGGACCGTCGCGATCACGGCCGTCCTCGGGCTGATCGGCTTCCTGGTCCCTGCGTACACGCCCTATGCCGTCGGTGCCGCCGCCGCGGTGCTGGTCGTCGGCCTCACGGCGTACGAGCCGGTCGCGCTGCCCGTCCTCGCGATGCCCGCGATCATCGTGGTCCAGCGGGTGGGCGGCGGCGGGGTGGACCTCACCCTCAGCGACGTCGCCGTGTTCGCCGCGTTCTGGGCGGCCCTCGTCCTCGCGCCCCGGCCGTTCTCGCCAGCCCTGCGCTCGTTGCTGTGGCTCACCGCCTTCTACCAGGTCACGACGCTCTTCACCGTGATCGCGAACCCGTATCTCGCCAACACCGTCGAGTGGTTCCACGCCTGGATGTCGACGGGAGGAGCCCTCGTCGTGGGCTGGGCCGTGGGCCGCGCGGGCCGCGCACGCGTCGGACTGACGCTGCTCATGGTCCCCTGCCTCGTCATCGCCGTCCTCACGTGCGTCGCGGCGCTCCAGAACCTCGCCGCCGGGTACGACGGCCCCGTCTACCTCACGTGGCCCTACGGCATGCACAAGAACTTCGTCGGGTGCGTGCTCGGCATCGCCGCCCTCGTCGGCTACGCGCGCCCGTGGTGGGTCGGCTGGCCGCGCTGGTTCGCGCACCTCTCGTTCGCCCTCTGCACGATCGGCGTCGTCGCGTCCCAGGCGCGCCAGGCCCTCGTCGGGCTCGCCGTCGGGGTCATGATCATCACGCTGCGCGCCGACCCGGATCGCAAGCGGTCGAAGCTCGTGCTCCTCGGCGCGATCCCCGCCATCTGGTTCGTGTGGCTCGCCGTCCAGGAGCAGCTCTCGTCCGGCAACGAGTTCAACTCCGCGAACCAGCGCCTCACCTGGTACCAGCAGGCCCTCGAGGTCTGGCGCACGAGCCCGTGGTTCGGGGTGGGCCTGCGCTGGTGGACCGCCGGTCGCACGCAGTACGGCTTCCAGCCGCCGAACGCGGAGCTCGAGGTGCTGTCCTCCGCGGGCGCCGTCGGGCTGGCCGGGTTCCTCGTGCTCTTCCTGGGGAGCTTCATCGTGCTGTGGCGGATGAACCCCCGCTTCGGCACCCTCGCCGTCACGGTGCTGCTCGCGCGGTTCGTCCAGGGTCAGTTCGACCTCTTCTGGTCGGCGATCGTCGTGACGCTCCCGTTCGCGCTCGTCGGGGTGTGCGTGGGCGCGGAGGCCTACGCGCGCTCGCGCGAGGCGTTCCGCTCCGGTCTGGTGACGATCGATCCCGACGGCGGTCTGCCGTCGGTCCGGGAGATGGAGGCGACCCGTCGATGAAGGTCGTCCAGATCGCGCCGGAGATCGCTCCCGGCTCCGGCGTCGGGGGTGTCGCGTACGCGCTCGAGCAGGCCTGGCAGGCGGACGGCGTCGAGACCGACCGCTTCACGATGGTCGAGGCCGGCGGCGGCTGGCTGCCGCAGCCGTCGGGAGGGCTCCGGGGCAAGGTGGTCCTCGCCGCGCGCGTCGTGTGGTTCTCGGTCGTCGGGACGTGGCGTGCGAGGGCGGCCTACCGGCGCGGCGCCCGGGACACGGTCGTCGTGACGCACAACGACGTCCTCTTCGGCGACGTCTACGTGAACCACGGGATCCTCAGCGAGTCCATGCGTGCTCGCGGCGGGTACGCCTGGCGGATGGTGCGCAACCCCCTCCATCTCTTCACCGCGACGCGCGACCGGTTCCGGTACTCGCGCCCCGTCCACGAGGTCGTGACGAGCCTGACCCGCGCCGAGGAGCACACCCTGCGCCGGGCGTACGGGCGGGTGCGGCCCCGGACGGTCGTCATCCCGAACGGCGTCGACACGCGGCGCTTCCGTCCGGCGAGCGAGCCCGAGCGACGGGACGCACGGGGCGCTCTGGACATCCCCCACGACGCGCTCGTCGTGCTGTTCGTCGGCCACGAGTTCGACCGCAAGGGCCTCCGGTTCCTCGTCACGGCCGCGCGCTCGCGTGCCGACGTGCACGTCGCCGTCGTCGGCGGGAGCCCGGAGATGCTGGCGGACCTCCGACGCGAGGCGGTCGATCTGACGGCGTCCGGCCGGCTGCACCTCGCCGGCACGGTGGACGACCCGACGCCGTGGTTCCGCGCCGCGGACCTTCTCGCCCTGCCGAGCGCGTACGAGGCGAACGCCCTCGTCGTGCTCGAGGCCCTGGCCTGCGGGCTCCCCGTCGTCGCGACCCCGGTGGGCTACGTCCCCGACATCGTCGTCGACGGCGAGAACGGGTTCGTCGTCCGGTCGGACGCGACCTCGGTGGGCGTGGCGCTCGACAGGTACGCGGCGGAGCCGGTCGCCGGGCGGGAGCGCCTGTCCGCCGCCGCCCGCGCCACCGCGGAGGCGCACGACTGGGACGTCGTCGCGGCGCGGTACCTCGACCTGTTCGACGAGATCCTGCGCGGACGTCACGGAGAAGAGGCTCGATGAAGGTGCTGCACGCGGTCCGCTCGGACGGGTTCGCCGGCGTGGAGCGGCACGTCGCACGCCTCGCGCGCGCGCAGTCGGCGGCGGGCGACGACGTCGTCGTGGTCGGCGGAGCGGCCGGGCCGGTGCGCCGTGACCTCACGCCCGAACCGGTCCGCCACGTACCCGCGGCGACGACCCGCGACGTGCTCGACGCCCTCGTGCGCCTCGGGCCGGGCGCCGACGTCGTCCACGTGCACATGACGGCGGCGGAGCTCGCCGCGTCCGCCGCCACCGTGCTGAGGTCGGGCGTCGGCCCGGTGGTCACGACCCGTCACTTCGCCCGGCGTCGCGGCACCGGCCGGTTCGGTCCGGTCGTGGCGGCTCTCGCGCGCCGCCCGCTCGCCGCACAGATCGCGATCAGCAGGTACGTCGCCGGGGCGGTCGACGGCCCGACGGTGGTCGTGCCTCCCGGCGTCGCGGACGGACCCCGCGCACCGCGGCCCGCCGCCGATCGCGACCCGGTCGTCCTCGTCGCGCAGCGCCTCGAACCGGAGAAGCGCACCGACGTCGCCCTCCGCGCGTTCCAGGCCTCCGGCCTCGCGGTGGCCGGGTGGCGTCTCGACGTCGCGGGCGACGGCGCGCTGCGCACCGAGCTCGCGGAGCTCGTGGAGGTCCTGGGCCTCGGCGGCTCGGTGCGGTTCCTCGGGCGCCGCGACGACGTCCCGGAGCTCATGGCGTCCGCGGCGATGCTGCTCGCGCCGTGCCCCGTCGAAGGGCTCGGCCTGAGCGTGCTCGAGGCGATGGCCGCCGGTCTGCCGGTCGTGGCCGCCGACGCGGGCGGCCACGCCGAGCTGCTCGGCGGGCTCGACGCGGACCAGCTCTACCCGGCGGCCGACGCCGCGACGGCCGGGCGGTCGCTCGCCGGGCTCGCCGCGGACCCGGCGCGCCGGGACGACGTCGCCCGGGGCGAGCAGGATCGTCAGCGCACGCTCTACACGCCTGCCGCGCAGGTCGCCGCGACCCGCGACGTCTACCGCCGGGTCCTGGAGGGAGCGTGACGGACGTCGTCGTGATGTCGCTCGAGGCGTGGGACGCCGTCTGGCGGCGCAACCAGTACCTCGTGACCGAACTGCTCCGCGCGGACGACACGCTCCGGGTGCTGTTCGTCGAGCCGGCCGCGGACCCGCTGCACACGCTGAGCCGCCGCGCGGTGCCCCGCGTGGGGCGTGGCCTGCGTCCGGCCCTCTCGCTGCCGGGCGTCCCGGACGGGCGCCTCTGGCTGTTCCAGCCGACGAAACCCCTCCCCCGTCGGGTCGACCCGTGGGCGGACCGGCGCCTCGCGCGCGCGACGGCGCGCACGGCACGGCGGCTGGGCATGTCCCGGCCCGTGCTGTGGATCAACGACCCCTCGGCGGCGAGCGTCCTCGACCGGACGGGCTGGCCGTCGCTCTACGACGTCACGGACGACTGGCTGTCCGCCGACCGCGGCCCGCACGAGCACCGGCGCCTGGTCGACGACGAAGAGCTGCTGCTGTCCCGCTGCGCCGAGGTGGTGGTGTGCTCCGCCGGCCTCGAACGCACGAAGGGCGCCCGGCGGGACGTGACGCTGGTGACGAACGGTGTCGACCTCGAGCGCTACCGGACGCCGCACCCGCGACCGGTCGACCTGCCGGACGGTCGCGTCGCGCTCTACGCCGGCACGGTCCACCCGGACCGCTTCGACGTGCCGCTCCTCCTCGACACGGCGCGCGCCGCGGCAGGGACCGGCACGGTCGTGCTGGTCGGGCCGGTCGTCGACGTCGGGCCGGAGTCCGTGCAGGCCCTGGACGACGCCGGCGTGGTGGTCCTCGGCGCCCGGCCGTGGTCGGACGTCCCGGCGTACCTCCAGCACGCCGACGTGCTGCTCGTCCCGCACGTGGTCGACGCGTTCACGGACAGCCTCGACCCCATCAAGGCCTACGAGTACCGCGCGGTGGGCCGTCGCGTGGTCTCGACGCCCGTCGCCGGGTTCCGGGACGTCGGAGACGACCGCGTCGTCGTGGCCGAGGGAAGCGAGTTCGCGCAGGCGGTCCGCGACGCCCTCGAACAGCCCCCGCCCGCGACGGACGGGTCGGTGGCGGTACCGACCTGGCGCGGTCAGGCGGCGCTCATGGCCGCCGTCGTCGACCGGACCACGCGGCACGTCGCCACACGCCGGTGACGACCGCGGCCGTCCGCGCCACGGAGAAGCGGTCCACGACGGCGACGCGGGCGCGCTCGGCCCGTTCGGCGGCACCCGCAGGGTCGTCCAGCACGCCGACGACCGCCGCGGCGAGCGCGGCCACGTCGCCCGGCGGCACGAGCGTGCCCAGCGCGTCGGGACCACGCCCCACGATCTCGGGGACGCCGCCCGCGTCCGTCGCCACGACGGGCACGCCGCGTGCCATCGCCTCGGCGACGACCTGACCGAACGGCTCGGGCACCGGTGAGGCGTGCACGACGACGCTCAGGCGGTCGAGCTGCGGCGTCGGGTCGGGCACGGCGCCGGTCCACGTGACGCGCGCGCCGACGCCGAGGCGCTCGGCCTCGGCGCGCACCTCGGCCTCGTACGCGTCCTCGCCGAACGTCGCCGCACCGACCACGACGAACGTGGCGTCGGGGTGCGACCGGAGGATCTCCGGCGCGGCACGCACGAGCTCGCGCTGGCCCTTCGTCGGGCCGATGCGGCCCACCATCCCGACGACGGGCGGGCCGGAGGGTGCGACGCGGCGCGTCGTGAGGATCTGCCCGGGCGCGAGGCCCGGGTAGGCGACGACCGCGGCGCCGGGAAGCGTCTGCGCCGTCGCGCGCGAGTTCGCGATCAGGGCGCGCGGCAGCCGGGCGGCGAGCCGGACGAGCACCACGAGCGGTCGCGGGAGGTAGTCGTCCGCGACGCGGTCGTGCACGTGCCAGACGAGCGGTCGTCGGGCGAGCGCCGCGGGCACGAGCGCGAGGAGGTCGGCCTTGAGCGACGTCGTGTGCACGACGTCCGGCGCCGACCGGCGCACGAGGCGCGCGAGGTCGCGCTCGAAGCGCAGGGTGCGGACGACGGACCGCACGAGCCCGCCGACCGGCCGGGCGACGGCGTCGCGCGACGCGCCGCCGACCGCCGGGTCGAGCGGGAGCACCGTCGTCGGGACCCCGCGCTCCTGGAGCGCCCCGACGAGCGGGCCGTCCTCGAAGAGGACGCAGCGCACGTCGACGGACGCGTCGAGCGCCTCGCAGAGCCGGAGGAGCGCGAGCTCGGCGCCGCTGTGCTTCGCGGTGTGGTCGAGGACGAGCACGCGCACCGGGCGCTCGCCAGGACTCACCAGCGGAACGGTCGGCGGCGGATGTTCGGTGCGGCCTCCTCGGCGTCCTCGCCGTCGATGCTCTCGGCCTCGGAGGCGGGGACCTTCGCCCACTGCGGCTCGAGGCGCCGGGCGGCCTCGCGCGCACCTTCTTTGCGAGTCCGCGCCGCCGCACGCGTCACAGGGGCCGCGTTCTCCGTCACGGGCTCGGCGGCGTTCTCCGGGGCGGGGGCATTCTCGGGGGCGGGGTCGTCAGGCGTCGCGTCGGGCGTGGCCTGCACGGAGGACTCGTCCGCGCTCTCCGACGACGAGGCCGCGACGAGCGGCGCGTCGGTCCCGTACGACGACGCGTACGTCATCCGGCGGTCGCCCTTGACGCCCGACAGCGCCATCCCCGACAGCGGGACGTTGTTGATCCGCAGCCGCTCCGCTGCCTCCTGGAGCACGGCACGGTCGGTCTTCTCGACCGAGGCGATGAGCACCACGCCGTTCGCGTACCCGCCGAGGATCGTCGCGTCGGCGGCGGCGAGCACCGGGGGCGCGTCGATGACGACGATCGCGGCCTTCTCGCGCAGCCCTTCCACGAGCGCGCGGACCCGCGCGGTGGCGAGGAAGTCGGCGGGGTCCATCTCGTCGTCGTGCACGGGCATCAGGCGCAGGTTGGGGATCCTGGTCGGCCGCAGCTCCCTCGGCGACCCGTCCCAGCCGTCGGGCGCCGGCAGGAGGTCGGCCAGCTGCGGTCTGCGCAGGTCGCCGCACAGCACGATCGTGGGTCGACCGCTGAGGGCGAACGAGGCGGCGAGGTTGGCGGTGATGAACGCGCGCGGCGCGTGCGGGTCCGCGGCCGTGACGACGGCGACCGCGTGCGGGGCGTCGCCGAGCGAGACGCGCACCGCGGTCCGGAGCTCGCGGACGGACTCGGTGAACGGGGACGCGTGCCTGCTCGACACCGGAAGGTTGCCGGTCCGGCGGAACTCCTTGTCGGCGCCGCGCACGTCGAACAGCTCGGCGAGCACGGGCGTGCCGGCGAGGGCCGCCGCCTCGGCGGTCGTGCGGACCCGCAGGTCGAGCCCCCGGCGCGCGAACGCGAGGCCGACCCCGGCGACCAGACCCGCGAGCAGGGCGATCGCCAGGACGAGGGGGGTCGGCATCCCGAGCGGGACGGCGGACGTCGCGGGGTCGATGAGGACCCCGGGCGTGACGATGGACTCGTACGTGCTGTGGAGCGCGGAGATCGCCTGGTACTGCCCCACGATCGTGTCGCGCTCCGCCTGCGCGAGAGGGTCGTCCGGGTTGGCCGCGAGGCCGCCCTGGATCGCGTCGAGCTGCGTGCGCAGCGCGTCACGGCGTTCGTCGAGCGCCGCGATCTGGGTGTCGAGGATCGTGGGGAGGTAGGCGATGTAGGCCTGGGCCGTGGCGTTCGCGCGCCGGACCGCGCTCGCCTCGTCCCCGGCCTGCGCGATGACGTCCATGGTCAGGAGTTCCGCGTTGTAGAAGCCCTGGACCGCACCCGCCAGCGTCCTGGGGTCGGTCCCGTCGGCCAGCGCGGCCGCGGCCGGCTCGACCACGTCGGGGGCGCGGACCGCCTCCGGGTCCGTGTCGACCGTCACCGACGCGGCCTGCTGGTTCACTCCGGGCACGGACTCGGCGGCGACGATCTGCACGGTCGCCGTCGCCTCGAACACGGGGTCCTGGCGCTCGACGTAGAGCGCGGCCCCGGCCATCACGACGAGCACGGCGGCGAGCACGTAGTACTTGCCGGCCCACACCGTGCGCAGGAACTCCCGGATCGTCATCGCTCACCCCTCTCCGTGACGGTCCCGCTCGCGGTCGAGCTGCTCCGGACCACGCCGCGCTGGTCGTCGACGACGCGTCGGAGGCGCTCGACGAAGCGCTCGCGTCCGAAGCCCGACACATGCTGCCTCACGGCGTCATCATCCCACGCACGTCCCGTCGCGGCCTCGACCGCCGAGGCGACGAGATCGGCGCGCGGCGCGTCGAAGAACACGCCGGTCGCACCGTCCACGACCGTGTCGAGGTACCCGCCGTCGCGCAGCACGACGCTCGGCCGGCCGAAGGCCCCGGCCTCGAGCGGCGAGAGCCCGTAGTCCTCGTACGACGCCGCGACGAGGGCGGCCGCGTTCCGGTAGAGCCACCGCAGCGTCGCGTCGTCGACCCGTCCGAGCAGGCGGACACGTCCTGCGGCCCTCCCGCCGGACGACGCGGAGCGGGCGGCGAGCGCCTCGAGCCGCGCCCGGTCCGGCCCGTCGCCCACGACGACGAGCTCGCGGCCCGTCTCCTGGGCGGCCTCGACGACGACGTCGACGTTCTTGTACGGGAGCAGGCGCGCGACGCACAGCAGGAACCCGGGCTCGACGCCGCGCACCGGGCTCTCCGGACCGGCGGGAAGCATCGCGGGGGGCGGGGGCAGGATCTCGGCGTCGATCCCGTAGGCGTCCCGGATCGCGCGCTGCGTCACGGTCGAGTTGGCGAGGTAGACGTCGGCGCGCGCCGCTGCCGCGGTGTCCCACCGGCGCAGTGCCGGCGAGGCGAGGCCGAGCGCGGCGGCGGCGACGCGGCGTCGGGCCCGGTCCGCGACGCTCCCGCCGTCCGGACCGAGGTAGCGGTCCCGCTGGTAGAGCCACCGCGCGGGCGCGTGGCAGTAGACGACGGTCCGCACTGCGCCGCGGTAGCCGTGCGCCCAGCCGGTGGACGACGCGAGCAGCACCTCCGCGTCGACGACGCGCTGCCGGTCCACCGCGGGTGCGAGCAGCGGGAGCGCGACCCGGTGGTGCCGGCGCAGCAGTCCGACGCGGTCGAGCCCGGACGTGCGCAGGTCGACGTCGGCGAACTCCGGGAAGGTCCCCGCCGGGTCGTAGAGCGTGGTGTACATCGGTGAGCCGGGGAACGCGTCGGCGAGCAGCAGCGCGACCCGCTCCGCGCCGCCACGCTGGGTCGCGTAGTCGTGCGCGAGGGCGACACCCTCCGTCATGGCACCTCCCCGCCCTGGCCGTGCTCGGCTCGGCCCGGCCCGACCAGCCTAGGTCGGACCCCCAGGGACAACGGGGGCGAATCGGGACATCACCCGGGTGAAACAGGCGCGCCGGTACCCGTCAGACCTTCGAGTGGAACTTCCCCTGGGCGGCGAGCAGCCCGTCGGTGAGGATCATCTCGACCGCGTCGGCGGCGTCGTCGAGCAGGAACGGGAGCTCCTTCGCCTCCACGCCGGAGAAGTTCTTCAGGACGTAGTCGGCGGTGTCCATGCGGCCCGGCGGGCGGCCGACGCCGCCGCGCACGCGCACGTAGTCCTTGGTCCCGAGCGCCTTGGTGATGTCGCGCAGGCCGTTGTGCCCGCCCTCGCCGCCACCGATCTTCAGCTTGACGGCGCCGAACGGGATGTCGACCTCGTCGTGCACCACGAGCACGTGGTCCGGGTCGACGCCGTAGTACGACGCCAGGCCGGACACGGGCCCGCCGGACACGTTCATGTACGTCGACGGCTTGGCGAGGACGACGCGCGGCCCGGGTCGGCCGCCGGGGAGCATGCCGATCCGGCCCTCGGCGACGGCGGCCTGCGCGCGCGGGTGCCGCGCGAAGCGGACGCCCGCCCGCCCCGCGAGCACGTCGAGGACCATGTGGCCCAGGTTGTGCCGGTTGGCCGCGTAGCGGTCCCCGGGGTTGCCGAGCCCGACGACGAGCCAGGGCTGGTCGGTCATGTCACCTCGTCCTTCACCAGTGGTCTCCGTGCGCGGCGCCGGCGGGCGGGCACGCGAACGCCCGGCACCGTCACGGTACCGGGCGTCCGTCGCGTGGAGCGGCGGGTGCCGCGCCGTCGAGGCTCTCGACGGCTCAGGTCACTCCGACTCGGTGCTCTCGGCAGCGGACTCGGAGACGGCCGCCTGGGCCGAGGCCTCGGCCTCGGAGGCGTCGAGGTCCGCGGAGTTGTCCTGCGGCACGGAGATGGAGACGACGGCGAGGTCGCCCTCGGAGGCCAGGGTGGTGCCCTGGGGCAGCTTCACGTCGCGGGCGTAGACGGTCTCACCGGCGACCAGGCCCTCGATCGAGACCTCGACGGACTCGGGGATGTGCGTGGCCTCGGCCTCGACCGACAGCTCCTGCAGGTCCACGAGGTGGATCGTGCCGGGGGCCGACTCGCCCGTGACGTGGACGGGGATGTCGACGTAGACCTTCTCGCCCTTCTTCACGATGAGGAGGTCGACGTGCTCGATGACGTTGCGGACCGGGTCGCGCTGGACGTCCTTGGTGATGGCGAGCTGGGCCTTGCCCTCGAGCTCGATCGAGAAGAGCGCGTTCGAGTGCTTGAGCGCGAGCATCGTCTCGTGGCCCGGGAGGGTCACGTGGAGCGGGTCGCTGCCGTGCCCGTAGAGGACGGCAGGGATCTTGCCGGCACGGCGGACGCGGCGCGCGGCGCCCTTGCCGAACTCGGTGCGGGTCTCGGCGGCGAGCTTGATCTCGGACACGTGGATCACTCCTGAAGACTGTGCGGGCCGGCCGCCAGTGGGGAGCGGTCGGCTGTCCGGACGGTGAGAGGGCCTCCCGGACGGGCGGCTGCGTCGGCGCGGGACACGTGACGGGCGCGCGAAGGACGACCGCCCAGTCGATTACGGAGATCCAACAGGTCTGGCTGACTCTCCGGTTCGCGCTCCCCCTCGCGGGTGGTGCGCGTTCGCCGGCCGTCAGACGTCCCTCGCCGAGGCAACCTGACTACTGTACCCGGGTCTCCGGCCTCGACGAAACCCGCGCCGAGCCACGGACTGCCACGTGGTCGCGCTCAGCCGGACGTCACCGCGGCCGTCGTCGCGGCGACGGTGGCCCCGACGACCGTCGCCGCGACGACTTCGTCCAGGTACGCCTTGAGCGCCGCGCTCCCCCAGCTCCCCGCGGCGACCTCCTTCGCCCGCCTGTCGACCTCACCGGCACCTGCACCTGCACCGAGCGCCCCACCCGCGGCGAGCGCCTGCCCGGCCTGGCCGCTCGCGGCGAGGATGCCGACGAGGGCCGCGGTGCGCTCGTCGGGCCGTTCGCCGCCGACGAGCACGCGCCGCAGCAGGCGGCGGACCGCGTCCTCGTGCCGGGTGTCCGCGGCGGGCCACCGGGTCGTCGGGAAGATGCCGAAGATCCGGCCGGCCTCGCGCCGGAGCACGCCCCGGCCGGCGAGCGCGGCGACGGCCCGTTCCGCGGGCCTGCGCTTCGCGAGGAGCGGGACGAGCGTCTTCGGCTTCGCCCCCTCCTTGGACCGCACGACGTCGAGCGCCTCGTCGAGCAGGTCGTCCCCGGTGGGCGTGGTGTCCCGGACGACGATCCGCCCCACGCGGCCGCCGTCGCCGTCGCCCGCGAGGTCGGCGCGACCGAGCAGCGCGAGCTCGACGAGCAGCGCGCCTGCGGCGACCTGCTCGCGGTGGGAGGCGTCGACGACGGTCCTGCCCGTCTCGTCGTCCAGCGTCAGCAGGAGGTAGTCCTCGAGGATCAGCATGGCTCCACGGTAGGAGGGGCACCGCGCGCGTGACAGGTGCCGAATGTCACCGCCGGGCCGTGCGTCGTGCACGTGTGCCCGGGCCCGTCGCGGCCCGCCGGCCCCTCCGTCAGTCCGCGAGCTCAGTCCGCGAGCTCCCAGCGCACCGTGACGCTCGCCTGGACCTCCTGCGTCCCCGGCTCGACGACGAGCGCGTCCCCCGCCGCCTTCGCAGCCATCAGCCGCGGCACGGGTGCGGGCCCGCCCAGGTCCTCGCGGATCTCGACGACCGGCCCGAGCGAGCGTCCGGCGAGGCGCGCGTACTGCTCGGCGCGGGCGCGCGCGTCGGCGAACGCGTCCTCGCGCGCGGCGGCGGCGAGCGGGCCGGGGTCGCCGACGGCGAGGCTCGTCGAGTCGAGCCGCGCCACGGGGCCCGCCGCGTCGAGCGCGGCGCGCACGACCTCACCCGACGCCGCGACGTCCCGCACGGTCGCGCGGAGGGTGAGGCGCGCCGTCGTGCGCGGTCCGTCCTCGCGCTGCTCGGTCCACGTCGAGGTCTGCGACGTCCGCAGGTCGGCGGCCGCGACGCCCGCCGCGAGGAGCGCGTCGCGCGCCGCCGCGAGGCCCGCGTTCGCGCGGTCCAGCGCCTCCTGGACCCCTGGCGCGGACGCCTCGGCGCCGAGCTCGACGACGGCGACGTCGGGCACCGCCGTCGCCGCGCCCTGACCGGTGGTCGTCACGCCGGAGGTGCCCATGCCCGTCTCCCGCCCGCGCTCCGCAGAGCGCTCAGCTGTTGCCGTCGAAGAGCGAGGTGACGGACCCGTCGTCGAACACCTCGCGGATGGCGCGCGCGATCAGCGGCGCGATGGACAGGACCGTGAGCTGCGGGAACCGCTTCTCCGCGACGATGGGCAGCGTGTCGGTGATGACGACCTCGCTCGCCCCGCTCTCGGACAGGCGCTGCGCCGCCGGGTCGGACAGCACGCCGTGCGTCGCGGCGACGATGACCGACTTCGCGCCCGCCGCGAGGATCACGCGCACGGCCTCGGCGATCGTGCCCCCGGTGTCGATGAGGTCGTCGACGAGCACGCAGTCACGACCCTCGACCTCGCCGACCACGCGGTTGGCGACGGCCTGGTTCGGGCGCGTGATGTCGCGCGTCTTGTGGACGAACGCGAGCGGGCCGCCGCCCAGCTTCGCCGCCCACTGCTCGGCGACGCGGATGCGGCCGGCGTCGGGCGAGACGACGGTGACGTTCGACGTGTCGACGCGCGAGCGCACGTAGTCCGTGAGGATCGGCATGGCCCACAGGTGGTCCACCGGGCCGTCGAAGAAGCCCTGCGTCTGCGCGGCGTGCAGGTCGACGCTCATGAGACGGTCGGCCCCGGCGGAGGAGAACAGGTCGGACATGAGGCGGGCCGAGATTGGCTCGCGGCCACGGTGCTTCTTGTCCTGGCGCGCGTACCCGTAGAAGGGCTGCACGACCGTGATCGTGCGCGCCGAGGCGCGCTTCGCGGCGTCGACCATGAGCAGCTGCTCCATGATCCACTGGTTGATCGGCGCGGTGTGGCTCTGGAGGATGAAGACGTCCGCGCCGCGGACCGACTCCCCGAACCGGACGTAGATCTCCCCGTTGGCGAAGTCGTACGCCGTGGTGGGCAGCAGGTCGATGCCCAGCTCGCGCGCGACGTCGTTGGCCAGCTCGGGGTGTGCGCGCCCCGAGGCGAGGACGAGGGACTTGTCCCCGTTTCCGGCGATCGTGCTGCTCATACGGTGCGTTCCTTCGGTGTCCGGGTGGGTCGGTCGGGGTGCGGGGGCGGACCGTCGTGCGGCAGAGTCTGCCGCGTCAGTCCGTGGGGCGCGCGCTGCGCAGGGCGTCGAGCGTGCTCTCGAGGTCGGGTCCGGGCGCGGGCGGCGTCGGGCGGTCGGCGACCGCGGCCGCGGAGTGGTCCGCGAGCTGCGCCTGCGCCTGGGCGCCGACGGGCGGCGCCTCGGGGTCGGTCGCGCGAGCGGACGCCGCGGCCTCCGCCGCGGCCGTGCCCGGCCGGCGGCGCGCGACCCAGCCGTCGATGTTGCGCTGCTGCCCCCCGCTGACGCCGAGCGCGCCCGCGGGCACGTCGCGGCGGATCACGGAGCCCGCAGCCGTGTACGCGCCGTCGCCCACGGTCACGGGCGCGACGAACATGTTGTCCGCCCCGGTGCGCGCGTGCGAGCCGATGACGGTGCGGTGCTTGTGCACGCCGTCGTAGTTGACGGTGACCGACGCCGCGCCGACGTTCGTGTGGTCGCCGATCGTCGCGTCGCCCACGTAGGACAGGTGCGGGATCTTCGAGCCCTCGCCGATCTCGGCGTTCTTCGTCTCGACGAACGTGCCGATCTTGCCCTGCGCGCCGAGGACCGTGCCGGGGCGCAGGTACGCGAACGGGCCGACGCTCGTGCCCGCGCCGAGCACCGCGAGCGTGCCGTGCGTGCGGGTCACCGTCGCGCCCGCGCCGACCTCGGTGTCCGTGAGGGTGGTGTCGGGGCCGACCGTCGCACCCTCGGCGACGACGGTCGCGCCGTGGAGCTGCGTCCCCGGCAGGAGCGTCACGTCGCGCGCGAGCTCGACGTCGACGTCGACCCAGATGGTCGCCGGGTCGACGACGGTCACGCCCTCGCGCATCCAGTCCTCGAGGATCCGGCGGTTCAGCTCGGCGCGCAGGACCGAGAGCTGGACGCGGTCGTTGACGCCCTCGACGACCGTCGGGTCGTCCGAGAGCAGAGCGCGCACGACACCGCCCTCGCCCCGTGCCGCCGCGACGACGTCCGTGAGGTAGACCTCGCCCTGCGCGTTGTCGCGACCGAGCGTGCCGAGGCCGCGACGCAGCACCGCCGCGTCGAACACGTAGATCGACGCGTTGATCTCGCGGATCCCCAGCTCGTCGGCCGACGCGTCCTTGTGCTCGACGATCCGCGCGACGTCGCCCGAGGCGTCGCGCACGACGCGGCCGTAACCGGTCGCGTCGGCGAGCTCGGTCGTGAGCATGGTGACCGCGTTGCCGTCCGCGACGTGCGCCGCGAGCAGCTGGGCGAGCGTGCCGCCGTCGAGCAGCGGGGTGTCGCCCGCGGTGACGACGACGGGGCCCTCGAGCCCGTCCCCGAGCCCGCGGCCCTCCTCGCCGTCGGGCACGCCGTGCACGAGGAACTGCGCGTGCGCCTTCGCGTCGAGCGCGGCGAGCGCGCACTGCACCGCGCGGCCGGTCCCGGGGATCTCGTCCTGGTCGACGACCAGCACCCCGGCGTCGACGCCCAGCGCGTGCTCGGCGACCCGGTCGCGCTCGTGCCGGACGACGACGGCGAGCAGCTCCGGGTCGAGCGAGCGGGCCGCGACGAGCACGTGACCGAGCAGGCTGCGGCCCGCGATCGTGTGCAGCATCTTCGGGGTGGACGACTTCATCCGCGTGCCCTCGCCGGCGGCGAGGACGATCACGGCAGCGGGGACGACGGTGGTGCCGGTGCCCTGCTGAGCTTCCATGGATGTACCCCTCGGGATCGGTGGCTCGAGCTCCGCCCCCAGGACTCGAACCTGGACCAAGGGCACCAAAAACCCTTGTGCTGCCGATTACACCAAGGCGGAACGGACCGTGACGTCGTGCCGGTCGCGTGCCGGTCGCCTGCCGGTCGCGTGCCGGTCGGGTACCGGTCCGGGCATCGCGCCCGGGCCGCGGCGGCAGGTCGGTCCGGGAACAGTCTGCCAGGTCGGCGGTCGTGCCCGACGCCGCCCGTGCCCGACTCGTGGCGTTCCGCGCGCGTCCCCGGCAGTGGGCCGCGCCACACGGGCGCAGGCCGGCCGGGACGCGGCGCCGCAGGCCGCAGGACGTGGCACGGCATGATGGACCCTGTGGCCGAGTCCAGACGCACCCCCCGTTCCCGCATGACCGCGAGCCAGCGACGCGAGCAGCTGCTCGCCGTGAGCCGCGGCCTCTTCGCGGAGAAGGGCTTCGAGGGGACGAGCGTCGAGGAGATCGCGGCCCGGGCCGAGGTGTCCAAGCCGGTCGTGTACGAGCACTTCGGCGGCAAGGAAGGCATCTACGCCGTCGTCGTCGACCGGGAGGTGCAGGCGCTGACCGCCGCGCTGTCCGGCGCGTTGGACCGTGGCGGGCACCCGAAGGTCCTGCTCGAGCACACCGCGCTCGCCCTCCTGTCCTACATCGAGGCGTCCGAGGACGGCTTCCGCATCCTCGTGCGCGACTCGCCCGTCGCGCAGGCCACCGGGACGTTCTCGAGCCTCATCGGCGACGTCGCGACGCAGGTCGAGCACCTCCTCGCCGACCAGTTCCGCTCGAACGGCCTGGACCCGAGGACGGCGCCCCTCTACGCGCAGATGCTCGTCGGGATGGTGGCCCTCACCGGCCAGTACTGGCTCGACGCGCGCAGCCCGAAGAAGACCGACGTCGCGGCGCACCTCGTGAACCTCGCGTGGAACGGGCTCTCGGGCATGGTCAAGAAGCCGGCGCTGACGAAGACCGACTGACCGGGCCCAGCACCCGGTCGAGCAGGTGGTCGACGAGCCCGAGCGCGTCGTCCGGCAGGTAGTGACCGGCGAGCATGCCCTGCACCAGGCCCGCGGTCGTGGCGAGGACGAGCTCGGCGTCGGCCGTGGTCCGCGCGGGGTCGTCGTCCGCGGGGTCCGCCGTGCTCCCGGTCGGCGTCCGAGCGCCCCGGAGGAGCGCGGCGACGACCTCGACGAGCGCGCGCGGCGCCCCGAGCATCGCGCGGGCCTCCACGGTGGAGCCGGTCAGCGCCGCGGCGTGGAAGGCCGCCAGGACGACGGCGTCCGCGCGGCGCGCCGCGTCGAGCGGGAGGAGCGCGAGGAGGATCCCGCGGAGCACGTCGCGCGGCCCGCCGTCGGGCCGCTGCTCGGAACCGCTGCCGGGCCGGTGCTCGGAATCGCCGAAGCGCGCCGCCGAGTCCTCGATCACCGCGCGATGGGTCGCGAGGAGCAGACCCTCCTTGTTCCCGAAGTAGTACTGGACGAGCCGGACCGAGACTCCGGCCTCCGCGGCGACGGCCTGGAACGTCGCGGCCTCGAGCCCGTCGCGCGCGACGACGCGGCGGGTCGCACCGGTGATCTGCCGCCGACGCTCGTCGTGGTCGACCAGTCGTGGCACGCGCCACCTCCTCCGCACGGCGCGGCGGTGTCCGCCGTCGGACGATGATACGTCCATACCACGTTGATGGTACGGTCATACCATCAAAACGAGGAGGGCATCATGGCGACGAGGACCGGCGACTTTCCCGACGACGAGGCACGGACCGCGTACGACCGCGCCTACCGCGCGCTCGAGGCGCGCTGGCCGCTCCCGTCGACCGTCCTCGAGGTGGCGACGCCGTACGGGCCGACGGCAGTCCGCCGCTCCGGCACCGGGGACCGGACCCCGCTCGTGCTGCTCCACGGGCTCAACGGCAACAGCCTGAGCTGGCACGCCGTGGTCGCGGAGCTCGCGGCCGACCGTGTCGTCGTCGCGCCGGACGTCGTCGGCACGGCGGGTCGGAGCAGGCAGACCGCCCCGCTGACCGGACCTGCCGACTACGCGGCGTGGGGCGAGGCGCTGCTCGACGGCCTGGGCCTGGAACGGGCCCACGTCCTCGGCTACTCGGAGGGCGCGTGGTTTGCCGCGCTCGTCGCCTCGCGAGCGCCGGACCGGCTCGCGAGCCTCACCCTCGGCGAGGGCATCACCGCCCTGACCAGACCGTCGGCGAGCGCGCTCGCACGGATCCTGGCGACCGCCGTCGTGCCGACGGACCGGCGCCTCGCGCGGCTCGAGGACTGGCTGAGCCCCGGTGCGGCGTCGACGGCAGAGGACCGCGCCGTCGCGCGCACCGCGATGCGCTTCCGCCGTCGGACGCCCTGGCCGAGCCCTCTGACCGATGCCGAGCTGCGCGCGATCACCACGCCCACCCTCGCCCTCTTCGGGGCGCAGACCCGGCTCGGCGACCCGGTCGCCGCCGGCCGGCGCGTGACCGAGAACCTGCCCGACGCCGTCGTGGAGCTCGTCCCGGGCGGCGGTCACGGCGTCCTGTGGCAGCTCCCCGAGGTGGTGCTCCCCCGCGTCGCGGCCTTCCTGCACGCCCACGACGAGTGACGCCCCGCGCGGGCAGGTCGTGACGAATGTCCTGGGTGGCCCCTCGGTACCGGTGGTTGTCTGGTGCCATGCCGACTCTCGAGATCGACTCCTTGACCAAGTCGTACGGCACCGTCCATGCCCTGCGCGGTACGTCGTTCGACGTGCGCGACGGGGAGATCTTCGGCTTCGTCGGCTCCAACGGGGCCGGCAAGACGACGACCATGCGGATCGTGCTCGGTGTGCTGGCGGCGGACGGCGGCGAGGTCCGCTGGGACGGCCGCCCGATCGACCTGGCCGCGCGACGCCGCATCGGGTACATGCCCGAGGAGCGCGGCCTGTACCCGCGCATGCCCGTCGGTGCCCAGCTCACCTACCTCGCGCGCCTGCACGGGCTGTCCGCCCGGGACGCCCACGACGCGATGGAGCGGTGGACCGAGACGCTCGGCGTCGAGGGGCGTCGCGGCGACGAGGTGCAGAAGCTCTCGCTCGGCAACCAGCAGCGCGTGCAGCTCGCCGCCGCGCTGACCCACGACCCGGACCTCCTCGTGCTCGACGAACCGTTCTCCGGCCTCGACCCCGTCGCGGTCGACGTCATGAGCGGCGTGCTGCGCGACCGCGCCGCCGCGGGCGTGCCCGTCGTCTTCTCCTCCCACCAGCTCGACCTCGTCGAGCGGCTGTGCGACCGCGTCGGGATCATCAAGGACGGCACGATGGTCGAGGTCGGCACGATCGACGAGCTGCGCCGGACCGAGACGCAGCGGTGGGTGGTCGACGGCCCACCCGGCGCCACGTGGATCGGCGCGGTGCCCGACGCGCGGGCCGTGAGCCTCGAGGGCTCGCGCACCGTGGTGGAGCTCACCGGCGCGTCCGACGGCTCGGCCGGTACGGCCGGCGGCAGCGACGGCGCGGCCGGCGCCGCCGGGCGCGAGCAGGCCGTGCTGCGCGCGGCGCTCGCGGCGGGCCCGGTCCACGAGTTCTCCCTCGTCCGCCCGTCGCTCACCGAGCTCTACCGCGACGTCGTGAGCTCCCCCGCGGACGAGACGTCCGCGGCGACCACCGTGGAGGTGCCGGCATGACCACGACCCGACCCACCCGACAGACCGACAGGCCGGTCGACGAGCGCGCCGCCCAGGGCGGGGCCTCGCTCTCGCCGTGGGGTGCGATCCGCCTCGTCGCGGGCCGCGAGATCACGACGCGCCTGCGGTCGAAGTCGTTCGTGTGGCTGACCGTGATCCTCGTCGGGGCGGTCGTGCTCGGCGGGTTCGTGCTCAACGCGGCGAGCTCGTCGGGACCGAGCGCGGAGCGCGTCGGCGTGACGTCGTCCACCGCGGAGCTCACGGACGCGATCACGTCGACGGGGCAGACGCTCGGCACCGAGATCGAGACGGTCGAGGTCTCCGACGACGCGGCAGGCGAGCAGCAGGTCCGCGACGGCGACCTCGACGCGCTCGTCACCGGCTCCGCCGACGACCTCACGGTCGTCGTCGACTCCGAGCTGTCCACCGGTCTCACCGCCGTCTTCACGACCCTCGCGCAGCAGTCCGCGCTCGCCGACGCCGTCACCGCGCTGGGCGGCGACCCCGCGCAGGTCGCGGGCGACGTCGCGACCGCCGCGCCGACGGTGCGCACGATCGGCGACCCGAGCGAGTTCGACCCGACGCGCTACGTCACCGGGCTCGTCACGGGCGTCCTGCTCTTCATGGCCATCATGATCAGCGGCCAGCTCATCGCCCAGGGCGTGGTCGAGGAGAAGACGAGCCGCGTCGTCGAGCTGCTGCTGTCCACGGTGCGCCCGTGGCAGCTCATGGCGGGCAAGGTCCTCGGGATCGGCCTCGTCGGGCTGGGCCAGGTCGCGCTCGTCGTGGTGGCCGGGGTCGGGACGGCGCTCGGCCTGGGGCTGGTCGACACCGAGACGATCGACCTCGGCGCGGCCGCGGCGTGGGCCCTCGTGTGGTTCGTCGTCGGGTTCGTGAGCTACGCGCTCCTCATGGCAGGGCTCGGCGCCCTGGTCTCGCGGCAGGAGGACGTGGGCGCGGTGACCACGCCGGTCACGTTCCTCATGATCGTGCCGTACATCGTGGGCGTCTCGGTCGCCCCGTGGGCCCCGGACAACCCGCTCGTCGTGTGGCTGTCGTACGTGCCGCTGTGCTCGCCGCTGCTCATGCCGGTGCGCATCGCGCTCGGCAGCGCGGAGACGTGGGAGGTGCTGCTCGCGCTCGGCCTGTCGGTCGCGCTCATCCCAATCCTCGTCTGGCTCGCCGCGAAGATCTACTCCAACGCGGTCCTGCGCACGGGCGCCCGCGTCAAGCTCAAGGACGCCCTCCGCGCCTCCTGACACCGCCGAACCCCGGGTTGTCGTCCGATCGACCGCGCGATCGGCGCACAACCCGGGGTTCGGCAGGGTTGCGCACCGTCAAGAGTCTTGACGTCGAGACACGTCGAGTACCCTCGCGTCATGGAGCAGCAGCACGACGACGCGCGCTCGCCCGAGCGGCACGGCGGGCGGCCGGACGGGCGACCGGACGAGGTCGACCGCATCGTCGCGGCGTGGCAGCGCGAGCGGCCGGACCTCGAGCTCGAACCGCTCACGGTGTTCTCGCGCGTGGACCGTCTCGCGCGCCACCTCGACCGTGCCCGCCGCGCCGCGTTCGCGCACGCGCACCTCGAGACGTGGGAGTTCGACGTGCTCTCCGCGCTCCGCCGCGCCGGGGACCCCTACCGCCTGTCCCCCGGCGCGCTCGTCACGCAGACCCTGGTGACGAGCGGGACGATGACGAACCGGATCGACCGGCTCGAGTCGCGCGGGCTCGTGGAGCGCCGACGCTCTCCCGACGACCGTCGCGGGATCCTCGTCGAGCTCACGCCGGACGGCCTCGACCGGGTCGACACCGCCATGACCGACCTGCTCACCGTCGAGGCACGCATCCTCGACACGCTCGCGCCGGCCGAGCGACCCGCCCTCGCCGCTCTCCTGCGTACAGTCGTGGGGCAGTTCGACGACTGATCCGCGGGCCCGGGCGACCCTGACGCGTCCTGGCGCGCAGCCGCCCCAGGACCCGGAGGACCCATGGCCACGCCCGCTCGCGCGTTCCGCGGCGGGATCGACGGGGTGCTGCTCGTCGCCGTCCTGCTCGTCGCGGTCAACCTGCGGGCCCCGCTCACCGCGCTCCCGCCCGTGGTGTCCGACGTCGCGGCCGACCTCCACCTGACGGCCGCCGCCGCGGGCCTCCTCACCGGAATCCCGGTCCTGTGCTTCGCGCTCGCCACGCCGGCCGTGGCCGGGATCCTCGGCCGCTCGTCGCTGCGCACGGCGATCGCCGTCGCGCTCGTGCTGATCCTCGCGGGGACGCTCCTGCGCTCGGCCGACCTGTCGGGCGTCGCCGGACCGGTCGCGGCGGGGACGTTCGCAGGGACCGTGCTCCTCGGGCTCGGCATCACGACGGCGAACCTCGCCGTCCCGATGATCGCCCAGCGCGACTTCCCCGGGCACGTGGGCACGGTGACCGGCCTGTACACCGCGGCGATCAACGTCGGGACGGTCGCCACGACGGCGCTCACCGCGCCGCTCGCCGGCGCGGTGGGCTGGCGCTGGGCGCTCGCGTCGTGGGGCGTCCTCGCGGTCGTCGCGCTCGTGTGGTGGCTCCGTGCGGTCCCCCGCGAGACCGCGGGGCGGGCCGCCCGCTCGCGGGGCGGGCCGCCGTCGGGCACGACGACGCCCCCAGGCGGGCAGGACCTCGGCGCGCAGGACCTCGGCGCGCGGGACCTCGGCGCGCCCAGGGAGGACCCGGCTCTGGCGACGGCGGCGGCCGAGGGCGTCACGGGGACCGACCCGACGGCCGCCCGGGAGCGGCACGTGCTCGCCACGCCGTTCACGTGGTGGTTGTGCGCGATGTTCGCGCTGCAGTCGTCGAGCTTCTACGCCCTCACGGCGTGGCTTCCCCTGATCCTCGAGGACCTCGCGGGGATCCCGCGCAGCGCCTCCGGAGGTGCCGCCTCGCTGTTCCAGGGGTTCGCGATCCTCGGCGGCCTCGCCGTCCCGCTCGCGACGCGCCGCCTGTCGATGCGCACGACGTTCGTGGTGGTCGCCGTCCTGTGGCTCACGCTGCCCGTCGGCCTGCTGGTCGCGCCCGGAGCGTGGGTCGTGTGGGCGTCGGCGGCGGGCGTCGCCCAGGCGGCGAACTTCGTCGTGATCTTCACGCTCGTCGCGCAGCGGTTCCCGACGGTCCGGCAGGGCCGCCAGGCGTCGGCGACCGTGCAGTCGGTCGGCTACTGCTTCGCCGCGGCCGCACCGACGGCGGCCGGAGCCCTGCAGACCGCGACCGGCACCTGGACGACGCCGGTCGCCGTCGTGCTCGGTGGCCTGCTCGTGATGGCCGCGATCGGCGTCGTGCTCACGGGCCACCGCCCCTCGCTCACCCCGAGATAGCGAGTTCACGGCAAATCGTTGACGACGTCGTTCGCACGTGTTTATGGTGTACACATAGTTTGCTTCATACACACAGCGTGCGGTCTACACCTCGTGTGCGGCGCACACCGACGACAGGAGAAGGCGATGGACGAACCGATGATCGCCGTCCGGGGGCTCGAGAAGTCCTACGGCGACCACCGCGTGCTGCGCGGCGTGGACCTCACCGTGCGGCGCGGCGAGATCTTCGCGCTGCTCGGGCCCAACGGCGCGGGCAAGACGACGACCGTCAACATCCTCACCACGCTCGTCCGGCCGGACGCCGGCAGCGCGACGATCGCGGGGGCCGACGTTGGGCGGGATCCCGGCCGCGTGCGCGAGGTCATCGCGCTGACCGGCCAGTACGCCTCGGTGGACGAGTTCCAGACCGGCGCGGAGAACCTCGTCATGATGGGGAACCTCGCGCACCTGCCACCCCGGTCGGTGCGGCGGCGCGCCGCCGAGCTCCTCGAGCGCTTCGACCTCACCGACGCCGCCGACCGCCGCGTCGGGACCTACTCCGGCGGCATGCGCCGTCGGCTCGACCTCGCGATCAGCCTCGTCGCGGACCCGGCCGTCCTCGTGCTGGACGAGCCGACCACGGGCCTCGACCCGGCGTCGCGCTCGCAGCTCTGGGACGTCGTGCGCGGGCTCGCCGCCGACGGCACGACGGTCCTGCTTACCACGCAGTACCTCGAGGAGGCGGACCGCCTCGCCGACTCGATCGCCGTCCTGAACGACGGTCGCGTCGCCGCGCGAGGGACCGCCACGGAGCTCAAGGCGCTCGTCGCCGGCGACCACGTCCGCGTCGCGTTCGAGGACCACGCGAGCCTCGCGACCGCCGTCGGGCTGGCGGCGCAACTCGGGATCACGACCACCGGGACCGACGACAAGGACCTCTCCCTCACGGCAGCGAGCGACGACCCGGTCCGCACGATCCGCGACGTCCTGGCCGCGGCCGACACGAACGGCCTCGCGGTGAGCGGCGTCAGCGTCGTCAAGCCCACGCTCGATGACGTCTTCCTCGCCCTGACCTCGAAGGAGTCCGCACGATGACCACGACAGCCACCACCACGCTGCCGGCGCACCCGGCCCGGCGGGCTCCCGCACCCCGCGCAGGCCAGTCGCCCGCGACCGCGCTGCGCGACGTGCGCACGATGGTCGTCCGGGAGACGCGGCGCCAGCTGCGCAGCATCGACGGGCTCATCACCGCGTTCGTCCTGCCGGTGATGATCATGCTCGTGTTCGTCGTCATCTTCGGCGGTGCCATCTCGGGCGACGACTACATCGACTACGTCGTGCCGGGCGTGCTCGTCATGTGCCTCGGCTTCGGGTCGGCGACGGCCGCCGTCGGTGTCGCGCAGGACATGACGTCGGGCACGATCGACCGGTTCAAGACGATGCCGATCTTCGGCCCCTCCGCCCTGTGGGGGCACGTCGTCGCGAGCATCGGCCGCAACCTCGCGTCCGCGGTCGTCGTCGTGGCGGTCGCGTACGCCCTCGGCTTCCGGGCCGACGCCGGCCTCGGCGACTGGATCGGGCTCGTGGCGTTCGCGGTGCTCTCCGTGCTGACCTTCACGTGGCTCAGCGTGGTCCTCGGCCTCGTGCTGAGCGTCGAGGCCTCGCAGTCGGTGAACTTCATCTTCCTGTTCGTCCCCTACCTCAGCTCGGGGTTCGTCCCGATCGAGACGATGCCGTCCTGGCTCCACGGCTTCGCGGAGCACCAGCCGTTCACGCCGATCATCGAGTCGTTCCGCGGCCTGCTGAGCGGTGCGCCGGACGCGACGACGATCCTCACCGCGGTCGCCTGGCTGGTCGGCTTCCTCGTGGTGAGCTGCATCGCCGGCGCGGTGCTCTACCGCCGCCGGACCGCCCGCTGATCCGCTCCGCGTCGACCGTGCGGCCGTCGCCCGTCCCGGCATCGGGACGGGCGACGTCGGCATGCCCGACGGCGGGTGGCCGGCGCGCGCCGGACCCGATGGCTCGGCGGACGGGAATCTCGGGGAGGATGAGGGCATGACGGACGCACCCGACCTCCCGGCCCGGATCGCGCTCGCGTGGGGTGTCGCCGAGCGCCCCGAACGTGCGCCGAAGCGCGAGCTGAGCATCGAGCGCATCGTCGAGGCGGCGATCGAGATCGCGGACGCCGAAGGGCTCGCCGCCGTCTCGATGGCGAAGGTCGCGCAGAGCCTCGGCTTCACGACGATGTCTCTCTACCGGTACGTGACGAGCAAGGACGACCTCCTGCTCCTCATGCAGGAGTCGGTCCTCGACGTCGAGTACCCCCCGGCGCACGAGCCCGCGGACTGGCGCGCGGAGCTGCGCGAGTGGGCCCAGTTCACGACGGCGGTGTTCCTCTCGCACCCGTGGTTCCTCGACATCCCGATCACGGGAGCGCCCCTCACGCCGAACAACCTGCGCGGCGCCGACGCCGGGCTCCGGGCGCTGCGCTCGACGCCGCTCGACGAGGAGGAGAGCATGTCGGTCATCCTGCTCCTCAGCGGGTACGCCCGGAACGCGGCGCGGCTCGAGTCCGACCTCGCGCAGGCGGTCGGCGAGGCCGGCGGGGGCGTCGGGGCTGGCACCGTCGACGGCTCGGCCTTCGCCGAGGCACTGCGCGGGCTGGTCGACGAGGTCCGCTTCCCGTACCTGCGCCCGCTCGTCGTCTCGGGGGCGTACGGCGGGGAGGGGCAGATCGACGACACGGCGTGGGGCCTGGAACGCATCCTGGACGGCCTCGAGGTCTACGTCGACGCGCGGGCCGCCGGCACCCCGGGAGCGGGACGCGCCTTCGGGACCGCACCCGACGGCACCGCGGCCGACGGCACCGCCGCGCACACGGCCGACGCCGAGGGGGATGTCGAGGACGCCCTGGCCCGCGACACGGGCGCCGTTCCGGCAGAGGTGGCCGTGCACGTCCGCGACCCGAAGGTCAAGAAGGCCACGCTCAAGCGGCGCGACGCCGAGCGACGGCTCCGCGAGGCGCAGAAGAAGGTGCGCGAGCTCGAGAAGGCGCTGCGCGAGGCTCAGCGCGGCGAGCGTGACGCCGCACGCGCAGCCGTGGAGAAGGCGCGCGGCTGACTCCATGCACGCGGCCTTCCACGAGATCACTCCGCGAGCGCGAACCCCACGCCGGCCGACGGTCAATTGGTTGTTGATACAAGTAGCAACCTAGACCCGGTATACTTGTAGCGTAAACAGTTCCCGGAGTGCTCCCTGTCACATCCCGGAGGAGGACAGGATGAGCGAGCCCCGCTGGCTCGACGAGACCCAGCTCGACGCGTGGAAGCGCCTCGTCGCCGTCGTCGAGCTCCTGCCCGGGGTCCTCGACGCACAGCTCCAGCGCGACGCCGACCTCAGCCACTTCGAGTACTACGTGCTCGCGATGCTCTCGGAGGCACCGGACCGCACGCTGCGCATGACGCACCTCGCGTCCGCGACCAACGCGACGCTCCCGCGCCTCTCGCACGTCGTCGCGCGCCTCGAGAAGCGCGGGCTCGTCGAGCGCCTCCCGTGCCCCGAGGACCGTCGTGCCACCAACGCGCACCTCACCGACGACGGCTGGAAGAAGGTCGTCGCGACCGCCCCGGGGCACGTCGCGACCGTGCGCGACCACGTCGTCGACGCACTCTCGGACGAGCAGGTCACCCAGCTCGACGACATCGCGAGCGCAATCCTCGAGCGCGTCGACCCCGACGACCGCATGGGCTTCCGCCGCCGCTGAGGCCGGCGGCGCAGTGCGCCCCCGCAGGTACCCACCGACGCAGGGCGCCCCGCGGGCACCCGCCGACGGCCCGCCGGCCTCGTCAGCCGGCGACCTCCGCGGCCTCGAGCCAGGCCGCCTCGAGCTCGTCCTTCTCGGCGGCGAGGACGCGGAGCTCGGCGTCGAGCCCGGCGACGGCGGCGTAGTCCGTCGCCTGGGCCGCGATCTTGTCGTGCAGTCGCGCCTCCAGCTCCGCGATCTTGCTCAGCCGGCGCTCGATCCGGTTGATCTCCTTCTTCGCCGCGCGCAGCTCTGCGGCGCTCGGGGCCGCGGGACCGCCCGGCGCGCCGTCGTCCCCGGTGCCCGACGCCGCGCCCGTCGCCCCTCCTGGCCCCCCACCCGGGCCCGCGGGCACGGCCGGCGCGCGCAGCGCCGAGCCGGTCTCCCCGCTCGCGATCGCGGCCCGACGCAGCTCGAGGTACTGCTCGACCCCGCCCGGCAGGTCTCGGATCCTGCCGTCGCCGAGCAGCGCGACCTGACGGTCGGCGACGCGCTCGAGCAGGTAGCGGTCGTGCGAGACGACGATCAGCGTCCCGGGCCAGCCGTCGAGCAGGTCCTCCAGCGCGGCGAGCGTGTCGGTGTCGAGGTCGTTCGTCGGCTCGTCGAGCAGGAGCACGTTCGGCTCGGCGACGAGCAGCCGCAGGAGCTGGAGCCGACGCCGCTCGCCCCCGGAGAGGTCGCGCACGAGGGTCTGCGAACGCTCGCGCGTGAAGCCGAGGCGCTCGACGAGCTGGGACGCCGTGAGCTCCTTGCCGTCGACGACGACCGACCGCTTCTCGGACTCGATCACCTGGACCACGCGCAGCCCGGCGATGTCGTCGAGCTCCTCCACGTCCTGGGTGAGCTCCGCGACGGCCACCGTCTTGCCGCGCTTGACCCGACCCGCGTCGGGCTCGCGCCGCCCGGCGAGGAGGGCGAGGAGGGTCGTCTTGCCCGCGCCGTTGACCCCGACGACCCCGTACCGGTCGCCCGGGCCGAGGCGCCACGTGACGTCGTCGAGCAGCACGCGCCGCCCCGTGTCAGGGTCAGCGGTCACCCCGGTGACCTGTGACCCTGACACGTCGGTGCCCGGTCGGGCCGGGACGCTGACCGTGACGTCCTCGAGGTCGAGCACGTCCTTGCCGAGCCGCTTCGTCGCGGTGCGCGTGAGCTCCATCGAGTCGCGCGGCGGCGGGACGTCGGCGATGAGCGCGGCCGCGGCGTCGAGCCGGAACTTGGGCTTGCTCGTGCGCGCGGGCGCCCCGCGGCGCAGCCACGCGAGCTCCTTGCGCAGCAGGTTGTCGCGCTTCTCCGCGGTGACGGCGGCGGTCCGCTGCCGCTCGGCACGCGCGAGCACGTAGGCGGCGTACCCGCCCTCGTAGCCCTCGACCTCGCCGGAGCCGTCGCCGCGCACCTCCCACATGCGCGAGCACACGGCGTCGAGGAACCACCGGTCGTGCGTCACGACCACCAGCGCGCCGCGGGCTCCCGGCCGCGCGAACCGCTCGCGCAGGTGCTCCGCGAGCCACGCCACGCCCTCGACGTCGAGGTGGTTGGTGGGCTCGTCGAGGAACAGCACGTCGTGGTCGGCGACGAGCAGGGCTGCGAGCGCCACGCGCCGCCGCTGCCCGCCGGACAGCGTGTCCGCGGGCTCGTCGAGGTCGAGGTCCGTGAGCAGGCCGTCGTGCACGCCGCGGACAGCCGCGTCCGACGCCCACGCGTGCGTCGCGGCGTCGCCGTGCACGAGGTCCCGGATCGTCGCGCCCGTCCCGACGTCGTCGCGCTGGTCGAGGAGGCCGACCCGCAGCCCGCCCACCCGGGTGACGCGGCCGCCGTCGGGCTGCTGCGTGCCCGCGAGCAGCCGCAGGAGGGTCGACTTGCCGGCCCCGTTGGGGCCGACGATGCCGACGCGGTCGCCGTCGTCGAGTCCGAGCGAGACGTCGTCGAGGAGGGTGCGGGTGCCGACGGTCAGCGCGATGCCGTCGGCCCCGAGGAGATGAGCCACGCACCGAGCGTAGGCGCCGCCAGGTGGTCCGGGAAAACAGGGACTGTCGAAGCGCTTCGAGACAGCGGACATCCTGGACTCGAGACGGCGGTAGGGTGCGCGCATGTCGCTCTTCGACCTGCCGCTCGCCGAGCTCGAGGCCTACGTGCCGACCCTCGACGAGCCCGACGACCTCGACGACTTCTGGACCTCGACGCTGGCCGGGTCGCGCGCCGCCGGGGGCGACCTGACCGAGACGGTGCGCCTCGAGCGCGTCGACACGGGGCTCGACCTCGTCACCGTCGACGACGTCACGTTCCCCGGGTTCGGCGGTCACCCGATCAAGGCGTGGCTCGTGCGGCCCGCCCGGGCCGACGAGCCGCTCCCGGCCGTCGTGGAGTTCATCGGGTACGGCGGCGGTCGCGGCCTCGCGCACGAGCACCTCACGTGGGCCAACGCCGGCTTCGCGCACCTCGTCGTCGACACGCGCGGCCAGGGCAGCCGGTGGGGCACGGGCGGCGGGACGCCGGACCCGGTCGGCTCCGGCCCCGCGACACCGGGGTTCATGACGCGCGGCATCGAGGACCCGCACGACCACTACTACCGGCGCGTCTACATCGACGGCGTCCGCGCCGTCGACGCACTCCGCTCGCTCCCGGGCATCGATCCCGCACGCGTCTCGGTGGCCGGGACGAGCCAGGGCGGCGGCATCGCGATCGCCGTCGCCGGGCTGTCCGAAGGGCTTGTCGCAGCGATGCCCGACGTCCCGTTCCTCTCCCACTTCCGCCGCGCCGTCGAGATCACCGACCGCGACCCGTACGGCGAGATCCGGCAGTACCTCGCCGTGCACCGCGACGCGGAGGACGCCGTGTTCCGCACCCTGTCCTACCTCGACGTCGCGCTGCTGGCCCGCCGCGCGACGGCGCCCGCGCTGTTCTCCGTCGCGCTCATGGACGCGACGTGCCCGCCGTCCACCGTGTACGCGGCGTTCAACGGCTGGGGCGCGAAGGCCGCGGCCGCCGACGCGCAGGCCGGTCCGGTCGAGCGGCAGATCGACGTCTACCGGTACAACGACCATGAGGGCGGCCAGGGCTACCGGTTCGCGCACCAGCGCGCCTGGCTGCGTACGCACGCCCGCGCCTGACGGCCGGCCCGACGGCGCCCCTCGCCCGAGGGCCTGCCCGTCGCGGTGTCGCCACAGGTCAGTGGGCGACGACGCGCGCGCCGCCCGCGGGCGCCGTCGTGCACCACACGCTGTCGCACGCGTCGGCCGCGGTCCACGTCGCGCCGATCGCGAGCGCGTGCTGACGGCTGCGCGCGAGCGCCGCGACGGTCGGCCCCGAGCCGGAGACGATCGCCCCGAGCGCACCCGCCTCGCGCGCGACGGCGAGCGTGCGCTCGAGCTCGGGGCGCAGCGTGAGCGCGGGACCCTCGAGGTCGTTGCGCAGCGCCTGCCCGAGGCCCACGGGGTCCCCGGCCCGCAGCGCCTGCATGAGCGTGGTGTCGTCCGCGTGGTCGAGCTCGGCGGGCCCGTCGACCGTCTCGTCGAACGCGCGGTAGACGTCGGGCGTCGACAGCCCGTCGGCCTGTACGGCGAACACCCAGTGGAACTCCCCGCGCGTCATCGCCGGCGTGAGCACGTCCCCCCGACCGGTCCCGACGGCGGTGTGCCCCACGAGCCCGAACGCGACGTCGGCACCGAGCCCCGACGCGAGCCGCATCAGCTCCGCGCGCGACAGGCCCGTCTCCCACAGCGCGTCGCACGCGACCAGCGTCGCGGCGGCGTCCGCCGACCCGCCCGCCATGCCGCCCGCGACCGGCACGCCCTTGACGACCTGGAGGCGGACGTCGGGGTCCACCCCGGTGTGCTGCGCGAGCGCCTCGGCCGCACGCCACGCGAGGTTCGTCGCGTCGGTGGGCACGACGTCGGCCTGCAGGCCCTCGACGGACAGCGAGATCCCGGAGCCGCGCGGGGCCTCGTGCGCGACGACCTCCTCGCTCAGCCCGACCGCCTGGAAGATGGTCACGAGCGGGTGGTAGCCGTCGTCCTGCAGCGCGCCGACGCGCAGCGAGAGGTTCACCTTCCCTGGCGCACGCACCCGGACACGAGGTGGCGGCGCGAGCGCGATGCTCGTGGGATGCGGGGGACTCACGCGTCCACTGTGCCAGGTCGCCCGCCGGCCGCGCGCGGCGAGGTGCGGCCGCCGGTGACCGTGGGCAGGTGCTCGGCGATGCGCGCGAACGCGACGACGTCGAGCGTCTCCCCGCGGGCCTGCGGGTCGACCCCGGCCGCCTCGAGCGCTGCCGCCGAGGCCGCCGCAGAGCCTGCGATCCCCGCCAGGGCGGAGCGCAGCATCTTGCGGCGCTGGGCGAACGCGGCGTCGACGACCGCGAAGACCTGCTCGCGCGTCGCCGTCGTCGTGGGCGGCTCGCGCCGGTCGAGCGCGACGAGCGCCGAGTCGACGTTGGGCACCGGCCAGAAGACCGCACGCCCGACGGTGCCCGCGCGGCGCGCCGACGCGTACCACGCGGCCTTCACCGACGGCACGCCGTAGGTCCGGCTCCCGGGCGGCGCGGCGAGGCGGTCCGCGACCTCGGCCTGGACCATGACGAGCACGCGCTCGAGCGAGTCGAAGCGCTCGAGGAACGTCAGGAGCACGGGGACCGCGACGTTGTACGGGAGATTCGCGACGAGCGCCGTCGGCGCCTCGCCGGGCAGCGACGTCACGTCGAGCGCGTCGGCGCCCACGACCTCGAGCCGGTCGCCGAGGTCGGGCACGTGCGCGGCGACGGTGGTCGGGAGCTGACGGGCGAGCACCGGGTCGATCTCGACGGCGACGACGCTCGCCCCCGCCTCGAGCAGGCCCAGCGTCAACGACCCGAGGCCCGGCCCGATCTCGACGACGCGCTCCCCCGCCCGCACGTCGGCGACCCGCACGATCTTGCGGACCGTGCCGCCGTCGTGCACGAAGTTCTGGCCGAGCGTCTTGGTGGGACGCACGCCGAGACGCCCCGCCAGGTCACGGATCTCGGCCGGACCCAGCAGGGCGCCTCGGGTGTCGTTCATGAGCCCAGAGCCTACCGACACGCCGGAGGGCGGGGCGCTCGCGCACCCCGCCCTCCGGCGTCGTTCACCTGCTGCTGTCAGAGCAGCCCGAGCTTGCGGGCGCACGCGGGCCACTGGCCCCAGCCCGACTGGGCCTGGAGCGCCTGGGCGCGCTGCGTCTGCTCGGCGGCCGAGGCCTCCGACGGGAGGCCGGAGCCGCCCATCGCCTGCCAGGTCGGCAGCGAGAACTGGTAGAGGCCGTAGTAGCCGTTGCCCGTGTTCGTCGCGGGGTTGCCACCGGACTCGCACTGGGCCAGCGACGCCCACACGCCCGCGGGCGCGGAGCCGAGGTCAGCGGCGGGTGCAGGGGCCGGGGCGGCCGACGCACCCGAGGACCCCGACCCGGAGGACCGCGGCGTCGCCGCGGGCTCCGGCTCGGGCTCGGGCTCGGGCTCCGGGCGCTCCTTGGTGCCCTGCACGAGGATCTTCGTCACGGGCGGGGTCGTGACGCCGTCGGAGACCAGCTCGCGGGACTCCTCCGTGCCGTCGACCGTCGTGACGCGGTGGACGGTCGTGTGCACGCCCTCGACGCCCTCCTGCTTGACGACCTGGTCGAGGTCCTCGTACCGGTTCGGGTCCTCCTCCGTGGTCGTCTCGAACGGCACGGGCTTGGTGGTCGGCACCTCCTCGACCTTCACACGCTGGACCACGAGGGAGACGTCGGCCTCGTCGGCCGCCGCCTCGTCGGTCGCCTTCTGGTCGGCGGCCTTCTCGTCGGCAGCCTTCTCGTCGGCAGCCTTCTCGTCGGCGGCCTTCTCGTCGGCCGTCGCTGCGACGGCGTCGGACTGGGCGACGTGCACGCGGTCGAGCTCGCCGAGGACGACGCCCTGCTGGTCGAGGATCGCGTCGATGCCGATGCTGCCGTCGGGCGCGACCTTGGTCTCGCCGTCGGCCACGACGGCCACGGGGCCGTCCGCGTCGAGGCGGATCGGCAGCGAGGCGCGCTCGCCGGAGCGGGACGCCACGAGGCGCACGTCGCTGCCGCGCGAGGCGAGGGTCGTCAGGGCCTCGTCCGCGTCGAGCGCGGTGAGCCAGACGGAGGACTGGGTTCCGTCGACCTGGACGGGGACCTCGCGCCCGTAGCGGACGACGACGTCGCTCCCGCCGCGCAGCGAGGCGTCGGCGTCGGGGACGACCTGGTCGCGCTCGCCGACGGTGACGCCCTGCTCCTCGAGCAGGCCGTCGACGGAGCCGGCGAAGGTGCTGACCGTGGTGATCTTGCCGTCGACGTCGAGCTCGACGGTCTTGTGCGCGGTGCCGTAGGCGACGGCACCGGTGGCGAGGAGGACGGTCGCGGTCGCACCGGCCACGAGGGGCCAGCGGCGACGGCGGCGGGCCGTCGGGGCCGCGGGGCTCGTGGAGCCCTCGGCGGCGGTGGTGTCGGAGAGGTCGAGGGGCTGGGTGGTGTCGGCGCTCTCGGGCGCGCCGGCCGCGTCCGCGGTCCGGTGGAAGGGGTTGTTCACTCGGGTCCAGTCGTCGTGGGTCCCGGGCACGGTGGCTCGTCGGCGCGGGTGCACCACCTACGGACCGCGGGGCGCACGCAGGCGTGCGACCTCACGGCGGACGCACCGTGGTGCGACCCGCAGGTCTCGAGCGGCCGATCCGGCTGCCTGCGCCTCCTCGACACCCCTTCCCCAGGGCCCGACGGCGGCGCACCGCCCGGGTGTCCCCGTGCCGGCGGCACGACCCGCGAGGGGACGGACGACGGCACGACTGACGCACGAGCGACGTTCGACCGTAACCGATCTGTTATCCAACTCCAAGCGGTCCGCAGTTAGGATGGGAGGTTCTGTCCGTTTTCCTCCGTGAATGTCGCGGCGCTCTCCACGCGGTCCTCACTCGTGGATTCCACGATGACTCCATGATTCGACGGCGCGTCACGCCGCCCGGGAGTCGCACGCGCCGCCGCCCGCACCGCCCGCTGTCCCGCGCGCTCGAGCACGACGAGCAGCTCCGGCGGGTCGAGCACGGTGAGGTCGACCTCGAGCGACAGCAGCATCCCGACGAGGTGCGCCATCGACGAGCCGCCGGTCTCGAGCACGCACGCGTCGGGGCCGTCGTCGGACAGCACCCCCGCGGCCGGCGTGAGCACCTGCGCCATCGCGGCCGCCGGGGCGTGCAGGCGCACGCGCGCGGTGTGGGGCCAGGCCGTCGCACCCACGCCGCGCAGCACGTGGGCGACGGCGTCGCCACCAGGGACCTCGCGCGGCACGAAGCGCGCACCGCCGGGAGTCCGGAGCCGGAGCCGGTCCACGCGGAACGTGCGCCAGTCGTCCCGGTCGGTGTCGAACGCGAGGAGGTACCAGCGCCGGCCGACGTGGACGAGGCGGTACGGGTCGACGGCGCGCAGGCTCGTCGACCCGTCGTGCGTGCGGTACTCCAGGCGCAGCCCGACGCGGTCGCGGACGGCCGTCGCGACGTCGGCGAGGACCTGCGGGTCGACCGTCGGCCCGCTCGCCGGGACGCTCACCACCGCGGCGCGCAGCGCGTCGGCACGCGAGCGCAGGCGCGCGGGCAGGACGGCGTCGAGCTTGACCAGCGCGCGCAGCGCGGCCTCCTCGCTCCCGGACACCGACCCGCCCGTCGCCGCGCGCAGCGAGAGCACGACGGCGGTCGCCTCCTCGTCGTCGAGCAGGAGCGGCGGCAGGGCCGACCCGGCACCGAGGCGGTAGCCGCCCGCGACGCCCGGCGTCGAGCGGACCTCGTACTCGAGCACGCGCAGCCGCTCGACGTCGTTGCGCACCGTGCGCGTCGTCACGCCGAGCCGCTCCGCGAGCTCTGGACCGGTCCAGGTCGCGCGCGACGGGAGGAGGGCGAGGAGCCGCAGGAGGCGGACGGAGGTGTCGAGCACCGTCCCAGTCTTCCCGGTCGGCGTCGAATGCGGAACCGGAGGTTCCTCGATGGGCCGTAGCGTCGTCCTCGACGGCCCGCCGAGGGCCTCGACGGTCCCGACCGGACCGGGCACGACGCGACGACGGGCGCCCGCCCGACGACCGCCCAGCTGATCGAGAGGACGACCATCATGCTGCGAGGGATGGCGACGCTGAACCTGTGGGCCGACGACCTGGAGGCCGCCGCGGCCTGGTACACCACCGTGCTCGGGACCGAGCCCTACTACGTGGTCCCCGGCGGCTACGTGGAGTTCCGCGTCGGTGACCACGAGGACGAGCTGGGGATCATCGCGCGCTCGTACTCGCCGCGGCCCCAGCCCGCGTCACCGGGCGGCGCGATCGTGAACTGGCACGTCGACGACGTCCGCGCGGTCTTCGCCCGGCTCCTCGAGCTCGGCGCGACCGAGTACGAGGGCGTCGTCGAGCGCGGGACCGGCGAGGGGTTCGTGACGGCGTCCGTCGTCGACCCGTTCGGCAACGTCCTCGGGATCATGGAGAACCCGCACTACCTGGAGATGCTCGGCCGGTGACCTTCCGGGGACCGGTCAGTACCAGCCCTTGGCCACCGAGTGCGACCAGGCCGAGCACGGCGTGCCGTAGCGGCCCTCGATGTAGCCGAGGCCCCAGGTGATCTGGGTCGCGGGGTTCGTGCGCCAGTCGTCGCCGGCGGTCGCCATCTTCGAGCCCGGCAGCGCCTGCGGGATCCCGTAGGCCGACGAGCTCGGGTTGTCGGCGTCGACGCGCCAGTTGCTCTCCTTGGTCCACAGCTTGTCGAGGCACACGAACTGGTCGTCGCCCCACCCGCGCTGCGCGGCGAGCGACTGCCCGATCGCGCGCGCGGAGCCCGGGTCCACCGAGACGGAGACGTCCATCGTCCCGATCTTGATGACCTCGTTGCGCGGCTCGGTCGTCACGGTGCGCGTCAGCACGGTGCGGGCGACCTCTGCACCGCCGAGCGTCTGCACCGCGTACGTCGTGACCGCCTCGCCCACGCGTCCCGACTGCACGACGACCCGGTGGCCCTTCGGCAGGTTGGGGTCCTCGACCTCCTCGGTCGTGAACGGCAGAACCTCCGTGAGGGTGTCCGACGTCGATGCCGCCCGGCTGACGAGGACGAGCATCCCGTCCACCGCGGCGGCGTCGAGCGGGACGGACGTGTCGTCCTCCTCGCCGAGCACGATCCCCGCGGTCTGCAGCACGCCTCGGACCGTGGCCTCTGCCGTCGTGATGGGCATGACCACGCCGTCGACCGCGATGTGCACGGTCTTGAGCGTCGACACGCGCACCGGCTGGCGCCCGAGCGACGCCGAGCGCGACACGTCCGTCACCGCCCCCTCGGCGCGCGGCCCGAGGAACGCGAGCAGCTCGCCCACCGTCCGTGCCGTCGTCGCGATCGTCTGCTCCTGGCCGTCGATCTCGACCACGACGTCGTGGCTCGTCCGGACGACGATCGTGCCGCCGTCCGGCGCGGAGGAACCCAGCGCGGGCTCGACGAGGTCCTCCGACGCGACGCCGACGTCCTGGTAGTCGAGCACCTCGCCGACCGTGCGCCCGTACGCGGAGACGTCGTAGAGCGTGCCGTCGACGTCGAGGGTCACGCTCTTGTGCAGCGTCGCGAACGCACCGGTCACCCCGACGAGCCCGACGACGACCACTCCCCGGGCGACGAACCGCTGCACGCGGCGGCGCGTCGTTCCGTCAGGTGCGAGCACGCGGGCGGTCCCTTCTCGGCGGGCCGGGCGTCCGGCGAGGGCCGGGCGTGGGGTTCGGGGCGTCGTCGGCGGACCGCGGACGACGCACGGACCCGACCGTAGCCGAAACGTGACCGTGGGCGAAACCTCCCGTTCGTGCCGGGCGTCCGCGGACGCCCGTCAGCGGCCCGTCATCGGCGCGTCACGGGCCGGTCACCAGGGCCCGTAGACCTCGACCGACGTCGCGGCCACCCGGATGCACACGTCGGGGAGCGGTACGCCGGTCACCTCGGCGACGGTACGGACGGTCGATGGCAGGACGTACGGGGCGTTCGGACGACCGCGGTAGGGGTGCGGCGTGAGGTACGGCGCGTCAGTCTCGACGAGGACCTGGGCGAGCGGGACCTCGCGCAGCGCCGCCCTCAGCTCGTCGTTGGCCCGAAACGTCACCGGCCCGGCGAACGACAGGTACCAGCCCTGCGCCGCGCAGAACCGTGCCATCTCGGCGTCGCCCGAGTAGCAGTGGAAGACCGTCCGCTCGGGGGCACCGTCGCGCGCGAGCACCTCGAGGACCTCGGCGTGCGCGTCGCGGTCGTGGATCTGCAGCGCGAGCCCGAGCTCCTTCGCGAGCGCGACGTGCGCGCGGAACGACTCCCGCTGTACGCGCTCCCCCTGCGGACCTGTGCGGAACAGGTCCATCCCGGTCTCCCCGATCGCGCGCACCCGCTCGTTGTCCCGGGCGATGCGTGCGATCTCCTCGATCACGCCGTCGAGCGACGTCGCGTGGTGCGGCCGCGGGTCGGGCTCGAGCCCGTCCGGCCCGACCTCTCGCACGCCACCGTGGAGGACCGCCTCGTTCGGGTGGATCGCGACGGCACCCAGCAGGCTCGCGACCACCTCGCCGTCAGCATGGTCCCCCCGCAGGAGCGCGTCGGTCCAGCGTGCCGAGGGCAGGTCGCACCCGACCTGCACCAGGCGGTCGACGCCGACGGCGGCCGCGCGCTCGAGGTGCGCCGCCACGCTCGGAGGCGCGACGTCGTCGGGCAGCACGTGTGCGATCGAGTCGAGGTGCGTGTGGTTGTCCACCACGGCGACCGGCAGCGGCTCGGGGTCCGGCGGCCACCCGCGCTCTCGGTTCTTCGCCACGGGTCAGGCGTCCTCGCGCAGGCGGTCGAGCTCCTCCTCGACGATCGACTCGTCGAGCTTCGTGAAGACCGGCGTCGGCTTGCCGACCGGCGTCCCGGGCACGACGGCGCGCGGCTGCCACGAGGGGATGCCCTCGCCACCCTGCCCGCTCCGGTAGTCCCCGGTGATCACCGGGTAGTGCCGCGAGTCGTCGTCGAGGTCGGTGACCTCCTCGATGCGCGGCTGCGGAGCGAACGTGCCGGTGCCGCCGAACGCCTCGTGCACCTGCTGCGCCGAGTGCGGCAGGAACGGCGACAGGATCGTGTTGAGGTCGCTCACGGCCTGCGTCACCGTGTGCAGCACGGTCCCGAGCCGCTCCGGGTCCGTCTTGAGCTTCCACGGCTCGGTGTCCGACACGTACTTGTTCACCTCGCCGACCGTCTTCATTGCCTCGGCCACGGCCGCGCGCTGACGGTGCGACGCGATGAGGTCGCCGACCCGGCCGAACGCCGTGGTCGTCGTCGCGAGCACACCCTCGTCGATCGGGTGGCGCTCGCCCGGCGTCGGGATCTCGCCGAAGTTCTTGTGCACCATGCTCGCCGTGCGGTTCACGAGGTTGCCCCAGCCCGCGACGAGCTCGTCGTTCGTGCGGCGCTGGAAGTCCGCCCACGTGAAGTCGACGTCCTGCGTCTCCGGGCCGGCCGACGCCACGTAGTAGCGGAACGCGTCCGGCTGGTAGCGCGCGAGCATGTCGCGCACGTAGATGACGACGCCGCGCGACGACGAGAACTTCTGCCCCTCGACGTTGAGGAACTCGCTCGAGACCACCTCGGTCGGCAGCTGCAGGTTCCCGTACGGGCCCGGCGCCCCGCCCTTGTTCCCGCGCCCGTCGTAGGCCAGCAGCTCGGCCGGCCAGATCTGGGAGTGGAACGTGATGTTGTCCTTGCCCATGAAGTAGTACGACCGCGCCTCGGGGTCGTTCCAGTAGGCGCGCCACGCGTCGGGGTCACCCGTGCGGCGCGCCCACTCGATCGACGCCGACAGATACCCGATGACCGCGTCGAACCACACGTACAGACGCTTGCTCGGGTTGTCCTCCCAGCCCTCGAGCGGGACGGGGATGCCCCAGTCGATGTCGCGCGTCATGGCCCGCGGCCGCACGTCGTCGAGCAGGTTGAGGGAGAACTTCAGGACGTTCGGGCGCCACGCCGTGCGCGTGCGCAGCCAGTCGCCCAGCGCGTCGACGAACGCCGGCAGGTCCAGGAAGAAGTGGTTCGACTCGACGAACTTCGGCGTCTCGCCGTTGATCTTGCTCTTCGGGTTGATGAGGTCGATCGCGTCCAGCTGGTTGCCGCAGTTGTCGCACTGGTCGCCGCGCGCGCCGTCGTACCCGCAGATGGGGCACGTGCCCTCGATGTAGCGGTCCGGCAGCGTGCGGCCCGTCGACGGCGAGATCGCGCCCATCGTCGTCTGCTCGACCATGTAGCCGTTCTTGTGCACCGTGCGGAACATCTCCTGCACGACGGCGTAGTGGTTGCGCGTCGTGGTGCGCGTGAACAGGTCGTAGGTCAGCCCGAGCTGCTGCAGGTCCTCGACGATCACCCGGTTGTACCGGTCCGCGAGCTCCTGCGCGCTGACGCCCTCCTTGTCCGCCTGGACGAGGATCGGTGTGCCGTGCTCGTCGGTGCCCGACACCATGAGGACGTCGTGACCCGCCATCCGCATGTGCCGGCTGAAGACGTCCGACGGGACACCGAAGCCTGCGACGTGACCGATGTGGCGCGGGCCGTTCGCATACGGCCACGCCACGGCCGAGAGGATGTGGGTCATGGGGCCCGATCCTAGTCGGCCGCCCCGCGCTGCCGGTCAGGCGTCCGTCGTCGCGTCCGGTCGCGTCCGGTCGCGTCCGGTCGCGCCAGGGGATGAGGCGGCGGGCCTACCATCCGCCCGCTCGTTCCTCGCGGGCTCCCGCCAGGCCCACCACGGCCCGCCGCCTCATCCCCTGTCCCGACCTCGGCGGTCGGGTCACCCCGCGCGGTCCGTGGTGCCCGACGCCGTATGCCGGCCCGTGCGGCCGGGTCGCCTCGGCGAGGTGCGGGACGAGCGGGCCGGAGCCGAGGGGGCGCGGGTCGTGGCGGGTCTGGCGGGAGCCGCGAGGGACGAGCGGCGGATGGTAGACCCGCGCCCCCTCGGTGCAGGACCGCGGACGCGACCACGACCGCCCGACCACGACCGCGCGGACCCGGCGCGCAGACGACGGCGGGCCCGCGACCTCCGGAGAGGTCACGGGCCCGTCGAGAGCCGAGCGTCGGCTCAGTACCAGTTGACGGCCTGCGAGTGCGACCAGGCGCCGCACGGGGTGCCGTACGAGCCGGCGATGTAGTCGAGGCCCCACGCGATCTGGGTCGCCGGGTTGGTGGCCCAGTCGGCGCCCTTGCTCGCCATCTTCGAGCCGGGGAGGGACTGCGGGATGCCGTAGGCGCTCGACGTCGGGTTGTCCGCCGACGGGTTCCAGTTGGACTCCTTGGTCCACAGCTGCTCGAGGCACTGCCACTGCGAGCCGGTCCAGCCGCGCTCGGCCGCCATGAGCTGGCCGATCGTGCGCGGGTCCTTCGGACGCTCCTTGGTGCCGCGGACCACGACGGCGTCGACGGGGGCCGTGGTGACCTCCTCCGACACCGGCTCGCGCAGCCACTCGGCACCGTCGACGAGCGTGACGTCGGTGACCGTGGTCGTGACGCCGTCGCGGCCTTCCTGCTCGACCACGACGGGGTCGTCGCTGTAGCGCGCGGCGTCCGTCTTCTCGACGGTCTTGTGCGGGACGGGCGTGGTCTTCTCCTGGCGCTCGACGACGACGCGCTGCACGACGAGCGACACAGTGGGCGCCTCGGCGGCGGCGGGCGTGTCGGCGGCGGCGTCGCGTGCCGCCGAGGCGTCCGCGCTCTCCGCGGCCACGCGCCGCACGCTCACGCGGTCGAGCTCGCCGAGCTCGATGCCCCGGTCGGCGAGCAGGGCGTCGACGCCGGCGCCGCCGTCGGGCGCGACCGTGGTCTTCCCGTCGGCCACGACGTTCACCGGTCCGTCGGTGTCGAGGTCGAGGTCGAGCGAGGCGCGGTCGCCGGAGCGGGACGCGACGAGCCGCACGTCGCCGCCGCGCTCGGAGAGGCTCTGGAGCGCCTCGTCGGCGTCGAGCGCCGTGAGCCAGACGTCGGACTGCTCGCCGTCGGTCTGGACCGTCACCTGCTTGCCGAGGCGGACGACCACCTCGGCGCCGTCCTCGAGGGACGCGTCGGCCTCGGGGGCGACGAGGTCGCGGGAGTCGACGTCGACGCCGGCGGCGTCGAGCGCTCCCTGCACGGACCCGGCGACGGTCGTGACGGTCCGGATCTCGCCGTCGACGTCGAGCGTCACGGTCTTCTGGGCTTCGCCGTAGGCGACGGCACCGGACCCGACGAGGGTCACGGCGGTCACGGCGGAGATGGTGGTCCAGCGGCGGCGGCGCGTGGCACGCAGGGTGCGGGCGGCGCGGGCGGCCGTGCGGGACGGACGGGGGGCGTCGGGCGAGGGCGACGCGCTCGGGGTCTCGGTCGGGTCGGTCGGGTTCGCGGGCGCGCTCGTGCGCAGGCGGAAGAGGTTCTGCACTCTGGTCCAGTCGTCAGGGGTCCCGGGCACGGGCGGTCGACGGCACGCTGGCAGCGCATTCTCGAGCACCGGCGTGCCGTGGCACGGGCGTCACCGAGGTCGACCCGCCGATCCGGCGGTCCTCCGGCGTCGCCGCTCACGCACTGGCGAGCGACCGCCATGTCCCAGCCTGGCCGCAAACACCCAAGAGGGGTCGACCGCACAATGGGACACCCGACCGTAACCGATTCGTTATCGAGGGCCAAACCGGCAGGCCACCGCGTCGACCGCGAAGCCGTCGCCGGACAGCGACGCACAAGATCGGACTGCGACGCGCGAGATCGACCCGTCGGTCGTGAGGTCGACCTTCCGAGGGTCGATCTCGCGACGCCCGGGTCGATCTCGCGGTCAGCTCGCCGGCGCGATGCTCACGCGGAGCAGGCGGTCGTCGCCGTCGCGCGGCTCGCCCCGCCCGTCGGTGTTGTTCGTCAGCACGTAGAGCACGGCGCTCCCGTCCTCCCCGGGCGGGGTCGCGGGGCCCACGACCACCGTCCGCAGCCGCCCGAGGTCGGTGAGCACGGCCTGGGGCGCGCCGAACGCGTCGGGCGAGGCCCCGCCGTCGGGCGACGCGAACGGGACGCGCCACAGCGTCTCGCCCCGCAGGCCGGCGAGGTACGCACCATCGCGCGTGGCCGCGAGGCCGCTCGGCGACGCGTCGCTGGTCGCCCACGTCGTCACCGGGTCGACGAACCCGGCACCGGCACCACCCGTGCCCTCGACCTCCGGCCAGCCGTAGTTACCGCCCGCCTCGACGACGTTCAGCTCGTCGAACGTGTCCTGACCGAACTCGCTCGCGAGCATCCGTCCCGTCGCGTCCCACGCCAGACCCTGCACGTTGCGGTGCCCGAGACTCCAGACGGGCGACGCCGGGTCGGGGTTGCCGGGAGCGGGAGCGCCGTCCACGGTCACGCGCAGGATCTTGCCGGCGAGCGAGGCGGGGTCCTGGGACGCGCCACGCTGCTGGGCGTCGCCCGTCGCGACGTAGAGGAAGCCGTCCGGACCGAAGGCGAGCCGGCCGCCGTCGTGCGTCGACGCGGCGGGGATCCCTTGGACGACGGGCGTCAGCGCGGACAGCTGACCGCCGGAGAGCGTGCCGCGCAGCACCTCGTTCCCGCCCTGGGCCGTGCGGTGGACGAACACCTCGCCCGGCGCGTCGCCGTCCGCGGGACCGATCGCGACGCCGAGCAGGCCCGCCTCTCCCCCGGTCACCGTGCCGTCCCGCAGCTCGTCCGCACCCGGCCCACCGACGGGCACGACCCCACCCGTCGCCGGATCGACGACGACGAGCGCACGCTCGTCCCGCAGCGACACGAGCAGCGTCCCGTCCGGCAGCGGCGCGAGACCCCACGGCGCGTCGAGGCCCGTCGCGACCTCGGCAACCTCCACCCGGACCTCCGGCACGACGACGAGCCCGGGCTCCGCGGACGGCGCGGGGGTCTCGGAGGGCTCCGGTGCCGCCGACGTCTCGGCAGGGGTCGTCGTCGTGCCCGACGGCGCAGGCGTCGCCCCTCCCGACCCGTCGCCCGTGCACGCCGCGAGGAGGGCCGCGAGGACCGCGCCGGTCGCGGCGAGGCGCCCGTGCGCCGTCGTCCCCGGTCGAGCTGGCATGGCTCCATCGTGACCCGGACGTCACGGAGCCGCACACGCTCGACGCGCGGATCCAGTGATGCACGTCACACTGGAACCACAGGGGTGTGATCCGCACGCCCGGGCCTGAAGGAGGCCGCCATGCACCCGAAGGTGCTCAGCTTCGTCGTCGCCGCGATCGCTTACGGTGTGACTCTCCTCGTCGCGAACCTCGTGCTCAGCGGGATGCACATGAGCTGGTTGTGGGGGATCGTCGCCGTCGCGCTCTTCACCGTGACCATCACGCTGCTCCGCCCGCTCGTCGTCCGGCTCCTCGGCAAGCACGTGCACGGCTGGACCTGGACGCTCGGCCTCGTGACGGTGCTCGGGTCGCTGATCGTCACGACCCTGCTCTCGCCGTCGAGCGGCTTCGACATCGACGGGATCTGGACGTGGGTGTGGGCGACGCTCATCGTGTGGGTCGGGACGGTCGTGTACGACCTGGTCGACGACCGTGCCGTCGCCGCCGCGGGTCGCCGCGTGGAGCGGTACCAGCAGGGTCGCCGCGGCCAGACGCCGCCGACCGCAGCGCCCGCCTGAATGACCTGCGTCGCTCACCTGGCGTGAGGGTCCGGGTGGGGGCGGATGCCACCTGTGCGCGTGGTCGTGCACGTCGACGGGCGGCGGTCGGGCGCGGACGTCGCCTGCGCGGGTGCGGCTACTGGAGGCGGGTGAGGCCTCGCTTGAGGCCGCGGATGGCCTGGCCGATGCGGTGCTCGTTCTCGATGAGGGCGAACCGGACGAACTCGTCGCCGCCCGGGCCGAAGCCGACACCGGGCGAGACGGCGACGTCGCACTCCTCGACCAGGTGGGTCGCGAACTCGATCGAGCCCATGTCGCGATAGGGCTCGGGGATGCGCGCCCAGGCGAACATCGTGCCGCCGGGCTTGTGGATGTCCCAGCCGATGCGCTGCAGGCCGTCGTACAGGGCGTCGCGGCGCGACTCGTAGACGGACGAGATCTCCTGCGGGAACTCGGTCGCCTCGTTGAGCGTCACGGTCGCCGCGATCTGGATGGGCTGGAAGGTGCCGTAGTCGAGGTAGCTCTTGAGCTTCGCGAGCGCGCCCACGACGTCGCGGCGGCCCACGAGGAACGCGACGCGCCAACCCGCCATGGAGAAGGACTTCGTCATCGAGTAGAGCTCGACCGCGACCTCGCGCGCGCCGTCGCACTCCATGATCGACGGCGGCCGGAACCCGTCGAACGTCATGTCGGCGTAGGCCAGGTCGTGGACGAGGACGACGTCCTTGTCCCGTGCCCAGTCCACGAGGCGCTGGAGGTCCTCCTTGGTCGCGACCGTCGTCGTGGGGTTGTGCGGGAACGACAGCACGACGACGCGCGGCTTGGGCCAGCCCAGCTCCCAGGCTTCGATGATGCGGTCGATGTACCCCGCGGCGTCGGTCCCGTCGCCGATGGGGACCTGGCGCGCGTCGGCGCCCGCGAAGTAGGGGCCCCAGATGTGGATGGGGTAGCTCGGCGTGGGGACGAGCGCGACGTCGCCCGGCTGCAGCAGCACCCACATGAGGTGGCTGAAGCCCTCCTTCGCGCCGATCGTCGAGATGATCTCGGTCTCGGGGTCGAGGTTCACGCCGAACCGGCGCTGGTAGAGCCCCGCGACGGCCTCGCGCAGCTTGGGGATGCCGCGCGACGCGGAGTAGCGGTGGTTGCGCGCGTTGTGCGCGGCCTCGGCCAGCTTGTCGACGGCGATCTGCGGGCTCGGGAGGTCCGGGTTGCCGAAGCCGAGGTCCACGACGTCGCGCCCTGCTCGGCGTGCCTCGATCTTGAGCCCGTCGATGATCGTGAAGACGTAGGGCGGCAGACCGGGGATCCGGCGGAACTCCATCGCAGTGCTCCTGCTCGTTCGGGCGTGCCCGCGCGGGCTCGCGGGACTCGGGTCCCGGCAGCGTACGCCCGTGAGCCACGAGCCTGCCTCCGTTTCCGCACCGCCGGATGCCCTGTCGCGCGCGTCGCGCGGGCCCCTACCGTGGACAGGAGTCGCGACGGCGACGTCGTCGAGGACGCCCGGCCTACGACCCGACCGAGGAGCTCCCATGCTGGTGCCCTACCTGACCGTGCACGACGCGGCCGCCGCGATCGACTTCTACAGTCGCGCGTTCGGCGCCCGGGAGACCGGCGAGCGCTACGTCGAGGACGACGGCCGGGTCGGCTTCGCCGCGCTCGAGGTCGGCGGCGACGCGTTCTTCGTCTCCGACGAGTACCGCGAGGTGGGCGCGTACGCTCCCGCGACGGTCGGGCACTCGACCGTCGCCGTCGTCCTCGGGGTGGCCGACGTCGACACGACGTACGCGGCCGCCGTCGCTGCCGGCGCGACACCCGACCGCGCGCCGAGCGACCAGGGCACCGAGCGCCGCGGCTGGCTCGTCGACCCGTTCGGCCACCGGTGGGCGCTCGAGTCACCGGTCCGCTGACGCGACGGCGCCCCGCGAGTCCGCGCGCGCTCGGGGCAGCAGTCCGCGCGCGCTCGGGTCAGGCGGCTCACGCCCCCGACGACCACCCGAGGTTGCGGGCCATCTGCTGGAGCGTCGCGACCGTCGTCGCGTACCGCTCGGGCGGGATCCCCTCGGCGACCCGCTCGCGCGAGCGTGACACCGCGTCGAGCAGGTCGTGGTACGCGTGGTTCCCGGCGAGCGTGACCGACAGCCCGGCGTCGGACCGCGCGACCCACCCCCGGCGCACGAGGTCCTCGACCTCGGCGCTGACCGACGCCGCGTGCCCGCCGCCGCCAGCGCCCGTGAACGGGGAGAGCACCCCGTCGACCGCGGTCTCCTCGCTCACGCCGTCGCGGATCGTGTTGAGGACCTGCCAGTGCCGACGCGTGAGACCGGTGTGCTGGAACACCTCGTCGAAGCTCTCGTCGATGAGCCGGTCCACGAGCTTGAGCCAGTAGCCGATCGGGCGGTCGGTCGTCATGCGGTCCTCCACGCGGTGCTCGGGCGTCCTCCCACTGTGGCACCTCGGCGCACGGTGCGCCCGGCGTCCCGCAGCGGTGCGGACGGTGGCAGAGTGGGCGGTATGAGCGAGAGCACGCGGGCGCCGCGCCGCGCCCTGATCGTCGTCGACGTCCAGCCCACGTTCTGCGAGGGCGGCGAGCTGGGGGTCGAGGGCGGGAACGCCGTCGCGCAGCGCATCGCCGACCACGCGCGCGAGCACCGCGACCGCTACGACCTCGTCGTCACGACCCAGGACTGGCACGTCGACCCGGGCGAGCACTGGAGCGCGGCGCCGGACTTCGTCGACACGTGGCCGCCGCACGGCATCGCGGGCTCCGCGAACGCCGAGCTCCACCCGGCGCTCGCGGACCTCGCGCCCGACGCGTCCGTGAAGAAGGGTGAGTACCAGGCCGCGTACTCCGGCTTCGAGGGGGTCGACGACGCGGGTCGCGCGCTCGCGGACGTGCTGCGCGACGCCGAGATCGGCGCGGTCGACGTCGTGGGCATCGCCGAGTCGCACTGCGTGCGCGCGACGGCGCTCGACGCCCATGCGCTCGGCCTGGGCACCCGGGTCCTCACCGACCTCACCGTGCCGGTCACGCCCGAGCTCGGCGCGGCGGCGCGCGAGGAGCTCGCGGCGGCGGGCGTCACGCTCGAGGAGAGCGGCGCGGCCTGAGCGCACCCGCCCGGGCGGCGTCGAAATGCCCTCCCGGCACGTCGGTGCCGAGCGCTACTCTTCGGCGTGCTGCCGTCGGCGCCGTGCCGACGCCCCTGATCTCCGGAGCGACCTCATGCCGCGCTTGACCCTGCGCACCCCCGCCGCCCTCCTCCTCGGTGTCGCCCTGCTCGGCACGAGCGCGTGCGGGCTCCTTCCCGGTTCGGAGCCCGTGCGCGACGACGCCGGCGCGATCACCGAGGCCGACACCGACGCGGACGTCTTCAGCCTCACGATCGGCGACTGCACCACGGACCCCGAGGACGTGAGCGCCGAGGCCGAGGAGGTCTCGACCGTGCCCGTGGTGCCCTGCGCCGAGCCGCACGACAACGAGGTCTACGCCTCCACGATGCTCCCCGACGGCGACTACCCCGGCGAGGACGCCGTGCTCGAGTCCGCCGACGCGCACTGCTACGACGCGTTCGCGGGCTTCGTGGGCATGGCCTACGAGGACTCGGTCTACGACTTCTGGCCGATGTACCCCACCGCGGCGAGCTGGTCGCAGGGCGACCGCGAGGTGCTCTGCCTCGTCTACCACGGAGAGCTGGAGCCGGTCACCGGCACCCTCGAGGGCATCGCCGGCTGATCACCGGGCGGTCACGCCGCTCCCGGCAGCACCGACTCCGCGGCGCTCACCCCTTGCGGGCCTCGAGCGCCGCGGCGTAGAGGTCACGCTTGGGCACCCCGGAGCCCGTCGCGACGTCCGCGACGACGTCCTTGAGCCGCTCCCCGCCGTCGACGCGCGCGAGCACGGCCGGGACGAGCTCGGCGACCGGGACCGGGCCCCGCGCGGGCGCACCGCCGACGACGACGCAGATCTCCCCCCGCAGCTGCTCGGCCGCGGCCCGTTCCGCAAGCTCGCCGAGCGTCCCCCGCAGGACCTCCTCGTAGGTCTTCGTCAGCTCGCGCGCGACGGCCGCGGGCCGGTCCACGCCGAACGCGTCGGCCATCGCCGCGAGCGCCTCCGCGACGCGATGGGGCGCCTCGAAGAACACGAGCGTGCGGGCCTCGTCGACGAGCGCGGCCAGGGTGCGCGACCGGTCTCCCGCCTTGCGCGGCAGGAACCCCTCGAAGCAGAAGCGGTCGGTCGGCAGCCCGGAGAGCGCGAGCGCGGTGAGCACGGCGCTCGGCCCGGGCGCGGTGGTCACCGGGACGCCGCGCTCGACCGCGCGCGCCACGACGCGGAAGCCCGGGTCGGACACGCTCGGCATCCCGGCGTCGGACACGACGAGCACGGTCCCCCCGCCCTCGACCACGTCGAGCAGGTCGTCGGCGCGCTCCGACTCGTTGTGCTCGTGGAAGCTCATGACGCGCCCGCCGACCTGGACGCCGAGCCGGCCCGCGAGACCGTGCAGCCGGCGCGTGTCCTCGGCCGCGACGACGTCGGCCTCGGCGAGCAGACGACGCAGGCGCGGGCTCGCGTCCTCGGCGTTGCCGATCGGCGTGCCCGCGAGCACGAGGTGACCCGCCTCGCGAGGTGCGGCTGCGGCGTCGGGCAGGTCGGTCGCGGGGCTCATGCTGCCCAGGGTTCCACACGGGCGACCCCCTACGATGGCCTGCGTGTCCCAGCCGCCCGTCGACGCGCACCCCGGGTCGACGTCCCCCGCACCCGTGCCCGACGACGCCCCGCGACACGAAGACGACGGATCTCCCGGGGCCGTCGCGGCCGCCGTCGGCGAGGCCGACGGCGCCGACGACGCCCCGGAGCTGACGCACCGCGAGCGCCTCCTGCTCGCACTGCTCGGCCCGCGTCGTCTGGCGCTCGGCGCGACGGCGCACGACCGGCTGTGGGGCTGGCTCGGCGTGGCGATCGTCGCGGCCGTGGCTGCGGTGCTGCGCCTGTGGAACCTGGGCCGACCGGGCACCCTGGTCTTCGACGAGACGTACTACGTCAAGCAGGCGTACACGCTGCTGCGTGTCGGGTTCGAGGCGGACTGGCCCGAGGAGCCGAACCCGGCGTTCGAGGCGGGCGACGTCGACACCTTCCTCCCGACGGCCGACTACGTGGTCCACCCGCCGCTCGGCAAGTGGATGATCGCGCTCGGCATGAAGGCGTTCGGCGGCGCGGAGAACCCGTGGTCGTGGCGCATCGCGTCGGCGGTCGTGGGCGTGCTCGCGGTGGTGCTCGTGGCGCGCATCGCCCGCCGCCTCTTCGCGTCGACGGCGATGGGGATCGTCGCGGGCGGGCTGATGGCCGTCGACGGTGCGGCGATCGTCCACGCCCGCACGGGCCTGCTCGACAACATGCTGATGTTCTGGGTGCTCGTCGCGTTCGGGTGCCTGCTGCTCGACCGCGAGCAGGCACGGCGGCGGCTCGCGGACCGGTGCGGCGCGATCCTCGACGCCGGGGGCAGCATCGGCCGGTACGGGCCAGGTGGGATCAGCGGCCTCGGCTGGCGCTGGTGGCGCTTCGCGGCCGCCGTGTCGCTGGGTCTCGCGTGCGGCGTCAAGTGGTCGGGCCTGTACTTCCTCGCCGTGTTCGCCGTGCTCTCGGTGCTGTGGGACGCCACGGCGCGCCGCACGGTCGGCATCAAGCGGTGGTGGGAGGACGCGCTCCTCGTCGACGCGATCCCTGCGGCGCTCGTCATGCTCCCGACGGCCGCCCTCGCCTACCTCGCGACGTGGGCCTCGTGGTTCCGCACGCCCACGTCGTACATGCGGCAGTGGGCCGTCGAGAACCCCGGCGAGGGCGTGCCGTGGCTCCCGCCCGCGCTGCGCTCCCTGTGGGAGTACCACCTGAAGATGTGGGACTTCCACACCGGGCTCTCGTCCGAGCACCCGTACGAGTCCCACCCGCTCGGCTGGATCGTGCAGTGGCGTCCGACGTCGTTCTACTGGCGGTCCCAGGACGCGGGCGAGGCGGGGTGCGAGGTCGAGCGCTGCGCGCGGGCGATCACCTCGCTCGGCAACCCCGTGCTGTGGTGGGCGGCGGCGCTCGCCGTGGTCGTCACCGTCGTCCTGCTGCTGCGGCTCAAGGACTGGCGCGCGCTCGCCGTGCTCAGCGGGCTCGTCGCCGGCTGGGTGCCGTGGTTCGCGTACCCGGAGCGGACGATCTTCACCTTCTACTCGATCGTCTTCACGCCGTGGGTCGTCCTGACGCTCGTGTACGTGCTGACCGTCGCGCTCGAACGGACGGAGCACTCACGCGTCGGCCGCTCCCGCGTCCGGGTCGGCATCACCGTGCTCCTCACGACGATCGCCGCCGTCACCGTGTTCTTCTACCCGGTCTGGACGGGGATGCAGGTGCCGTACTGGTTCTGGCACCTGCACATGTGGCTGCCGAGCTGGATCTGAGTCACTGGTAGCTGACGAAGTCCGGGATCGGGCGGATCGCCCACGTCTGCTCGGGCGTGAGCATCGGCGCGTCCTCGTCGTAGAAGTTCTTCCAGCCCCAGAACACCCCCGTCGGCGCGTCCCGGTGCAGGTTCGCCCACGTCGCGGCCTTCGCCTCCTGACCACCCTGGCCGTCGGCGTGGATCACGACGGCGAGCTCCGGGTGCGCGGTGTCGAGCCGCGCGCGGTCGGCGATCATCGAGGTCCGGAACTGGTGCAGCAGGAAGATCTTCTGCGGCAGACGGCGCTCGCGGACCAGCCCGGCGAGGTAGTCGCCCACGGCGTTCACCTCGTCGACGCCCACCGAGCCGATCTGCTCGAGGTGCACCTCGTCGGGGCCGAGCCGCCACTCCGGGTCGAGCGCGACGCCGACGTGCGGCTCGACGACCAGGTCCTCGTACGCCCGGACCTGCGTGAGGAAGTCCGTGCGCCCGGGCTGGAAGTCCAGCACCACGTAGACGCCGGCGTCGCGGGCCGCGTCCACGTAGGGCCGCGCGAGGTCGGCCGACCGCTCGTTCGAGTAGTTCCCGTCGCCGCCCGCCGAGCCGGACGCCACCGTCGTGATGATCTCGAGCGTCGGCACCACGGGCTCCCCCGTCAGCGCCTCGTAGCGCGCCGCGTGCTCCTGCGCGCGGGCGATCGTCGCGGGCACGTCCTGCTCGCCGAGCACGCCGAGCACGGGTGCACCGGGCGACCCGTACAGCGCGACGTACCGCTTGCCGGGCAGCGCGATCTGGCCCCCGCCCGGCAGCTCGACGCCCGTCGCGGCCGTCTCGACGCGCCACGTGAGGTCCTCGGGGGTGCCGAACGACGGGCCGAGCCCCACGGTGCCCGACGTCGCGCCGTCGGCCCGGGCGTCGTGCACGCCCTGGACCGTGGCGGACGTCGCGCGCGGGTCGCCGCCTGGGACGTCGAGCACCGTGGCGCCCGACGCGCGGGCGGTCGCCCCGGCGACGCCGCTCGCCGGCGTGGTGGTCAGGTCCGTCAGCGCGAGGATGCCCGCCGACGTCTCGGGATCGCCCGTGGCAGGCAGGTCGTCCAGCGCCGCGTCGAGCGCCGCGGCGTCCGGCTCGCCCCCGGGCGCCACGTCCGCGGGATCCACCACGACCGTCACCAGGTGGTCCAGGCCGGGGACGCCGGCCGTGCTCGACGGCGTGGGCGCGGCTTGCGCAGCGGCCTCGACGACCACGGCCCCCTCGACGCCCAGGCGGCGCAGCTCCTCAGCCACACCGTCCCCGCCGTCCGCTTCCTGCACGACGAGCACCGGGCCCGCGACGGACTCGGCGGCGGCACCGGCCGCGGCGAGCGTCGCCGCGTCGGCGGCCGACGCGGCCGGCACGAGCACCGCGAGCGGCGAGTCCTCGAAGAACGTGCGGCTCGCGGAGAGGGTCAGCCCGGCGGGGTCCTCCTCCGGCAGCGTCGCCACGCCCTCGACCGCCGCGGCCCGCGCCGACGGTGCCGGCGGCGCCTCCGTCGTCGTACTGCCGCTGCCGCTCGGGCTGGGCCCCGGGGACGAGCCGCCCGTGCAGGCCGCCAGCCCCGTCGCCACCGCGAGGACGGCAGCGGGGCCGAGCACGCGCCGTCGGGCACGGGTGCGGGCGGACCCGGCAGGGTCCCGGACGGGGTGAGAGCGGAGAACGACCATCCGGTCGATGGTCGCAACGTGCCGGACGCCGCGCGACCTCAGCGAGGGATCGCGGCGGTGTCGTCCGTCACGCCGTGAAGTCGGCTCACCAGTCGACCTGCGGCGTGGGGTGGAACGCGCGGCCGTCGCGCCGCCACGTGCCCGCCTCGACGGCGACACGGCGGCGGAAGTCCTCCCAGTCCTTGCGCTCGGGCGTCGTCCAGGCGACCTCGGCCACCGCGGACAGGCGCGGCAGGAGCATCGTGAACAGGTCGTCGGTCGTGACGATCCGCTCCGTCCAGACCGCTCCCTCGACGCCCTCGATCGACGACGGCGGCAGGCCCTCGACGACGTCCTCCGGCTCCCACTCGTAGGAGTCGCGCAGCTCGACGAGCCCGGCCCACTGCTGGCCGAGCGGGAAGTCGGCGGTGTACTTCATGTCGAGGTAGACCTTGTTCGCCGGGGACATCAGGACGCGCGCGCCGGCCCGCGCGGCGTCGGCCAGGTAGGTCAGGTCGGCCTTGTGCGTGTCCCAGTACTGGACGATCGTCCCCGGCCGCAGCGGGGCCTTCGCCGCCTCCTGCCACGCGACGGGCGTCTTGCCGGTCTCGCGGATGATGCGCTCGCACAGCTCGACGAACCGTGCGTACTCGTCCGGCTCCATCGTCAGCACCTCGTCGCCGCCGAAGTGCACGTGCTCGCCGTCGGTCGCGTGCGCCAGGTCGGTGAAGACGTCCCGCAGGAAGGGCACGGTCGCCGGGAGGTCGAACGTGAGCCGGGAGAAGCCCACCTCGATGCCGGTGTACGCGTCGGTGGGCACGCCGTCGGGCCGCAGCTCCCCGTACACGTGCGTCGCGGCGTTGATGTGCCCCGGCACGTCGATCTCCGGCACGACCCGCACGAAGCGCTCCGCCGCGTAGTCCTGCAGCGCCCGGAAGTCGGCGAGCGACAGGTGACCGCCCTTCCCGCCCGAGCAGTCGCCGTCGGAGGAGAGCTTCGCGAGCTCGGGGCGCGACGGCGTCTCGATCCGCCAGCCCTGGTCGTCGGTGAGGTGCAGGTGCAGCACGTTGAGCTTGTACGCGCTCAGCACGTCGACCACCGCGCGCAGCGCCTCCGGGCCGGAGAAGTGGCGCGCCACGTCCACGGACAGCCCGCGCCACGGGTAGCGGGGCGCGTCGTGCACGACGACGAGCGGCAGCCGCGCGGTCGGCTCGCCGGCCGCCGCGTCCGGGTCGGGCTCGACGAGCTGGCGCAGGGTCTGTGCGGCGTGCAGCAGCCCGGCGGCGGTCGGGGCGGAGAGCGTCGCGCCGTCGGCGTCGACGACGAGCGAGTAGCGCTCGTCGCTCGTGGAGGCGTCCGGCCCCGCCTCGGGGTCGACACGGAGGTCGAGGCGCAGGTCGACGCGCGGGCTGACACCCGGGCCGACCGGGACCTGCCCGGCGCCCGTGGGAAGGGTCGCCCGCAGGAGCCGGGTGACGAGGTCCTCGAGCCCGGCGGCCGTGTGCTCGTCGAGGCCGTGCGTGCGGACGGCGACGCCGGTCAGGGAGACGTGACCGTCACCGGGGCGGACGTCCAGGGGCAGCGGGATGAGCGAGACCATCGGAACCTCGTTGTCGTGGGCTGGTCGTACGGCGGCCGATCGAATCGATTCGGCATTTGTGAGGAACACACCGTAACCCGCGAGCCGGTGCCGGGCCAAGGCGCCCCGTGCGAGACCTACGGGGCCGCCGCGACATACCGCGGCGCGGGCTCGAGCGCCAGCACACCCGCGACGTCGAGGGCCGGGTCGGACGATCCCGTCGTCCACCCGGGGACCGCACCCGTCGGCGAACCGGCGACCACGCCGCCCCACGCGTCGACCCGTCGCTCGTAGCCGCCCGAGGCGATCGACTGGACGACGACCGCGACCTCCCCCGCTCCGGCGTCGAGGTCCGTGAGGCCGCGCACGGCGTCGGCCGCCGGCGCCTGCACCACGAGCAGCTTCTGCGGGAGGGCGTTCGCACGCACCGTCTCGCCCAGCAGCACCGCCACCGCCTCGACCTCGGCCGCGTCGACCGTGCCGGACCGGACCGACCCCCGGCGCGCGGACACGTCGAGCGCGACCCCGACGCCCGGGAGCGCCAGCAGGCCGGCGTACTCCGCGACCTGCTCGTCGAACGTCGCGCGCCCCGGCTCGAAGGACAGGACGACGTGCACGCCGGCGGCAGCGGCCGCGTCGACGAACGGGCGCAGCTCGTCTGCCGGCACCTCGGTCGAGTAGTCGCCGTCCACCCCGGCGTTCGACGACGACCGGGTCGTCCGGACCTCGACGACCGGGACCGCCGGGCTGCCGCCCTCCGCCGCGAAGGCGTCCGCCGCCGTGCGCGCGTCCGCGAGCGCCTCGGCGGCAGCCTCGGCGTCGACCGCCTCGAGCCGCGAGGTGACCGCGTCCGCCCCGACCGCGACGTACCGCGCGTCCCGGGAGAGCACGAGCTGCGTCCCTGACGGCAGCAGGGTCCCGGACTCCGCGGACCGCACGCGCCAGCCGAGCTCCTGGGACGTGCCGAACTCCTCACCGATCCCGACGACGCTGAGCGCCTTCGCCTCGGAGATCGTCTCCACGACGGACGCGTCGGCGCGCGGGTCACCACCGGCGACCTCCACGGGGAGCGCACCGGCTGCGCGCGCGGTGGCCACAGCGGCGACCTGCGCCTCGCCGGGCTGCGCGAGGACCAGCACCTCCGTGAGCACGTCGGCCTCGCCCAGGGAAGGCAGCGCGTCCCGCAGCTCCTCGAGGTCGCGGGGGTCGATCTCCCCCGAGGGCGTCAGGGCGTCGACGTCGAGGCGCACGCTCGTCACGTCGTCGAGCCCCTCCACGGCCTCGGAACGGTCACCGGCGTCGGACCCGTCACCGGCGGCCCCGCCGGCCTCCGCGCCACCCGGGGGCACCGGGTCCTCGTCGACCTCGACGACGGCGACCGCCCCGAGGCGGTCGAGCTCCGTCCGGACGCCGCCGTCCGAGATCCCGCCACCCACGAGCAGCACCGGCGCCGTGAGCGGTCCGGCGACGGCCGCCGCGGTCGCCTGGGCCGCGACGTCGTCCGCCGCCGCGAGCACCACGACCGGTGCCGCGTCGAAGAAGGTCTGGCTGGACGTGAGCGCGAGCTCCGCCGGGTCGGCGGAGCCCAGCACGAGCACGCTGTCCGCCGGCTCCGCCGCACGCGCGACCTGCGTGGGGCCGCGCGAGGCGCCCTCGGCACCCGCAGGCTCCGCGGCGCACCCGGACAGCACCGGGACGACCGCCACGGTCAACGTGGCAGACGCGGCGAGCGTGACGAATCGGACCTTCCGTGGGTTCACGCCCCCATCATCGCGTACACCCGGGAGCCGATCGACCCGGCACGTGACGGAGTGGTGAAGAGCGGACCGTGACACACCCGGCCAGGACCTGGCGGCGGCATGTCGTACCAGGGCATACTGGCCGCGCCGTGCCCACGAACCGAGGAGCGACTTCGATGTCCACCCCCGACCAGCCCCAGCAGCCGCAGGAGCCGAACCCGTCCGGACCGCCGTCCTTCGGCGGACCGCAGCAGGGCGGCTCCCCGCAGTACGGGGCGTCGACGCCGCAGAGCGGAGCGCCGCAGTACGGGGCGCCGCAGTCTCCCCAGTACGGCGCACCCCAGGCCCCGCAGTACGGCGAGTCGACGCCGGGCTACAACGCGCCCGCGCAGAACCCGGGCAAGACCATGGGCATCGTCGGCTTCGTCCTGTCGTTCCTCGGCTGCCTGTCGATCGTCGGCATCATCCTGAGCATCGTCGCGCTCAACAAGTCCAAGAAGGCCGGCTACAGCAACGGCCTGGCGATCGCCGGCATCATCATCGGCGTCCTGGTGCTCATCGGCACCATCATCGGTGGCTGGCTCTTCTGGGAGGGCATCCAGATCGTCAACGAGGCATGCTCCGGCGTGCCGTCCGGCGAGACGGTCGTCTACGAAGGCGTCAACGTCACCTGCCCGTGACACCTGGGGTTCCCTGACCCGGGGTCGCGACCACGACGGTGGTCGCGGCCCCGGGTTTTTTCGTCCCGTCGGGCCGGGTGCCGACGACGCGAGGCGCCGTTGCGAGGCGGCCACCCGGTCGCCGAGATCCGACCGGTGCGCCGGCACACCGTCCGCGAGCTGCGCGACCGCCTTGCCGAGACGCCGCCCCTGGACGAGTCGTACGAGACCGACGTGGCCGGCGCCCTCGCGATGGTGACCACCGAGGAGGGCGCCGACCCGTGGGCCGACGCCTGATCGTCGACACGAACGTCCTCATCGGGATCGAGCGCGGCCGCCCGGACGTGCTCGGCCTGCTCGCCGACGACGACGAGCTCGCCATCGCCGCCGCCACCCGGGCCGAGCTCCTCGTGGGCGTCGAGCTCGCACCCGACGCCGCCACGGCTGCGACGCGGCGAGCGACGGTGGACTCGATCCTGGACTCCGTCGAGGTCCTCGACTACTCCGGCACGACCTCGATCCACCACGCGACCCTGCTGGCCCACACCCGTGGCACGGGCACACTCCGTGGCGCCGTCGACCATCCCGCACGTCGTGTTCTACGAGCCCCGCTTCCCCGGCAACACGGGCAACGCGATCCGGCTGGCGGCGCTCACGAGGAGCGCCTGCACCTCGTCGAGCCGCTGGGGTTCGAGATGGACGGGACGACATCGTTCACCGGCGTGACGTACCGGCCTGACGACGTCCTGCTATCCGGCCCCGAGCCCACCGGCCTGCCCGACGACGTCCTTGCGCACCCGCGCATCACGGACCAGCTGATCATCCCGATTCTCCCGGGACGACGCTCGCTCAACCTGACGAACGCGGCGTCGGTCGCCGTGTACGAGGCGTGGCGCCAGACCGGCTTCGCGGGGGGCTCGCCTTTGAGGTAGTGCTGACTGCGGCCGTCCAGAGGAATTTGGCGACAGGTGTGAAACCAGCGAAACATTCCGAGACCGGCGGCTGTCAACCGCGCTCCACGTGCTCGTGCAACCTGCCGCTCTCAAGCCTGTAGACATGATTTGCGCGGCCCGCCAGGGTGGGATCGTGAGTGACCAGGACGAGTGCGCAGCGGCTGCGGCGGCTGGCGACGTCGAAGAGGAGTTCGGCAGCCTCGTCGCGCAGCTCGGTGTCGAGTCCACCGGTCGGTTCGTCGGCGAGGAGGATCGTCGGTGAGTTGATCAACGCCCTGGCCAGGGCTGTGCGCTGCGCTTCACCTCCCGACAGGTCGCGGGCCCGCGTGCGCGCGGGCCGCAAGGTCGCCATCACGGCAGAGTTCGGTGCGCAGCAGCTCGACGGCGCGGGCGGGCAGCGGGGTTCGGGGCATGACGACTCCTCGGGTCGACGGTCCAGAGCCTCGGCCGTACGACACGCCGCCCCGCCGGCACGAGGCGGCGTGCCAGTCTCAGATGTGCGCGGCCAGCGGAGAGCATCCCTCGCGGGAGAGGTCAGGCGCGTGCGCTCCCGTCCTAGACCCGACCCTGTGGATCACTCGAACAGCGAGAGCGTGATCGTCGAGGTGTAGTGGCCAGGCACGGTGTTCGGGGCCGTACGCAGGAACAGGTCCGCCGTCGCGGTCCACTGCCCCTCCTGGGCGATCTCACCGGAGTCCCAGGCAAGCGCCAACAGCTCCTGGTCCACCAGGCCGGGCCCTTCGTCCAGCGCGGTGCCGACCATGTCGCCCTCGGCCACTCCACCCGACTCTCCACCGTCGACGAGCTGCGGCGCCCAGCCCAGGTGGTCGGCCGAGATCTCCGGCTGACCGGCATCACCGATGAACCCGGAAGCCGTACCGAGCACGTACCAGTACGCACCCTCCGCGATCTCGTCCGGCGCACGTGTGTCGGTCACCGTCACCGCGGGCAGAGCTCCGGTGAACTGACGCACCGCCGCAGACGAGCCCTCCTCGGTCAGCTCGACCGCCTCGTTCGCGACGCTCAATGCGAGCACACCCGGCTCATCGATCTCTGCGATCTCGACGCTGACCCCGACCTCGGCGTCATCGGGCTCGGCCCCTTGGGCGACGGTCGAGCTGACGACACCCGTCATCAGTACGCAACACACCCCCCCGGCCAGCACCTGGACCGCCCTGAACCTGCCTGTGCTCACGTCGACTCTCCGTTCCTCAGCCGGGCCCCCGCCCGACGACATCCCACCCCGGCCGGCGGGGACCGCCAGCCGGAGACCTCTCGCGGGCCTCACGCGCATGACTCAGGCCCGTACCGCACCTCGACCACCGACGACTCCTCCGCGCCACTGAGCGAAGCCGTCACCGTGACCTGCCCGGCAGAGAGCTCGCCGGCGCGTGTGGAGAACGCGAGCGTGACGCGCTTGCCCGCGCCGACCCCGGCCACGCTCTTCGAGCCGAATGCCGACTCGACCACGACATCCACCGGCACGTCCTCGTCGTTCCGGGCCTGAACCGCGAGCACCGCCCTGTTCGCGATGCAACGCACATCGACGGCCGCAGTCACGTCGACCACCGGCGCATCCCCACCACACTCGACCCGGGCCTCCGCCCAGTCCGCGTGATCGAAGTTCTTGCCGTTCGTCGCCTCGTCCGCGACCAGCTGCAAGCGCGTCACTCCGGTCACGTCCACGGAGAACGGCACCCCGCCGTCGTCGTTCGTGATGACGTCTGTCTCGCCGAGGAGCACGCCGTCCCCGTAGACCTGGAAGCGCACCGAGCCGACCCCGGTCGATGTCCCCTCGAGTACCTCGTCGTCGATACCGACGATCGCCTCGAACGTGGTGCACGTCCCGCCGAGCCACGCAGTCACCGAGCCGGTCGCATGCATACCGAGACCCTTCTCGTACGTGACGCCCGCGATCGTGATCGGCTGACCGTCAGAATTGCCGTTCTCGCCGTTCGACATGTCTCGTTCGACCGCGCCGTAGCCGTTGGTGGTCTCCAGCCACTCGAGGTCGGAGACGTAGGCCGCCTCGGTCAACGAATCGGGTCGCATCCACACCGTCGACTGGCTCCACGCCGTGTACTCCTGGTCGCCGACCTGGTACGTCGCGCGGACAGGGATGTCGATGGTGCCCGAGGCGCTACCGGCCGGGATGGTGACGGTCCAGGTGCCGTTGACGACATCGCCAGCACCGAGCTCGTCCGCGGTCACCAGCGAACCCGTCACCTCCCATTCCTCCGGGACGTCCGGAACGACCGACACGTGAGTCACGTCGTGGTCAGCGACCGAGAACTGGGCACTGATCTTCAGAGGCGTTCCGGCCTGGACCTCGTCCACCTCCGCCGGGTCGACCACCAGGCTTGCGGCCGGCATGAGGTCGACCGGCTCGAGGCACGTCTCTCTCCCGGGCTCCGCGGCACACACCACCGCGGCGAACCCGCCGTTGGCCACCGTGGGGATGGTCAGCGTGTCGTCGGTCGTGGAGCGGACTGTCCGCGTCACCGTCGCGTCGCCGGTGCTGCCGTCGACCAGGAGATCCACGATGACGTCGTGGCTCTCGGAGAGTCCGGCGAGCGGGAGTGCCAGCGACTCTCCCGATCCAGCACGCATGCCGGCGGCGAACCAACGGTCACCGGCCTGACGCCCGAGCACCACGGACTGCGCCGGCGTGCCGCTCAGCAGCCTGGTCTCTTCCCAGTGCGCCGGGATGTTCTGCAGGAACGGGAGCGCGTTCGGCTCGGTCGCGTACGACTCCGGCTTGTCCGCGAAGTGCTGCCATCCGGACTCGTAGGCGATCCCCTTGGCCACCTCGTGTGCTCTGGAGTGGTTCGCACTGCCGCGTGAGAAGACGGTGGGCGTGAAGTCCATCGAACCCACCACGTTGCGCGTGAACGGGAGGATCAGGTTGTGCGGAGCGGTGGGGTAGTTCTCCTCGCCGCGCACGGACTCGTAGGACATGATGTGCGGCCAGGTTCGCTGCATGCCCGTGGGCAGCGAGGAGCCGTGGAAGTTGATCATCAGCTCGTGCTCCGCCGTGTCGACGGCGACGGCGTCGTACCAGCGGTGGATCGCCTGACTGTCGGAGTCCATGAAGTCGACCTTGATCCCGCTGACGCCCCAGGACTTGAGCCTCGGGAGCCACTCGTCGCGCTGCGCCTGCGTCTGCAGGTCGTTGCTGTGGAACCAGGCGATGACATCGACGCCCTTGGTGTGCGCGTACCGGACCGTGCGCGGCACCCACGTCGCGTTCCAGCCCTCGTCGAGCAGGACGTACTCCCATCCCTGCTCCGCGGCAAGGTCGATGAAGTCGCGCTGACGGGCCTCGTCGCGCGGGCTGCCCGGTTCCGTGAGCCAGCTCCAGCTGGAGATGCCCGGCTTGATCCACGAGGCATTCTCGCCGGCGAGCTGGTTCGGTGTCGCGAGGTCGTCCACGAGCGTGGACTCGACGATCGTGTCCAGGCCGCCGACGATCGCGACCCGCCAGGGC
>NZ_JBZGBZ010000010.1:0-233070 GCF_059159985.1 Cellulosimicrobium sp. BMG9.23
GTAGTTCCGCCTGGGCCCGGATGCCTCGGTCGGGGCGGGGTGGTGCGCGCGCCGTCTACCATCCGCGCCGCTCGTCCCTCGCGTCGCTCCCGCCAGACCCACCACGACGGCGCGCGCACCACCCCGACCCGCCCTCTTCCGGACCTCACGTCAGGCGTCGGAGCCCACCTTCGCGCCGTAGAGGTCGTCGATCGTGGCGGCGAAGTCACCGATGACGCGCGCGCGCTTCACCTTGAGCGAGGGCGTGAGATAGCCGTTCTCCTCGGTGAAGTCCGTGTCGAGGACGGTGATCTTGCGGATCGACTCGGCGCGGGAGACGGCCTCGTTCGCGTGCGTGACGGCGCTGTCGAGCGCGGCGAGCACCTGCGGGTCCTTCGCGGCCGTCGCGACGTCCATCGCCGGCAGTCCGTGCGTCGAGAGCCAGCCGGGCAGCATCTCGTGGTCGAGCGTGACGAGCGCACCGATGAACGGCCGCTGGTCGCCGACGACGACCACCTGGCTGACGATCGGGTGTGCCCGCAGGCGGTCCTCGAGGACCGCCGGAGCGACGTTCTTGCCGCCTGCGGTGACGATGATCTCCTTCTTGCGCCCGGTGATCCGGAGATAGCCGTCGGCGTCGAACGAGCCCAGGTCACCCGTGCGGAACCAGCCGTCCTGGAGCGCCTCGGCGGTGAGGTCCGGTCGGTTGCGGTAGCCCCGGAAGACGTGGTCGCCCTTGACGAGGAGCTCGCCGTCGGCGTCGATCCGCAGGGCCGTCCCGGGGAACGCGGGGCCGACCGTGCCGATCTTCGTCAGCCCGGGGAGGTTCACCGCGGTGGGCGCGGTGGTCTCCGTGAGTCCGTAGCCCTCGAGGATGCGCAGTCCCACGCCGCGGAAGAAGTGCCCGAGGCGCTCACCGAGCGGCGCGCCGCCGGAGATCGAGTGGGTGAGCCGGCCGCCCATCGCGTCGCGCAGCGTGCGGTAGACGAGACGGTCCGCGACGGCGTGCTGCACCCGCAACGGGAGCGACGGGCCGCGCGGGGTGTCCAGCGCGCGCGAGTACGAGATCGCGACCTTGGCCGCCCAGTGGAACGGCTTCGCCTTCCCGCCGGCCCGGGCCTTGTGCTCCGCCGAGTTGTACACCTTCTCGAAGACGCGGGGGACCGCGAGGAGGAACGTCGGCCGGAACGTCCCGAGGTCGGCGACGAGGTTCTTCGTGTCGGAGCTGTGCGCGAGGACCGCGTCGGCCGCCACCACGACCACCTGGATGAACCGCGCGAAGACGTGCGCGAGCGGCAGGAACAGCAGGGTGCGCGCGCCAGGGGAGTCGAGGATCTCCGCGAGGCCTGCACGACCGTTCGTCGCGAGGTGGACGAAGCTGCGGTGCGTGAGCTCGACGCCCTTCGGGCGCCCCGTCGAGCCGGACGTGTAGATGATCGTCGCGAGGTCGTCGGCGGACTGGGCGGACCGGCGGCGGTCGACCTCCTCCGCCGGGACGTCACGACCGGCCGCCCGCAGCGCGTCGACGGCACCGTCGTCGATGACGAGGACGTCCCCGAGGCCGGGCAGGTCGTCACGGACGGCCGCGACGGCCGCGGCGTGCTCGGGCGTCTCGACGATCGCGAGCCGCACGTCGGCGTCGGAGCAGATCCACTGCACCTGGTCGGGCGACGACGTCTCGTACACCGGGACGGGTACGGCGCCGACGGCCCAGGCCGCGAAGTCGAGCAGGGTCCACTCGTAGCGGGTGCACGACATGATCGCGACGTGGTCGCCCGCCGCGACGCCGCGCGCGACGAGGCCACGCGCCACCGCCAGGACGTCGTCGGCGAACTCCTGGACCGTCATCGTCGTCCACGCGGCGCCCGGCGCGTCGCGTCGCTCGATCATCGGGGCCGACGCGGCACGCGCGACGCGGTCGAGCAGGAGCGTGCTGATGGTCGCGCGGGGGGAGACCTCGACGAGGCTCGGCGACACGTGTTCCGTCATGAGGACTCTCCGCTGAGTGGGACGGTCAGGGTGGGACGGCGTGCCACTTTACTCCGTACTCGCGGTACCGCGTTCCATCGTCCCGGGTTGCAGGCGTCACGGCCAGGGCGCCGTGGACCGACGTCGGGCCGGTGCACGGGCGGACCTAGGATCGGGGGGTGACGACGAACCCCGAGCAGCCCGCGCCGTCGGGCGCGCACGAGATCCCTCCCGAGATCCTCACGCTGCGCGCCAGCATCGACAACATCGACGCGGCACTCATGCACCTGCTCGCGGAGCGCTTCAAGTTCACGCGCCGGGTCGGCGAGCTCAAGGCCACGGGCGGCCTCCCACCCGCCGACCCCACCCGGGACCGGCAGCAGATCGAGCGGCTCACCGGCATCGCGTCGACGGCCGGTCTCGACCCGGAGTTCGCCGAGGCGTTCCGCGAGTTCATCGTCCACGAAGTCATCCGTCACCACGAGCACATCGCCGCGGAGCACGCCTCCGCAGGGGGCTCCGTCCCCGTCCTCGACACGTACTCCTGAGCCCTTCCCGGTCCGCGGGTGCGCGGTGGCGGGGCCTGCCGATCTGACGGACCCTGGTGGGGACCGAGGGCGGGCCGCCGCGGTCCGTGGTGAGGCCCGCCCGTCTGCCGACGGACGTCATGAGGTGTTCGCATGAAGATCGATTGGCTCAAGCCTCTCCTCGGCCACCCGGGCCCCTTCGCGACGGTGTACATCGACGCGACACGGGCCAACGAGGCCGCGGACCGCGAGGTCGAGAACCGGTGGAAGGGCGTACGCCGCCAGCTCCGCCAGGAGGGAGCACCCGACGCGGTGCTCGACGACCTCGAGGAGGTGGTCCTGCGGCCGACGAGGGTCGCGGGCCTGCACGGGCGCGTGCTGATCGCCGACGACACGGGGATCCTCGTCGACCGGGTCCTCAAGGACCCGCCCGCACAGACCAAGGGAGCCTGGGGCCCCGTCCCGGCCCTGCTCCAGGCCGCACGCGCGGCCGACGAGTCGGTGGACTACGTGCGCGTCGTGGTGGACCGCCAGGGCGCGGACCTCACGTGGTCGGTCGCGGGCGGACACCTCCCGTACCACGAGCCGGAGAGCGTCGAGGGCGGCCACGACGTCATCAACAAGGTCAGCACCGGCGGGCTGTCGCAGAAGCGGATCGAGTCGCGCGCCGAGGACTCGTGGGAGCGCAACGCCGAGGTGGTGGCGGCCGAGCTCGAGCGTCAGGTGGCCGAGCACCGGCCCGAGCTCATCCTGCTCACCGGTGACGTCCGTGCGGTGCCGCTCCTGCGCGGAGCGCTCAAGCGACCGGTCGAGGAGCTCGTCGTCGAGGTGCCGGGCGGCGGACGCGGCGCCGGGATCAACGAGGCGGCGTTCGAGGCGCACGTCAGCGACGCTCTCGAGAGCTTCCGCGAGCGACGGCGCGAGAAGGTGCTCGCCGAGTACCGCCAGGAGCAGGGCCGCGAGTCGGGCGCCGTGACGTCGGTCGAGGACGTCGTGGCTGTCCTCGCTCGCGGCCAGGTCTCCGAGCTCGTCCTCGCCGACGAGTACGGTCAGGACACGGCGCTCGACGGTCGCTCGCTGTGGATCGGTCCCAGCCCGCTGCACATCGCGGCGAGCCGCGAGGCCATCGAGGACCTGGGGGTCACCGAGGGGCTCGAGAAGCTTCCCGCCACCGTAGCCCTCGTGCGGGCGGCGATCGGCCAGGACGCCGGGCTGACGTTCGCCCCCGAGGGCAGCGTCGAGCTCATCGAGGGCGTCGGGGCGACCCTGCGCTGGACGGACGAGGGGACGCCGCGCGAGGTCGCGGCGACGATGTCCGGGGACGGCTCGCGGCTGCGCGGCGAGATCATCTGACTGTCGCCTCGTCGGGCGTGGTTGCGTCCGGGGAGCCACGAGGGGGCGGCGGCGGGTCTACCATCCGCCGCTCGTCCCTCGCGGCTCCCGCCAGACCCGCCACGACCCGCCGCCGCCCCCTCGCGCCTCCCCTCGTCGCTCGGGTCCGCCGTGCCTCTCGGTCTGCCTCGTCGCTCGGTCCGCCTCGCGCGGCGCTCTTTCTGGCGAGGCGCCGACGACGACGGGCCCCGACCTGGTCGGTCGGGGCCCGTCGTGCGGTGGGTCAGGGTGGTGCTGTCAGGCCTTCTTGCGGGCCTCGGGCTCGCCGAGCTCCGAGGAGACGACGACGATCCCGCCCTGGACGGCCGGGTCGCCCTGGCCCTCGGTCGCCTCGACCAGGTCGAGCGTGCCCGTGACGCGACCGCCGTTGCGGACGTCGACCACCGCCGCCTCGACGCCGGCGAGCGAGGCGCCCGGCACGGCGACGGTCGCGGCGAGGATCGGCGTGCGCATCGACACCTTGGCCTCGGACTTGACCTTGCGCAGGGCGGCGAGCGCGTGCCCCGCGGCGGCGAGCACGGCCGGGTCGGCGTCGCCCGCGGCCGAGCGCGCGACGTCGGGCGTGGGCCACGGCGCGCGGTGGATCGAGCCCTCGGAGGCGCGCCACCAGGACCAGACCTCCTCGGTCGCGAACGGCACGAACGGCGCGAAGAGGCGCAGCAGCGTGTCGAGCGCGACGGCGAGCGCGACGCGCGCCGACCGGGTCTCGGGCGAGACCTCCGACGCGGCGGCGCCGGCCCCGTAGGCGCGGTCCTTGACGAGCTCGAGGTAGTCGTCGCAGAACGTCCAGAAGAACGTCTCCGTGGTCTCGAGCGCGCGCGTGTGGTCGTACGCCTCGAACGCCTCGGTGGCGCGCTCGACGACCGACGCGAGGCCCGCGAGCATGGCGCGGTCGAGCGTCTCGGTGACGGCCGCCGGGTCCAGGACGATCTCGCCGGTGCCCGTCTCGGAGTCGACGCCGAACGAGAGCGCGAACTTCGACGCGTTGAGGATCTTGATCGCGAGGCGGCGGCCGATCTTCATCTGGCCGACCTCGAACGCGGCGTCCGTGCCGAGGCGTGCCGAGGCGGCCCAGTAGCGCACCGCGTCCGAGCCGTGCTCCTCGAGCAGGCCCATCGGCGTGACGACGTTGCCCTTGGACTTCGACATCTTCTTGCGGTCGGGGTCGAGGATCCATCCCGAGATCGCCGCGTTCTTCCACGGCAGCGAGCCGTGCTCGAGGTGCGAGCGCACGACGGTGGAGAAGAGCCACGTGCGGATGATGTCCTGGCCCTGGGGGCGCAGGTCCATGGGGAAGACGCGCTCGAACAGGTCGGTGTCGACCTCCCAGCCGCCGGCGATCTGCGGGGTCAGCGACGACGTCGCCCACGTGTCCATGATGTCGTTCTCGCCGACGAAGCCGCCCGGATCGCCTCGCTGGTCCTCGGTGTACCCGGCGGGCACGTCGGTCGACGGGTCGACCGGGAGGACGCCCTCGGACGGGACGATCGGGTGGTCGTGGTCGATGTCGCCGGACTCGAGCACGGGGTACCACAGCGGGATGGACACGCCGAAGAAGCGCTGCCGCGAGACGAGCCAGTCACCGTTGAGGCCGCCGACCCAGTTCTCGTAGCGCACGCGCATGAAGTCGGGGTGGAACGCGAGCTCCTTGCCCCGCTGCAGCAGCTCGCCACGCAGGTCGCGGCGCGCACTGTCCGCGGTCGTCCAGTCGCGGCCGCCGTTGCGGATGTACCACTGGCGCGACGTGACGATCTCGAGCGGCTTCTCGCCCCGCTCGTAGAAGTTGGCCATGCGCTGCGTCGGCACGGGCTCGCCGACGAGGTCGCCCGAGTCGCGCAGGGCGTCGACGACGACCTGGCGCGCGGAGAACGTCGTCTTGCCGGCCATCTCGGCGAAGAGCCCCTGACCGGCGTGCGACGTGATCCAGTCCGGCGTCTCGCGCACGATGCGCCCGTCGCGCTGGATGATCGAGCGGGTCGGGAGCTGCAGCTCGCGCCACCACTGGACGTCCGTCAGGTCGCCGAACGTGCAGCACATCGCGATGCCGGCGCCCTTGCCCGGCTCCGCGGCAGGGTGCGCGAGGACGGGGAGCTCGACGTCGAACAGCGGCGAGCGCACGGTCGTGCCGAACAGGTGCTGGTAGCGCTCGTCGTCGGGGTGCGCGATGAGCGCGACGCACGCCGCGAGCAGCTCGGGACGCGTGGTCTCGATGTGCACGACCTCGCCCGTGTCCGCGCCGTCGTCGGTGCGGTGGAAGGCGACCTTGTGGAAGTGGCCGGGGTACTCGCGCGCCTCGAGCTCGGCCTGCGCGACCGCGGTCTGGAACGTCACGTCCCACAGACCCGGCGCCTGCGCCTGGTAGGCCTCGCCGCGTGCGAGGTTGCGCAGGAACGCGCGCTGCGCCGCGGTGCGCGACCGCGCGTCGATCGTCTGGTACGTCTGCGCCCAGTCCACCGAGAGACCGAGGCGGCGCCAGACCGCCTCGAACTGCTTCTCGTCCTCGACGGTGAGGCGCTCGCACAGCTCGATGAAGTTGCGTCGGCTGACGGGGACGTCCGGTGTCTTCGACGACTTCCCCTCGCCGCCCTCCTGCGGGGGCACGAAGCCCTCGACGTAGGGCAGCGTCGGGTCGCACCGCACGCCGTAGTAGTTCTGCACGCGCCGCTCGGTGGGCAGGCCGTTGTCGTCCCAGCCCATCGGGTAGAACACCTCGAGCCCGCGCATGCGCTGGTAGCGGGCGACGACGTCGGTGTGCGTGTACGAGAAGACGTGGCCCACGTGGAGCGACCCGGACGCCGTCGGGGGCGGGGTGTCGATCGAGTAGATCTGCTCGCGGGTCTTCGTCCGGTCGAACGCGTACGTCCCCTGCTCGGCCCAGCGAGCGCCGTGCAGGTCCTCGAGGCCGTCGATGCTCACGCGGTCGGGTACTCCCGTGACCACCGCGCGGACGACGTCGCCGGCTACCTGACCGGCGGTGGGGGTCGTTGCTGCAGCGGGTTCTGCCGCGCCGTCGGGCGCGTTCGTCGGGAAGTCGCTCATGGTCGCCCATTCTCCCAGATGCGCAGGCCGTGCCCGACGACGTCTCGCGCCCCGGGCGGGGCCTTCACTCCCCGCCGTCCGCCGCCTCCGGACAGGACGGCCCGCCGGTCCGTGACAGGCGCGCGGCCACGTGCTCGGCCGCGCCCAGGAGCCGTTCCCAGACGGCGGGGTCGAGCAGGTCGAGCGGGCGTTCGCTGAACAGGAACAGCCGGTCGCCGACCACCTCCGCCGCGAGCGGCACCCGGCCGCGGACGAGCAGCTCGACGTCGGGTCCGAGCACGTCGTCCGCCGTGCTCGCCGGGGACCGCGGTGGCCCGTAGGCGCGGTGGCGGTCCCCGAACGGCCCGTCGAGCGGCAGCTCCCACACGCGTTCCACACCACGCAGGGCCCGGGCCCCGCGGGTGTTCCGTGCGGGCAGCGTCTCGGCCACGACGTGCGGCCACGGCCGGTCGAGCGACGTCGTGGCGTACGTCCACGCGAACGGCTCGCCCGACCGGTGGCCCGCGCTGTACCGGTAGGTCGCCACCTCCACGGGGTGCGGCCCGCGCGTGCGGACGACGTCGGTCGCACGCCGCATGATGCCGACGTCGAACGCGCCGCTGTTGAGGTCGGGGTCGTCGATGCGGGAGACGAAGTCGAACCCGTTGGCCGCCGCGAACCGGCTCAGCCGGTAGGAGAGCTCGCCCTGGTGCGCGGAGGACCGCCGGATCCCGACGACGACCAGCACGACGAGCAGGACCGTGCCGGCCGTGGTCAGCGCCGCGGCGACCGGCTCGGCGTGGAGGCCCACCAGCAGGAGCGTGTACAGGGCGCCGAGGCAGACGGCCACGACGACGAGCAGGACCGCGAGGAGCGCCCCGCGGAGCACCACGCCGAGCACGCGGGACGCGACCGACGTCGCGCCGGGAGTCCGGGACTCCTTCGCCCGGCGCCGCAGGGAACTCTGGTAAGCGCGTACGGCCGCCCGGTCCACGGGGTCGACGAGCGCGCTCGTGTCCAGGGCGGCCCGGTCCTGAGGGGTGGGGATCACCCCGCGAGGCTAGCGGCCGCAGGTCGCTGCTCGGCCGGGCGACGGTCCGTGCGTCGTGCGCCCTGCGACCCACGACGGGCGGGTACTAGGGTCGTTCCCATGGGTCTGACGATCGGCTACGCCGCGATGCTCGAGCAGTTCCACCCCACCGAGGCCGTCGAGCTCTCGGCCTACGCCGAGGAGCACGGCTTCTCCGGCACGATGGCCGCCGACCACTTCCAGCCCTGGGTCCCCGCGCAGGGCCAGTCGTCGTTCGTGTGGAACGTCCTGACCGCGCTCGGCGAGCGCACGTCCGGCGACCTCGGTCCGGGCGTCACCGCGCCGACGTTCCGCTGGCACCCCGCGATGGTCGCGCAGGCCTCCGCGACGCTCGCCGCGATGTACCCGGGCCGGCACTGGCTCGGCCTGGGCTCGGGCGAGGCGCTCAACGAGCACGTCGTGGCGGGCTACTGGCCCGAGGCGCCCGAGCGCATCAACCGCATGTTCGAGGCGATCGACGTCATCAAGAAGCTCTTCACGGCCTCGCTCGCGGGCAAGGACGTCAAGCACGCCGGGCAGTTCTACAAGATGGAGTCCACGCGGCTGTGGACCATGCCGGAGGTCCCGCCGGAGATCCTCGTCGCCACCGCGGGTCCGGTGACCGCCAAGCGCGCGGGTCGCCACGCCGACGGGCTCATCACGGTCGGGGCGCCGCTCGAGAAGATCTCCATGCTGTTCGGAAAGTTCGACGACGGCGTCCGCGAGTCCGGCCGTGACCCGCAGGCCATGCCCAGGGTGCTCCAGCTCCACCTCTCGTGGGCGGAGACGGACGAGGAGGCGCTCGCCAACGCGATGCACGAGTGGCCCAACGGCGGCATGAAGTTCCCGAAGGCCGACATCCGCTCGCCGCACGACTTCGAGCAGATGGCCAAGCTCGTGCGCCCCGAGGACTTCGAGGGCCGCATGGTCATCTCGGCGGACCCCGACGAGCACCGGGCCTACATCCAGAAGTTCGTCGACCTCGGCTTCGACCGCATCTACCTGCACAACGTGGGTCGCAACCAGCGCGAGTGGATCGAGACGTTCGGCCGCGACGTCCTGCCGAAGCTCTCCCGGTGACCGCTCCCGGTCCCGTGCCCGACGGCGCGCCGCAGGCAGGCGCGTCGGCCCGCCTGGTCGTGTGGGCGCCGTCGGGCCTGGGCGAGGTGCGGCCCGGCGACGACCTCGCCGCGCTCGTCGGCGACCTCCTCGCTGGGGACGCGCTCGCGGGCGAGGAACCGCTCGCGGAGGGGGACGTCGTCGTCGTGACGAGCAAGATCGTGTCGAAGGCGGAGGGCCGCGTCGTCGCCGCCGCCGACCGCGAGCAGGCGATCACCGACGAGACCGTGCGGGTCGTCGCGACGCGGGCACGCCCGGGCCTCCCGCCGCTGCGGATCGTGGAGAACCGGCTCGGTCTCGTCATGGCGGCCGCCGGCGTCGACGCGTCGAACACGCCCGAGGGGACGGTCCTGCTCCTGCCGCTGGACCCGGACGCCTCCGCCCGCTCGCTGCGCGCCGCGCTGCGTGGCCGGTTCGGCGTCGAGCGCCTGGGCGTCGTCGTGACCGACACGATGGGCCGCGCGTGGCGCGACGGCCTCGTCGACGTTGCGATCGGCGCCGCGGGGGTCACGGTCGTCGACGACCTGCGGGGCGGCGTCGACGCCCACGGGCGGCCGCTGTCGGTCACCGTGACCGCTGTCGCCGACGAGATCGCGTCGGCGAGCGAGGTCGTGCGCGGCAAGTCCGACGGCCGGCCGGTCGCCGTCGTCCGGGGGCTCGGTGCGCACGTGACCGCCGACGACGGTCCCGGCGCGCGGGTGCTCGTGCGGCCCTCCGCCGACGACCTGTTCCGCGAGGGCAGCGCCGAGGCGACCGCGCGGGGACGCGAGAGCGGGTATGCGGAGGGGTACCGCGACGGCTTCGCCGAGGCGTTCCGCGAGAGCGGGGCGGGGCCGCAGGCCGACGCGCAGTCCGAACCGGGGAGCGAGGAGGGGCGAAAGGCCTGGCCGTGAGGCGAGCGAGCGCCTAGCCTGCCCGGATGCTGCCCTCTTCCTGGATCGAGCACCGCCGACCTGACGACCGCGAGCCCGTGGGCTGGATCCGCCCCGAGGGCGACGAGTGGGTCGCCGTGTCGCTGCTCGGGCACGACCTGACCGGGCCGGTCGACTGGCTCGCCGCCGAGGAGGCGCTCGAGGCGACCGGGCTGTCGTGGCTCGCCGACGTCTGGACGCTCGAGCAGGACGGGGGTGAGGCGCTGCGCGTGCGCCTCGTCGAGGTGACGCCGGACGGGGTCGTGGTCCAGACGGACGACTTCGGCGCGATCGACGTCCCCGTCGCGCGGTACGCCCTGCCGTGGCCGGCGCCAGTATCGCTGCGTCCGCGGCGGCCCGGCGACCCGGACGGCCGGGTGCTCGGCGGCTGACGAGCTGCACGTCGCGCCGTCGGCGTCAGCCCGCCAGGCCCACGAGGCGCGCGCTGTCGTCCCAGAGACGACGGGCCAGCGCGTCGTCGCGCGCCGCCTCGGACGGGTCCGGCCAGGTGAGCCGGCCCCGTCGCAGCGCCGCGTACGAGCGCCCCGGCGGCGGGGCGACGTGCCCGAGCGCGAGCGCGGCGAGAGCCGTCCCCGCGGCGTCGCGGGTGTTGAGGGTCGGGTCGAACCACCGCAGCGGCGCACCGACCGGCGTGCCGAGGACGGACCACGCCGCCCGCAGCCGCAGGGGGAGGTCGTGGACCAGGCCCGTGCCGAACACCTGGCCCGGGTCGAGCGCGACGGCGCGCACCCCGCGCGACCGCACGTCGTCGACGCCGCGCAGCGCCCGCACCGTGAGGACGGTGCACAGCTTCGACGCCGTGTACGCGTGCTGCCCGGCCCGGCGCGGCCGGCCGTCGCGGTCCGGGTCGCGCTCGGGGAACGCGAGCAGCGGCGCGTCCGCGTGCCGCGGCGGTGCGAGCGCCGCACCGGTCGCGGGGTCGTGCGCGCCGCTCGTGGTCAGCACGACGACGGCGCCGTCGGCGAGCACCGGCAGCAGGAGGCGGAGCACCAGGTAGTGCGCGAGGTGGTTCACCGCGAACGTCGTCTCGAAGCCGTCGACGGTCCGCTCGTGGGCGCTCGGCCGGATGACGCCCGCGTTGAGCACGAGCGCGTCGATGCGCTCGTCGCCGAGACGCTCCCGCGTCGCGGCGGCGAACTGGCGGACGGAGCCCAGCCGTGCCAGGTCGAGCGGGACGGCCTCGCCCTCCGCTGTCGCCCCCCGAGCCCCGACGAGCACCCGCGCGTGCTCGGGCTCCGCGAGCCGTCGTGCGGCGACCAGCCCGAACCCCGAGGTGCCGCCGGTCATGACGACCGTCGAAGTCGCCCGCCGCAGCGTCGGTGCCTCGGCCCTGTCGGCCCTGTCGGCCTTGTCGGCCCTGCCGCCCTCCACCGTGGTCATCCCGCCGATGCCGGTGCCGGTGCCGGAGCGAGGGCCGCGGCGAGGACGTGCCGCAGCGTGACCTCCAGCGGGGTCGTGCACCGGTGCACCCGGTCGCCGCGGGGCCGGAGGAGGCCCTGTGCGCCCGCGTCGGCGAGGGCGACGAGCTCGTGAGCGAAGGTCTCGGGGACGCCCGAGGCGGTCAGGGTCGGCACGCGGTCGGCCCGCGGGACGACCACGACCTCGAGCGGCCGCCCGAGCGCCGCTCCCAGCAGCTCGGCGACCTGGCGCTCGCTGTACGCGGGTCCGTCGAGGTCGACCACCTCGCTGGCTCGCGGTGGTGCGAGCAGCGTGCGCGCGACGAACGCCCCGACGTCGCGGGTCGCGACCATCGGCAGCGTGACGTCCGGGTCGTCGTCGAGGACGGGGTAGACGCCGGCGGTGAGGGCGTCCGGCAGGACGTCCTCCACCTTCTCCTGGAAGTGCGCGGAGCGGACGACGCTCAGGGTCGCGCCGGTGCGGCGCAGCCCGAGCTCGAGGTGGTGCAGCCACCGGACCGGCCCGGTGCCCTCGGCCAGGTCGGCGCCGACCGACGACAGCACGACGACGTGCGGGACGTCGCTGTCGCCGACGGCTCCGGCGATCGAGTCGGCGAGCGCCCGGTGCTCGGCGTCGCCGGCGGTCGGGTCGGTGGGAAGGAGGACGAACGCCCCGTCGCTGCCGCGGAGCGCTCGGGCCAGCGCCGCACGGTCCCCGAGGTCGGCCACCACCGCGTGAGCTCCGTGTCCCGTCCAGTCGTCGGACCGGGCGGGGTCGCGGACCACGACGCGCACCGCCGCACCCCAGCGGACGAGCTCTGCGACGGCAGCCCCTCCGACGTGACCTGTCGCTCCGGTGATCGTGTACATCGTGTCCTCCTCGGTCTCCCCGGGCCTCGCGCCCGGCGTCGGTCCCAGTCCACCGGGCCGCGTGGGCACAGTCCATGTCCGGGACGCGCACGACCGTGTCCCTGCGTCTACCGTGTGCCGTATGGATCCGTTCGGCGATCTCCTGGACGGCGTCCGCGCTCGCACCGCGGCGTTCTGCCAGGCGGTCCTCGAGCCGCCGTGGGGGCTGCGCATCGCCGACGGCGCCGCTCTCGCGCTGGTCACGGCGCTGCGCGGGCACGCCTGGGTCGTGCCGGACGAGGGGGAGCCGACCCGGGTCGGGACGGGGGACGTCGCGATCGTCAAGGGTCCGCGGCCCTACACCGTCTGCGACGCCCCGGGCACCGCGCCGGACGTCCTGGTGCTGCCGGACGACCGCCTGAGCACGACGGACGGCGTCGACGTCACCGACGAGACGGTGCGCCGGTGGCGCACCCGCGGGGCCGACCGCGACGGTGTCGCCGTCGTGGCGAGCGGCACCTACCGCGTGAGCGCCGACGTGTCGGTGCGGCTGCTGCACGCGCTGCCGGAGGTCGTCCTGGTCCCCGCTGCCGACGCACGGGGCCCGGTGCTGGAGCTGCTGGCGCACGAGGTGGACGGCGGCGGGCCAGGCCAGCAGGTCCTCCTCGACCGTCTCCTCGACATGGCGCTCGTCACGACGCTGCGCGCCTGGTTCGCGCGCCCGGGCGCGCCCGCCCCGGGCTGGTATCGCGCACAGGGGGACGCCCTCGCGGGTCCGGCGTTGCGCGCGATGCACGCGCACCCCGCCAAACCCTGGACGGTCGCGACGCTCGCCGACGTCGCCGGCTGTTCCCGCGCCGCGTTCGCGCGCCGCTTCACGACCCTGGTCGGCGAGCCCCCGATGAGGTACCTCGCGGAGTGGAGGATCACGCTCGCCGCCGACCTGCTCCGCACGACCGACCTGACGGTCGACGCCGTCGCGCACCGTGTGGGCTACGCCAACGCCTTCGCGCTGAGCGTCGCGTTCCGACGGCTGCGGGGGACGTCGCCGGCGCGCCACCGCGTCGGGCGTCAGCCGGCGTCCGTCGTGCCCTCGTAGAGGGCGATGGCGTTGCCGTCGAGGTCGGTGAACGCCGCCCACCAGGAGGTCGGGCTGATCTCGGAGCGTTCCATGGTGACCGTCCCGCCGAGCCTGCGGACCGTGGCGAGCGCCTCGTCGATCGAGTCGACCTCGACGTAGCTGCGCGGCTGCGTGAAGCCCTCCGAGCGCGGGGCGAGCCCGCCACCGCTGATCTTGTTCGGTGCCTGCCACATCGGGTAGCCCTCGAAGCCGGGGATCTCGGCGATCTGCCAGCCGAAGAGCTCGCCGTAGAAGGCGGTCGCCCGGCCTGTGTCGCTGACCGGGATGTCGATGTGGGTGATGTCGCCGTGCGCCACGATGCCTCCAAGGCCGATGACCAGCGGGCGGGATCGTCCGCCTCCGCCAGGCTAGGACGTCTCGGCGGGCTCGTCACCCCTTCTCGGGGTCGGACGGCGCGGAGCCGGCATCGTCCTGCGCCGCGTGCTCGGCCGTCACGAGCTCAGGCGCAACCTCGTCAGTCGTCTGCTCCTCGGGCTCCTCGGGCTCCTCGGGCTCCTCGGGCTCCTCGGGCTCCTCGGGCTCCTCGGGCGGCCTCGTCGGGGCCGTGCCCGCCGCGACGTCGTCGCCCGAGAGCCAGCGCAACCAGCCGGACCGCGCATCACCCTCGAGCAGCAGAGCCCGGACGAGCAGCGTGAGCGGGATCGCGAGGATCGCACCGAGCGGCCCGATGACGAACGTCCAGAACACGACGGACACGAAGCTCAGGGTGAGGCTCAGGTTCACGGCGTCGGCCACGAACTTGGGCTGCACGAGCACCTGCAGGACGACGTTGACCACGCAGTAGACCGCCACGACGGCGAGCGCGAGCTGCCAGCCCCCGACGACGAACGCCATGATCGCCGGCGGGACGAGACCGAGGACGAACCCGATGTTGGGCACGAAGTTCGTGACGAAGGCGAGGATCGCCCACACGACGGGCGCCGGGACGCCGAGGATCGTCAGCGCGATGCCGTCGATGACCGCGACGACCGCGCCGAACGACGCGTTGACGACGAAGTAGCGGCGCACGCCGCCGCTGAACCGCGTCGCGCGGTCGACCGGCCCGGCCTGGCTCGCGCCGAAGACCTGGGACGCCGTCGAGTACCGCGCGCCGTCGGCCGCCATGAAGATCGCGTACGCGAGCACGAAGAAGAAGGCCGTCGCGATGCCGAGCACCGTGCTGCTCACGCCCCCGGCCAGGGAGAGGAGGCGTGACGGCTCAAGCCACGACGTCGCGGCGTCGGCGATGTCCGTGTCGATCCCGAGCGCGGCGAGCTGGTCGACGAGGTCGCGCATCGCCTGCTGCAGCTGGGGCAGGTACGACTGCACGAGGTCGGCGAACTGGAAGCCCGCGAAGACGAGCATCGCGAGCAGCGCGGCGAGGATGAGGTACGCGACGACGATCACGGCGGTCGTGGCGGCCCACCGTGGCCACCCCCTCCGCTCGAGGCCGAAGCGCACCGGGTGGCAGATGATGACGATCACCGCGGCGAGGAGGATCGGGGCCACCACGTCGTTGGCCGCGTAGAGACCGGCGAGCACGACGACCCCCGCGGCGAGCGTGAGCAGCGTACGGGTCGCGGGGGCGAGCGAGGGCGCGGCGGGTGTCGACGTCACCCGGAGACAGTAGCGGGCGTCAGGCCTTCGCGGCCTTGGCGGCCGCCTTCTGCTCCTTCTTGAACGCGCGGACCTCGGTGAGCGACTCGGCGCTCGTCACGTCGGCGATCGAGCGCCGCGACCCGTCGTCGCCGTAGCTCCCGGCGGCCTCGCGCCACCCGGCCGGCTCGACGCCGCGCTGCTTGCCGAGGAGCGCGAGGAAGATCTTGGCCTTCTGCTCGCCGAACCCGGGGAGCGCGCGGAGCCGGGCGAGCACCTCGGCGCCCGTCGGTGCGCCGTCGGCGCCGCGTCGCGTCCAGACCTGCGTGACGTCGCCGTCGTAGTCGTCGACCACCGCGCGGGCGAGCGCCTGGACCCGTGCCGCCATCGATCGGCCGTAGCGGTGGATCGCCGGCGGCGTGGTCGCGAGGGTCACGAACGCGTCGGGGTCCGCGTCCGCGACGGCGTGCGGGTCGATCGAGCCGAGGCGGTCGCGGATCTTGCGCGGGCCGGCGAAGGCGTGCTCCATCGGGTACTGCTGGTCGAGCAGCATGCCGACGAGCAGCGCGAACGGGTCGCTCGACAGGAGCGCATCGGTCTCGGGGTCTCCGGTGATCCACAGGTCGCGTGCCATGCGTCCCATGATGACAGCCCCGCGGGGAGGCGGCCCCAGGGCCGGATCGACCGACCGCGCACCGGTCCGTTCGGCGCCCCGCGCGCGTCCGTCAGGGCGTTGACAGGTCACGCCTGCCGGAGGACCGTGGGAGGGGTACGAAGGAGTACGCCATGCGCCGTCGAGTGCTCGTCTGGATGTCCGTCTTGTCGCTGTTCCTCGCGGGAGGACTGCTCACGGGGAGCGTCGTCACGGCCCCCGCGGCGGCGGCCCATCCGTACTGCGGGCAGGTCTGGGGCTCGCTCGCGAAGAGCGCGCCCGGCATGTCCGCCGGTCGGCTGACCGACGTCCGCGCCGGGCGCCACGGATGCTTCGACCGGCTCGTGCTCGATGTCGACCGCCCGCTCACCGGATGGTCGGTGCGCTACGTGAACCAGGTCGTCGTGGACGGCTCGGGGGCCGTCGTGCCGGTCCGGGGCGGAGCGCGGCTGGAGGTCGTGGCACGCGTCGGCGTCGTCCCGACCGACGCGTTCTTCGTCGGTCCGGGAGGCACGCTCGTCGACACCTCCGGTTACCGCACCTTCCGGCACGTCGCGTGGGCCGGCAGCTTCGAGGGCGTGACGACGGTCGGGCTCGGCGTGCGGGCGCGGCTGCCCTTCCGCGCGTTCGTCCTGGCCGGTCCGGGTCCCGGGTCCCGGCTCGTCGTCGACGTCGGGCACGAGTGGTGCGCGACGGGCCACAGGGACTGCTGAGCCCGGCGGGAGCCGGCGGAAGCCGGCGGAAGCATCGACGAGGGCGGTGGTTCCGTGCCTCCGGTCAGGGCAGCGTACGGAGCCGTCCGGTACGGAACTCGTCGACGCCCGTGCGCCGCAGGACGGCGCTCGTCCAGCCCGGCAGGAGCGCGAGGCCGCTCTCCCCGCTGAGGCGGCGGACGTCGTCGACCGCGTAGTCGACGCCGCGTCGCTCGAGCACGAACGACCCGGCGGCGTCGATGTTGCGCACCCAGTCGACGTCGGGACCGTACGTGAGGGCGAACACGACGCGCACGTGCTCGCCCTCGCGGTAGGCGAACGCGAACACGGGCGTGCGGTACTCGCGTCCGCTGCGCCGCCCGACGTGCCGGACCACCGCCATCGGGCCGATCCCCGTCGCGACGCGCAGCATGACGGGGTTGAGCACGTGCTTGTTCGTCCGGGTGACCCAGTGCGGCATCGGCATGCCCCATGGTCGCGCGGCACGTGGCGGTCGCGCGACCTATCGTGACCGGGTGCCGACCCGACTGCTCCTCCTCAGCGACACGCACGTGCCCGCGCGTGCCCGCGCGCTGCCCGACCAGGTGTGGCGCGCGGTCGACGCCGCGGACGTCGTGGTGCACGCCGGGGACTGGGTGGACGTCGCGCTCCTCGACCAGCTCGAGGCGCGCGCGGCGCGGCTCGTCGGCGTCGCGGGCAACAACGACGGACCCGAGCTGCACGCCCGGCTCCCGGAGGTGGCGCGGACGACGGTCGACGGGCTGCGCGTCGCCGTCGTGCACGAGACCGGGGGCAAGGACGGGCGCGAGCGCCGCGCTGACGCCGCGTACCCGGACACGGACCTGCTCGTCTTCGGGCACAGCCACATCCCGTGGGACACCGTGACCCCCGGCGGGATGCGGCTGCTCAACCCCGGCTCGCCGACGGACCGCCGACGTCAGCCGGTCGGCACGTACCTCACGGCCGAGGTCGACGACGGCGTGCTGCGCGACGTCGCGCTCGTGCCCGTCGAGCGGTGAGCGCGCCGGCCGTCCTGGACTCCTTCCGACCTCGGGGGCCCTCGTCGTGCCTGCAGCGCGGGCCGGGGTGGACGCGGTCCGGTCAGGCGGCCCCGGCGCGCTCGCGGTGGACCGCGGGGCTCACGCCCCGCACGCGCTTGAACGCCGCGCTGAGCGCGAACGGCGTGCCGTACCCGACGGCGCGCGCCACCGACGACAGGGTCGCGTCGTCCGCGAGGAGCAGGTCCGCGGCGAGGTCGAGGCGCCACCCCGTGAGGTAGGTCATGGGCGGCTCGCCGACGAGCTCGGTGAACCGTCGCGAGAACGCGGCGCGCGAGAGCCCGACCTCGCGCGCGAGCGACTCGACCGTCCAGGGGTGCGCCGGGTCGTGGTGGATGAGGCGCAGGGCGGCGCCGACGACGGGGTCGGCGTCGGCGCGGTACCAGCCCGGCGCGTCGGGTCCGGAGAGCCACGTCCGCAGGCACGAGATGAGGAGGAGGTCGAGCAGGCGGTCGAGCACGGCCTCCTGGCCCGGCAGGTCCTGCACGACCTCGCGCGCCAGCATCTCGACGAGGGGCGCGTCGACGTCGCCCCGCCGCAGCACGACGCGCTGGGGCAGCACCCGCAGGATCCGGCGGCCCACCTCGCCGTCGAGCGGGTAGGTCCCGGTGACGATGACGGTCTCGCCGTCGGGGTCGTTGCCCCACGAGCGCACGCCGAGCACGGTCATGGGGGAGGGACCGCCGTCGATCGCGCGACATACCTCGGTCGGGCCGATGACGACCTGGGGCGCGGTGGTGGGGGAGTCGGCGACGACGTAGTGGTCGGGGCCGCGGAACAGGACGACGTCGCCCTCCTCGACGAGGACGCCCGGGTCGGGAGCGCCGCCCCCGTGCCGTGTCTCGCCGTCCGCGGGCCCGACCCAGCCCGAGCCGCGAAGGACCGGCACGATCGTCAGGGGCGCCTCGTCCTCGATGCGCAGGCCCCACGGCGCGCGCAGATGGCTGCGCAGGAGGAATGCGCCGCGCGCGCGAGGTCCGTCGAGCAGTCCGGAGACCACGTCCATCTCGCCAGCGTACGGAGAAACGGAGCCGCGAGATAGCGACGTGCCGCGCGACGACCCCCGCCAGGACGGTCGGGGACCACTATCTCGGCGGGGTGTCGCTATCTCGCGATCGAGACGATCGCACATGCCGACGAGCGGCTCGGCCATGGAGCGTCTCGCCCGACCTCGGGTTGACTGGCACTCGTCACCGCACGAACCACCGACAGGAGAACGCCATGAGCTCGACGAGCCCGACCACGACGGTCCGCCCTGAGGACCGCGAGACCGCGTCCCCCGTCCCCGACCCTGCGCCCGGGACGGTCCTCGTCCTCGGCGCGACCGGGAAGTCGGGGCGCCGCGTCGCCGACCGCCTCGACGCGCGCGGCCTCCCGGTGCGACGTGGTTCACGCAGCGGTGCCGGCGCCGCCCGGTTCGACTGGGACGACGACACCACCTGGGCGCCGGCGCTCGACGGGGTCGAGGCCGTGTACGTCGCGTACGCCCCCGACCTCGCGGTCCCGGGCGCACCCGAGACGGTCACCCGGTTCGCCGCGCTCGCGCACGGCACCGGGGTGCAGCGCCTGGTCCTGCTCTCCGGGCGTGGCGAGACCGAGGCGCAGCGTGCCGAGTCGTCCGTCGCGGAGGTCTTCCCGGGTCGTGTCGTCGTCCGGTGCGCCTTCTTCGACCAGAACTTCAGCGAGAGCTTCCTCCTGGATCCCGTGCTCGAGGGGACGCTCGCGCTGCCGGTGAGCGACGTCGTCGAGCCGTTCGTCGATCTCGAGGACGTCGCCGACGTCGCGGTCGCCGCCCTGACCGACGACGCCCACGCGGGGCAGGTCTACGAGCTCACCGGGCCGCGCCTGCTCACGTTCGCGGACGCCGTCGCCGAGATCGCCGCGGCGAGCGGCCGGGACGTGGCCTTCGTGCCGATCTCGATGGACGAGTTCACGGGCGGGCTGACAGCCGCGGGGCTGCCGGACGACGTCGTCGACCTCATGCGCTACCTGTTCGTCGAGGTGCTCGACGGGCGCGGCGCCCACCTGACCGACGGCGTCCGGCGGGCGCTCGGCCGCGAGCCGCGGGACTTCGGCGAGTTCGCGGCGCGCGAGGCCGCCGCCTGGTCCGTCGGGGCCCGCGACGCGGCGGGGGAGCGATGAGCGCGTTCGAGGTCCTCGTCGTCGCGGCGGCGGTCGCGACGGGGCTCGCGGGTGGCGTGCTCTATGCCTTCTCGGCGTTCGTCATGGCCGGTCTGCGGCGGCTCGACCCCGCGGCGGGCGCCGCGGCCATGCGGTCGATCAACGTGACCGCGGTCCGTCCGCCGCTCATGCTCCTCCTCGCGGCGTCGGTGCTGCTGCCCGCGGCGGCGGCGGTCGTCGGCCTGGTCGGCGGCGAGCCCCACGCCGGGTGGGCGCTCGCGGGTGCGGTCGTCGCGCTCGTCGGGATCCTCGGGATCACCGCCGTCGGGAACGTGCCCCTGAACAACCGTCTCGACGCGGCGACCGACCCGGCGGCCGAGTGGCTGACCTTCGTCCCCCGGTGGCTCGCCTGGAACCATGCGCGAACCGCCGCGGGGGCCGTCGCGACGGCACTCCTCGTGTTCGCCGTCGCCTGAGCCGTCAGCGGACCGGCTCCGGCGGCTGGTGTCCCAGCGTGCGCGGCAGACCGAAGGTGGGGAGCACGGCCGCGTCGAACCGGGTCATCGCCCGGACGTGGTCGCCCGCGAGGGAGAGGACGAGGAGCCCGGTCCCCGTCCGCTCCGCCGTGGCCGGGGACCGGAGGTAGGTGCCGAAGGCCGGCTGGCCGTTCGCGCGGGTGCCCACGAGGTCGAAACGTCGACCTGCGCGGAAGATCGCGTCGCAGAACCCGGTCACGGCGTCACGCCCGACGTACTCGAACGGCATGGGCGGCATGGAGACCACGACGTCGTCGGTCAGCAATGACACGAGCGCGTCGAGGTCAGCCGCCTCGTAGGCACGGACGAGCGCCTCGACGACAGCCGCCTCGCGCCGCGACCCCGGGGTCGGCGGCGCGTCGTGGTGGTCGTCCACCCTGTGGCGCAGGGCGCCGCGCGCGCGCCGGAGGGCGCTCGTCACCGCGCCGACGGTCGTGCTCGTCATCTCGGCCACCTCGCGGGCGGGGAACCCGAGGACGTCGCGCAGCACGAGGACGGCGAGCTGGCGCGGCGGCAGAAGCTGGACGGCGGCCACGAAAGCGAGCGACATCGACTCCCGGCGTTCGTAGCGCGCCTCGGGACCCGCCGGCGTGTCAGGCAATCCTGCGAGCAGCGCGTCGGGGAAGGGCTCGAGCCAGGTGACCTCGCCGAGACGTGTCGGCTCAGGGGGTACGACACCGGGCACGTCCCACGCTCGCGCCGGTCGGCGGTTCGCCGCGCGTCGGGCGTTCAGGCACCGGTGCGTGGCGATCCGGTAGAGCCACGTGCGCAGGGACGACCTGCCCTCGAACCCTGCGAGACCTCGCCACGCCGCGAGCAACGTCTCCTGGAGCGCGTCCTCGGCGTCCTCGAACGACCCGAGCAGTCTGTAGCAGTGGGCCCGCAGCTCGCCCCGGTGCGGCCCGCACAGCGCGCCGAACGCCTCGCCGTCCCCCGTGCGCGCTCTCGAGAGCAGGTCTGTCGCGTCGTCCATCGCGCCACCCTCGTGACCGTGGTCCGGGCCGTGGTGCCCGGTTCCCCGAGTCTGGCACGCGTCGGGGAAGAGGCACCGACGACGCCGACCGGGCGCGCCCACTTTCGCGCCCGCGCGGTGTCTGTCCAGAGGACGGCGCACCGCCGTCGATCCGCGGACACGGGGCCCGGTGCGCCCGGCGTCCCTGAGGAACGGAGACACCATGCTGGCGGACGAGAGGGTGACGAGCGACGAGTCGCTCGCGGGGATCGAGTCGGCGACGACGACGGACGGCAGGCTGCTGGCAGGCAAGGTCGCGGTGGTCTACGGGGCCGCGGGTGCTATCGGGGGAGCGGTGGCGAGAGCCTTCGCGCGCGAGGGTGCAGTCGTGCACCTCACCGGCCACCGGCGGGCGCCGGTCGAGGAGGTCGCGAGGGACCTCGTCGAGCGCGGCGGGACGGCGGACGTCGCAGAGGTCGACGCGCTCGACGAGCGGGCGGTGGACGACCATCTCCGATCGGTCGTCGAGGCCTCGGGGCGGGTCGACGTCTCGTTCAACGCCGTGGGGATCCCCGACCGGACGGTCGTCGGGATCCCGCTCGTCGACGTCGAGGCCGAGCGGTTCCGGCAGGTCGTCGGAGACTACGCGACGTCGTACCTCCTCACGGCGCGGCTCGCGGCCCGCCGGATGGTGCCACGACGGTCCGGGGTGATCATGACCGTGACGGCTCTGCTGGCACGCACCGGCACCCCGCTGGTCGGTGGCTACGGGCCGGCGATGGCCGCGAAGGAGGCCCTGACGCGGGACCTGTCCGCCGAGCTCGCGCCGTACGGTGTCCGCGTCGTCGGCCTGCGGCCGCAGGCCATGCCGGAGTCGAGCACCATCCGGGAGGCGTTCGAGCCTCGCGCCGAGGCGACCGGGCTGACCTGGGAGGCCTGGCAGGAACGGCTGGCGAGCAGGACGCACCCGCGGCGGCTCATGACGCTCGCCGAGATGGCGCAGGTCGCGGCCTTCGTCGCGTCCGACCGGGCCAGCGGGCTCACGGGGACGACGGTGAACCTCACGATGGGAGGCCTCGACGACTAGATGGAGCGGCGGCGTCGGAATGCCGGTGCGGGCGCGACCGTTGAGCACGTCATGATCAACGGAGAGCACGCGACGAACCTGCCGACCGACGACGACACGATCCGCCGGGTCCTCGAGGAGACCGAGACCTGGGCCGTCGTCGGCCTGTCGAACAACACCGCACGTGCGGCGTACGGGGTCGCGCGCGTGCTGCAGCAGCACGGCAAGCGGATCGTCCCCGTGCACCCGTCGGCCGAGACGGTCCACGGCGAGCGGGGGTTCGCGTCGCTCGCCGACATCCCGTTCCCCGTGGACGTCGTGGACGTCTTCGTGCGGTCCGAGCTCGCGGGCGACGTCGCGGACCAGGCGGTCGCGATCGGCGCGAAGGCCGTGTGGTTCCAGCTCGACGTGATCGACGAGGCCGCCGCGCGACGCGTGCGGGACGCCGGCCTCGACATGGTCATGGACCGCTGCCCGGCGATCGAGCTGCCGCGGCTCGGGAGCGCGGCATGAGCGCCGTGATCGACCGGGACACCGACCTGGGCAGGCGCGCGGCCGAGCGCCTGACCGCCGAGCGCGTGGTCTGGCTCGTGACCGTCGACCCGCACGGCACACCCCAGCCCACCCCCGTGTGGTTCCTGGGGGGTGCCGACGGCGACGTCGTCCTGCAGAGCCAGCCGCGCACCGCGAAGCTGCGCAACGTCCGGGCGAGTCCCCGCGTGGCGGTCCACCTCAACAGCACCCGCTCGGGCGGGGACGTCGTCGTGCTCACGGGCGCCGCGACGATCGACGAGGCCGGGCTCACCCCCGGCGAGCGCGCCGCCTACGACGAGAAGTACGCCGCCGACATCGAGGGCCTCAGTATGACGCCCGACGGCTTCCACGCCGACTACTCGGTCACGGTGCGCATCCGGCCGGAGAGGCTGCGCGGCTTCTGAGGGTCGCGACCCCCCGGGGGGGTCAGTCCCGCGGCGAGAACGTGAGGACCGGCCGCCCCGTGCGGGGGTGCACGAGCACGTCGCACCGCACGCCGTAGACCGGCTCGAGCACGTCGGGCACGAGCACGTCGTGGACGTCCCCGGCGGCGACCACGCGACCGGCGGACAGCAGCACCACGTGGTCGCACGTCTGCGCTGCGAGGGTGAGGTCGTGGAGCGCTGCGAGCACCGTCACGCCGTCGTCGGCGAGGCGTCGCAGCACGCGCATCGCGTCGAGCTGGGCGGCGATGTCGAGGTGGTTGGTCGGCTCGTCGAGCAGGATCAGCGCCGGCTCCTGGGCGAGCGCACGCGCCATGTGCACGCGCTGGCGCTCACCACCGGAGAGGGTCGCGACCTCACGTTCGGTGAACGCCTCCATCCCCACCGTCGCGAGCGCAGCGCGGGCGACCTCGCGGTCGTGCGCGGAGTCGCCCGCGAGCAGCGAACGGTGGGGGATGCGGCCGAGGAGCACCGCGTCGAGCACGGTCAGCGGCAGCTCGGTCGTCGCGTCTTGCTCGACCAGCGCGAGCACCCGTGCCCGACGGCGCCGCGAGAGTCCGAGGAGGTCGTCGCCGTCGAACCGGACGTGGGCAGGCGCCCGCGCGCCGTCCGGTGCCGACGGCGCCGAGGCGTCCGATGCGTCCGATGCCTCCGATGCCTCCGATGCCTCCGATGCCTCCGATGCGGCCGACGGTGCCTGGACCCCCGCGAGCACGCGCAGGAGCGTCGACTTCCCCGAGCCGTTGGGCCCGAGCAGCCCGCTCACGGTCCCGGGCGGCGCAGTCACGTCGACGCCGTCGAGGATCAGTCGACCGGCGACGGACCACGACACCCGGGCCGCATCGAGGCCGTCGCCTCGAGCGTCACCGTGCCCGTCAACCTGCCCGTCACCGTGCCGGTCATCGTGCGCGGCGACGGCGTCGCTGTCGATGGGAGTGGACGTCGCCGGTGCCGGGGCGGAGGGCGTGGACGGCGAGCCGGACGTCGTCGTGCGGGTCTCGGTCATGCTGTGCTCCTCCCGCGCCACAGGAGCAGCGCGAACACGGGCGCGCCGATCGCGGCGGTGACGATCCCGACGGGCAGCTCGCGCGGGGCGAAGACCGTGCGCGCGAGCGTGTCGGCCCACACGAGGAACGACGCGCCGAACAGTGCCGAGAGCGGGAGCAGCAGCCGGTGCCGGGCGCCCGTGAGGAGCCGCACCGCGTGGGGCAGGATCAGCCCGACGAACCCGATCGAGCCCGACTGCGAGACGAGCGCCCCGGTGAGCAGCGCGACGCCGACCAGCAGGACCCAGCGCACGCGCTGGACGTCCACCCCGAGGGCCGACGCCGCGGTGTCGCCGAACGTGAACGCGTCGAGCACGGACCCCGTCGATGCGAGGAGCGTGCCGAGCACGAGCGTCGCGATCCCCGCGACGGCCACCGACGTCCACGTCGCTCCGGCGACGGACCCCATGAGCCACGACAGGATCTCGCGGTAGGAGTCGCCGGTCGCGGACCAGAAGATGACGAAGCTCGTCGCGGCGGCCGCGAGCTGGCTCACGGCGAGCCCGGCGAGGACCGTGCGGCTCGGTGTCAGGGTGCCGACGGCGCCGGCGAGCGCGAGGGTCGCGACGAGCGCGACGACCGCCCCGCCGAACGCGGCGACGGGAAGCAGCATCGTCCAGCCCACGACGAGCACCAGCACGGCCCCGAGGGACGCGCCCGACGACAGCCCGAGCAGGTACGGGTCCGCGAGGGGGTTACGGGTGAGCGACTGCATGACGACCCCGCACACCGCGAGCCCCGCCCCGACCGCCGCCGCGGTGAGCACGCGCGGCAGGCGCAGCTGCCAGACCATCCCGTCCTGCAGCGCGCCGAGCGGCTCGAGACCGAGGAGCCCGCCCAGCCCGAGATGGGACGCGATCGACCGCCACACGTCGCCCACGGCGAGGTCGGCCGGGCCGATCGTCACCGCGACGAGCACCGTCACGACGAGCGCGCCCACCCCCACGGGCACCCACCACGCGGCACCGCGGCGCGCGCGCCGAGAAGTGGGCTTCCGCCCCGGATCCGCGTGATTCCGGGGCGGAAACCCCCTTCTCGGCGGGCCGGCGTGCGGGGAGCCGGGCACGCGGTCGACGACGGTCACAGGTCGAGTGCCTCCAGCTGCGCGGCGAGGTCCACGACGGCGTCGACGTTGCGCACGCCGGCTTCCGTCGCCGGGAACGGGATCGTCAGGTAGCGACCCTCGCGGACCGCGGTCATCTCGGCCGTCGCGGCGTTCGACTCGAGGCGCTCGATCTTCGCCTCCGCGGTGTTCCACGCCGCGTCGACGAGCACGAGGACGTCGGGGTCGGCGGCGATCGCCTCCTCCCAGGCGTACGACGTCCAGGTGTCCTCGACGTCGGCGGCGACGTTCTCCAGGCCGACGGCGTCCATGATCATCTGCGGAGCGCCGATGCCGGCGCCGACGTACGGGATGTCGTCCCCGGAGGAGTACCACAGGGCGGTGAGCCCGCGGTCGTCGGGCGTGACGCCGTCGAGGGTTGCGCGCTGCTCTGCGACGAGGTCAGCGGCCGCGCCCTGGGCGTCGAAGATCTCGCCGACCTCGGTGATCTCGGCGAAGACGTCGTCGAACGTCAGCGGGTTGGGCATGTACGCGGGCGCCTTGCACGCGGCGGGGGAGACGTACGTCGCGACGCCGAGCTGCGCGAGCGTCTCGCGGTCGCCCGCGCCGTCGGCGGTGAGGTTCGACTCCCAGCCCGCGTACACGAGGTCGGGCTCGAGGCCGAGGACCGCCTCGGCGCCGGGCACCTGGTCGGACAGCGGCTCGGCCACGGCGGGGACCGACGCCGCGGCGTCGGCGAGCGTGTCGGGGACCGGCCCGTCGAGGAACGCCGACGCGACGATCCGCTCACCGAGGCCGAGCGCGAGCAGCATCTCCGTGGTGCTCGACTTGATCGTCACGACGCGCTCGGGCGCGGCGTCGAACGTCACCTCGAACCCGCAGTCGTCGAGGGTGAGCGGGTACTGCGTGGACGCGGCAGCGGCGCCGCTGTCGCTGCCCGACGGCGCAGCGTCGCCCGCCGCCGTCGGGTCGCCCCCGCCGGCGGTCCCGGACGAGCACGCCGCGAGCAGGACGGCGACCGCGGTGGCAGCGGCGGACGTCGTGACGGCGACGCCCCGACGACGGTCACGGCGGGGACGGAGGACGGCGGACGAGGGGTGGCGTGACGGCATGAATGCATCTCCGGGGACGAGGCGGGTCCGAGCCGCACGGCAGTCGTCCCACGGGGACGCCGGTGCCGGCTCGGTACGGTGCTCGACGCGCCATCTCGCGTCCTGCGGACCCGCGGCCCAGGAAGGGATCGCTCCGGCGGGCCAGATCAGCGGCCCGCGGTCCACCGTCCACCCTACACAGCGCTCGGCCGCCAGGCGGTGGGTGATGGACGGTGACGGACGGCGTCCGACGGCGACGCGCGGGCCGGTCCGACGCATGCGGGCGGTCCGGTCGGTCGTCGCGTGGCAGAGTGTCCGTCGTGACCGAGCTCGTGAACCTGCCTGCCGACGTCCCGACGACCTCACCCCTGCGCGCCGTGGTGACCGGCGCGTCGTCGGGCATCGGCGAGGCGTGCGTGCGCTTCCTGCGGGCCCGCGGCTGGGACGTCGTCGCGTTCGCGCGGCGTGCGGACCGCCTGGCGGACGTGGCTGAGCGCACGGGCGCGCACCCCGTCGTCGGCGACGTGACGTCGGACGACGACGTCGCGCGTCTCGTCGCCGAGGCCTCCGCGCGCGGACCCGTGCACGCGCTGCTCAACATCGCGGGCTTCGGGCTCGGCGTCGACCACGTCGACGAGGCGGAGATCGACGAGTGGCGCGACATGTTCGAGACGAACGTGCTCGGGACGGTCCGCGTGACGAAGGCGTTCCTCCCGCTGCTGCGCGCGTCGCGCCGCGGCGACATCGTCCTCATGACGTCGACCGCCGGCCACGACACGTACGTCGGCGGGTCCGGCTACGTCGCGTCGAAGCACGCGCTGCTCGGCGTCGCGAGGACGCTGCGGCTCGAGCTGGTCGGTGAGCCGATCCGCGTCATCGAGATCGCTCCCGGGCTGGTGCACACGCCCGAGTTCTCGCTCAACCGCTACCACGGCGACCAGTCCGGGGCGGACGCCGTGTACGCGGGCGTCGAGGACCCGCTCACCGCCGACGACGTCGCCGACGTCGTGACGTTCGCCGTCACCCGGCCGCACCACGTGAACATCGACTCGCTGATCCTGCGGCCGGTCGCGCAGGCGTCGACCTACTCGCTGTGGCGCGCCCCGCTTGAGCCGAAGGGCGTCCCGGCGCGCGAGGCCGCGCACCGGGACGCCTGACCGGGACTGCTGGCCACCGGGCCTGCTGCCGGGGGCGTCCGACCCCGCCGGAGCGTCAGGCCCGCGTCGCCACGAGGAGCAGGTACTCCCAGCCCATCGCTCGTGGTCCCGCACCGTCGGCGTCGAGGTGACGCGCGCCGAGATCGCGCAGCGCCGCGTCGAGCTCGGCGAGCCGGTCCGGGTCACCCTCGAGGCTGCGGCGCACGGCGATGGTGGGCCCGTACCGGGAGGCGAAGTAGGCGCGGAACGCCTCGCCGTCCGCGAACAGCGTGACGGGCAGGGTCCGCACCTCGGCGCGGACGTCGGTCACGCGGTCGCCGAGCAGCGACCGCACGTGCGCCTCGTCGCCCCAGAGCGGCGGAGGCTGCGCCCCGGGCGGGGGAGCGGGCGCGAAGGGCTTCATCGTCGCGAACATCTGCCCGATGAACCCGCCGGGCGTCCAGCTCGCGAGGCCGATCGTCCCGCCCGGCCGCGTGACGCGCACGAGCTCGTCCGCGGCCTCCTGGTGGTGCGGCGCGAACATCACGCCGATGGCGGAAAGGACGACGTCGAACGACGCGTCCTCGAACGGCAGGTCCTCCGCGTCGGCCTGCTGCCACGCGAGCTCCACGTCGCGCTCGGCCGCGAGCCGGCGCCCGACGTCGAGCAGCTCGGGGGTGAGGTCGGACGCGACGACGTCCGCGCCGCGCGCTGCCGCCGCGATCGCCGCGTTGCCCGTGCCCGCCGCGACGTCCAGCACGCGCTGACCGGCGTGCACGCCGCACGCGGTGACGAGGTCCTCGCCGAGGGCGTGCACCACCTCCGCCGCGACCGCGGGGTAGTCCCCGGACGCCCACATCGCGCGGTGCCGGGTCTTGAGGTCCGAGAGGACGACGGTGTCGGTCATGCGTGTCTCCTGCTCTTCCGTCCGCGGTGGCGGACCGTGGTGGGTCACGTCCGAACAGCGTCGCGCTCCCTCCAGGTGGGCATCCAGTGCTGGATCTGTACCACCCTGCTTCTCGACGAGGCTGGTGCGGACCCGCCCTCCGGGTGTCGACTGGATGTGCGGACGCGGGGCGGACGAGGGAGACGGCGATGGCGACGTACGGCCAGTTCTGCCCGGTGGCCAAGGCCATGGAGGTGCTCGACGAGCGGTGGACGCTGCTCGTCGTGCGCGAGCTGCTCGCCGGGAGCACGCACTTCAACGAGCTCCGGCGAGGGAACCCGAAGATGTCGCCGGCACTCCTGGCAAAGCGGTTGCGCACGCTCGAACGTGCAGGCGTGGTCCGGCGCTCCGAGATCGGCGGCCGGTCGAGGTACCGCCTGACGGTCGCTGGCGAGGAGCTGCGCCCCGTCGTCGAGTCGCTCGGTGCGTGGGGCGCGCGGTGGATCAGCGAGCTCGGCGAGGAGGACCTCGACCCGCACCTGCTGTTCTGGGACGTGCGGCGCACCGTGCCCGTGTCGTCCTGGCCGAGTGAGCCCACGGCCGTCGAGTTCCGGCTCGACGACGTCGAAGCGCGGGTCGCGCGCTGGTGGCTCGTCGTGCGCGACGGCGACGCGGACCTGTGCGACGTCGACCCCGGGCTCGACCCGGCGGTCGTCGTCCGCTCCGGCCTGCGCGCCCTGACTCACGTATGGCGCGGCGACACCACGTGGGAGCGCGCGCTGCGCCGCGGAGACGTGGTGCTCGACGGCCCGAGCGCCGCGCGGCGCAGCCTGCCCACGTGGCTGGGGCAGTCGGACCTCGCGCGCGTGCCGCGACCGGCCGCGTAGGCGCCCCACGCTCGTCGTCGAGGGGCCGCCGCGCAGCTGCGGGTGAGCACGAGCTCTTACGGGTTCCTGACGGTTGCGGTGCAGGACACGGACGAGGTGGCGCCGGCACGCCGCGAGAGCGCACCCTGAGGCGTGACGACGACGCAGCCCGTACCTCGACCACGCTCCGGCCTGTGGGCCGCGTTCGCCGGTGTCGCCGCAGCGGCCACCGGGTTCGCCGTCGCGGAGCTCGTGGCGTCGTTCGTGGCCCCCGGCTCGAGTCCGCTGTTCGCCGCGGGAGCCGGCGTCGTGGACTCCGTGCCCGCACCCCTCAAGGACTGGGCGGTCGAGACGTTCGGCACGGCGGACAAGACGGTGCTGATCGGCACGATGGTCCTCGTGCTCGCCGCGGGTGCCGCGTTCGCCGGGTGGCTCGAGCTGCGCCGGCCACCGTGGGGCGCGGTCCTGCTCGTGGTCGTGGGGGCGGTGGCGGCGGTGGTCGCCGTCGTGCGCCCCGGCGCGAGCCTCGCCTGGGCACTGCCGAGCGTCGTCGGCGTCGGCCTCGCGGTCCTCCTGCTGCGCGCCGCGCTCGGGACCTTGCGGCCGGCCGCGCTGCTGGACAGCGGCGTGGGGACGACGTCACCCGGCGCGGACGTCCCGGCCGCGACCGGGCCCGACCGGCGCCGGTTCCTCCTCGTGACGGGTCTGACCGTCGCAGCGGGCGTGGTCGCACTCGCGACGTCGCGTGCCGTGTCGGCCGGGTCCCGTGCGGTGACCGCGGCCCGGGAGGCGCTGCGGCTGCCTGCCCCGTCGGTCGCGGCTCCTGCCGTCCCGGCCGGCGCCGACCTCGGCGTTCCGGGCCTCGCGCCCTACGTCACCCCGAACGACGACTTCTACCGCATCGACACGGCGCTGCGCGTGCCGCAGGTCGACCCGGACTCCTGGACCCTGCGCGTCTCCGGCCTCGTCGACGAGCCGTTCGAGATCACGCTCGACGAGCTCCTCGCGCTCCCTCTCGTCGAGCACCACCTGACGCTCACGTGCGTCTCGAACTCCGTCGGGGGCGACCTCGTCGGCAACGCGCTGTGGCTGGGCTACCCGGTCCGCGAGCTCCTCGCGCGCGCCGGCGTGCGGGACGGCGCCGACATGGTGCTGTCGACGAGCGCCGACGGGTGGACGGCGAGCACCCCGCTCGAGGTGCTCCAGGACGAGGGGCGCGAGTGCCTCCTCGCGGTGGGGATGAACGGCGAGCCCCTGCCTGCCGAGCACGGGTTCCCGGCGCGGCTGGTGGTCCCGGGCCTGTACGGCTACGTGTCCGCGACGAAGTGGGTGACGGACCTCAAGGTCACCACGTTCGCCGACGACGTCGCCTACTGGTCGACCCGCGGGTGGTCCGAGCGCGGCCCGATCAAGCTCGCGTCGCGCATCGACACGCCGCGGGCATCCACCGCGGTGGACGAGGGCGAGGTGACCGTCGCCGGCGTCGCGTGGGCGCAGCACGTCGGCATCGAGGCCGTCGAGGTGCGGGTCGACGACGGCCCGTGGGAGCCCGCGACGCTCGCCGAGACGGTCGGCGCGGACACGTGGCGGCAGTGGTCGTTCGCGTGGGACGCCGACGCCGGCGACCACCGTCTCACCGTGCGCGCGACCGACGCGGACGGTGAGGTGCAGACGTCCGACGTCGCGGCCCCGGCACCCGACGGCGCGAGCGGCTGGCACGAGGTGGACGTCCGCGTCGGCTGATGGCAGCATGTGCGCGTGACCTCCACCGCGCGCCCCACGAGCCTCCTGCTCGTCGCCGCGCGCCCGCAGGTCGCCCCGGCCTCGTCCTGTTGTTGACGGCTCGCGGCGCCACGCGCAGCCGACCAGGTGTCCGCGAGCAGCCTCCCGTCCCTCCCTCTCGGTAGCCCGACGAACCCGTCGGGCACGGAGCGCAGGGGCGCGACGGTCGCCGGGTTCCTCGGCGAGTCATCGATGACTCGCCCACGCGGAACCGGTCTGCATCCCTGACGCCCGTCACCGAAGGACGCGAGACCACCATGTACCTCCCCGGCACCTACGCCCCCAGCCCGGCCGATACCCCGGCATCGACCCCGCCCCTCACGGTCGAGTGGCTCGTCGCGCGCGACATCGACGCGTACAGCGCCCGCCGCCGTCCTCGAGCCGCCGCGCCGACCGAGCGGCGGGCCGGGTTGCACGCCCCCGCTACCATGGACGCACAGGCATCGACCCGGCCATCACCGGTGAGCCTCCGGAAGAACGGGACCCGCGCCGTCGCGCACGCGTAGGCGAGCAGGTCCTCAGTAGAACCGGACGGGGCAGGCCCGTCACAGCCTTCGACGAGCGGTCGGCGCGCACGCGCCGGCAAGCGAGGTGGTACCGCGGCACCCTCCCCTCGGGGCAGGGACGTCGTCCTCGCAGGAGAGCACGACCCGGACCACCACTCATCGGAGCCTCGAGACCATGGCCTACCCGCTGCACCGTTCGCCCGCCCCAGATCCGGCCGTCGAGACCCCTGCCGGCGCGTCGTTCGGCATCCCCGCCTCGCCGGACCTGCCGGCGATCGAGCGCGAGGTGCTCGCGTACTGGGACGCGGACGACACGTTCCGCGCGTCGGTCGAGCGCCACCCCGCCGGGGAGAACGGCAGCAACGAGTTCGTCTTCTACGACGGCCCGCCCTTCGCCAACGGGCTCCCGCACTACGGCCACCTGCTCACCGGGTACGCGAAGGACGTCGTGCCGCGCTACCAGACGATGCGCGGCAGGCGCGTCGAGCGTCGCTTCGGGTGGGACACGCACGGACTGCCGGCCGAGCTCGAGGCGATGGACCAGCTCGGGATCAAGACCAAGGAGGAGATCCTCGAGCTGGGGATCGAGCGGTTCAACGACGCGTGCCGCGCGTCGGTGCTCAAGTACACCGGCGAGTGGCGCGACTACGTCACGCGCCAGGCGCGCTGGGTCGACTTCGACGCCGACTACAAGACGCTCGACCCCACCTTCATGGAGTCGGTCATGTGGGCGTTCAAGTCCCTGCACGAGAAGGGCCTCGTCTACGAGGGCTTCCGCGTGCTGCCGTACTGCTGGAACGACCAGACGCCGCTGTCGAACCACGAGTTGCGCATGGACGAGGACGTGTACCAGGTCCGCCAGGACCCGGCCGTCACGGTGGGTCTGCGCCTCGTGACGGGCGAGCTCGCGCTCGTGTGGACGACGACGCCGTGGACGCTCCCGTCCAACCTCGTCGTCATGGTCGGCCCGGACGTCGACTACGTCGTCGTCGAGTCGTCGGCGACGGGCGTGAAGGAGCGCTACGTGCTCGCCGAGGCGCGGCTCCAGGCGTACGCGCGCGAGCTGACGGACCCCGGCGCGGACGGGGCCGAGGGCGACGTCACCACCCAGGTCGTCGAGCGGCTCAAGGGCACCGACCTCCTGGGCCGCTCCTACACGCCGCCGTTCTCCTACTACGCGGGCCACGCGAACGCGCACCGCGTCGTCGAGGCGGACTTCGTCACGACGACGGACGGCACCGGCCTCGTGCACGGCGCCGGCGCGTTCGGCGAGGACGACAAGGTCGTCTCGGACCGCGAGAACATCGAGCCGGTGCTGCCGGTGGGCCCCGACGGGAAGTTCACGTTCCCCGTGGTCGACTACGAGAGCCTGCAGGTGTTCGACGCCAACGCGCTGATCATCGACCACCTCAAGGGCCGCACGCGCCACGACGCCGCACGGCAGCAGCCGGGTCGCGACGGCGAGGAGATGCCCGAGGTCGCCCTCGGCGCGACGAGCCCGGGCACGGTCCTGCTGCGCCGCGAGTCGTACGCGCACTCCTACCCGCACTGCTGGCGCTGCCGGCAGCCGCTCATCTACATGGGCGTGTCGTCGTGGTTCGTCGCGGTGACGACCTTCAAGGACCGCATGCTCGAGCTCAACGAGCAGATCGCCTGGACGCCCGAGCACATCCAGCACGGCCAGTTCGGGAAGTGGCTCGAGAACGCGCGCGACTGGTCGATCACGCGCAACCGGTTCTGGGGCAGCCCGGTCCCGGTGTGGAAGTCCGACGACCCGCAGCACCCGCGCATCGACGTCTACGGCTCGTTCGAGGAGATCGAACGCGACTTCGGCACGCTGCCGCGCGACGAGAAGGGCCGGCCGGACCTGCACCGCCCCTACGTCGACCGGCTCACGCGCCCGAACCCGGACGACCCGACGGGCCGCTCGACGATGCGCCGCGTCGAGGACGTGCTCGACGTGTGGTTCGACTCCGGCTCCATGCCCTACGCGCAGGTGCACTACCCGTTCGAGAACGCGGACTGGTTCGCGCACCACAACCCCGCGGACTTCATCGTCGAGTACATCGGCCAGACGCGCGGCTGGTTCTACATGCTGCACATCCTGTCGACGGCGCTGTTCGACCGGCCCGCGTTCCGGTCCGCGATCTCGCACGGGATCGTGCTGGGCTCCGACGGGCGCAAGATGAGCAAGTCGTTGCGCAACTACCCGGACGTCAACGAGGTCTTCGACCGCGACGGCTCCGACGCGATGCGCTGGTTCCTCATGGCCTCACCCATCCTGCGCGGCGGCAACCTCGTCGTCACCGAGGACGGGATCCGCGACGCCGTGCGCCAGGTGCTGCTGCCGCTGTGGAGCACGTACTACTTCTTCACCCTCTACGCGAACAGCTGCGCCGACGGCGCGGGCTACGTCGCGCAGAAGGTCACGCCCGAGCGCGTGGCGGGGATGGCGGCCCTCGACCGGTACCTGCTCGCGCGGACGCACGACCTTGTCGTGCGCGTCACGGCGCAGCTCGACGCGTACGACATCGCGGGCGCGTGCGAGACCGTGCGCGAGCACCTCGACGTCCTCACCAACTGGTACGTGCGCACGCAGCGCGACCGGTTCTGGGCCGAGGACGCCGACGCGTTCGACACGCTGTACACCGCGCTCGAGACCCTCACGCGCGTCATGGCGCCGCTCGCGCCGCTGCTCACCGAGGAGGTCTGGCGCGGTCTGACCGGCGGCAGGTCCGTGCACCTCGTCGACTGGCCGACGGTCGACGGCCAGGGGGCGGACGCCGGGCTGGCCGCCGACGACGCGCTCGTCGCCGCGATGGACGAGGTCCGGGCCGTGGCGTCGTCCGCGCTCAGCCTGCGCAAGGCGCACCAGCTGCGGGTGCGCCAGCCGCTCGCGCGCCTGACGGTCGTCGTCGACGATCCCGCTGCCCTCGCGCCGTACACCGACCTGCTCGCGCGCGAGCTCAACGTCAAGGCCGTCGACCTCGGGTCGACGGACTCCGACGCGGCCGAGCGGTTCGGCGTCACGCAGCGCCTCGCGGTCAACGCCCGCAAGGCCGGCCCGCGCCTGGGCCGCGGCGTGCAGGCCGCGATCCAGGCCGCGAAGGCCGGGGCGTGGCGCCAGGAGGACGACGGGAGCGTCGTCGTGACGACGCCGGACGGCGACGTGCCGCTCGTCGAGGGCGAGTACGAGCTCGCGACGGTCGTCGCCGCGCGCGAGGGCGGGTCCGACGCGGACGGCGGCCCGACGGTCGCCGCGGCCGTGCTGCCCGGCGGCGGTTTCGTCGTGCTCGACCTCGCGCTCGACGACGCGCTCCTCGCCGAGGGGTACGCGCGCGACGTGGTCCGCGACGTCCAGGACGCGCGCAAGGCCGCGGGCCTCGACGTCGCCGACCGGATCCGCCTGTCGCTCGACGTCCCCGGGGAGTGGGTCGCTGCCGTCACCGAGCACCGCGACCTGGTGGCGCGCGAGACGCTCGCGGTCGAGGTCGTGGTCGAGACCTCGCCCACGGACCAGCGCGCGGTGCGCGTCGAGAAGGCCGACGACCAGGGGACCAGCGAGAAGGACGGGGTGACGGCGTGAGCGCCAGGGACCACAGGCGGCCGACCGGCAAGAAGTCCGCGGCCACCGCGCGCGAGGCCGCGGAGGACGCCGCCGCGCAGGAGTCGCTGCGCGAGGTGTACGGCCACATCATGGCGCGTGCTCCCGAGCACGACATCGACCCGACGCTCGACCGCGTCCGGCGCGTCCTCGAGCTGCTCGGCGACCCGCAGCGGTCGTACCGGGTCGTCCACCTCACGGGGACGAACGGCAAGAGCTCGACGGCGCGCATGGCCGAGAGGCTCGTGCGCGAGCACGGGCTGCGGACCGGGCTGTTCACGAGCCCGCACCTGACGAGCGTCACCGAGCGCATCCAGGTCGACGGCGAGCCGCTCTCCGCGCGCCGGTTCGTCGAGGTGTGGGAGGACGTCGCCCCGTACGTCGGCGTCGTGGACGGCGAGTCGCAGGAGGCGGGCGGGCCGCGCCTGAGCTTCTTCGAGGTGCTCACGGTGATGGCGCTCGCGGCCTTCGCCGACGCGCCGGTCGACGTCGCGGTCGTCGAGGTCGGCCTCGGCGGTACGTGGGACTCCACGAACGTCGTCGACGGCGACGTCGCGGTCGTCACGCCCGTCGCGCACGACCACGAGCGGTGGCTCGGCAGCACGCTCGAGGAGATCGCGGGGAACAAGGCGGGCATCATCAAGGACGGTGCCACCGTGGTCGTCGCGGAGCAGGAGCCCGAGGTGCTCGAGGTCGTGCTCGACCGCGCGCGCCAGGTCGGCGCGCGGGTCCTGCGCGAGGGCGTCGACCTCGAGGTCGCGCAGCGTCACGTGGCCGTGGGAGGCCAGCTCGTCGACCTGCGCACCCCCGTCGCGCTGTACACCGAGATCTTCCTCCCGCTGCACGGCGCGCACCAGGCGCACAACGCGCTGCTGGGCCTGACCGCCGTGGAGACCCTGATGGGGGGACGGTCGCTCGACGGTGGGCTCGTCGAGACGGCGTTCGCGGACGTCACGTCGCCGGGCCGCCTCGAGGTCGTGCGGTCCAGCCCGGCCGTCCTCGTCGACGCCGCGCACAACGCCGCGGGGGCCGAGGCGCTCGTCGCCGCGCTCGACGAGGCGTTCGACTTCCGGCACCTCGTCGGCGTGGTGGGGATCATGGGGGACAAGGACGCCGAGTCGCTGCTCGTCGCGCTCGAGCCGGTCCTGGCAGAGGTCGTCATCACCCGGAACAGCTCCGACCGGTCGGCCGACGTCACCGACCTCGCCGAGCTCGCCGCGGAGGTCTTCGGCGAGGACCGCGTGCGCAGCACGGAACGGCTCGACGAGGCGCTCCAGATCGCCGTCGACCTCGCGGAGGCCGCCGATCCCGTCGGCGTGGGCACGGGGACCGGTGTCCTCGTGACCGGTTCCGTCGTCACGGTCGCCGACGCACGGATCCTGCTCGGACGCGGCTGACACCGTGGCGCGCGCGGCCTGTCGCCCGGGTGTTTGATGGTCCCAGCGCCGTCGGGCGGGGCAGGCCCGGCACGCCGCCGACCGACGACGGAGGAACCACCGTGAAGAAGCTGCTCAACGACCCGCAGGACGCGGTCGCCGAGTCCCTGGCAGGCTTCGGCCTCGCGCACGCCGATCTCGTCGAGGTGCACCTCTCGCCGCCGTTCGTCACGCGCGCCGGTGGTGCGGTGGCCGGAAAGGTCGGGCTCGTCTCGGGCGGGGGATCGGGCCACGAGCCGCTGCACGCGGGCTTCGTCGGCGCCGGCATGCTCGACGCCGCGGTGCCGGGTGCGGTGTTCACGTCGCCCACGCCGGACCAGATCGTGCCCGCGGTGCTCGCGGCCGACTCGGGCGCGGGCGTGCTCGCGATCGTCAAGAACTACACGGGCGACGTCCTCAACTTCGAGACCGCGGTCGAGCTCGTCGAGGCCGAGGGCACGCAGGTCACGAGCATCCTCGTCAACGACGACGTCGCGGTCGAGGACTCGCTGTACACGGCGGGCCGCCGCGGGGTCGCGGGGACGGTGTGCGTCGAGAAGATCGCGGGCGCCGCGGCCGAGCGGGGCGACGACCTCGGCGCCGTCACGGAGATCGCGGGACGCGTCGTCGCGAACGTCCGCTCGATGGGCGTCGCCCTGACGGCCTGCACGGTGCCCCACGTCGGGCGCCCGAGCTTCGACCTCGGCGACGACGAGGTGGAGATCGGCATCGGCATCCACGGGGAGCCGGGTCGCCACCGCATCCCCCTCGCCCCGGCCGACGACGTGACGCAGATGCTGCTCGACCCGGTCGCCGACGACCTCGGGCTCGCGAGCGGCGAGGACGTGTTGCTGTTCGTTAACGGAATGGGCGGTACCCCGTTGTCGGAGCTGTACGTCGTCTATGGTCGAGCGAGGAGACTGCTCGAGGAGCGCGGCGTGCGCGTCACGCGGTCGCTCGTGGGCAACTACGTCACGTCGCTGGAGATGCAGGGGGCGTCGGTGACCGTGCTGCGCCTGGACGACGAGCTCACCACGCTGTGGGACGCTCCCGTCCGCACGCCTGCGCTGCACTGGTGACAGTCCGGTTGCCGACGGCCGTGGCGCCGCTCGGCGGGCGCCCGCCCGCGACGCGAGCGGTCTCCGGAGCCGGCGGTTCCGCCGGTTCTGCGGCAAGGAGAGGTGGGGCATGACGCTGGACGTGGCCTGGGCGGACCGTTGGGCTCGGCTGAGCGCCGAGCGAATCGCGGCGTCGAAGGACGAGCTGACCGAGCTGGACCGACAGATCGGGGACGGCGACCACGGCGAGAATCTCGACCGTGGCTACCGCGCCGTGGTGGCGAAGCTCGACGTGACGCAGACCCCGGAGCAGATCGGGGACGTCCTCAAGCTCGTCGCGACCACGCTCATGTCGTCGGTCGGCGGCGCCTCCGGCCCGCTCTACGGCACGGCGTACCTGCGCGCGGCCAAGGTCACGGGCCTCGCGGAGCTCGACGCCCAGGGCGTCGTCGCCCTGCTCGAGGGCGCGCTGGAGGGCATCACCGCGCGGGGCAAGGCCGTCGTCGGGGAGAAGACCATGGTCGACGCGTGGCAGCCCGCGGTCGACGCCGCCGAGGCCGCTGCGCACGACGGCGCGACCACCACCGAGGTGCTCGACGCCGCGGCGCGCGCGGCGCGGGCCGGCGCCGAGGCGACCGTGCCGCTCGTGGCCACGAAGGGTCGCGCGAGCTACCTCGGTGAGCGCAGCGCCGACCACCAGGACCCGGGTGCGACGTCGACGGCGATCCTGCTCGAGGCCGCGCGGGACGCAGCCGCGGACGTTCGCGGGGCGGCCTGAGCGTGGCGGGCGGTGGTCCGGCGCCCGCGCGCGCCCGTGTCGCCCTCGTCCTCGTCTCCCACTCCCAGCGGCTGGCCCAGGGCGCGGTCGAGCTCGCGGCCCAGATGGCTCCGGGGGTAGAGCTACTGGCCGCCGGCGGGACGGACGACGGCGGGCTCGGGACGAGCTACGACCGGGTCTCCGGCGCGGTGTCGGAGGCGCTGGCGGTGGCGGACGGCGTGGTGATCCTCGCGGACCTCGGGTCCGCCGTGATGACGGTGGAGTCCGTGCTCGACCTCGAGGACGGGCTGGACGGCCGCGTCGCGCTCGCCGACGCCCCGTTCGTCGAGGGTGCGGTCGCGGCGGCCGTGACCGCGCACGGGGGAGGGGACGTCCCGGCGGTCCTCGCCTCCGCGGAGCACGCGGGGAGCACCTTCGCCCCGGCCGCAGCCGACGCCGCGCCCCGGGCAGGTTCGGACGACGCGGCCCCGAGCACCGACGAGGTGCCGGACGGCGTGGCCGCCGCCCGGGTGACCCTGCGCAACCCGCTCGGCCTGCACGCGCGTCCGGCCGCCGTCCTGGCGCGCCTGATCGCCGGCTACGACGCCGCGGTCACGATCGACGGCGTGAACGGCGCGAGCGTGCTCGAGCTCATGAAGCTCGGCGCCACGGGCGGGCAGGAGCTCGCGGTGACGGCGGACGGGCCGCAGGCGCGCGAGGCGCTGGACGCGGTCGTCGGTGCGGTCGAGGGTGGGTTCGGAGAGGCCTGACCGGGCATGTGATCGACGTCACGCACTTTTGCAGTTGATGCAAAATTGCGCTGACTGCAATAATCGGCGGGTGATTGCGACCTCGTCGACTCCCGACACCGCCGGCGGCTTGCGCGCCCGCAAGAAGCAGCGTCGGCGCGACGAGCTCGTCGAGGCCGCCCAGCGCCTCGTCCTCGACCGCGACCTGGACGCCGTGACGGTCGAGGACATCTGCGACGCGGTCGGGGTCTCGCCCCGCACGTTCTTCAACTACTTCCCGTCGAAGGACGACGCCGTGCTCGGCCTCGAGCCGTTCGAGATCCGACCGGAGGTCGCCGCCGCGTTCGTCGCGGGCGGGCCGACCGGGACCCTGCTCGACGACCTGGCCGTGCTCGTGGCCGACGTGTTCGGGCACCAGGGGGTCTCACCCGAGCGGATGCACTGCACGCTCGAGCTCGTGACGCGCGAGCCGCGGCTCCTCGTGCGCCACGTCGGGTGGGTCGAGGAGCACCGCGCCGGGCTGGTCGAGCTCTTCGCCGCGCGTCGCCTCGCCCAGGCGTACACGGCCGACCCGGAGCTGCTCGCCCTCGTCGTGATGACACTGCTGCGCGTGAGCGCGCTCGAGTGGCAGAAGCGAGGCGGCGAGGGCGGCCCGGCCGACCACCTGGACGACGTCGTGGCACAGCTCCGCTCGCTCCTTTCCCCCGCACCGCACGACTGACCCCGCACCGCACGACTGACCCCGCACCGCACGACTGACCCCGCACGACGACCGACCCCGCCCCACGGCTGACCGTGCTCCGCGCGGTCCTACGACCGACGGCCGGCAGCACGCCGGCCGACGCACCATCCCCGACGACGGGCCCGCGCGCCCGCCGGCGCGTGCAACCCGTCCCGACCGAAGTGGAACTCCCATGGCCAGCCCTCAGACCGCCTCGCCCGCGGCCCCGCCGGACGGCGGCAAGCCGCTCGTCGTGCTCACCCCGCGCACCGTGTGGGTGATCTTCGGCGCCCTCATGGCGTCGATGTTCCTGTCCTCGCTCGACCAGTCCATCGTCGGCACCGCCATGCCCACGATCGTCGGTGAGCTCCACGGCGTGGAGCACCAGGGCTGGGTCATCACCGCGTACATCCTCGCGATCGCGATCGTCATGCCGCTCTACGGCAAGTTCGGCGACCTGTGGGGACGGCGCTGGCCGTTCCTCGTCGCGATCGGCCTGTTCACGGTCGCCTCCGCGGGCGCGGGCTTCGCGCAGTCGTTCCCCGAGCTCGTCGCGTGGCGCGGCGTGCAGGGTCTCGGCGGTGGCGGGCTCATGATCCTCTCCCAGGCGATCATCGCGGACATCGTGCCCGCCAAGGACCGCGGCAAGTACATGGGCCCGATGGGCGCCCTGTTCGGCATCGCGGCCGTGATCGGCCCGCTCCTCGGCGGCTGGTTCACCGAGGGCCCGGGCTGGCGCTGGGCCTTCTGGATCAACGTCCCCATCGGCATCGCCGCGTTCATCGTCGGCTGGGTCGCGCTCAAGCTCCCCTCGCACCGCTCCGGCCGCAAGATCGACGTCGCCGGCATCTTCTTCATGGTCGTCGCGACGTCCGGCATCGTCCTCGTCACGAGCTGGGAGTCGCTCACCTCGTCGCGCGGCTACGACTGGTCCGACCCGTGGCTGCTCGGGCTCGTGGCGGCCGTCGTCGTCTCGATCGCCGCGTTCATCGTGGTCGAGAACCGCGCCGAGGAGCCGCTCCTCCCGCTGCACCTGTTCAAGAACCCGACCTTCACCATCGCGACGCTCATCGGTCTCGTGCTCGGCATGGGCATGTTCTCGGCGCTCGCGTTCCTGCCCACGTTCCTGCAGATGTCGACCGGCGCCGGGGTGACCGAGTCGGGGTTCCTCATGCTGCCGATGATGGTCGGCGTGATGCTCACCGCCATCGGTTCCGGTATCGCGATCACCAAGACGGGTCGCTACCGGATGTTCCCCATCGCCGGCCTCGGGATCACCGCGCTCGGCATGATGTGGCTCACGCAGATCACGGGCGACATGTCCATGGTGCTCTTCGGCGCGATGATCTTCGTCATGGGCGCCGGCATGGGCCTCGTCATGCAGACGATCGTCCTCGCGGTCCAGAACTCCGTCGACCCGCACGAGCTCGGCACCGCGACGAGCGCCAACAACTTCTTCCGCGAGATCGGCGCCGCCGTGGGCACCGCGCTGTTCTCGACCATCTTCACGTCGCGCCTCGCTGACAACCTCGAGGGCGTCTTCGCGGGCCTGCCCGCGGGCAGCGTCCCGGAGGGCGCGGAGGGTTCGTCCCTCACGCCGGAGATGGTCCAGGCGCTCCCCGAGCCGGTGCACACCGGCGTCGTCGACGCCTTCACCGACGCGCTCGCCCCGGCGTTCTGGTACCTCGTGCCGCTCGTCCTCGTCGGGTTCGTCCTCGCGCTGTTCCTCAAGGAAGTCCGCCTGTCGGACGTCGCGGGGATGGTCGCGCGCGGCGAGGCCGTCGCCGACCCGGGGCAGGCACGTCCGGCGGCCGACGACGCCGCGCAGGACGAGCCGGTCGTGGCCGTCGTCGGCAGCGAGCCCGCGGCGGACGCGGCGCCGGGTCGCGCAGCGTCGCAGACACCGTCGGCGGACCGGCCGCGCGACGACGCGCCGGTATCCTGACCGGGTGAGCTCCACCCCGTCGTCGCCGGCCCCCGCCCCGCAGCCGTCCCGCCACGGCCGCGCGGCGGGGCCGGTGCGCCCGTCCCCGGGCGACCGCATCAAGCCCAAGAAGTCCGCGAAGGAGCAGTTCGCGTCGACGACGCTCCTGCTCGAGGCGTTCCTCGTCGTCTTCGCGACCCTGGTCGCCTACGGCCTGCGCGACATCCCCTACTCGCGCGGGCCGCTCGAGCTGCCGACCCCCGCGTCGATCTGGATCGTCGGGGGCGTGCTCTTCGTCGTGCTCGTCGTCCTGTCCCGCATGGTCGGCACACCCGGCGGTTACGTCGGCGGCACCGTCGTGCAGGTCCCCGTCCTCGGGTTCGGGCTCGTCGTCCCGATGATGTTCGTCGTGGGCGGCATCTTCGTCGCCCTGTGGATCGTCTCCCTGCGACTCGGCGGCCGCATCGACCGCGAGCGCGCCGCGTACGACGCCGAGAACCCCGAGACGGCCCCGAACGCCGACTGAGCCGTCCGGACGGTTCGGGGACGGACGGCGTCCCCCGGTAGGCTCGCCGCCATGACCGACGTCGCACCCGCCGTGACCGAAACGATCGAACGCACCCTCGTCCTCGTCAAGCCCGACGGCGTCCGCCGGGGCCTGTCCGGCGAGATCCTCCGCCGCATCGAGACCAAGGGCTACACGCTCGCGGCCGTCCGGCTGCTCGACGCCACCCCGGAGCTGCTCGCCGCGCACTACGCCGAGCACGAGGGCAAGCCGTTCTACCAGCCGCTCGTCGACTTCATGCTGTCGGGCCCGATCCTCGCGGTCGTCGCCGAGGGCCAGGGCGTCATCCCCGGGTTCCGCTCGCTCGCCGGCGCCACGAATCCCACCGACGCCACGCCCGGCACGATCCGCGGCGACCTCGGTCGTGACTGGGGCCTCAAGGTCCAGCAGAACCTCGTCCACGGCTCCGACTCGCCCGAGTCCGCCGCGCGCGAGATCGCGCTCTGGTTCCCCGAGCTGGGCTGACTTTCCTCGTCGTTCGCTCGGGGTAGCACCCGCCGCTCGCCTCGCCTCCGCCGACACCTGCGCCGGGGGCGGGGCGGGTCTACCATCCGCCGCTCGTTCCTCGCGGCTCCCGCCAGACCCACCACGACCCGCCCCACCCCCGGCTCCGGCGTCGGCTCGTAGCGCGTCTCGCCACCACGCCCCACCCCGGCTCCGTGTCGACGTCGTACCGTCCTTGCCGAACCCCGGGTTGTGCGTCAGGAGGACGTCTTCGTGACGCACAACCCGGGGTTCGGCGCATGACCGTGACGCACAAGCCGGGGTTCGGCACCGGCGGTGGCGCACAACCCCGGGTTCGGGGCCGGGACTTCGGGCGGTCCGTGACCTGACCTTGCCTGCCGCTCGCAGCCGCGCAGATGCGCGGGATCGTGGGGAGGCCGGTCTAGGCTCGGGCCGTGCACCTCAAGACGCTGACGCTCCGGGGCTTCAAGTCGTTCGCCTCGGCGACGACGCTGAGCTTCGAGCCCGGCGTGACGTGCGTCGTCGGGCCGAACGGGTCGGGGAAGTCGAACGTCGTCGACGCGCTCGCCTGGGTGATGGGGGAGCAGGGCGCGAAGACGCTGCGTGGCGGCAAGATGGAGGACGTCATCTTCGCCGGCACGACCGGCAGGCCGCCGCTCGGGCGCGCCGAGGTCGCGCTGACGATCGACAACACCGACGGCGCGCTGCCGATCGACTACACCGAGGTGACGATCTCCCGGACGCTGTTCCGCAGCGGCGGCTCCGAGTACGCGATCAACGGGTCGCCGTGCCGACTGCTCGACATCCAGGACCTGCTCTCCGACTCGGGCATCGGGCGAGAGATGCACGTCATCGTCGGGCAGGGGCAGCTCGACGCGGTGCTGCGCGCGACGCCGGAGGACCGGCGAGGGTTCGTCGAGGAGGCCGCCGGCGTCCTCAAGCACCGCAAGCGCAAGGAGAAGGCGCTCCGCAAGCTCGACGCCATGCAGGCCAACCTCACGCGGCTCGCCGACCTCACGACCGAGGTGCGGCGTCAGCTGGGCCCGCTCGGGCGTCAGGCGGAGATCGCTCGCAAGGCCGCGACGATCCAGGCCGACGTGCGCGACGCCCGTGCCCGCCTCCTCGCCGACGACCTGGCCCAGCTCACGGCGACCCTCGAGCAGGAGATCGCGGACGAGACCGCGCTGCGAGCCCAGCAGAGCGACGTCGAACGGCAGCTCGCCGCTGCCCGGGACCGGCTCGCGGCGCACGAGCGCGACGCCGCCGCGGCGGCCCCGGCGCTCGGAGCGGCCACCGACGTCTGGTACCGGTTGTCGTCCCTGCGCGAGCGGCTGCGCGGGACGCAGACGCTCGCGGAGGAGCGGCTGCGCCTCCTGGGGCGCCCGGAGCCCACACAGCGCGGGCAGGACCCCGACGACCTCGAGCGACAGGCGGAGCGGGTGCGGGTCACCGAGGCCGAGCTCGAGGACGAGGTCGCCCGTGCCCGTGGGGCCCTCGAGGCGGCCGTCGCGGAGCGCGAGGAGGCGGAGGCTGCCGCGGGCGAGGCGGAGCGCGCCGTCGCGACGCTCCTGCGCGGTGCGGCCGACCGGCGCGAGGGCCTGGCACGCCTCGCGGGCCAGGTCGCCGCGCAGCGCACGCGCGTGGAGGCCGCCGAGGCGGAGATCGGCCGCCTGCGCGAGTCGCTCGCCGAGGCCGAGCGCCGGGGTGCGCAGGCGAGCACCGAGTTCGCCATGCTTGAGACCCAGGTCGTGGGCGTCGAGGAGGGCGAGGAAGGGCTCGACGCCGAGCACGAGGCCGCGGCCGACGACGTCGAGCGCACGGCTGCCGCCGTCGCCGCGCTCGAGGAGCAGGCGAGCCGCGCAGAGCAGGAGCGGGCGACGTGGAGCGCGCGCATCGAGGCGCTCGAGCTGAGCCTCGACCGCAAGGACGGCGCCGGGGCGCTGCTCGCGGCCGACCAGGTCGGCGTCGTCGGCTCGCTCGCGGCGATGCTCGGCATCGAGACGGGGTACGAGGACGCGATCGCGGCAGCCCTCGGTCCGGCGGCCGACGCGGTCACGGTCGAGTCCGTCGACGCCGCGGTCGACGCGCTGCGGTACCTGCGGACCGAGGACGCCGGCCGTGCGGGGCTGGTGGTCGCCGGAGGGCCGAGCGACGAGGGCGACCGAGGGCCGGCGGCGAGGCCGTCCCTGCCCGACGGCGCCCGGTGGGCCGCGGACGTCGTCACCGCGAGCGGCGGGCTGGGACGCGTCGTGGCCGCGCTGCTCGCGGACGCAGCCGTCGTCGACGACCTCGCACAAGCGCGTGCGCTGCTCGCGACGCGACCGGACCTGGTGGCGGTGACCCGTGCGGGAGACCTGCTCGCGTCGGGGCGTGCCTGGGGCGGCAGCGCGTCGGCGCCGAGCGTCCTGCACCTGCAGTCTGCGCTCGACGAGGCCAGGGTCTCCCACGGCGACGCGACCGCCCGCGCCGAGCGCGCCCGGTTCGCGCTCGTCTCCGCCCGGGAGGACGAGGCGGCGGCGCGCGGGCGCCACGACGAGACGCTCGAACGGCTCAACGAGTCGGACGCCCAGCTCGCGGCGGTCGCCGAGCAGCTCGGGCACCTCGGCGCCGCCGCGCGGTCGGCCGCCGCCGAGGCCGAGAGAGCACGGACGACGCTCGCACGGGCGTCGGACGGGCTGGACGAGTCGCGGACGGCGCTCGCCGAGCTCGTCGAGCGGCTCGACGTCGCGCAGGACGCGCCCGAGCAGTCGGAGGACGCCCTGACCGACGCCGGCGCCGAGCGCGACCGGCTCGCGGCGGGAGCCGTGGCGGCGCGGGCACGCGAGACGGAGGCGCGGCTCGCGCTGCGCACGAGCGAGGAGCGTGCACGCGCCGTCGCCGGCCGCGCCCAGGCGCTGGCGCGCGCGGCCGCGGCCGAACGCGACGCGCGCGAGCGCGCGGCACGGCGCGAGGAGGTCCGGGCCCGCCAGGCCGGCCGGGCCGCCACCGTGCGTGACGGCGCCGCGCGCGCGCTGTCGGCCCTCGAGCGCTCCCTCGCCCGGGCGGGCGACGAGCGGGACGCGGCCGAGGCCGCCCGGGCCGAGCACGACGCCGCCGTCACCGCGGCACGGGTAGTCGTCGACGAGCTCGCGACGCGACTGCGCGAGCTGACCGACGTCGCGCACCGCGACGAGGTCGCGCGCGCGCAGCAGCAGCTGCGCATCGAGCAGCTCCGGACGCGGAGCGTCGAGGAGCTCGGCCTCGATCCCGACGTGCTCGTCGACGAGCTCGGCCCGCACCGCCCGGTCCCGGTCACGGGAGCGGCCGCCGACGCGGACGACGAGCCGAGCACCGTGCCCTACGACCGCGCTGCCCAGGAGAGGCGGCTGAAGGCCGCCGAGCGCGACCTCGGCCGGCTCGGGAAGGTCAACCCTCTCGCTCTGGAGGAGTTCGCGGCGCTCGAGGAGCGGCACAAGTTCCTCGCGGACCAGCTCGCGGACCTCAAGAAGTCGCGTGCCGACCTGCTGGAGATCGTCCGCGAGATCGACGAGCGCGTCGAGCGGGTCTTCGCCGACGCCTACCGGGACACCGCGGAGCAGTTCGAGCGGGTCTTCGCGCGCATGTTCCCGGGCGGCGAGGGGCGGCTCGTCCTCACCGACCCCGACGACCTGCTCACGACCGGCATCGAGGTGGAGGCGCGACCGGCGGGCAAGAAGGTCAAGCGGCTCTCTCTGCTGTCCGGGGGAGAGCGCTCGCTCACGGCCGTCGCGCTGCTCGTCGCGATCTTCAAGGCACGGCCGTCGCCGTTCTACGTCATGGACGAGGTCGAGGCGGCGCTCGACGACGTGAACCTGGGACGGCTCCTCGAGATCTTCAAGGAGCTCCAGGAGGACTCCCAGCTCATCGTCGTCACGCACCAGAAGAGGACCATGGAGATCGCCGACGCCCTGTACGGCGTGACGATGCGCGGCGACGGGGTCACCACCGTCATCAGCCAGCGCCTGCGCGAGGCGCGCGAGCCGCAGCCGGCATGATCTGCTGGTCACCGCGAGGGCGTCCTGGACGAAACGGCTGCGTCCGCACGGACCGGACAATCATCGAGAAAACGTTGCAATTCCGCGGCTTGTGAAGATGTGGTGCTGATCGGCGGCTCTCCCGCGCGCCGGTTCGCTCCCACCCTCCTGCCCCGGATACTGGGAGCCATGGTGTGGATGTTCGTGTGGCTCGGGATCGCGCTCGGCGCCGCCGCTGTCGTGTTCCTCTTCGCGAGCGTCGTCGCCCGGTCGGAGTCGGCGGCGACCGACGACCAGGGCATCGGGGGGTTCTGGCGGAACTTCCGCGCGGGGCTGCGCCCGGGGCGCAGCCCGCGCGGCCCGCAGGAGGCGCGCCACGTCGGCACCGTCCGCATGCCCAAGCCGGTCGACTCGACGATGGACGAGTTCTTCACCGCGACCGAGGTCTCGTCGCGGGCGTACGTCGACGCCGAGGAGCTCACGGAGGTCCTGCACCGCGCGCGCGAGCGGGCGACCCGTCCGTTGCACGCGCACGCCGAGCGGTCGCGGAGCGCGACGCTGCCGGCTTCCTCCTCGCCGGACGACGCCACGGACGACGGCACGACGACCGTCTGAGAGACTGCCCGCGTGAACGACCTCCTTCCTCTCTGGATCCTTCTCGGCCTCCTCGTCGTCGTCGGCCTCGTCACGGGCGGCGCGATCTCGGTCCGCCGGCGTCGCGGTGCGCCCGGTGCCGGGCCCGCACCACGGCCGACGGGGGTCACGACGCCGCGGGCCGCCGAGCACGCCGACGACGAGCCGGGAGGAGCCGCCGGGACGGCGGTGCTCGACCGCGACACGGTCGTCGCCGAGCCCGAGACGCCCTCCGCCCCTGCGGTCGAGCGCCCCGAACCGGTCGGGGGGCGCCTCGTCCGGCTGCGCGAGCGGCTCGCGCGCTCCGGCTCGCCGCTCGGCGCCCGGCTGCTCTCGGTCCTGTCGCGCGACCACCTCTCGGAGGACGACTGGGACGAGCTCGAGGAGACGCTCCTGCTCGCCGACGTCGGTGCAGGCCCGGCCGGCGAGCTCATCGAGAGCCTGCGCACCAAGGTGCGGGTGCTCGGCGTGCGCGACGCGCAGAACGTGCGGTCCCTGCTGCGCGACGAGCTCGTCGCGCTCGTCGACCCGACGTTCGACCGGTCGCTCGCGACCACCCCCACCACGACGCAGGACGGGCAGGTCCCGGCCGTCGTGCTGGTCGTCGGCGTCAACGGCACGGGCAAGACGACGACCGTCGGCAAGCTCGCCCGCGTGCTCGTCGCGGAGGACCGCAGCGTCGTCCTCGGTGCGGCGGACACGTTCCGTGCTGCCGCCGCCGACCAGCTCCAGACGTGGGGCGCGCGCGTCGGCGTGCCGACCGTGCGCGCGGACCGCGACGGCGCCGACCCCGCGGCCGTCGCGTTCGACGCGGTGCGCCGTGGGCGGGTCGAGGGCGCCGACGTCGTCCTGGTCGACACCGCGGGCCGTCTGCAGAACAAGGCCGGACTCATGGACGAGCTCGGCAAGATCCGACGCGTCATCACCAAGGAGGCGCCGCTGTCGGAGGTCCTCCTCGTGCTCGACGCGACGACTGGCCAGAACGGGCTCAACCAGGCGCGGGTGTTCGGTGAGGTCGCCGGCGTGACCGGGATCGTCCTCACCAAGCTCGACGGCACGGCTCGGGGCGGCATCGTCGTCGCGGTGCAGCGCGAGCTCGGGGTCCCGGTGAAGCTCGTCGGGCTCGGGGAAGGTCCCGACGACCTCGCGCCGTTCGACCCGGAAGAGTTCGTGGACGGGCTCCTGGGCGGCTGAGCGGCCGCCGTCCACCGCCGCCGGGCCCTCGTCCGCCGTCCGCCGCCCGCTGCCGCGGGGGATCACGGGCAGGTCACGGATCCGGGTCCCGTCTCAGCCAGCGGGCACCGGTAACACAACGTTTACCGGCGCGAGCGTCGTGTCACGCGGACGTAACACGACGACCGTCCGTCGGAAACGCTCGCCCTCGAACGTTGACCTCGGCCGGCCGGACGGGTCGGAGTGCGAGGAGAGAGGGCGGTTCGATGTTCGAGCTGGATACTGGGAACACGGCGTGGATGCTCACGTCCGCGTCTCTCGTGCTGCTGATGACGCCAGGTCTGGCGTTCTTCTACGGCGGCATGGTGCGCGGCAAGAGCGTCCTCAACATGATGATGATGAGCTTCAGCGCCATCGGGGTCGCAGGGCTGGTCTGGGTCCTCTACGGCTACTCCGGGGTGTTCGGCAGCGACCTCGGCGGGATCATCGGCAACCCGTTCGACTACTTCGGTCTCGCCGGCATGACCGACGAGGACAGCCTCATGGCGGCGACCGGCGTGCCGGCGCTCGTCGCGGTCGGGTACCAGGCGACGTTCGCCATCATCACCGTCGCCCTCATCTCCGGCGCGATCGCCGACCGCGTGAAGTTCGGCACCTGGATCGCGTTCACGGCGATCTGGGTCACGCTCGTCTACATCCCCCTGGCGCACATGGTCTGGGGCGGCGGCCTCCTCGGCGCCGACGGCATCACGAGCGGGCTGTCGACGCCCATCGACTTCGCAGGCGGCACGGTCGTCCACATCAACGCCGGCATCGCGGGGCTCGCACTGGCGTTGGTCGTGGGGAAGCGCAAGGGCTTCGGTCGTGAGCCCATGCGGCCCCACAACCTGCCGTTCGTCATGCTGGGCGCCGCGCTGCTGTGGTTCGGCTGGTTCGGTTTCAACGCCGGCTCGGAGTTCGGCGCCGACGCCGTCTCGGGCCGCGCGTGGCTCAACACCCTCGTCGCGACCGGTGTCGCGATGCTCGCCTGGCTCGTCACGGAGAAGCTGCGCGACGGGCACGCGACGTCGCTCGGTGCCGCCTCGGGCGTCGTCGCGGGCCTCGTCGCCATCACCCCGGCCGCGGCGGCGGTCGACACCTTCGGCGCGATCGCGATCGGCCTGGTCGCCGGCGTCCTGTGCGCCCTCGCCGTCGGGCTGAAGTACCGCTTCGGCTACGACGACTCGCTCGACGTGGTGGGCGTCCACCTCGTCGGCGGCCTCGTCGGCACCGTCCTCATCGGCCTCTTCGCCACCGACCAGAACTCTGCCTGGTACCCCGAGGGAGCGCTCAACGGCCTCTTCTACGGCGGCGGCGTGACGCAGCTCGCGACGCAGGTGATCGTGGCTGTCGTCGCCCTCGTCTTCTCCTTCGTCGTCACCTTCGTCATCGCGATCGCCCTCAAGGCGACGGTCGGGTGGCGGGTCAGCGAGGACGCCGAGGTCGGCGGCATCGACCTCGCGGTGCACGGCGAGACCGGGTACGAGAACATCCCCCAGGGCAGCGTCATCAAGGAGGTGCGAGCATGAAGCTCGTCACGGGAATCATCCAGCCGCACCGTCTCGACGACGTGAAGTCGGCGCTCGAGGCAGCGGGCGTGCGCGGCATGACCGTCAGCGAGGCCAGCGGGTACGGCCGCCAGAAGGGCCACACCGAGGTCTACCGCGGCGCCGAGTACACGGTCGACCTCGTCCCCAAGGTCCGCATCGAGGTGCTCGTCGACGACGCCGACTCGGCCGTGGTCACCGAGGTCATCGTCAAGGCGGCGCAGACCGGCAAGATCGGCGACGGCAAGGTCTGGACGGTCCCGGTGGAGGACGTCGCCCGGGTGCGCACGGGCGAGCACGGCCCCGGCGCCCTGTGAGGACGCTGATCCGCGCATGACGGACCACGCCGACACCCCGACCACGGGCGGGGTCGCGGGGGGATCGGCGGAGCACGGTACGGAGGTCCCGCACCCGGACGGGGTGCGGGACCTCCGCGCTCGCACGCTCGAGCTCGCCCGCTCCATGAGCGGTCGCGGCCGCAGCGGCGTCGCGCGCCGTGCCGCCGTCGTCGACCTCGTGACCACGAGCCTCGCGACGCTGTGGAAGGAGGCGACGGACGACGTCGCTCCCGACGGGATCGCGCTCGCTGCGGTCGGGAGCCTGGGCCGCGGGGACATGGGCCCGGCGAGCGACCTCGACCTGGTGCTCGTGCACGACGGGCGCACGCACTCCGCGCAGGAGATCGCCCACGTCGCGGAGCGTCTCTGGTACCCGCTCTGGGACGCGGGCGTCGACCTCGACCACTCGGTGCGGTCGCTCTCGCAGTGCCGCCAGGTGGCCTCGAAGGACGTCCCGGCCGCTGTCGGCTGGCTCGACGTGAGCGCCGTCGCCGGCGACGCCCTCGTCGTCCACCGCGCGTCGTCGGCGGTCCTCACCGACTGGCGGTCGGCGTCACGCCGTCGGCTGCCGGAGCTCCTGTCCTCGACCCGCGACCGGGCCGAGCGCTCCGGCGAGCTCGCCTACCTCATCGAGCCCGACCTCAAGGAGTCGCGCGGCGGCATCCGGGACGCGGTCGTCCTCTCGGCGCTCGCGGCGACGTGGCTCACGGACCGCCCGCACGGGTCCGTGGACCGTGCCTACGCCCACCTGCTCGACGTGCGGGACACGCTGCAGGTCGTGACGGGCCGGCACACGAGCCGGCTGCTGCTCGCGGACCTCGACGACGTGGCCGACGTCGCCGGCTACGACGACCCCGACGAGCTCCTCGCGAGCCTCGCCGAGGCGGGTCGCGAGATCTCGTACGCGCTCGACTCGACCGTCCGCCGCGCCCGCCAGGCGTTGCAGCGGCCCTCGGTCTCGCGCCGTCCCGTGCTCATCCGTGGTCGTCGTGCCGCGCCGCGCCTGCGCTCCGTGGGCGACGGTCTCGTGGAGCACGACGGCGAGCTCGTCCTCGCCGTCGACGCGCACCCGGCGTCCGACCCGCTCCTGTCGCTCCGCGCGGCCGCGACCGCGGCGCGCACCGGTCTGACGCTCTCCCCGGTGTCGGTCGCGAGCCTCGCCGAGTGCCCGCCGGTCCCCGAGCCGTGGCCGAAGGCCGCGCGGGCGGCCTTCCTCTCGCTGCTCGGCTCGGGGCAGGCGCAGGTGGGTGTGTGGGAGGCGCTCGACCTCGCCGGCGTGGTCACGACGTGGATCCCGGAGTGGGCCGGCGTGCGCAACCGCCCGCAGCGGGCCGCGGTGCACCGGCACACCGTCGACCGTCACCTCGTCGAGGTCGTCGCCCGGGCGTCGCGCGACCGCAAGGACGTGGCGCGGGGGGACCTGCTCGTGCTCTCCGCGGTGCTCCACGACATCGGCAAGCGCGCGGGGGCGCAGGACCACTCGGTCGAGGGAGCGCGTCTCGTGCCCGTGATCCTCGGACGGATGGGGTTCGACGCGGGCGTGGTGTCCGACGTCGAGCGCCTCGTGCGACACCACCTCACGCTCTCGCGGCTCGCGGTGAGCGAGGACCCGGACGACCCCGCGACCGTGACCGAGCTCGCCGCGGCCGTCGACCACCGGCCGGAGCTCCTCGAGGTCCTGCGGGCGCTCACGGAGGCGGACGCCTCGTCGCTCGGCCCGAACGCGTGGACCGCGTGGCGCGCCCGGCTCGTCGACGACCTCGTCGGTGCGACGATGCGGGTGCTCAGGGCGGACGACGACGCCGGGCCCCGAGCGCCCGGGTAGGCTTGACCCTCGCGGACGCGCCGTACCGTGCCCTCTCGCTGAGACGGAGCCGGGTGGTGCGCGTCCGCTCCCGAGACGACCGGCGACTGGTGAGGATGACGCGGTGTTCAACACGCTGTCGGACCGACTGACATCGACCTTCAAGAACCTGCGGGCGAAGGGTCGGCTGTCCGAGGCGGACATCGACGCGACGATCCGGGAGATCCGTCGCGCGCTGCTCGACGCCGACGTCGCCGTGCCAGTCGTCCGGGAGTTCACCGCGACCGTGCGCGAGCGCGCGCTGTCGGCTGAGGTCTCAGGGGCGCTCAACCCGGCGCAGCAGGTCGTCAAGGTCGTCAACGAGGAGCTCGTCGCGATCCTCGGCGGCGAGAGCCGGGGGCTGCGGTTCTCGAAGACCCCGCCGACGGTGATCATGCTCGCCGGCCTCCAGGGCGCGGGCAAGACGACTCTCGCGGGCAAGCTCGCTCTGCACCTGCGCGAGCAGGGGCACACACCGCTCCTCGTCGCGGCCGACCTCCAGCGGCCGAACGCCGTCACGCAGCTCTCGGTCGTGGCCGAGCGTGCGGGCGTCCCGGTCTTCGCGCCGCACCCGGGCAACCAGAGCGACGTCGAGGTCGACGACGTCATCGGCGACCCGGTCGCGGTCGCGCGGGACGGTCTCGAGACCGCGCGCCGGCGCGAGCACGACGTCCTCATCGTCGACACCGCGGGCCGTCTGGGCCTCGACTCCGTGCTCATGCAGCAGGCCGCGGACATCCGCGACGCCGTGAACCCGGACGAGATCCTCTTCGTCATCGACGCGATGATCGGTCAGGACGCGGTCGCCACGGCGAAGGCCTTCGAGGAGGGCGTCGACTTCACGGGCGTCGTGCTCACGAAGCTCGACGGCGACGCGCGCGGCGGTGCGGCGCTGTCCGTCACCGGCGTCACGGGCCGCCCCATCCTCTTCGCCTCGACGGGTGAGAAGCTCACCGACTTCGAGGCCTTCCACCCGGACCGGATGGCGTCGCGCATCCTCGACATGGGTGACGTGCTCACGCTCATCGAGCAGGCCGAGAAGGCGTTCGACGCCGAGCAGGCCGCGAAGATGGCGGAGAAGCTCGAGACGGGTCAGGACTTCACCCTCGCGGACTTCCTGGTGCAGATGCAGCAGATGAAGAACATGGGCTCGATGAAGAAGATGCTCGGCATGCTGCCCGGCATGGGCCAGATGCGGGAGGCGCTCGAGAACTTCGACGAGCGCGAGGTCGACCGCATCGAGGCGATCATCCGCTCGATGACCCCCGCCGAGCGCGAGAACCCGAAGATCATCAACGGCTCGCGGCGGGCTCGCATCGCGCGGGGATCCGGGGTCCGGACGTCCGACGTCAACCAGCTGCTCGAGCGGTTCGCGGGCGCGCAGAAGATGATGCGGCAGATGGGTCGTGGCGGGGGCGTGCCCGGGATGCCGGGCATGGGCAACCTGCCGGGCATGGGCGGCAAGAAGTCCCGCGGGCGTCAGGTCCCGCAGCGCAAGGCGAAGGGGAAGTCGGGCAACCCGGCGAAGCGTGCGGAGCAGGAGCGCGCCGCGGCGGCCCGTGCTGCGGGGGAGGTCGTGCGCCCGGCGTCGCCCGCGGGGTCGGCGTTCGGCGTGGGCACGGGAGCGAACCCGGCGGCGCCGCAGGTCCCCGACGACCTCGAGCTGCCGCCGGGGTTCGAGAAGCTCCTCGGCCGCTGACCGCACGTCCCGACCATCCCCACCCTGGAGCCGCATGTCCGCGCTGGAAGGCCCTACGCTGCACGTCCGCGGCCATGTCCTCATCGGTGACGACCGGGAGGTCGGCGACCTGTGGGTCAAGGACGGTCGCGTCAGCCTGACCCGTCCCTCGGCCCAGGGCACGAACATGGTCGACCTCGAGGGCTGGGTGCTGCCGGGTCTCGTGGACGTGCACTGCCACGTCGGGCTCGGTCCGGACGGAGCGGTCGACACCGCCACGGCTCAGGCCCAGGCGCTGGCGGACCGCGACAGCGGCGTGCTGCTCGTCCGCGACGCCGGGTCCCCGGCCGACACGCGGTGGGTCCACGGCCGGCGCGACCTGCCCCGCCTCGTGCGCGCCGGCCGCCACCTCGCGCGGCCGAAGCGCTACCTGCGGCACTACGGGCTCGAGCTCGACGACCCCGCGCAGCTCCCCGAGGCCGTGCGCCGCGAGGCGCGCGCGGGGGACGGGTGGGTCAAGCTCGTCGGCGACTGGATCGACCGCGACCTGGGCGACGAGGGAGACCTGCGTCCGCTGTGGCCCGACGACGTGCTCGCGGAGGCCGTCGCCGTCGCGCACGCCGAGGCGGCGCGCGTCACGGTGCACGCGTTCTCCGACGAGGTGATCCCGTCGTTGCTCGCCGCCGGTGTCGACGGGATCGAGCACGGCACGGGCATCCACCCGGACCTCATGTACGAGATCTCGGAGCGCGGCATCGCCGTCACGCCCACCCTGCTGCAGGTCGGGCGCTTCGAGGACATCGCCCGGCAGGCGGACGCCCGCTACCCGAGGTTCGCCGCGCGCCTGCGCCGCCTGCACGCGCGCCGGTACGAGCAGGCGCGCGCGCTGCACGACGCCGGGATCCAGCTCCTCGTCGGGACCGACGCGGGCGGGACGATCGGCCACGGCCGGCTCGCCGACGAGTGCGCCGAGCTCGTCGCCGCCGGCATCCCGCCCGCCGCCGTCGTCGCCGCCGCGAGCTGGCAGGGTCGCGAGTACCTCGGCTTCACGTCGCTCGTCGAGGGCGCCTCCGCCGACTTCGTCGTCTACCCCGCGGACCCGCGGCTCGACGTCGAGGTCCTGCGCGCACCGACCGCCGTCGTGCTGCGGGGCGAGATCGTGCGGCGGTAGCCGGGTTGGCCGGGCCCCCGGCGGTCTGGCACAATGGCCCGGTACTCGGCGTGCCCGGCCCCTCTCTCCGCGCTCGTCGTGTCCTGAACCCCACCGACGTCCTGGTCCCCACCGGACGAGCACGGGTTCACCCAAACCAGAACCAGGAGTGACCACCACAGTGGCCGTCAAGATTCGTCTGAAGCGTCTCGGCAAGATCCGGGCGCCGTACTACCGTGTCGTCGTCGCGGACTCGCGCACCAAGCGTGACGGTCGCGTCATCGAGGAGATCGGCAAGTACCACCCCACCGAGGAGCCCTCGTTCATCGAGATCACCTCGGACCGCGCGCAGTACTGGCTCGGTGTCGGCGCGCAGCCGACCGAGCAGGTCCTCGCGATCCTCAAGATCACCGGCGACTGGCAGAAGTTCAAGGGCCTGCCGGGCGCCGAGGGCACCCTCCGGGTCAAGGGCGAGAAGGCCGACCCGGCCGCCGCGATCGAGGCTGCTGCCGCGGACGCGGAGAAGGTCAAGGCCGAGGCCGCGCAGAAGAAGTCGGAGCCCGCACCCGAGGCCGCCGACTCCGCCGAGACCGCACCCGCCGGCGACGAGGCCTGATGCTCGCCGAGGCCCTCGAGCACCTGGTGCGCGGCATCGTGGACAACCCGGACGACGTCCGGGTGGGCTCGAAGACGCTGCGTCGCGGTGACCTGCTCGAGGTCCGGGTCCACCCCGACGACCTCGGGCGCGTCATCGGTCGGGGCGGACGCACCGCGCGCGCCCTGCGCACGGTGATCGGGGCCCTGGCGACCGACGGGCCCGTGCGGGTGGACGTCGTCGACGTCGACCGCCGCTGAGCGCCGAAGGACCACGTCCCGCGAGGGACTCGAAGACCCGGCCCGCCGCGAGGTGGGCCGGGTCTTCTCGCTCCCGGACCCCGTCCGGGACACGGACGGGCCGAGCACGGGCCGTCCCATCACACGACCAGAGGAGCACGACCATGCAGCTCACCGTCGCCCGCGTCGGCAAGGCGCACGGGCTGCGGGGCGAGGTGGCGCTCGACCTGCGCACCGACGACCCGGAGACCCGGCTCGCCGTCGGCGCCGCGCTCCCGACCGAGCCGGCCGACGCCGGACCGCTCGTCGTCGCGTCGGTCCGCGTGCACCAGGGGCGCTGGCTGGTGCGGTTCGAGGGCGTCGGCGACCGCACGGCCGCGGAGGCACTGCGAGGGACCCAGCTCGTGGTCGAGGTCGAGGAGTCCGACGAGGAGGACGCCTGGTACTCCCACGAGCTCGCCGGTCTGCGCGCCGAGTCGACGGACGGCACGGAGCTCGGACGGGTCGAGGGCCTGGACGAGGCGCCGGCGCACGACCTGCTCGTCCTGCGCGAGCCCGACGGGACCCGCACGCTCGTCCCCTTCGTGCGCGCCATCGTGCCGGTCGTCGACGTCCCCGGGGGCCGCGTCGTGCTGGACCCGCCGGGTGGTCTGCTCGCGTCCGACGCCGACCGGCTCGACGTCGCGACCCCCGAGGAGGACTGACGTGCGGATCGACGTCGTCACGATCTTCCCCGACTACCTGGCGGCGCTCGACCTGTCCCTCGTGGGCAAGGCCCGGACGGCGGGCATCCTCGACCTGCGCGTCCACGACCTGCGCGACTGGACGACCGACCGGCACCGCACGGTCGACGACACCCCGTTCGGCGGCGGCGCAGGCATGGTCATGCGGCCCGACGTGTGGGGTCGGGCGATCGCGGACGTCGCGGAGACGGAGCGGCCCGCGGACGGGCCCGACGTCGCGCCGTCCGGAGGGGCGGGGCCGCACCTCGTCGTGCCGACGCCGTCGGGCGAGACCTTCACCCAGCGCACGGCGGAGACGCTCGCTGGGGAGGGGCACCTCGTCTTCGCCTGCGGGCGCTACGAGGGCATCGACGCGCGCGTCGCCGAGCGCCACCGTGCCGCCGGCGGCAGGGTGAGCGAGCTGTCGATCGGCGACTACGTGCTCAACGGGGGCGAGGTCGCGGCCCTCGTCATGATCGAGGCGGTCGCGCGGCTGCTGCCCGGCGTCGTCGGGAACCCGGAGTCGCTCGTCGAGGAGTCGCACGGCGCGGCCGGGCTGCTCGAGTACCCCGTGTACACGAAGCCGCCGGTGTGGGAGGGCCTCGAGGTCCCGGACGTCCTGCTCTCCGGGCACCACGCGCGGATCCACCGGTGGCGGCGGGACGAGGCGCTGCGGCGCACGGCCGCGCGGCGGCCCGACATGGTCCGGGTCCTCGATCTCGCGGCGCTCGACCGCCATGACCTCGAGGTCCTCGCCGAGTCGGGCTGGTCGCCCCGTGAGGATCGGCTCGAACAGGACGGCTGACTCCCCGGCCCCGCGGTGTGGCAGAATGGGCCCTCGGTGCGCGCCGACTCCCGGACTCTGCCACAGGGGACGTCCGGGACACGACATGAGATCGACGGCATGACGCGCACCGTCCTGACGAGATCAGCCCGGGTCGCCCTGGGCCACGAGCACGCGTACCGACCTGTGGCGGGCGAGGAGAACCATCATGCACACGCTGGACAGCGTCGACGCAGCATCCCTGCGTTCCGACGTCCCGGACTTCCGTCCCGGTGACACCCTGAAGGTCAACGTCAAGGTCGTCGAGGGCAACCGCTCCCGCATCCAGGCGTTCCAGGGCGTGACCATCGCGCGCCAGGGCCACGGCGTCCGCGAGACCTTCACGGTCCGCAAGATCAGCTTCGGTGTCGGCGTCGAGCGCACGTTCCCCGTGCACTCGCCCTCCATCGAGTCGGTCGAGGTCGTCACGCGCGGTGACGTCCGCCGCGCCAAGCTCTACTACCTGCGTCAGCTTCGCGGCAAGAAGGCGAAGATCAAGGAGAAGCGCGAGACGCGCTGACCGACCGCAGTCGCGAACGGGCGGCCGCCCCCTGGGGGCGGCCGCCCGTTCGGCGTCCCAGGGTCTGACGGACCGTCCCGATTCCCGGTCCGTTTCCCGGAAGCCGCCCGAAGGTGGCAAGGTGAACGCGTGACCGACAGCGCCCCCACCCGCGGCCCTCGATCCGACGCCCGACCCGAGCTTGGGACGGGCGGGGTCGACGACGCCGCCGGCACCCCCCTCGGGGCGGCGGCCGACGCGCGCCTCGAGCCCAGCGAGGGGCCCGACGGGGAGGCGGCGCCCCCGTCCGAGCGTCCGGCGCGCAGGTCGTCGCTCCTGCGGGAGACGGCGATCATCGTGGTGAGTGCGCTGATCCTCTCGCTGCTCATCAAGACGTTCCTGGTCCAGGCGTTCTTCATCCCGAGCGCGTCGATGGAGGACACGCTCGTCGAGGGTGACCGGGTGATGGTCTCGCGGCTCGTGCCGGGCGTGTTCGACGTGCACCGGGGCGACGTGGTGGTGTTCAAGGACCCGGGTGGGTGGCTGCCCCCGGCGGTGCCGCAGGAGCAGAGCGCGCTGACGGAGGCTGCGACGGCTGCTCTGACGTTCATCGGTCTGCTGCCGCAGGACACGGGTGAGCACCTCATCAAGCGCGTCGTCGGGACGCCCGGTGATCACGTGGTCTGCTGCGACGCCGAAGGTCGCGTGAGCGTGAACGGCGTGCCGATCGACGAGACGTACATCAAGCCCGGCTCGGTGCCCAGCCAGGACCCGTTCGACCGGACGGTTCCGGACGACATGCTCTTCGTCATGGGGGACAACCGGCAGAACTCGCAGGACTCGCGCTACAACACCGGCAAGCCGGGCGGCGGGTACGTGCCGATGAGCAACGTCGTCGGCACCGCGTTCGTCAAGGTCTGGCCGCTGTCCCACGCGGGCCTGCTGCGCAACCCCGGCGACGTGTTCGCCGACGTCCCGGAGCAAGAGCCGTGACGAGCGGGACGGTCGCGGCGCCCCGGCGCAGCAGCCCTCGGGCAGCCTCCGCGCCGGGTGGCGGCACGCGACGTCGGCCGGACCTGCGCCACGAGCGCGCGATGCTGCGCGACGGCGCGCGGTACGTCGCGGGGATGGACGAGGTCGGGCGAGGTGCGCTCGCCGGGCCGGTCTCCGTGGGCGTCGTCGTCGTGGACCTGGCGACGAAGCCGTGCCCGCCGGGGCTCACCGACTCCAAGCTCCTCACGCCCTCGGCGCGGGAGGCGCTCGTCCCGCTCGCGCGCGCCTGGTCGCACGCGTGGGCCGTCGGGCACGCCGGACCCGCGGAGATCGACGCCCACGGGATCGTCGGCGCCCTGCGTCTCGCGGGGCGCCGCGCGCTCGCCCAGGTGCGCCGCACCGTGGGGGACATCGACGCCGTCCTCCTCGACGGCAAGCACGACTGGCTGAGCCGGCCGTCGGCCGTCGACCTCTTCGAGGCCTTCGAGCTCGACCCGCACGTCGACGACGCGGTCGCCGACCCGCGCGTGCGCACGCTCGTCAAGGCCGACCTGCAGTGCGCGTCCGTCGCCGCGGCCAGCGTGCTGGCCAAGACCGAGCGGGACGCGCTCATGACGCGGCTCGCGCGGCAGTACCCGGTGTTCGGGTGGGACCAGAACAAGGGCTACGGCGCCTCGACGCACGTGGAGGCGCTGCGCGAGCACGGCCCCACCCCGCAGCACCGGCGCAGCTGGCGGCTGCCGGAGCGGGGCGACGAGCTGTCGCCGCTCCTCGACGCTGCGGGACCGGAGGGAGCGCCGGGCAGGTCGGATGCTGCCCTCGTCTACGGGCCGCCGGTCGTCGCGCTCGAGCTCGACCCCGACGCCTCGCTCCCGACCAGCTGAGCGGCGCCGGGCCTGCGCGGGCGTCCGGATGGTCCATGATGGAGACGTGAGCGCCGAAGACCTCGAGAACTACGAGACCGAGATGGAGCTCGCGCTGTACCGCGAGTACCGCGACGTGGTGGGCCTGTTCTCGTACGTGGTGGAGACCGAACGTCGCTTCTACCTGGCGAATCAGGTGGACCTCCAGGTGCGTTCGGCCGCCGGCGAGGTGTACTTCGAGCTGCGGCTCGCCGACGCGTGGGTCTGGGACGTGTACCGCTCGGCACGGTTCGTGAAGTCCGTGCGCGTCGTCACCTTCAAGGACGTCAACGTCGAGGAGCTGGCGAAGGCCGAGCTCCAGCTGTAGGCCCCCGGGCCCGGCCGTCACGAGCTGAGCCGTCGCGTCCTGAGCCGCTGCCGTGGGTTCCCGGCGGTCCTGGCCGTCCACAGGCCCGCGTCCGGTCACCTGGTCCACACCCGGGCTCCCGACGCCTGGCGGCCGGGCCGTGCCGGGCACCATCGTGGTGCGCGGAGGTGAGCCATGGGAGCGAAGGACGCCGTCGGGCGGTACGGGGAGAGGGTGGCTGCGGCCCACCTGGTGGACGCGGGCTGGACCCTGCTCGACCGCAACTGGCGCGGGCGCGGGGGAGAGCTCGACGTCGTCGCGCTCGACGGCGACGTCGTCGTGGCGGTCGAGGTCAAGACCCGCCGGGGGACCGCCTACGGGCATCCCGCACAGGCCGTCACGCCGCTCAAGCTCGCGCGGCTGCGCCGCCTGACCGGGGAGTGGCTCGCGACGCACGACGTCCGGGCACGGTCGGTGCGGATCGACGTCGTGGCCGTGCTCGTGCAACGCGCCGGGGCCGCGCACGTCGAGCACTTCGTGGGGGTGAGCGCCTGATGGGGCTCGGGATCACCCGGGCCGTGGCGCTCGTGGGGCTCGCCGGGCACGTCGTCGAGGTCCAGGCGCACCTCGCGGCGTCGGTCCCGGGCTTCGTGCTCGTCGGGCTCCCGGACACGGCGCTCAGCGAGTCGCGCGACCGGGTGCGGGCCGCCGTCGCGTCGTCGGGCCTCACGTGGCCGCAGCGCAAGATCACCGTGAACCTGTCCCCGGCCGCGCTGCCCAAGTCCGGGACCGGGTTCGACCTCGCCATCGCCGTCGCGACGCTCGCCGGGGCGCAGCTCCTGCCCGCCTCGGCGGTCGAGGGCGTCGTGCACCTCGGCGAGCTCGGTCTCGACGGCCGGCTGCAGCCGGTGCGCGGGGTGCTGCCCGCCGTCGCGGCCGCGGTCCACGCGGGCTTCCGCGATGTCGTCGTGCCTGCTGCCGACGTCGCCGAGGCCAGCCTCGTCCCGGGTGCGCGCGTCGTCGGCGCCGTGAGCCTCGCGGACGTCGCCCGGCTGCACGGCGCCGAGCTCGACGGGCCAGGAGTCGTCGACCCGGTCGTGCTCGCACGTCCCGCGGTGTCACGCAGGCGTGACGGAGACCTGTCCGACGTGCTCGGTCAGGACGAGGCCCGGCACGCGCTCGAGGTCGCCGCCGCCGGCGGACACCACCTGCTGCTCGTCGGAGCGCCGGGCGCGGGCAAGACGATGCTCGCCGCGCGACTGCCCGGCATCCTCCCCGACCTCACGGAGAGCGAGGCCGTCGAGGTCACTTCCGTGCACTCCGTCGCAGGCGTCTTCGACCCCGGTGGCGGGCTCGTCCGCCGGCCGCCGTACGAGGACCCGCACCACACCGCGACCCCCGCGGCGATCGTCGGCGGCGGCACGGGGGTCCCGAGGCCGGGCGCTGCCTCGCGAGCGCACCGGGGCGTTCTCTTCCTCGACGAGGCGCCCGAGTTCGGCGCGCGCGTGCTGCAGACGCTGCGCCAGCCGCTCGAGCACGGGGAGCTCGTCATCCACCGCGCGGCGGGCTCGGCGCGGTACCCCGCCCGGTTCCAGCTCGTGCTCGCGGCGAACCCGTGCCCGTGCGGCCGGAGCGTGGGCAAGGGGCTGGACTGCACGTGCAGCGCCGTCGCGCAGCGGCGGTACTTCGGACGGCTCTCGGGCCCGCTGCTCGACCGCGTCGACGTCCAGGTCGAGGTGCGTCCGGTGACGCGCGTCGAGCGGGCGTCGGACGTCCTGCCCGAGTCGAGCGCGACCGTGGCCGCACGCGTGCGCACCGCCCGGGAGGCCGCCGCCCTGCGTCTCGCCGGGACCGGGTGGCGGACGAACGCCGAGGTCCCCGGGACGTGGCTGCGGGACCGCCTCGGGCCGGACCCGGGCCTCCTGCGAGACGTCGACACGGCGCTCGACCGCGGCACGCTCAGTCTGCGCGGCGCGGACCGCGTCCTGCGGCTCGCGTGGACCGTGGCCGATCTCGCCGGTCGCGACGCCCCGTCCCGGGCCGACGTCGGTGCCGGGCTCGCACTCCGGACGCGGGGCTATCGTGCGTGAGGGGCGGGAGGGCACGACGGCGAGCCGTCGGCCGGTCTTCGACGTCGCCGACGAGCGCCTCGCCCGCGCGGCCTGGTCGCGGCTCGCCGAACCGGGTGACGAGATCGCGGGAGCGCTCGTCCGTGCGCTCGGCGCGTCCGACGCCCTCGCGTGGGTGTACGACGCCGCGGGCGACCCCGCCGAGGCGCGCAGGTCCCTCGTCGTGGCGGCCGGAGCTCGCGACGACGCGAGATTCGAGCGTGGGGGCGGGGCGTCCGCGAGGAACCTCGCCGCCCTCGTCGGTTCCGCTTCGGACGCATCGTGGGCCGACCGCGCGGGACTCGACGACGGTCCGCACCCCGGGGACGGGGCACGCCTCGACGACGGGGTGCGTGGCGGATGGGACGTCGCGAGCGACCGTCGCCCGGCCGCCCCGGTCGCGCGGGTGCTGCGTGCCCTCTCGCGCTGGGCTCCACGCCTGGAGGGGCTGGACCCGCGGCGCGAGCTGCGGGTGCTCGCGCGGCTCGGCGGGACCCTCGTCGTGCCCGGCGACGTGGGGTGGCCGACGCGCCTCGACGACCTCGGGGCCTCGGCCCCGTTGTGTCTCTGGGTCCGTGGCGCGCCGGACCTCGCGGCGCTCTCCCGGCGGTCCGTCGCGGTCGTGGGCGCTCGCGCCTGCACCGACTACGGCCGGTACGTGACGGGTGACGTCGCGACAGGTCTGGCCGGTCGCGGCTTCACCGTCGTCTCCGGAGGCGCTTACGGCATCGACGCGGCCGCCCATCGGGGCGCGCTCGCGGCGGAGGGTGCCACGGTCGCGTTCCTCGCGGGTGGTGTCGACCGGTTCTACCCGGCGGGGAACGTCGACCTCCTGCACGCCGTCGCCGACTCGGGCGGCGCCGTCGTGTCCGAGGTCCCGCCCGGCTCGGTGCCGAGCCGTGTCCGGTTCCTGCTGCGCAACCGCCTCATCGCGGCGTTCGCGTCGGCGACCGTGGTCGTCGAGGCGGCGTGGCGCTCGGGCTCGCTGAGCACCGCGGCGCGAGCGGCCGAGCTCTCCCGTCCTGTCGGAGTGGTGCCGGGGCCCGTGACGTCGGTGGCGTCCTCGGGGTGTCACCGGCTCCTGCGCGACGGGGCCGCGGTGTGCGTCACCGACGCCGACGAGGTCGCCGAGCTCGCCGGGTCGCTCGGTCAGGACGCGGCGCCGTCCGGACCGCCGTCGGGGCAGGTGCGGGACGCGCCCCACGACGGCCTCGACCCGGTGGAGACGCGAGCGTGGGAGGCGTTGCCGCTGCGTTCCGGCAAACCGGTGGAGTCCCTCGCGCGGACGGCAGGGCTCGCCGTGCCGGAGACGATCGCGGCGCTCGGCCGGCTCGAGCTGGTGGGCCTCGCCGATCGCGTGCCGGGCGGCTGGCGGCGCGGCGACGCGCGGTCCCGGCCCTGACGGAGGGCCGCGACCGCGCCGGCCGGTGCAGGACCGTGCCCGGGGCGGGGGGCGAGCCTCCGGCGGGGCGCTGCGTCGCCGCGGCACACTGGGGAAGTGCATGACGGAGAGGAACAGCAGGGCGCGGTGCCGGGGCCGGCGCCGCACGTCACGGGGGAGGCCCAGGTCCGGATCCCGCTGCCGCACGGCATGCAGGTCGCGCTCGAGGAGTTCGCCACGTACCTGAAGGTCGAGCGGGGGACGTCCGTGCACACCGTGCGGGCCTACGTCGGCGACGTCGACGGCCTGCTGCGGTACGCGGTCCGCCACGGGGCGGTGACGCTCGCCGCCGTGGACCTCGCGGTGCTGCGCTCGTGGCTCACCGCGCTCTCCGAGCGGGGTCTCGCCCGCACGACGCTCGCCCGGCGCGGAGCAGCGGCCCGGGCGTTCTTCGACTGGGCGCGCACGACCGGTCGAGTCGCGGCGGACCCGGCGGCACGGCTCGCCAGCCCTCGCGTGGCGCGCACGCTGCCGACCGTCCTCACCGTCGACGCCGCGGCACACCTCCTCGACGTGGCCCGGGCGGCCGCGGACGAGGGGGATCCTGCCCGGTTGCGCGAGTGGGCGGCCGCGGAGCTGCTCTACGGCGCCGGGGTCCGCGTGGGCGAGCTCGCGGGCGTGGACGTCGACGACGTCGACCTGGACCTGCGGACCGTGCGCGTGCTGGGCAAGGGTTCCAAGGAGCGTGTCGTGCCGTTCGGCGTCCCGGCGGCACGCGCCGTCAGGCGCTGGTCGGACGAGGGGCGTCCGGCGCTCGTCACGGACCGCTCGGGTGCGGCGCTCCTCGTCGGGGACCGCGGTGGCAGGTGGGGGCAGCGCCAGGTCCGTGATGCGGTGCACCGGCTCGCGGCGGCAGCCGGCGTGGACGACGTCGCCCCGCACGACCTGCGCCACAGTGCCGCGACCCATCTCCTCGCGGGCGGCTCGGACCTGCGCAGCGTGCAGGAGATCCTCGGGCACTCGTCGCTCGCGACGACGCAGCGCTACACGCACGTCACGGCGGAGCGGCTGCGCAGCTCCTTCGAGCAGGCGTTCCCGCGTGCGTGAGCGCGGCCCCGGACCGTGGCGGACCGGCCGTGTCTGCCGTCAGGTCAGCGGGAGGAGCACGATCGGCGGCCGGTCGCCCAGCAGGGCGAGCGGGTCCACGTAGCGGTCGCCGCGCCGCACCCCCCAGTGCACGCACGTCGCGGCGCAGTGGCCGCCGTGCTGGGACGCGGTCGCGCCGTCCGGGCCCGGCACCTCGGTCGTCCCCACCACGTCACCGGTGGCCACGCGGGCGCCGGGTCGTACGTCTCCGACCACGGGTTCGAGCGAGGTCCGCAGACCGTCGTCGTGCAGGACCACGACGACGCCGCGCCCCGCGACGGGTCCGCGAAGGTGACGACCCCCGCGGACGGCGCGCGCACCGCCTCGCCCGGCGACGCCGCGAGGTCGACGCCGCGGTGCCCGGGCAGCCAGTCCCGGGCGGGCGGGTCGAAGGGTGCGAGCACGCCCAGCGCGTCGAGCGACCGGTCCAGCGGCGGTACCCAGACGTCCTCCCGTGGCGCCGGTGCCGCACCGGCACCAGGTCCGGGCACGGACGCCAGGAGCGCGAGCGCGACGACGAGCGCGACGAGGACTCCGCGCAGGCGCGGGGTTCCTCGGGACGCGACGAGGGAGGCAGCGGTGCGGTGGGCGGCGACGCGGTGCTCCGCGGCGCGGGGAGGTCTCATCCGGACAGCGTGATCTCTCGGCCACGGCGTGTGGGCTGCCGGAACGGTCCTGTGGACCACGACGGTCGTGAGGGGCACCCTGTGGTCGACCCAGGGGCCCGCGGTTCCGCGCGCCGACCCCGTGCGCTGGCGCCGCGCACACCGGCCCGACGCACGCCGGCCCCGCGCCGCCCCGTGGGTGCCAGTGCCGAGGCTCGAACCGTTGAGGCGTCGCACCGCGGACCCTCGGTCGCCCGGTCCTGGTGCGCCCGGCCCGGCCGTCCGTCCTGCGGCACGGGGTCGGGTAGACTGGACCGCGCGATCGGCACGACCGTGAGCCACCTCGACACACCGTCTCGTACCCTCGGGTGCCGGACGGGGAGGCGGCAGGTCTCGTCGGTCGACTTCGCGCGTCACGTCCCGCCTCTTCCCGGCTGCTGTCGGGTGCTGCGGGCCGCGTCCGGCGTCGGTCCTGCTCGTGCGAGCGAGCGGGCGTCGGCTCGGGTGGCGCCAGGGGTGCGAACCGCCGTGGTCCGCACCGACCAACCGCAACGCGGCCCACCTCGCGAGGGGGCCGCCCAGAGCGTGCGTGCACCGGGATGATCCCGGGCCGCACGGTGAAAGGACGTGTCATGGCCGTCGTGACCATGCGCCAGCTCCTCGAGAGCGGTGTCCATTTCGGGCACCAGACCCGCCGTTGGAACCCGAAGATGAAGCGGTTCATCCTCACGGAGCGCAACGGCATCTACATCGTCGACCTCCAGCAGTCGCTGTCGTACATCGACCGCGCCTACGAGTTCGTCAAGGAGACCGTCGCCCACGGCGGTTCGATCCTCTTCGTCGGCACCAAGAAGCAGGCGCAGGAGCCCGTCGCGGAGCAGGCCGCGCGCGTCGGCATGCCGTACGTGAACCACCGCTGGCTCGGTGGAATGCTCACCAACTTCACCACGGTGCACAAGCGTCTCCAGCGCCTCAAGGAGCTCGAGGAGATCGACTTCGACGACGTCGCCGGCTCGTCGCTCACCAAGAAGGAGCTCCTCGTCCTGCGCCGCGAGAAGGACAAGCTCGCGCGCACGCTCGGCGGCATCCGTGACATGGCGAAGGTCCCCTCCGCCGTGTGGATCGTCGACACGAACAAGGAGCACCTCGCGGTCGACGAGGCGCGCAAGCTCCACATCCCGATCGTCGCGATCCTCGACACCAACTGCGACCCGGACGTCGTGGACTACAAGATCCCGGGCAACGACGACGCGATCCGCTCGGTCACGCTCCTCACGCGCGTGATCGCGGACGCCGCCGCCGAGGGTCTGCTCCAGCGCCACTCCGGTCGCTCGGGCGCCGAGGCCGAGGCCGGTGCCGACGCCGAGCCCCTGGCCGAGTGGGAGCGCGAGCTCCTCGCCGGTGCCGAGCAGCAGCTCGAGTCCGACGAGGCCGCCCCGAACGCGTCCGCCACCGAGGGGGCCTCGGGCGCCGCGGAGGCCGTGGCGCCGGGTGCGGACGCCGCGCCGGCAGTCGAGGCCGCTGCCGAGGCCGTCGAGGAGGCGCCTGCTGAAGAGGCCCCTGCCGAGGAGGCTCCTGCTGAGGAGGCCCCCGCCGCGGAGGCCGCCGAGGCGCCCGCCGCCGAGGAGGCTCCGGCCGAGGAGGCCCCCGTCGCCGAGGCCACGGAGACCGACGAGTCCAAGTGACGTCCCGGGGCGCGCCTGGACGTGCGACGTCCGGCCGGCACTCGTCAGCACCACCCAGCACGTACCCGTGACACACCACGAGTGAGGACCCACCATGGCGAACTACACCGCCGCTGACATCAAGGCGCTGCGTGAGCGGACCGGCGCCGGCATGCTCGACGTCAAGAAGGCTCTCGACGAGGCCGGCGGCGACGCCGACAAGGCGCTCGAGATCATCCGCGTCAAGGGACTGAAGGGCGTCGCCAAGCGCGAGGGCCGTTCGACCTCCGAGGGCCTCGTGGCCGTCGACATCCGCGACGTCGAGGGCGGCCAGGTCGCGACGCTCGTCGAGCTCAACTCCGAGACCGACTTCGTCGCGAAGAACGAGACGTTCATCAGCCTCGCCGACCGTGTCCTCAAGGCCGCTGCCGAGGCCGGCGCGCGTGACGCCGACGCGGCGCTCGCCGCGGACGCCGACGGCGAGACCGTCCAGCAGGTCATCGACAACCAGGCCGCGACGCTCGGCGAGAAGATCGTCCTGCGCCGCGTGACCCGGGTCGCGGGCGAGCGCGTCACCGCGTACCTGCACCGCACGGCTCGCGACCTGCCGCCGTCGATCGGCGTCGTCGTGGCGACCGACGCGGCCGGCGAGGCCGTGGCGAAGGACGTCGCCCAGCACGTCGCCGCGATGTCGCCGACGTACCTCTCGCGCGACGAGGTCCCCGCGGACACCGTCGAGAACGAGCGCCGCATCGCCGAGGAGACCTCGCGCAACGAGGGCAAGCCGGAGGCTGCGCTCCCGAAGATCGTCGAGGGCCGCCTGAACGGCTTCTTCAAGGACGTCGTCCTCGTGGACCAGCCGCTCGCGAAGGACCCCAAGAAGACCGTGGGTCAGGTCGTGGCCGCGGCCGGCGGCACGATCACGGAGTTCGTGCGCTACCGCGTCGGCGCCTGACGTCCTCGCAGGCCCGGTCCTCCCGCTCGTCGCGGGAGGGCCGGGCCATGCCGCACCCGGGCTCCCGACGAGGTGCCGCCCTGCAGCAGGCCCCGACCATGAGCCGTCCCCGCGACGACTCGACCCGCACGCCCCACCGGGCGACGACCAAGGACAGGTGGCGACAGTGACCACAGCCGACCAGACCCGTGACGGCTCCGACGTGACCACGCGTCGCGTCCTCCTCAAGCTCTCGGGCGAGACCTTCGGCGGGGGGCAGATCGGGCTCGCGCCCGACGTCGTCCAGCGCGTCTCCCGGGAGATCGCGGACGCGGTCGCCCAGGGCGTCCAGGTCGCGATCGTCGTGGGCGGCGGGAACTTCTTCCGCGGGGCCGAGCTGTCGCAGCGCGGCCTCGACCGTGCGCGTGCGGACTACATGGGCATGCTGGGCACGGTGATGAACTGCCTCGCGCTCCAGGACTTCCTCGAGCAGGCAGGCGTCAAGACGCGCGTGCAGACCGCGATCACGATGGGCCAGGTCGCCGAGCCGTACATCCCGCTGCGCGCGATCCGGCACCTCGAGAAGGGACGCGTCGTGATCTTCGGCGCCGGGGCGGGCATGCCGTACTTCTCGACCGACACCGTCTCCGTCCAGCGCGCGCTCGAGACGCACTGCCACGAGGTCCTCATGGGCAAGAACGGCGTGGACGGCGTCTACACGGCGGACCCGCGCAAGGACCCGACGGCCGAGAAGCTGGACCACCTCACGTACACGGACGCGCTCGTGAAGGACCTGGGCGTCATGGACGCCACGGCCCTGAGCCTGTGCCGCGACAACGACGTGCGCATGCGCGTCTTCGGCATGGGCGAGCCGGGGAACGTGACCCGGGCTCTCGTCGGCGAGAATATTGGGACACTGGTCACGGCGAGCTGACGAACAGCTCGCAGACGACGAGATGTGACCGACCGAACGAAGGAGCACTGGGTGATCGACGAGACCCTCCTCGAGGCCGAGGAGAAGATGGACAAGGCGGTCGAGGTGGCCAAGGACGACTTCGCCACCATCCGCACCGGCCGGGCCAACCCCTCGATGTTCAGCAAGATCACCGTCGACTACTACGGTGCCCCGACCCCGCTGCAGCAGCTCGCCTCGTTCCAGACGCCCGAGGCCCGCACGATGATCGTGTCGCCGTTCGACAAGAGCGCGATGTCGGCGATCGAGAAGGCGCTGCGCGACTCCGACCTCGGGGTGAACCCGTCGAACGACGGCAACATCATCCGGGTCGTGCTCCCCGCCCTCACCGAGGAGCGTCGTCGGGACTTCGTGAAGCTCGCGAAGTCGAAGGCCGAGGACTCGCGCGTCTCGATCCGCAACGTGCGGCGCCGCGCGAAGGAGGAGCTGGACCGCATCGCGCGTGACGGCGAGGCCGGCGAGGACGAGGTCGCGCGTGCGGAGAAGGAGCTCGAGGGCCTGACGAAGCAGCACGTGGACCAGATCGACGCGCTCCTCGTCGGCAAGGAGACCGAGCTGCTCGAGGTCTGAGCCGTCCGGCTCACGAGCACCGTGCCCATGTCAGACATCTTCCCGTCCACCGCCGGTGCCGACCCGTCCGCGGGGCGGTCCGTCGGTCCGGAGACCGGGGGCGCGGCCGGCGGTCGCGCGCCGCGCGCCGGGCGCAACCTCCCGGCGGCGATCGCCGTGGGCCTCGGCCTCCTCGTCGTCGTCGCCGCGAGCCTCGCGTTCCGGCCGGAGCCGTTCGTCGCCCTCGCCGTCCTCGCCGTCGGCGCGGCCGTCTGGGAGCTCGCCAAGGCTCTCGAGCGCCGCGACCTGCACGTCCCCGTGCTGCCCCTGCTCGTCGGGACCGTCGGGATCCTCGTCTCGTCGTACTACTCCGGTCCCGAGGCGCTGCTCGTCTCGTTCATGCTCACCGTCGCCGGCGTCGTGGTCTGGCGCGTCATCGACGGGTCGGGCACGGCCGCGGTGCGCGACGCCGCCGCGGGCACGTTCGCAGCGGCGTACCTGCCGTTCATGGCGGGATTCGTCATGCTGCTCCTGGCCCAGGACGACGGCCGCGTCAAGGTGCTCCTGTTCATCCTGCTCGCGGTCGCGAACGACGTGGGCGGGTACGTCGCGGGCGTGCTGTTCGGGCGGCACCCGCTCGCGCCGTCGGTGAGCCCGAAGAAGTCGTGGGAGGGCCTCGCGGGGTCCTTCGTCCTCGCGACCGCGGTCGGCGTCGTCGGCGCGGTTTTGGGTCTCGGTGCGAGCCCGCTCGTGGGCGTCGCGCTGGGGATCCTCGCGCCGCTCACGGCGACGATCGGCGACCTCGCCGAGTCGATGATCAAGCGCGACCTAGAATTGAAGGACATGGGGTCGCTCCTGCCCGGTCACGGAGGCATCCTGGACCGCCTGGACTCCATGCTCCTCACCGCACCGTTCGTCTACGTGCTGCTCACCATGGCCGTGTGACCACGGCGCGCCCCGCCCCCCACGCTTGGACCCTTCCATGACCGTCCGCCCGCCCGCTCCGCCCCCCGCCCGCTCGGTCCGCCCCTCGGCGGAGTCGACGTCGCTCCCGCTCGTCATGTCGGCGCCCCGGCGCGGCAAGCCGCCGCGGCACTTCGCCGACCTCGCGCCGGAGGAGGTCCGCGAGGCCGTCGTCGCGTTGGGCGAGAAGCCGTTCCGGGCCAAGCAGCTCGCGACGCACTACTACGCGCACCTCACGCGCGACCCGGAGGCGATGACAGACCTGCCGAAGGCGTCGCGCGACGTCCTCACGGACGCGCTCTTCCCCCCGCTGCTCACGGCCGCGCGCCGCATGGAGGCCGACGGCGGCACGACCGTCAAGACGCTGTGGCACCTGTTCGACGGTGCCAAGGTCGAGTCCGTGCTCATGCGGTACCCGCAGCGCACGACCCTGTGCGTGTCGAGCCAGGCGGGCTGCGGCATGGCCTGCCCGTTCTGCGCCACGGGACAGCTCGGGCTCACCCGCAACCTGTCGATCGCGGAGATCGTCGAGCAGGTGCGCGCGGCGGGGCGGTCGCTCGCCGACGGTGAGATCCCGGGCGGACCGACCCGCCTCAACAACCTCGTGTTCATGGGCATGGGCGAGCCGATGGCGAACTACAAGGCCGTCATGGGCACCGTGCGCCGTCTCGTCGCGCCGGCCCCGGACGGTCTCGGCATGTCGGCCCGCAACATCACGGTCTCGACCGTCGGCCTGGTCCCGGCGATGCGCAAGCTCGCCGACGAGGGCATCCCGGTGACGCTCGCGCTGTCGCTGCACGCGCCCGACGACGACCTGCGCAGCGAGCTCGTGCCCATCAACACGCGATGGAGCGTCGACGAGACGCTCGACGCCGCGCGGCTGTACTTCGAAGTCACCGGTCGCCGCGTGAGCATCGAGTACGCGCTCATCAAGGACATGAACGACCACGCGTGGCGCGCCGACCTGCTCGGCGAGAAGCTCAACGCGCGCGGCCGCGGGTGGGTGCACGTCAACCCGATCCCGCTCAACCCGACGCCGGGGTCGATCTGGACCGCGAGCGACCCTGCCGTCGAGGCGGAGTTCGTGGCACGATTGCGCGGGCACGGGATCCCGACGACGATCCGTGACACCCGCGGCAGCGACATCGACGGCGCCTGCGGGCAGCTCGCTGCAGAGGAGGACGAGTGAGTTCGCTGTTCACCACGGTCTCGAAGACCCGGAACGGGTACGACCCGGAGGAGGTCGACGACTTCTTCGAGCACGCACGTGACGTGTACGAGGGACGTGCGTCGGACCGGCTGACGAGCACCGAGATCCAGACGTCGGTGTTCGACCTGATCCGGGGCGGCTACGACACGCACGAGGTGGACGCCGCGCTCGACCGTCTCGAGGGCGCGTTCATCGCCCGCCAGCGTGCGGAGTACGTCGCGGCGCACGGCCAGCAGGCCTGGATGAACGCTCTCGCCGAGCGTGCCCGCACGCTGTACGGGCGCCTGGGGCGTCCCGACGGCGAGAAGTTCGCGCCCGCCGAGCGCGGCAAGCCCGCGTACGACATGGACGACGTCGACGACCTCTGCGACCGGCTCGTGGCCTACTTCGACCGCCAGGTCCCGATCACGGCCGCGGAGATCCGCTCGGCGACGTTCGGGCGTGCGCGCGGCCGCGACGGCTACGCCGAGGGCGCCGTCGACGCGTTCTTCGCGCGGGCCATCGAGGTGCTGCTCGGCGTCGAGTGACGCAGCGTCGGATCCGGGCGGCCCGGGCAGCGGCGGGCCCGGTCGGGCCGACGGCCGTCTCGTGACGGCCGACCCGCGCACCTCGGTGCACCCGGTCGTCCGGCGGGCGGTGTCGTGGCTCGAGGCGGTCAACTCCCGCCATCCCTGGAACCACAACGAGCATTTCCACCCCTGGGTCGCGCGCCGCGTGCCCCGCGGTGCTCGTCTGGCTCTCGACGTGGGGTGCGGGGCGGGTGCTCTGCTCGGGGTCCTGCGCGGGCGCGTCGAAGCGGTGCACGGCATCGACCCCGACGCAGGGATGGCCGCGACCGCGAGCGCCCGGTACACGAGCGACCCGCGCGTGACGGTCCGGCGGATGGCGTTCGACGCCGTCGGTTCGCCGGCGGACGTGCTGCGCGCAGGGGGCCGCACCGACGAGCGCACCGCGCCGGAGGCGTACGACGTCGTGACGATGGTCGCCGTCCTGCACCACCTCGACCTCGAGGAGGCCCTCGCACGAGCTCGGGACCTGCTCGCGCCCGGCGGCAGGCTGCTCGTCGTCGGCCTCGCGCGCGTGGCCTCGCCGCGCGACGTCCTCGTGGACGTGGCGTCGGCGGTGCTCAACCCGATCGTCGGGCTGGTCAAGCACCCGCGCCGTGCGCGCCCGGGCGGCCCCGGTGTCGGCACGCCGGGGATGCCCGTGCGCGCCGCGGCTCGCTCGGTCGACGAGATCGTGCGGGCGGCACGCAGCCTGCTGCCAGGCGCGCGGGTCCGGCGTCGGTTGTTCTTCCGGTACACGCTGGAGTGGACGAGCCCTGCCCGGCGGTGACCGGTCTGACCCGCGCGACCAGCGCCGCCGCGACCACGGGCCGCGGCTTGCGGCCGGTGCCGCGGGGTCCAGGAGACCTGGGAAGATGGTGGCCATGCCCGACCGCCCGTCCACCGCGCCCCGCTCCCTGACGATCCTCGGGTCGACCGGATCGATCGGGACCCAGGCGATCGACGTCGTCCGGTCCCACCCGGGGCGCTTCCGTGTCCACGCGTTGTCGGCGGGCGGCGGCGACGTGGGGCTGCTCGCGCGCCAGGCCGCCGAGCTGGGCGTCGCGGCGGTCGCCGTGGCCGACGCGACCCGGGCGGGTGCGCTCGAGGCGGCGCTCGGCGACGCGTTCGCGGGTCGCGGCGCGGCACCCGAGCTGCTCGCGGGGCCGCAGGCCGCCGCCGAGCTCGCGGGCCGGGGGAGCGACGTCGTGCTCAACGGTGTCACCGGGTCCGTCGGTCTCGGCCCGACGCTCGCCGCGCTGCGCGGCGGGTCGACCCTGGCACTCGCCAACAAGGAGTCGCTCGTCGCGGGCGGCGCGCTCGTCCGCGCCGCGCAGCAGCGCACGGACCAGATCGTGCCCGTCGACTCGGAGCACTCCGCCATCGCGCAGTGCCTGCGCTCGGGGGCGCGCGGCGAGGTGCGACGGCTGGTCCTCACCGCGTCGGGCGGGCCGTTCCGCGGCTGGGCCGCGGATGACGTGAAGGCCGCGACCGTCGACCAGGCGCTCGCACACCCGACGTGGGCGATGGGGCCGGTGGTCACCGTGAACTCGGCGAGCCTCATGAACAAGGGCCTCGAGCTCATCGAGGCGCACCTGCTCTTCGACGTGCCGGTCGACGACATCACGGTCGTCGTGCACCCGCAGTCCGTCGTGCACTCCATGGTGGAGTTCGTCGACGGCTCGACGATCGCCCAGGCGTCGCCCCCGGACATGCGCCTGCCGATCGCGCTCGGCCTGAGCTGGCCCGAGCGTCTCGACGTCGTGACCCCGCCGTGCGACTGGACGCGCGCGACGTCGTGGACGTTCGAGCCGCTTGACGACGCCGCGTTCCCCGCCGTGGGCCTCGCACGCGCGGCCGTCGCGGCCAGCGCGACCCACCCTGCGGTGTACAACGCGGCGAACGAGGAGGCGGTCGCCGCGTTCCTCAGCGGACGTGCAGGTTTCGGTGACATCGTGACGACGGTCGAGCGCGTGCTCGCGGCCCACGAGGGAACCGCGGCGGACCGCGTGACGTTGGACGACGTGTCCGCCGCGGAGGACTGGGCGCGGACGCGCGCGAACGAGCTGCTGGACCGGCGTTGAGCCCGGCCTGGTGGCACCGAGGAACGAGGACCGGTCGGTGAGCGACAGGTCGAGGGACGGGTTGAGGAACGCATGGCAGTCGTGATCGGCGTCGCCGTCTTCGTGCTGGGGCTCGTGGTGTCCATCGCCCTGCACGAGGTGGGCCACATGGTGCCCGCGAAGAAGTTCGGCGTGCGCGTGAGCCAGTACATGGTCGGCTTCGGGCCGACGCTGTGGTCGCGGAAGAAGGGCGAGACCGAGTACGGGGTCAAGGCGATCCCGCTCGGCGGCTACGTCCGCATGGTCGGCATGATGCCGCCCGCACCGGCCGGCGCACGCCCGCGCGGCCAGGGCTTCTTCTCCCAGGTGGTCGCCGACGCGCGCGACGCGAGCACCGAGGAGATCCGGTCCGGCGAGGAGCACCGGGCGTTCTACAACCTGTCCGCACCGAAGAAGGTCGTCGTCATGCTCGGCGGCCCGTTCATGAACCTGCTCATCGCCGTGGTCCTGACCCTGATCGTGTTCGTCGGCATCGGGCTGCCTGCCGCCACGACGACGGTCGCGAGCGTCACGCCGTGCGTCTCGGGGACCGTGACCGCCGAGCAGGCGCAGTGCGCGGCGGGGGACCCGGAGTCGCCGGCCGCGGCGGCAGGTCTCGAGCCCGGCGACACGATCGTGTCCTTCGACGGCGCCCCCGTGACCTCGTGGGACCAGCTCTCCGGCATGATCCGCGGGGCCGCTGACGAGACCGTCCCCGTGGTCGTCGAGCGCGGCGGCGAGGACGTGACCCTGACGATCACGCCCGTCGAGGTGCAGCGTCAGGTGGTCGCCGACGACGGCAGCCCCGTGGTCGACGACGCGGGCGAACCCGTGACGAAGCCTGCCGGCTTCGTCGGCTTCACGCCGACCGCCGAGCGGCAGTCGCTCGGGGTCGGCACCGCGCTCGAGGCCACGTGGCAGCAGGTGAGCGGCACGGCGGCGATCGTCGTGACGCTCCCGGTCAAGGTCGCCGACGCCGTGCACGCCACGTTCACGGACGCGCCGCGCGACCCGAACGGCGTCGCGAGCATCGTCGGCGCGGGACAGGTCGCGGTCGACATCGCGGGGAGCGACAGCGAGGTCGTCGCACAGGTCCAGCAGTTCCTGCTCCTGCTCGCCGCGCTCAACGTCGCGCTGTTCGTGTTCAACCTCATCCCGCTCCTGCCGCTCGACGGCGGGCACGTGGTCAACGCGCTCTACGAGGGCGCCAAGCGCACGGTCGCTCGCGTCCGCGGCCTCCCGCGCCCGGGACCTGCGGACGTGGCGCGCATGATGCCGGTCGCGTACGTGATGTTCGTCGTCCTCATCGGGGTCGGCGCGCTCCTCATCCTCGCCGACATCGTCGACCCGGTGCGCCTCGCGTAGCCGCTGGCGCGGGTCGCGCCCGTGGGTCGGGTCGTGTGCTCGGGCCGATGGCGCTCATGGGCCGGGTCGGGTGGTCGGGTCGCCGTGGCCCCGCGACCGAGAAGTGAGTCTCGGCCCCGGAATCGACGGGTTACGGGGCGAGAGCTCACTTCTCGGCGGAGCCTGGCTCGTGGTGACGGGCAGGACGAGCGGTGGGGTCGGGCCGTGTGCGAAGGACGTCAGAGGCGCGCTCCTCAGAGCGAGGACGAACGACCGGAGTGACGGCGCGCCAGTCCGAGCACGCGGTCCGACCCCACCGCGGACCCGAGCACGCGGCCGCGGCCTGATCGATGGGCCGTGGAGGCACGCTGCGTGGAGGGACCGCGGAGATGTGCCGGACCGGCCGGGAAGGTGACCTGTCGGACCCGCCCGACGTGCGCCGTCGGGCACCGGCGCGGGGGATACTAGGGGGCGTGAGCGTACCCATCAGCCTCGGAATGCCTGCCGCCCCGCCCCCGGTCCTCGCGCCGCGACGCCCGACCCGCAAGATCAAGGTCGGCAAGGTCGAGGTGGGCGGCGACGCGCCGATCAGCGTCCAGTCGATGACGACGACGAAGACGACGGACATCAACGCGACCCTCCAGCAGATCGCCGAGCTCACGGCGTCGGGCTGCGACATCGTGCGCGTCGCGTGCCCGACGCAGGACGACGCGGACGCGCTGCCGGTGATCGCGAAGAAGTCGCAGATCCCCGTCATCGCGGACATCCACTTCCAGCCGAAGTACGTCTTCGCGGCGATCGAGGCCGGGTGCGCGGCCGTGCGCGTCAACCCGGGCAACATCCGGCAGTTCGACGACCAGATCAAGGAGATCGCCCAGGCGGCGAAGGACCACGGCACGTCGCTGCGGATCGGGGTCAACGCGGGCTCGCTCGACAAGCGCCTGCTCGCGAAGTACGGCAAGGCGACGCCCGAGGCGCTCGTCGAGTCGGCCGTGTGGGAGGCGTCGCTGTTCGAGGAGCACGACTTCCACGACTTCAAGATCTCCGTCAAGCACAACGACCCCGTCGTCATGGTCCGCGCCTACGAGCTGCTCTCGCAGGCGGGGGACTGGCCGCTGCACCTCGGGGTGACCGAGGCCGGGCCGGCGTTCCAGGGCACGATCAAGTCCGCGACCGCGTTCGGCGCGCTGCTCAGCCAGGGCATCGGCGACACGATCCGCGTGTCCCTCTCGGCCCCGCCGGTCGAGGAGGTCAAGGTGGGCAACCAGATCCTCCAGGCGCTCAACCTGCGTCCCCGCAAGCTCGAGATCGTCTCGTGCCCGTCGTGCGGGCGCGCCCAGGTCGATGTCTACACGCTCGCGGAGAAGGTGACCGCCGGCCTGGAGGGCATGGAGGTGCCGCTGCGCGTGGCGGTCATGGGCTGCGTCGTCAACGGTCCGGGCGAGGCGCGCGAGGCCGACCTCGGTGTCGCGTCCGGCAACGGCAAGGGTCAGATCTTCGTCAAGGGAGAGGTCGTCAAGACCGTGCCCGAGTCGCTCATCGTGGAGACGCTCATCGAGGAGGCGATGCGCATCGCCGAGACGATGACGCCGGAGAACGACGCGCAGGCCGGTCCGCCGGTCGTCACCGTGGGCTGACCACGGTGGCACGCTGGCGTCCGTCGGTCCCGGCCCTGCGGCCGCGGGCCGGATCGGACGCGCGCGAGCTGTCCGACGCCGACGTGCCCGAGGCGCTCGGGGTGTGCGCGACCGACCCCGTGGCCTCGGTCCTTGCGGCTGCGCGCCTCGAGGTCGCGCTGCGCGTCGGCCTGCGGGCCGCGGGCGGGCAGGCGTGGGGCTTCCCCGCGCAGGGCCCTCTCGAGGCCGTGTGCTGGGCTGGCGCCAACCTCGTCCCGGTGGTCCCTCCGACGCTCGACGACGCCGGGCGCCGCGCCGCGCTGGCCGGCTTTGCGGCGTTCGCGCACCGCGCGGGCCGCCGCTCGTCGTCGGTCGTCGGGGAGCGCGAGGCCGTCCTGGCGCTGTGGGGCGTCCTCGCGGAGACGTGGCCCGCGCCGCGCGAGGTGCGCGCCGACCAGCCGTCGCTCGCCATCGACCGCGCGCCCGACGTCGACCCGGACCCGTCCGTCCGTCGCTCGACCGTGGCCGAGGTACCCGTCGTGCTCCCCGCGTGCGTGCGCATGTTCACCGAAGAGGTCGGGTACTCGCCCGTCGAGGGCAGCGGCCGGGCGTACGAGGAGCGGGTGCGTTCGCTCGTCGCGGCCGGGCGGTCGTTCGTGCGCGTCGAGGGGGCGGGGGCGCAGACCCACGTGGTGTTCAAGGCGGAGCTCGGCGCGGTGACCGATCGCGTCGCCCAGGTGCAGGGCGTGTGGGTCGACCCGCGGTACCGCGGTCACGGTCTCGCCGCGCCCGGGATGGCGGCGGTGGTCTCGCTCGCCCGGGCGACGCCGCCCGGGTCGTCGGTGCGCCCGCCCGTCGTCTCGCTCTACGTCAACGACTACAACACCCGGGCGCTCGCGACGTACCGCCGCGTCGGGTTCGAGCAGGTGGGCACCTTCGCGACCGTCCTGTTCTGACCGAGGTCACTTGAGCAGGCGCGACAGGCGACGGTCGGCGAGCACCTGCCCTCCCGTCTGGCAGGTCGCGCAGTACTGCAGGCTCCGGTCGGCGAAGCTCACCTCACGGACCGTGTCGCCGCAGACCGGGCACGGCAGCCCGGTCCGCCCGTGCACGCGCATCCCGGACCACTTCGCGTCCTTGAGCTCCGCAGCCGGCCTGCCCGACGACGCCGCGAGGGCCTCGCCCAGCACCTCGCCGACCGCGGCGTGCACGCGGGCGACCTCGTCCGGCGCGAACGAGCGCGTGAGCTTGAACGGGCTCGTCCGCGCGGCGTGCAGGATGTCGTCGGAGTAGGCGTTGCCGATCCCGGCGATCGAGGACTGGTCGCGCAGGAGACCCTTGACCTGCTGGTTCCGCGCGGCCATGAGCGCGCCCAGCGCCTCGGGGGTGAAGGCCGGGTCGAGCGGCTCGATCCCCAGGGTCTCGATCGCCCGCACCTCGGCCGGGTCCCGCACGACGTGCACCGCGAGCCGCTTGCGCGTGCCCGCCTCGGTGAGGTCGAAGCCGGAGCCGTCGTCGAACCGGACGCGCAGCGCGAGCGCGGCGATCTTCCCCCCACCGCCACCACCGAGCCGCGGGCGCACGGGCGTCGTCGGCGCCTTCTCCGACCAGCGCAGCCACCCGCCCCGGGCCAGGTGGAAGACCAGGTGCAGGTCGTCGTCGGGCGCTCCGGGTGCTCCCGGGCCCGCCGCCGGAGGTGACACGTCGAGGTCGAGCCACTTGCCGTGCCGGCGCGCCCCCGCGACGGTGCCGCCGACGAGCGCGGTGACGGGCGGGTCGAACGTCTTGAGGGCCGCGATCTGCGCGACGTCTGCGGCGACGACGGTGCGTCCCGTGGCACGGTCGTCGAGGAAGCGGACGAGGGCCTCCACCTCGGGGAGCTCGGGCATGGGGCCATCCTCCCCGCCGGTAGGGTTGGGCGCATGTCTTCCGTCACGTCCGGCGCCGTCCCCGTGCGCCGCTCCAGCACCGCCGCCGCCGACGTCCTGCGCCTGTCCTCCCTGTTCGTCCGGACGCTGCGCGAGGACCCGGCCGACGCCGAGGTCGCGAGCCACCGGCTCCTCGTGCGCGCGGGCTACATCCGCCGCGCCGCGCCCGGCATCTACACGTGGCTCCCGCTCGGCCTGCGCGTGCTGCGCAAGGTGGAGGCCGTCGTCCGCGAGGAGATGGCCGCGGCGGGCGCGCAGGAGGTGCACTTCCCGGCGCTGCTGCCCAAGGAGCCGTACGAGGCGACGGGGCGGTGGACGGAGTACGGGCCGAACATCTTCCGGCTCAAGGACCGCAAGGACGGCGACTACCTCCTCGCGCCGACGCACGAGGAGGTGTTCACGCTCCTCGTCAAGGACCTGTACTCGTCGTACAAGGACCTGCCGCTGACGATCTACCAGATCCAGACGAAGTACCGCGACGAGGCACGGCCGCGCGCGGGGCTCATCCGCGGGCGCGAGTTCGTCATGAAGGACGCGTACTCGTTCGACGTGTCCGACGAGGGCCTCGAGCGCTCGTACGAGGCGCAGCGCGCCGCGTACCGGCGCATCTTCGAGCGCCTCGGGCTCGAGTACGTCGTCGTCGCCGCGACCTCGGGCGCGATGGGCGGCTCGCGCTCCGAGGAGTTCCTCACCCCGACGGCGATCGGCGAGGACACCTTCGTGCGCTCCGCGGGCGGGTACGCGGCGAACGTCGAGGCCGTCGTCACTCCGGTGCCCGACGCGGTCGACTACGCCGACGCGCCCGCCGCGCACGTCGAGGACACCCCGGGCACGCCGACGATCGACTCGCTCGTCGACTTCGCCAACGCGCACCACCCCCGCGGCGACCGGGCGTGGACCGCCGCGGACACGCTGAAGAACGTCGTCCTCGCCGTGACGCACCCCGACGGGCGGCGCGAGGTCGTCGTCGTGGGGCTCCCGGGCGACCGCGAGGTCGACCTCAAGCGCGTCGGTGCGGCGTTCGAGCCCGCGGAGGTCGAGCCCGCGACGGACGCGGACTTCGCGGCGCACCCCGAGCTCGTCAAGGGCTACCTCGGGCCGCAGGTCCTCGGCCCCAACGTGCAGCGCGAGGCGCCCGACGCGCGCGACGAGGCGCCCGACGGCGAGCCCGTGCGGCACTCGATCCGCTACCTGCTCGACCCGCGCGTCGTCGCGGGCACGCGCTGGATCACCGGGGCGAACGAGGACGGGCGCCACGTGTTCGACCTCGTCGCCGAGCGCGACTTCTCCGCCGACGGCACCGTCGAGGCCGCCGAGGTGCGTGCGGGCGACCCCGCCCCCGACGGGTCGGGACCGCTCGAGCTCGCGCGCGGGATCGAGATCGGTCACATCTTCGCGCTCGGCCGCAAGTACGCGCAGGCGCTCGGGCTCACGGTGCTCGACGAGAACGGCAAGCAGGTCGTCGTGACGATGGGCTCCTACGGCATCGGCGTGACCCGCGTGCTCGCGGCGCTCGCCGAGGCGAACCACGACGACGCCGGGCTCGCCTGGCCCGCGCACGTCGCCCCGGCGCACGTCCACGTCGTCGCCACCGGGAAGGACGCGAGCGTCTTCGAGGAGGCCGACCGCCTCGCGACCGAGCTGGCGGCGCGCGGCGTCGAGGTCGTCTACGACGACCGCCCGAAGGTCTCCCCGGGCGTGAAGTTCAAGGACGCCGAGCTGCTCGGCGTGCCGCTCCTGCTCGTCGTGGGCCGTGGTCTCGCGGACGGCGTCGTCGAGGTGCGGCCGCGCGTGGGCGAGGCCGAGCAGGTCGCGGTGGCGGACGCCGTCGAGCGCGTCGTGCAGCAGGTCGACGCGCTGCTCGTCTGACCGGCGACGTCCGCGCGTCACCCGGGGCGCCGCTGGAGCACCGCCGGGGCAGGGTGCGTCAGGAGGCGGGCTGCTGCTCCGGCAGGCCCGGGAACGCCACCGGGGTCGCGCCCCAGGCGAGCGCGGCGAGCCACGAGTCGGTGAGCAGCGCGAGCGCGTCGCCCCGGGACTCCGGGGCGGCGGTCGCGACGAGCGACGCGTAGGACGCCGTGAGCTCCGTCTCGAGCCGGCGGGCGAGCGCCGTGACGTCCTCGTCGTCGGGCAGGACGTAGGCGGTCCGGCGCGGGTCCTGGCCCGTGCCGTCGGTCCCGGCGGCGAGCGCCCACGCCTGGGCTCGCGCGCGGTGCTGCGCGGCGCGGGCGACGGCCGCCGTGCGCGGCTCCCCGTCCACCTGCGCGCCGCGCACCTCCAGGGCGTACCCGGCGGCGTCCTCGCCGGCGACGAGCGTCGCGAGGTCGGCGGCGCCGACGCCCGAGGGGGCGTCCTCGACGGGGACGACGGCGACGTCCAGGTCCGCCGCGGCCGCCGAACCCGTCGCGGCGGCGAGGCGCTGCGCCGAGACGTGCTCCGACGTCGCGACCGACGCGAGGAGGCGGGCGAGCTCAGCGTCCTCGGTCAGGTCCGCGGACGCGCGCGTGCGCTGCGCCGCCCCGACGAGCGCCGTCACGACGTCGTCCGTGGTGGGCGCGGCGACGCCGTCGGACGACCCGTCGCCCGTGTCGGCACCCGCGGTGTCGCCGCTCCCGGCGTCCTCAGTGCTCCCGGCCCCGTCGTCCCCGTCGGCCCCGTCGCCCGCGTCCCCGATCGCCGGCGAGGTGGTGACCTCGACCGGTCCGGTCGAGCCGTCGTCGTCGGTCTCCGTCGGCACGGGGAGGCCCGAGGAGTACACGCCGCCGAGCGCCTGCACGTGCTGCTCGGCGAAGCGGCCCGCCTCGTCCAGGGCTGCGAGCACGGTCGGGTCGGTGACGGTCGGTGCCACGGCGGCCGCGAGGTCCTCGACGGCGAGCGCGTCCTCGACGGCGGTCCGGCGGACGACCTCGTGCACGTCGGGGCTCGGCTCGGTGGGCTCCGGGGTCTCGAGCCGCACACCGCAGCCTGCGGCGAGCAGCGACGCCACGAGCGCGAGCGCGGCGAGCACCGGGAGCCGGTGGCGACGTCCGGGGACGGAGGGCCGAGGGCTGCGCAGGGCTACCCGCCCGGAGGCTCCGGGTGCGGGGCGGGCAGCGGTGGCGTCGGGTGTCATCGGGGGCGATGATGTCATGCTCCGGGTGCGCGAGTCGTTACGCTGGACCCTGGTCGTAGGACAGCACAACAACACACCGGTCGTATCCGTGCCCGGCGTGGGAGCGGACAGGAGCTGAGTGATGGCAGGGCAGGCGGGCCGACAGGCCGCTGGAGAGACCGGCGGCAGGGGCGGTGACGCGCTCCGCGAGAGCGTGCGGCGAGGACTCGAGCCGGTGGTGAGCGAGGCAGGGCTCTTCCTCGAGGACGTCACGGTCTCCCGCGCCGGTGCGCGGTCCGTGGTCCGGGTGGTCCTCGACCTCCCCGAGGAGGCGCAGGGCAACCTCGACCTGGACGCGGTGGCCGAGGCGACGCGCCCGATCTCCACCGCGCTCGACGCGCTGGACGCCCTCCCCGGCGCCTACACGCTCGAGGTCTCGACGCCCGGCACCGACCGGCCGCTGACGGAGCGTCGGCACTTCCTGCGCGCGCGCGGTCGGCTGGTACGGCTCGTGCTGACCGACGGAGGGTCCGTCGAGGGCCGGCTCCGGTCCGTCGACGACGCGGGGCTGCACCTCGACGTCGCCGGCCCGCGCGGCACGACGACCGACCGCGTCGTCCCCCTCGGGGACGTCGCGCGCGGGCAGGTCCAGGTCGAGCTGAAGCGCGCTCTCGAGGCCGACCTGCCCGAGCTCGACGCCGACGACACGGCGGAAGCCGACGACGAGACCGCGGGCCGCGGTCCCCACGACGAGGAGGTCTGATCGATGGACATCGACATGAGCGCGCTGCGGCTGCTGGAGCGCGAGAAGGACATCAGCCTCGACGTCCTCGTCGCCGCGATCGAGCAGGCCCTGCTGTCCGCGTACCACCGCACGCCCGACGCGTACGCCCGCGCGCGCGTGGAGCTCGACCGCAAGAGCGGTCACGTCACGGTGTGGGCCCGCGAGGAGCTGCCGGCGCCGCCGTCGCAGGACGACGACGAGGACGCGCCGCGCGGCCCCGTCGAGCACGGTCCCGAGTTCGACCACACGCCGGCGGACTTCGGCCGCATCGCGACGTCCACCGCGCGCCAGGTCATCGTGCAGCGCCTGCGGGACGCCGAGGACGACCAGATCCTCGGCACCTTCCGCGGCAAGGAGGGCGAGGTCCTCGCCGGCGTGATCCAGCAGGGCCGCGACCCGCGCGTCGTGCTCGTCGACGTCGGCGGGACCGAGGCGGTCCTGCCTCCGCACGAGCAGGTGCCGACCGAGGAGTACGTGCACGGCGAGCGCCTGCGCGCCTACGTCCTCGAGGTGGCGCGGGGGATGAAGGGTGCGCAGATCACGTTGAGCCGCACGCACCCGAACCTCGTGCGCAAGCTGTTCGAGCTCGAGGTCCCCGAGGTCGCGGACGGTTCCGTGGAGATCACGGCGATCGCCCGCGAGGCGGGCCACCGGTCCAAGGTCGCGGTGCGCTCGACGGTGCCGGGCCTCGGCGCCAAGGGCGCGTGCATCGGGCCGATGGGCTCGCGCGTCCGCGCGGTCATGGCCGAGCTGCAGGGCGAGAAGATCGACATCGTCGACCACAGCGACGATCCCGCACGTCTCGTCGCGAACGCCCTCTCGCCGGCCCGTGTGTCGTCCGTCACGATCGTCGACGCGGAGGCGCGCGCCGCCCGTGTCGTGGTCCCGGACTTCCAGCTCTCCCTCGCGATCGGCAAGGAGGGACAGAACGCCCGACTTGCCGCGAAGCTCACCGGGTGGCGGATCGACATCCGCTCCGACGAGGGCGGCGAGGGCGCGACGCCCACCGACCGCGGCTCGTCCGCCGGCGACGCCCCGACCGCGGGTCGAGAGCCCGCGGAGCGGTAGCGCGCAGGGTGCCTCGGTCACGTACCGCGGGGCAGCGCGCTAGACTGTCATCGACCGGGCCGCGTGCCCGCGCCTCGACCGTGCCCACGGACCCCACCCCGACCCCCGGAACTCCGGCGTCGGGACCGGTCCGCACGTGCGTCGGGTGCCGGGAGCGCGACCTGAGATCCGTCCTCCTCCGTCTGGTCGTCGACCGGTCCGGCACGAGCACCGACGAGCCCCGGCTCGCGCTCGACGTCGGGCGGTCGCTCCCAGGGCGCGGCGCGTGGCTCCACGCGACGACGCGGTGCCTCGAGGCGGCGGAACGCCGGCGGGCCGTCCCGCGGGCCTTGCGACACGCAGGCCCGCTCGACCTCGCCGCGGTCCGCACCGTCATCGAGGCCCAGCAGGAGAGCGGACACACCGCGCGTCACGACCAGGACCCCGGATGATCCGGGCCGGGTCACCCTGTGGCCGCACGCACGGCCGCACTGCACGACACGTCGACAAGGAAGCGGGTTAGAAGCCGATGGGCACCCGATGAGTACCCAGCGATGAGCACCCAGCACTAACGACGGTCCTCCCTGTCCGGGGCGGGCCGAGACAGGAGAGTTGTGGCAAAGGTCCGCGTCTACGAGCTCGCGAAGGAGCTCGGGGTGGAGAGCAAGACCATCATGACCAAGCTGACGGAGCTCGGTGAGTTCGTCCGCTCGGCATCCTCGACCATCGAGCCGCCGGTGGTCCGCAAGCTGCGCGACGCCTTCCCCGCCGGGGGAGCAGCGCCGAGCCGACCTGCGGCCGCCCGTCCGGCGCCCGCGGCGGCGTCGAAGCCCGCAGCGCCCAAGCCCGCCCCGAAGGCGGAGCCGCGCCCGGCCCCCGCGCCGGAGGCCCCGGCCGCTGCGCCGGAGGCGGCCCCGGCCGCCGAGGCGCCCGCGCGGCAGGCCCCTGCGGCCAAGGCGGCACCCGCAGAGCGTCCGGCCCCCGCGCCGGCCCCGGCACCTGCCCCCGCGCAGAAGCCGACCGCCTCGCCCAAGCCGGGCGGTGGCTCCAACACGCCCGCGCCGCGTCCCGGCGCACGGCCCGCTGCATCGCGTCCGGGCAACAACCCGTTCGCGCCCAGCCAGGGCATGCCGCGCCAGGGCGGTCCCCGCCCCGGCGCCCCGCGCCCCGGCAACAACCCGTTCGCGCCCAGCCAGGGCATGCCCCGTCCGGGCAGCCGTCCTGAGCGCACCGACGCCGGGGCCGCAGCCGGTGGTGGCGAGCGCCCGGGCGGTCCCCGCCCCGGTGGTCCCCGTCCCGCGCCGCGTCCCGGCGGGCCCCGTCCGAACCCGGGCATGATGCCCGGCCGCACCTCGGTCGGCCGTCCCGGCGACCGTCCCGCTCCCGGTGGTCGTCCCGGCGGTGGCGGTGGCGGCGGAGGCCGCGGTGGCTTCGGCGGTCGTCCCGGTGGCGGTGGCGGCGCCCCCGGCGCCGGCGGCGGTTTCGCCGGTCGCCCCGGTGGCGGCGGTCGTCCCGGTGGCGCAGGCCGCGGGTCGACCCAGGGTGCCTTCGGTCGTGCCGGCGGACGTCCCGTCCGTGGGCGCAAGTCGAAGCGGGCGAAGCGCCAGGAGTTCGAGCAGATGCAGGCGCCGTCGCTCGGCGGCGTGCAGGTTCCTCGCGGCAACGGCAAGACGGTCGTCCGCCTGCGCCACGGCTCGTCGCTGAACGACTTCGCCGACAAGATCGACGCCAACCCCGCGAGCCTCGTCACGGTGCTGTTCCACCTCGGTGAGATGGCGACCGCGACGCAGTCGCTCGACGAGGACACGTTCGGCACGCTCGCGTCCGAGCTCGGCTACGTCATCGAGATGGTCTCGGCCGAGGAGGAGGACCGCGAGCTGCTCGGGTCGTTCTCCATCGACCTGGACGCCGAGCTCGAGGCCGAGGGCGACGACGAGCTGGCGGCCCGTCCGCCGGTCGTCACCGTCATGGGCCACGTCGACCACGGAAAGACCAAGCTCCTCGACGCGATCCGCCAGACGGACGTCGTCGCGGGCGAGGCCGGCGGCATCACCCAGCACATCGGTGCCTACCAGGTCCGCCATGAGCACGAGGGCAACGACCGCGCCATCACCTTCATCGACACCCCGGGCCACGAGGCGTTCACCGCCATGCGTGCCCGTGGTGCCCAGGTGACGGACATCGCGATCCTCGTCGTGGCCGCCGACGACGGCGTCATGCCGCAGACCATCGAGGCGCTCAACCACGCCCAGGCCGCGAACGTGCCCATCGTCGTCGCGGTGAACAAGGTGGACAAGGAGGGGGCCAACCCCGCCAAGATCCGCCAGCAGCTCACCGAGTACAACCTGGTCGCCGAGGAGTACGGCGGCGACACGATGTTCGTCGACGTCTCCGCGAAGCAGAACATGGGCATCGACGACCTCCTCGAGGCCGTCCTGCTCACGGCCGACGCCTCGCTCGACCTGCGCGCCAACCCCGACAAGGACGCGCGCGGTGTCGCCATCGAGGCCAACCTGGACAAGGGCCGCGGCGCCGTCGCGACCGTGCTCGTCCAGTCCGGCACGCTGCGCGTCGGTGACGCGATCGTCGCCGGCACGGCCCACGGCCGCGTCCGCGCCATGTTCGACGAGCACGGCAACGCCGTGACCGAGGCGGGCCCCGCCCGTCCGGTCCTCGTGCTCGGACTCGCGTCCGTGCCGAGCGCGGGCGACACGTTCCTCGTGGCACCCGACGAGCGCACCGCTCGCCAGATCGCCGAGAAGCGCGAGGCCGCCGAGCGCGCCGCCCTCCTGGCCAAGCGCCGCAAGCGCATCAGCCTCGAGGACTTCACGCAGGCGCTCCAGCAGGGCAAGGTCGAGACCCTCAACCTCGTCCTCAAGGGCGACGTGTCCGGTGCCGTCGAGGCCCTCGAGGACGCGCTGCTCAAGATCGACGTCGGCGAGGAGGTCGAGCTGCGCGTCATCCACCGCGGTGTGGGTGCCATCACGCAGAACGACGTCAACCTCGCGACGGTCGACAACGCGATCATCATCGGCTTCAACGTGAAGTTCGGCGAGCGCGTCGAGGACCTGGCCGAGCGCGAGGGCGTCGACGTCCGCTTCTACTCGATCATCTACCAGGCGATCGACGACGTGGAGGCAGCGCTCAAGGGCATGCTCAAGCCGGAGTTCGAGGAGGCCCAGCTGGGCGCCGCGGAGATCCGCGAGATCTTCCGCTCCTCCAAGTTCGGCAACATCGCCGGGACGATCGTCCGGTCCGGCGAGATCCGCCGCAACGCCAAGGCGCGCGTCCTGCGCGACGGCAAGGTCGTGGGGGACAACCTCACGGTCGAGTCGCTCAAGCGGTTCAAGGACGACGCCACCGAGGTTCGCGAGGGCTACGAGTGCGGTATCGGGCTCGGGTCCTTCAACGACCTGCAGATCGGCGACACGATCGAGACGTTCGAGATGCGGGAGAAGCCGCGTTCCTGACGTTCGTCGGTGCTCGGGGGCGGTCACGTTTCGTGGCCGCCCCCGGGCGTACCTGCGGTGCTGGCTCACCTCCGGGCCGTGACTCCGCAGGGCGGCGGCGGGTCTACCATCCGCCCGCTCGTCCCTCGTGGGCTCCCGCCAGACCCACCACGACCCGCCGCCGCCCTGCTGCGCCCCGGTCCTCTGCGTGCGCCCCCCGCTCGGCCGGCGTCCACGACGCGGCGTACGGTCGTCACGAACTCGAGCCGGCGCCGCCCGGCATGAAAGGAAGAAATTCATGGTCGATCACCCTCGGGCGAGGAAGCTCGCCGACCGGATCAAGGTCATCGTCGCGCAGATGCTCGACACGCGGATCAAGGACCCGCGGCTCGGGTTCGTCACCGTCACCGACGTGCGCGTGACCGGCGACCTGCAGAACGCCTCGGTGTTCTACACGGTCTACGGCACCGACGAGGAGCGGGAGGGGACCGCCGCCGCGCTCGAGAGCGCGAAGGGGATCATCCGGTCCGAGGTCGGCAAGCAGACGGGCATCCGCCTCACGCCGACGCTCGAGTTCCACCTGGACTCCGTGCCCGAGACGGCGGCGCACCTCGACGCCGCGCTCATCGAGGCCCGGCGGCGCGACGCCGAGCTCGCGGCGCTGCGCGAGGGCAAGTCCTTCGCGGGCGACGAGGACCCGTACCGCACGCCCGAGCAGGGCGATGAGCGCACCGAGGACTGAGCGGCCTGCGCCGCCGCCGCGGCGCCCGACGGCGCCCGACGGCCTGCTCGTCGTCGACAAGCCGGGCGGGTGGACGAGCCACGACGTCGTCGGTCGCGTCCGCCGGCTCGCCGGCACGCGCAAGGTCGGGCACGCCGGGACGCTCGACCCGATGGCCACGGGCGTGCTCGTGCTCGGCGTGGGTCGGGCGACGAAGCTGCTCACGTACGTCGTCGGCGCCGACAAGGAGTACGCGGCGACCGTGCGGCTCGGCGTGAGCACGACGACGGACGACGCCGAGGGCGAGGTCGTCGCCCGGGCCGACACGTCCGGCGTCGGGCGGGACGCGATCGACGCGGAGGTGGCGCTGCTGACGGGCGACATCCTCCAGGCGCCGAGCGCCGTGAGCGCGATCAAGGTGGACGGGAAGCGCGCGTACGCGCTCGTCCGCGCGGGCGAGCAGGTCGAGCTCGCGGCCCGCCCCGTGACCGTGTCGCGGTTCGACGTGCACGACGTGCGCGTCGTCGCGCCCGGTGCGGGCGGCCTGCCCGACGACGCCCCCGCGGTCCTCGACCTCGACGTCACCGTCGTGTGCTCGTCCGGCACGTACGTCCGCGCGCTCGCGCGGGACCTCGGGGCAGCTCTCGGCGTCGGGGGACACCTCACGGCGCTGCGACGCACGCGGGTCGGCGGCTACGGCCTCGACGTCGCCGTCACCCTCGAGGAGGCCGAGGCGCAGGCGGACCGGGACGGGGTCCTCGCCACCGTCCCGCTCGCCGACGCGGCGCGCGCGACGTTCCCGGTGCGCGACCTCACCGACGCCGAGGCCGTCGCGCTGTCCTACGGGCAGTGGGTCGCGGCGTCGGGCGCCGCGGGCACGACGGCCGCGATGGCACCCGACGGCACGCTCGTCGCGCTCGTCGAGGACACCCGTCGCGGCGGCGCCGACCTCGCGCGGCCCGTCCTCGTGCTCGCGCCCGCGTGACCCGGACCACACGACCGGCCGTCCTGCAGGGCCCGCACGGTCACGACGACCCGTCCCCGTCGTGGCAGGCTTGACCCTCGCGACACCCGTCGCCCGGCAGCACCCGCCCGGCAGCACGTCGGCACGCCACCGGCCGGGCGACCGATCCCTAGACACCCGAGGAGCTCGCACGTGCACCTGTGGACGGCCCTGAGCCAGGTCCCGTCGGGGTTCGGCCCGACGGTCGTGACGCTCGGCAACTTCGACGGCGTCCACCGCGGTCACGCACAGGTCCTCGGCCGCATCGTCGGCCTCGCCCGGTCGCGCGACGCCCGGGCCGTCGCCGTGACGTTCCACCCGCACCCCGCCGTCGTGCACCGCCCGGACGAGGCGCCCGAGCTCATCACCGGCATCGCGGACCGCATGGAGCTGCTCGCGGCCACCGGTCTCGACGCGGTCCTGCTCGTCGAGTACACGCTCGACTTCGCGCGCCAGACGCCCGAGGAGTTCGTGCAGACGTACCTGGTCGACGGCCTGCACGCGGGGACCGTCGTCGTCGGGCACGACGTCCGGTTCGGCCGGGACAACTCCGGCACCCTCGCCACGATGGTCGAGCTGGGCACGCGCCACGGGTTCGAGGTCGTCGCGATCGACGACGTCGGACAGCACCAGGGCGTCCCCGTCACCGAGGGCGACCTCGGGCACGACGCCCGCTGGTCGTCGACGGGCGTGCGGGCGCTCCTCACGGCGGGCGACGTCCGGGAGGCGGCACGCATCCTCGGGCGCCACCACCGCGTGCGGGGAGCCGTCGTCCACGGCGACGCGCGCGGTCGCGACCTGGGGTTCCCGACGGCCAACCTCGGCGAGGTCGCGGGCATGGTCCCGGCGGACGGCGTCTACGCCGGGTGGCTCGAGCGTCCACAGCTCGCCGCCGCCGACCCCGGGCACCCGGACGTCCGGCTGCCCGCCGCGATCTCGATCGGCACCAACCCGACGTTCGACGGCCTCGAGCGGCGCGTCGAGGCCTACGTGCTCGACCGCACCGACCTCGACCTCTACGACGAGGACGTCGTCCTCGAGCTCGTCGACCGCCTGCGGCCGACGCTGCGCTTCGACGGCGTCGAGCCGCTCGTCGCGCAGATGCACGACGACGTGGCGCGCGCCCGCACCGTGCTCGCCGCCGACCGGGGGGAGTGAGGCGCGTGCGCGAGGACGCGGCCGTCGTCGCGCGCGACCTGCGCGTGGGGTACGGGGACGCTGCGGTGTGCGCTCCCGTCGACCTCAGGCTCTCGGCGGGGGAGGTGCTCGCGGTGGTCGGCCCGAACGGGAGCGGCAAGTCGACCGTGCTCAAGACCGTGCTCGGCCGTCTCGACGCGCTCGGCGGTACGGTCGAGGTCCTCGGACGACCGGTCGACGAGCGCGAGCGCGCGTTCCGCGCTCGCGTGGCCGGCGTCGGGGACGACGACGCGTACTTCCCCGGCCTGAGCGTGCGCGAGCACCTCGTGCTCCTCGCGCGCGGGCACGGCGTCGCGGAGGCGGGGGGCGCCGTCGACGAGGTCATGGCGATGCTCGGCATCACGTCGCGCGCGGACGCCGCGCCCACCGAGCTGTCGTCCGGCCAGCGCCGCCGCCTGCTGCTCGCGACCGCGTTCGTCCGCCCCCGCGACGTGCTCGTGCTCGACGAGCCCGAGCAGCGTCTCGACCCGGGCACCCGCCGGCTCGTGGCCGACCTCATCGCCGCAGAGGCCGCGCGCGGTGTCGCGGTGCTGCTCGCGACGCACGACCCCGAGGTCGCGGCCCGCACGGGCGCGCGCGGGCTGCTCGTCGGCGAGGACGCCTGCACCGACGTCGCCCGTCACGACCTCGCCGGGGTCCTCACGGCGGTCCGATGACGTCGGTCGACGCGCCGGTCGTGCGCACGGCCCCCGACGAGCAGCTCACGGGCCGCGAGCTGCGGCGCCTCACGGCCCGTGTCGCGACCTGGCACGCGCGGCACGCGGGGCGCGGGCCCGGACAGCTCCTCGTCGACGTCGCCTACGTCGTCGTGTCCGTCCTGCTCGCCGGGCTGCTCGTGGGTGGCACCGTGTCCGCGGTGGGCGACGCGCTGACGAGCGAGCAGGCGTGGACCCTCGGCGAGAGCCTGGGGGGCGACCTCGACCCGTGGACCGGTGGAGCCCGACCGCCGTCGCCGGGAGTCGTGGTCCTGCTCGTCCTGTGCGTCCTCCTCGGGCTGGTGGCGTCGACCGCGGCGCGGCTCGGCCCCGCGGGCGTCGGGACCGCCGGGGTGCACTGGTGGGTGCCGACGCCCGCCGACCGCCGCGGGCTGCTCCTGCCGTCGGTCGGCGCGGCGGTCGGGTGGGCACTCGTCGCCGGCGCGCTCGGCGGGGCGGCCGCGGGACTCCTCGCGGCCGCCGGACCGACGGGCGTGCTCGCGGGCGCGCTCGTGGGAGCGCCCGCCGCCGTCGTGGTGGTGTCCCTCACGGGCCTCGTGCAGCATCGCGGGTCGCGCACGGCCGTCCTCGTGGGCGACACGCTCGTGGCGGGCGTCCCGGTCCTCGGGCTCGTGCTCGTCACCACCGGGCTGCACCTGCCCGTCCTCGGACCCTCGGCCACCCTGACGGCCCTCGCGGTGACCCTCGCGGCGCTCGCGGCAGGTCTGGCCGTGCTCTGGTCGTCGCGCGTCGACCGGCTCCGGCTGCCGGTCCTCGCGGCCCGGAGCGGCGAGTCCGACCGGCTCGGTGCGGCGCTGCTGTCGGTGGACCCGCGCGACCTCGGGCGCGCGCTCGACGCCGGTGCTCGTCCCCGCCGGCCGCGCCGAGGCCGGGCGTTCCGTGCCGTGCGGGGCCCCTGGAGCGCGGTCGTCGCCGCCGACGTGGCGCTGCTCGTCCGCACGTCGTCGTCGTGGACGCAGCTCGTCGGGCTCGTCGCGCTGCTCGTGCTCGCGCACCAGGTGCCCGTCCTCGCGGCCGGTCCCGGGCTCGCGATCGTCGTCGCCCTCGCGGGGATGCGTGCGGCGGGGCTCGGCGCCGGCGGCGCACGCCACGCCGAGATGGTGCCGGCGCTGGACGCGTCCCTGCCGCTGTCCGCCCGCGCGGTCCGGGCGGCGCGCCTCGTCGTCCCCGCGGCGACCGCCACCCTCGCCCTCGTCGCCGGCGCCGTCCCCCTCGTGCTGGCCACCGGTTCCACCGGGTGGCTCGCGCTCGCCGCGCTCGTCGGCGTCGGGTGCGGCGCGAGCGCTGTGCGCGGCGCGCTGCGGCCCGCGCCGGACTGGTCCGGCCCGCTGCTCGCGACGCCCATGGGCGCGATCCCGATGAACGCCGCAGCGGTCGCACGCCAGGGCCCCGACCTTCTCGTGCTGAGCCTCGTCCCCTTCACGATCGCCGCGCTGCTCGGCGTCGTCACGCCCGCCCTCGTCGTCGTGCAGGCGGTCGCGGCGCTCGCGGCGGTCGCGATCGCGACGCACGCCCCGCGGCGCGGATAGGGCACGCGAGCAGGCCGCTCGCCGCCGTGTCACGGACGGGTCCCCGCCCGCTCCCTCTCCGTGTGAGGTGCGTCACGCGGAACGTGGCGTGCCGGTCGCGGTCACGGCGCCCGACAGCCCCGGGCACGTCCGCAAGCGTTCCATCCCTGCTCTCAGAGAGGCAGAGCCATGGAGGCTCCGCAGAACCCGTCGGGCGACGACGTCACACCCGACTCGATCGACCAGGCGTCCACCCCGATCGGCCGGACGGTGCGCAGCGTCGGCCACGGGTCGACCGTCGCCGCCGTCGACGACGCACCCGGCGCGACGACCGACCCCGCCACGTCGAACGCGCCGCTCCTTCCCGCTGCGGAGGCCGCGGTCTACCGCGACCTGCGCGAGCACCGCTACGACTCGACGACCGCCTTCGACTACCTCTTCCCCGAGCTCGCCGCGACGTTCCCGAACGCGCACCTGGCGCACGGCAACGGCACGACGGCCGCCGTCGTCGAGCACCTCAAGGCCCTCGGCACCGCGATGGTGAGCCCGCCCCCGCCGCCACCCGGCGGCGGTCCGGCGGTCCGCAACTCGCACGTCCCCGCCGTGTACACGTACTGGGGCCAGTTCATCGACCACGACATCACGCTCAACACCAACGGTCCGGACGAGGACGCGGACGCGGACGGCAACCAGGCGCTCGGGGACATCGACCGGGTGCCGTTCCGGGTCTTCGACCCGAAGGTCGTCGTCAGGAGCCTGCGCAACGCGAGGCACCCCGCCCTCGACCTCGACTCGCTCTACGGCAGCGGTCCGAAGTTCGAGGGCGATCCCGGCCACGGGACGACCCGGAGCGAGGCGGCGTTCGTCGAGGGCTCCGCGAAGCTGCGGCTCGGGCGGATCCCCCTCGAGCCGTTCGCCGTCCCCGGTGGGGGGCCCACGTTCCTGCTCTGCCCGCCGGAGCCCGACCGGCAGCGCGACCTCCCGCGCGGCGCCGACCGAGGGCCCCTGATCCCGGACGGTCGCAACGACGAGAACCTCGTCGTCGCACAGTTCCACGTCGCGATGATCCGGTTCCACAACGCCGTCGTCGACTGGGTGGCGGAGTTCGAGCCGTGGGTGCGTGCTGCGGGCGAGCGCGGGCTGTACGAGCGGGCGAACCAGCTCGTGCGGTGGCACTACCAGTGGCTCGTCGTCAACGACTACCTGCGCACCCTCACCAAGCCGGGCGTGCTCGACGCGATCCTGCTCGGGGACGCCCCGTTCTTCAGGCCGCGGCACCCGATCGCGATGCCGCTCGAGTTCGCGGTCGCCGCGTTCCGCTTCGGGCACTCGATGGTGCGCGACACGTACGACTTCAACGTCAACTTCACACCGGGCGGGCCCGCGGGTCTCGCGACGCTCGAGCAGCTCTTCCGGTTCACGGGCGGTGGCGGCCTGACCCAGGGTGGTCCGCCGAACCCCGTGCTCCCGTCGAACTGGCCGATCGACTGGTCGAAGTTCGTGGACAAGGGTGACGCCAACCCGTTCCACTCCGCGGAGAAGATCGACACGTTCCTCGCGCCCTCGCTCGGGACGATGATCAAGGAGGGGAAGATCGAGCTCGAGCCCGGGCAGTCGCCGACGACCGCGCAGACGATCGCGAGCGAGCTGCAGAAGCAGCTCGCGCAGCGCAACCTGCTGCGCGGGTACATGCTCGGGCTGCCCACCGGCGAGGCGGTGGCCCGTGCCTTCGGTCTCGAGCCCCTGTCGCCGGAGCGGCTCGTGGAGAACGCGCCGCAGCCGGTCGTCGAGGCCATGGACAAGGTGCGCTCCGTCGGCGGCGGGAGCCCGCTGTGGTACTACGTGCTCAAGGAGGCGGAGCTCCAGGGCGACGGCAGCTTCCTCGGGGACGTCGGCAGCCGGATCCTCGCGGAGACCTTCGTCCACCTGCTGCGCCAGGACGACCGGTCGTACCTCCGCGCGACCCACCACTGGACGCCCGCGCAGGGCGTGCACTTCGAGGACGGCTCGCTCGTCCTCACGCTGCCGGACGTGCTGCGGTTCGCGGGCGTGCTGCCCGACGCCGCGGGGGAGTTCCGCGGCGGCGGCACCGCGGGCCACGACGACGCGTCGTGACCTGACCACCTGACGACCACCACGCCCGACGGCGCGGCCTCCTCTCCCGGGGAGCCGCGCCGTCGTGCTGCGTCGGACTGTCGGTCGGGCCGCCGGTCGGGCCGCCGGTCGGGCCGCCGGTCGGGCCGGGCGAAGGCGTCCACCTGGTAAGATCGTGGCGCCGTCTGATCGGCCGCGGATCCAGAGAGCCTCAGGAAGTTCCTCCTGACGCGCCGCGCAACGAACCCGAAGGAGAACCGTGCCGCTCGACACTGCCACGAAGCAGCGCATCATGACCGAGTACGCGACGAGCGAGGGCGACACCGGTTCGCCGGAGGTCCAGATCGCGATGCTCTCGCAGCGCATCAAGGACCTGACCGAGCACCTCAAGGAGCACAAGCACGACCACCACAGCCGTCGTGGTCTGCTCCTCCTCGTCGGCCAGCGTCGCCGCCTCCTCGGCTACCTGCAGAGGGTCGACATCAACCGCTACCGCAGCCTGATCGAGCGTCTCGGTCTGCGCCGCTGAACCACCCTCTCCAGCCCGGTCCCCTGCGGGGACCGGGCTGGTCTGGTGAGATGAACCCGTAGAACACCCACTGCGCCGCCGGCCTCTCGTTCGGTCCTCGGTAGTGGCCCACGGACCCCGTCTCGAGTCGTCCTCCGGACGACGGACGGGCACCGCCGTGGACCTCGATCGAAGACCGCCGAGCGTCGAGCGCGACCGGAGCCCTCTGCGCGCCACGCGCGCGACGGCACGGACCGGAACCCTCGACAGGGCTACCCGGGCGGCGCTTCGAGAAAGGGAGGGCACCCATGGAGGGTCCCGAGATCCAGTTCGCCGAGGCCACGATCGACAACGGTCGCTTCGGCACCCGCACCGTCCGGTTCGAGACCGGGCGCCTCGCCCGTCAGGCGGCGGGCTCCGTCGCCGCGTACCTCGACGACGAGACCATGCTCCTGTCGGCCACCACGGCCGGCAAGCACCCCAAGGAGCAGTTCGACTTCTTCCCGCTCACGGTGGACGTCGAGGAGCGCATGTACGCCGCGGGCCGCATCCCCGGCTCGTTCTTCCGTCGCGAGGGCCGTCCCTCGACGGACGCGATCCTCGCCTGCCGCCTCATCGACCGCCCGCTGCGCCCCCTGTTCGTCAAGGGCCTGCGCAACGAGGTCCAGGTCGTCATCACCGTCCTCGCGCTCCACCCGGACGACGCGTACGACACGCTCGCGATCAACGCCGCCTCGGCGTCGACGCAGATCTCCGGCCTGCCGTTCTCCGGCCCGGTCGGCGCCGTGCGCATCGCGCTGATCGACGGCCAGTGGGTCGCGTTCCCCAAGTACTCCGACAAGGAGCGCGCGGTCTTCGACATGGTCGTCGCCGGGCGGAACGTCGTCGCGGCCGACGGCTCGACCGACGTCGCGATCGCCATGATCGAGGCCGAGGCCACCGACAACGCGTGGGGCCTCATCAAGGACGAGGGCGTGGGCGCCCCGACGGAGGAGGTCGTCGCCGAGGGCATCGAGGCGGCCAAGCCGTTCATCAAGGCCCTGTGCGACGCGCAGGCATCGCTCGCCGCGCAGTCGGCCAAGCCGGTCCGCGAGTTCCCGGTCTTCCTCGAGTACCAGGACGACGCGTTCGCGGCCGTCGAGGCCGAGGTCGCGGCGGACCTGCGCGACGCGCTCGCCATCGCGGACAAGCAGGACCGCGAGAACCGTCTCGACGAGATCAAGAACGAGATGGTGGGCAAGCTCCAGGCCGGGTTCGACGGCCGCGAGAAGGAGCTGTCGGCGGCGTACCGCTCGCTCCAGAAGAAGCTCGTGCGCCAGCGCGTCCTCACGGACGGCGTGCGCATCGACGGCCGTGGCCTGGCGGACATCCGCACGCTGTCGGCCGAGGTCGAGGTGCTCCCGCGCGTGCACGGCTCCGCGCTGTTCGAGCGTGGCGAGACGCAGATCATGGGCGTCACGACGCTCAACATGCTCCGCATGGAGCAGCAGATCGACTCGCTCGGTCCGGAGACGCGCAAGCGCTACATGCACAACTACAACTTCCCGCCCTACTCGACCGGTGAGACCGGCCGCGTGGGCAGCCCCAAGCGTCGCGAGATCGGGCACGGCGCCCTCGCCGAGCGCGCGCTCGTGCCGGTGCTGCCGAGCCGCGAGGAGTTCCCGTACGCGATCCGTCAGGTGTCCGAGGCTCTCGGCTCCAACGGCTCGACGTCCATGGGCTCGGTCTGCGCCTCGACGCTGTCGCTCCTCAACGCGGGCGTGCCGCTGCGCGCGGCCGTCGCGGGCATCGCGATGGGCCTCATCTCCGACACCGTGGACGGTGAGACCCGCTACGCGGCGCTCACCGACATCCTCGGCGCCGAGGACGCCTTCGGCGACATGGACTTCAAGGTCGCCGGCACGCGCGAGTTCGTCACGGCCATCCAGCTCGACACCAAGCTCGACGGCATCCCCGCCTCGGTGCTCGGCGGCGCGCTGACCCAGGCCCGCGACGCGCGCCTGACGATCCTCGACGTGCTCGCCGAGGCGATCGACGTCCCGGACGAGATGTCCCCGAACGCCCCGCGCGTCATCTCCGTGAAGGTGCCGGTCGACAAGATCGGCGAGGTCATCGGCCCCAAGGGCAAGATGATCAACCAGATCCAGGAGGAGACGGGCGCGGACATCTCCATCGAGGACGACGGCACCGTCTACATCGGCGCCACCGACGGCCCGTCGGCCGAGGCCGCCCGCGCGGCGATCAACGCGATCGCCAACCCGCACGTCCCCGAGATCGGCGAGCGCTTCGTCGGCACCGTCGTCAAGACGACGTCGTTCGGCGCGTTCATCTCGCTCTCCCCGGGCAAGGACGGTCTGCTGCACATCAGCCAGATCCGCAAGCTCGTGGGCGGCAAGCGCGTCGAGAACGTCGAGGACGTGCTCTCCATCGGCCAGAAGGTCCAGGTCGAGATCGGCGAGATCGACCCGCGCGGCAAGCTCTCGCTCCACGCCGTGGTCGAGGAGTCCGCAGAGGGCGCCGACGACGCGGCCCCGGCCGTCGAGGGCGCGGACGCCTGACGTGCCCTGGGACCTTCCGCTCGTCCCGGCCGGCACGGCCGGGGCGGAGCTGACCGCCGGGCAGGACGGTGCGACCATCCGTCGCAGCGTCCTGCCCGGCGGGGTCCGGGTGCTCACCGAGTCGATGCCGGGCCTGCGCTCGGCCACGATGGGCGCCTGGGTCGGCGTCGGCTCGCGCGACGAGACCGACGGCCACTTCGGCTCGACCCACTTCCTCGAGCACCTGCTGTTCAAGGGCACCGCGCGCCGGTCGGCCATGGACATCGCCGAGGCGTTCGACGCCGTCGGCGGCGAGGCCAACGCGGCGACCGGCAAGGAGCACACGTGCTACTACGCGCGCGTGCTCGACACCGACCTCCCGATGGCGGTCGACGTCATCACGGACATGGTGACCTCTGCGCGCCTCGACGGCGACGAGCTCGAGACCGAGCGCGGCGTCATCCTCGAAGAGCTCGCGATGAACGACGACGACCCCTCGGACGTCGTCCACGAGGAGTTCGCCGCCGCCGTCCTCGCCGGCCACCCCCTGGGCCGGCCGATCGGCGGCACGCCCGACACGATCAACGCCGTCCCGCGCGACGCGGTCTGGGAGCACTACCGGTGGCACTACCGCCCCGAGACCCTCGTGGTCGCGGCGGCGGGCGGCGTCGACCACGACGTGCTCGTGGACCAGGTGGCGCGCGCCCTGACCGACGGGGGATGGACGCTCGACGCGTCCGCCGCACCCCGGGCGCGGCGCGACCCGTACGACCCCGCGCTCGTGGGGGTCGGGACGGACGCCGTCGAGCTGACCATCCGGCGCACGGTCGAGCAGGCGAACGTCGTCATCGGCGGCACCGGCCTGTCCGCCACGGACGACCGCCGCTTCACGCTGTCGGTGCTCAGCGCCGCCCTCGGCGGCGGCATGAGCTCGCGCCTGTTCCAGGAGATCCGCGAGAAGCGCGGTCTGGCGTACTCGACGTACTCGTTCGCGTCCGGTCACGGCGGCATCGGCACGTTCGGCCTCTATGCCGGCTGCGCGCCGTCGAAGGTCGACGAGGTGACCGCGCTGCTGCACGGCGAGCTGGACCGGTTCGCCGACGACGGCATCACGGGCGCCGAGCTGGACCGCAGCATCGGCCAGCTCGCGGGCGGACTGGTCCTCGGTCTCGAGGACTCGGGCTCGCGCATGAGCCGGCTCGGCAAGGCCGAGCTCGTCTACGGCGAGCTGCTGAGCCTCGAGGAGTCGCTCGACGCGATCCGGTCCGTCACGGCCGACGACGTGCGCAAGCTGGCGGGCGAGCTCGCCTCGCGCGCTCGTTCCGTCGTCCGCGTCGGACCGTTCGGCGACTGAGGGCGCGCTCCCTCCACGCCTGGTCACGACGGCCGTCCTTCCTGCGGGGAGGGCGGCCGTCGTCGTCCCCTGCGGCCCGGACGGAGCCCGGGCGCCCGATAGGGTGGCGCACGTGAGCGAGCAGAACACGACCGGCCAGAGCACCAGCGAGCACGACACCATCGGGAAGAGCTCCGCCGGGCCGCTGCGGGTGGCGGTGCTCGGCGCCGCCGGTCGCATGGGTGCGACCGTGTGCGCGGCGGTCGACGGCGCCCCCGACCTCGAGCTCGTCGCGCGACTGGACGCGGGCGACACGGTCTCGGCCGCGACGCTCGGCGGCGCGGACGTCGCGGTCGACTTCACCGTCCCATCCGCGACGGAGGCGAACGTCCACGCCCTCATCGACGCCGGGGTGCACGCGGTGGTGGGGACGACGGGCTGGACCGACGAGAGCCGGGGCCGCCTCGTCGAGCACCTCGATCGCGCGGCAGGCGACGGGCGTCCGGGTCTCGGCGTCCTCATCGCCCCGAACTTCGGGCTCTCCGCCGTGCTCGCGATGACGTTCGCGGCCAAGGCCGCGCGCTACTTCGAGTCGGCCGAGGTGATCGAGCTGCACCACCCGGACAAGGTCGACGCGCCGTCGGGCACCGCGCGGCACACCGCCGCGGCGATCGCCTCGGCCCGTGCCGACGCGGGCCTCGGGCCCGCGCCCGACGCCACGGAGACGGGCTGGGAGGCCCGCGGGGCCGACGTCGACGGCGTGCGTGTGCACGCGGTGCGGCTGCGCGGTCTCGTCGCGCACGAGGAGATCCTCTTCGGCAACCCCGGGGAGCAGCTCGTCATCCGGCAGGACTCGTTCGACCGGGTGTCGTTCATGCCCGGCGTGCTGCTCGCCGTGCGTGAGGTCGTGTCGCGCCCGGGCCTGACCGTCGGCCTCGAGAACGTCCTGGACCTCGCGTGAGCCGCGACGGCCTGCCCGACGCGACCGGCGCTGCCGGCGACCCGGTCGCGCCGCGGGCACGCCGGCCGTGGAAGGCGATCGTCGGCGCGGTGCTCGTCACCGCGCTGCTCGCGCTCTACGTGTGGCAGGTCGCGGGCCGCGCCGCTGCCTTGATCCGGACCGGGGAGCCGGCCGCGATGGCGATCGGTGCCGGCGTGCTCGTCCTGCCGCTCCTGGTCGTCGGCCTCGTGGGGCGCGAGTTCCTCCTCGCGGGGACCGTGCAGCGGATGGCGGACGAGCTCGCCGGCTCCGGGCGGCTGCCCGTCGACGACCTGCCGCGGTCACCGGGCGGACGCATCGACCGGTCGGCCGCGGACGAGGCGTTCGGTCCGTACCGGGCGGCGGTCGAGGCCGAGCCGGAGAGCTGGGCGGCCTGGTACCACCTCGCGTTCGCGTACGACGCCGCGGGGGACCGGAAGCGTGCCCGCGGGGCGCTGCGCTCGGCCGCGCGCCTGTACCGCACTCGTCCGCGCTGACCGGCCGGTCCGCTGCCCGTGCCCTTCGAGGGCGGGCCGTCAGACCTCCGCGACCCACCGGTGCTCGACGACGTCCCGCAGGCCCGTCGCGAGGGTGCGGGTCCGGCCGTCCGGTCCGAGCCCCGCGCCGGAGAGGAACGCCTCGCGCCCGGCGTCGCCGTCGAGGACCCACGTGACGACCTCGCTCGCGCCGTCGCGCCGGAGCCGGTCCACGGCGGCGGCCAGCAGGCGCGAGCCGTGGCCCCCGCGCTGGTGCCGCGGCTCGACCTCGAGCGCCAGGAGCTGGCCGGGCGCGACGGCCGCGAAGCCCACGACGTCGGCGCCGTCGCACGCGACGAGCACCCCGAATCCGGGACCGGGCGGCGACGAGATCGCGGCCGCCCACTGCTCGCGCATGCGGACGGTGTCCAGCGCGTCGAGGACGTCGTCGCCGAGCACGTCGTGGTGGTCGGCACGCCACGCGCCCACCTGGATCGCGGTCATCGCGACGTCGTCGCCGGGGACCGCGGGTCGTACGGAGACGTCGGCGGTCTCGCGGAAGAGGCTCATGGACCCACCCTAGGCGGGCGAGCTCTGCGCACGGTCAGCCCCAGCCGAGCGCACGCAGTCCTGCGGCGGTCGCGGCGGCGAGGAGCACGACGACGATGAACGGCGCGCGCAGCGCGAGCGCGACGGCGGCGACGGCGAGCGCCGGGAGCCGGGCGTCGACGACGATCGCCTGCCCTGCGGCGAGCGTCTGCACGGCCACGAGCGCCCCGAGGAGGGAGGCCGTGACGAGGGCGGCCATCCGGGCGACGCGCTCGTCGGCGAGCCAGTGCTCGGGCACGAGGTGGCCCGCGAGCTTGAGCGCGAAGCAGACCGCGGAGGCGGCGAGGACGACGAACCACACGGTGGCGGGGGACATCAGGACTCCTTCCGCGGGCGGCGTCGGGCCTCGACCTGCCCGACGACGATCGCCGTGGCCGCTGCGGCGAGCACGGGCAGGCCCGGGGGCACGAGCGGGATGAGGACGACGGAGACGACGACCGCGGCCGCGACCGTGAGCTGCACGGCCCGCGTCGCGAGGCGCGGCCACAGGAGGGCGAGGAACGCCGCGCCGGCGGCGGCGTCGAGTCCCCAGGTGCGCGGGTCACCGAGCGCGTCGCCCGCGAGCGCCCCCACGAGGGTCATGAGGTTCCAGAGCACGAAGACCCCCGCGCCCGTGAGCCAGAAGCCGACGCGTGCGGCACGGCGCGAGCGCTGCGCCGTCGCGACGGCGGCGGACTCGTCGATCGTCAGCTGCGCGCCGAGCACCTTCTGCCACGCGCGCAGCGCGAGGAGCGGCCCGAGCTGCGCGCCGTAGAGGCTGTTGCGCACCCCCAGGAGACCCGCGGTGGTGATCGCGGCGGCCGCCGTGCCGCCCGCGCCGACGACGCCGACGAGCGCGAACTGCGACCCGCCCGAGAACATGAGCAGGCTCAGCGCCATCGTCTGCGCGACGTCGAGCCCCGCGACGACCGACAGCGCGCCGAACGAGACGCCGTAGAGCCCGGTCGCGACGGAGACGGACACGGCCTGCCGGACGGCGCCGCGGACCTCGTCCTCGACGGCGGCCTCGACCGCGTCCTCGACGCCCTCCGGCTCCGTCACGCGTGCGGGTCCGCGGGTCCCTCGCCCGCGGCGGCGGCGTTCGCCGCGCGCTGGTGCGCCGTGAGGGACATCCGGTCGATCGCGGCGAGGGCGAGGGCCGAGACGACGAACGCGAGGTGGATGATCGTCTGCCACATCATCTGCGTGCCCGTGTAGTTCTGGCTGTCGATGAACGTGCGCAGCAGGTGGATGGACGAGATCCCGATGATCGACATCGCAAGCTTCGTCTTGAGCACGTTCGCGTTGACGTGGCTCAGCCACTCCGGCTGGTCGGGGTGACCCTCGAGCCGGATCCGCGAGACGAACGTCTCGTACCCGCCGACGATGACCATGATGAGCAGGTTCGAGATCATCACGACGTCGACGAGGCCGAGTACCGCGAGCATGATCTCCTCGGCGCCGAAGACGTGCGCGACCATCTCGTGCGTCTCCGGGTCCTCGACCGCGTGCTCGCCCGTGAAGCCGCCCACGATGAGGTGCCACAGCTCCTTGAGGAACTGCCACACGTAGACGACCTGCGCGACGATGAGACCGAAGTACAGCGGCGCCTGCAGCCAGCGGGACGCGAAGATCATGTAGCCGACCGCCGTGACGCGCGCGCTCGGCGACGGGAGGTTCGGGGCGGTCGGGGCGGGTGTGCGACGGGCACGGGCGTGGTCTCTCCGGAGGGTCGGGCGGCGCGGGGGAGCGGGTGCGCTGCGCTCGGCGAGGCAGGGCGGCGTCAGGCTACCAACGTGCGCCGACGCTCCGGTGAACCGTCCCCGAGGTCCGCGCCACGGCCGTCGCAGAGGGCGCGGCGGTCAGAGCGCGACGTACACCGTCTCCTGGAACTCCTCGAGCCCGGCCTCGCCACCCTCGCGGCCCAGCCCGGACTGCTTGAGGCCCCCGAAGGGCGCGCTCGCGTCGGAGACCATGCCGCGGTTGATGCCGATCATCCCCGCCTCGATCTCCTCCGAGACGCGGACGGCGCGGTCGAGCGACGTCGTGTACGCGTAGGCGGCGAGACCGTACTCGGTCGCGTTGGCCATCGCGATGCCCTCGTCGTCGTCGCCGAAGGCGACCACGGGTGCGACCGGACCGAAGATCTCCTCGGTGACCACGCGCGCGTCGGGGTCCACGCCGGACAGGACCGTGGGTGCGTAGAAGTGCCCGACGTCGCGGGGCCGGCGCGCGCCGGTGAGGACCTGGGCGCCGCCGTCGGACGCCGCCCCGACGAGCTCCTCGACGGCGTCCACCGCCTTCGCCTCGATGAGCGGCCCGACCTGCACGCCGTCCTCGGCGCCCGGTCCGACGCGCAGGTCCTCGAACGCGGTGGCGAGGCGCTGCGCGAACTCGCGCGCCACGGCGTCGTGCACGAGGAAGCGGTTGGCGGCGACGCAGCTCTGGCCGGCGTTGCGCAGCTTGGCGACGAGCGCGCCCTCGACCGCGGCGTCGAGGTCGGCGTCGGCGAAGACGACGAACGGCGCGTTGCCGCCGAGCTCCATCGAGGTCCGCAGCACCTGCTGCGCGGCCTTCTCCAGCAGCGTGCGGCCGACGGCCGTCGAGCCCGTGAACGACAGCTTGCGCAGGCGCGGGTCGGCGAGCAGGGGCTCGCTGACGTCCGCCGCGCGCGACGAGGGCACGACGTTGACGACCCCCACCGGCAGGCCGCGCTCGGCGAGCTCGGACCGGATGACCTCCGCGACGAGCGCCGTCGTGAGGGGCGTGAGGCGTGCGGGCTTGATGACGACCGGGCAGCCGGCGGCGAGCGCCGGGCCGATCTTGCGCGTGGCCATCGCGATGGGGAAGTTCCACGGCGTGATGAGCAGGGCCGGGCCGACCGGGCGGCGATGGACCAGCTGCCGGTTGCCGCCGGCCGGGGCCGTGCGTACGAGACCCTCCGCGCGGACGGCCTGCTCGGCGTACCAGCGCAGGAAGTCGGCGCCGTACAGCACCTCGGCGCGGGCCTCCGCGAGCGGCTTGCCGCACTCCGCCGTGATGAGGGCCGCGACGTCGTCGGCGCGTGCGACGAGCCGGTCGTAGACGGCGCGCAGGACCTCGCCACGCTCGCGCGGCGGCGTCGCGCGCCACGCGGGCGCTGCCCGGTGCGCGGCGTCCAGGGCGCGCAGGGCATCCGCCGGGCTCGCGTCGGCGACGTCGAACAGCGACTCCTCGGTCGCCGGGTCCTCGACCTCGAACGTCCGCCCGCCCTCGGCCGGTCCCCAGCGGCCGTCCACGAGCAGGCCCGTGGGCACGTGCGCGACGAGCGCGGGGGACAGGTGGGACGCCGACGCCGGACGGGACATGGTCCGAGTATCGCCCCAACCTCCGGACGGCGCAGCGCCCGGCGGTGTCCGGCACGGTAGTTTGTGCACATGGTCCTTCCCACCACCCCCGCGCGCCCGTTCGGGGCCGTCCTCACCGCGATGATCACCCCGATGACGCCCGACGGCGCCATCGACCTCGAGGCGGCGGCACGGCTCGCGGAGCGTCTGGTGGACGACGGCAACGACGGGCTGGTGCTCAACGGCACGACGGGGGAGTCCCCGACCACCCACGCCCCGGAGAAGGCGGACCTCGTGCGCGTCGTCGTCGAGGCCGTGGGCGACCGGGCCGCGGTCGTCGCAGGGGCTGGCTCCAACGACACGGACCACGCGCTGCGGATGGCCGAGCATGCCGCCGAGGCCGGGGCCGACGGCCTGCTGGTCGTCTCGCCCTACTACTCGCGGCCGAACCAGGAAGGCCTCTACCGGCACTTCGTCGCCGTCGCGGACGCCACCGACCTGCCCGTCATGCTCTACGACGTCCCCGGCCGCACCGCGGTCCGGATCGCGGCCGACACCTATGCACGTGTCGCCGCGCACGAGCGGGTCGTCGCGACGAAGGACGCGTCGGGCGACGTGTACGCGGCCGCCACGCTCGCCGCCTCGACCGGTCTCGCCGTGTACAGCGGGGACGACACGCTGCTGCTCCCGTTCCTCGCGCACGGCGGGGCGGGCATCGTCGGGGTCGCCTCCCACGTGGTCGGGTCGCGGTACGCCGAGGTCGTCCGCCGGTTCGACGCGGGCGACCACGCCGGCGCCCTCGAGGTATTCCTCACCACCGTGCCCGTCATCGACGCGCTCAACGGCGCCGGGTTCCAGGCCGGTATGGCCAAGGCCGCCGTCGAGCTGCTCGGCATCACCGACAACCGCCACCTGCGGCTGCCCAACGTCGCGGCGAGCGAGGAGGAGGTCGCGCTCGTGCGCGACGCCCTCGCGGCCGCGGGGCTGCTTCCCGCGGTCGCCTCGGCCGCGCGGTAGCGCGGCCACCCAGACATCGATCCATCGGCTCAGCCACGACAGGAGGCCCTATGAGCCACCCCCATCCCGAACTCTCCCTGCCTCCCGAGCTCCCGGCCGGAGGGCTGCGCATCGTCGCCCTCGGCGGGCTCGGCGAGGTCGGGCGCAACATGGCCGTCCTCGAGTACGACGGGCGCCTGCTCGTCATCGACTGCGGCGTCCTCTTCCCCGAGGACAACCAGCCGGGCGTCGACCTCATCCTCCCGGACTTCGACTACATCGCCGACCGTCTGGACGACATCGAGGCGATCGTCCTCACGCACGGCCACGAGGACCACATCGGCGCGGTGCCGTACCTGCTGCGCCTGCGTCGCGACATCCCGCTCGTCGGGTCGCAGCTGACGCTCGCGTTCGTCGAGGCGAAGCTCAAGGAGCACCGCATCGCGCCCGTGACGCTCGCCGTCAAGGAGGGGCAGGTCGAGCAGCTCGGCGTGTTCCGCTGCGAGTTCGTCGCAGTGAACCACTCCATCCCGGACGCGCTCGCGGTCGCCGTCACCACCGGTGCCGGCACGGTCCTGCACACCGGCGACTTCAAGATGGACCAGCTCCCGATGGACGGCCGCATCACCGACCTGCGCGCGTTCGCACGCCTCGGCGAGCAGGGCGTCGACCTCTTCATGGTCGACTCCACCAACGCCGAGGTCCCCGGCTTCGTCACGCCCGAGGTCGAGATCGGCCCCGTGCTCGACAACGTCTTCGCGCAGTCGGAGAAGCGCATCATCGTCGCGTCCTTCTCCTCGCACGTGCACCGCGTCCAGCAGGTCCTCAACGCGGCGCACCACCACGGCCGCCGCGTCGCGCTCGTCGGGCGCTCGATGGTCCGCAACATGACCATCGCGTCCGAGCTCGGGTACCTGCACGTGCCCGAGGGCGTGCTCATCGACCTCAAGAAGGTCGACTCGCTGCGCGACGACGAGATCGTCCTCATGTGCACGGGGTCGCAGGGCGAGCCCATGGCCGCGCTGAGCCGCATGGCGAACGGTGACCACAAGGTCTCCGTCGGCATGGGGGACACCGTGATCCTCGCGTCGTCGCTCATCCCGGGCAACGAGAACGCCGTCTTCCGGATCATCAACGGCCTCACTCGGCTCGGGGCACGCGTCGTGCACGGCGGCAACGCCAAGGTGCACGTGTCCGGGCACGCGAGCGCGGGCGAGCTGCTCTACTGCTACAACGTGCTCAAGCCGAAGAACGTCATGCCCGTGCACGGCGAGGTCCGCCACCTCGTCGCGAACGGGGCGCTCGCGGTCCGCACCGGCGTGCCGGCGGACCGGGTCGTGCTCGCCGAGGACGGGGTCGTGGTCGACCTCGTCGACGGCAAGGCGTCCGTCGTCGGTGCGGTGCCGTGCGGCTACGTGTACGTCGACGGGTCGAGCGTCGGCGAGATCACGGACGCCGAGCTCAAGGACCGCCGCATCCTGGGCGAGGAGGGCTTCGTGTCCGTCTTCGTCGTGGTCGACTCCGCGACCGGGAAGGTGCTCGCCGGGCCGCAGATCCTCGCGCGCGGCTTCGCCGAGGACGACGCGGTGTTCGAGGGCATCCGGCCCGACGTGGTCCAGGCGCTCGAGGATGCGATCGCCGGCGGGGCGACGGACACGCATCAGCTCCAGCAGGTGATGCGCCGCGTCATCGGCCGCTGGGTGTCGAACCGACTGCGCCGTCGACCGATGATCGTCCCGGTGGTCGTGGAGGCCTGACGCCGGACACGTGCTCCTCGGGCTCGGCGGGATCGCTATGCTGGCGCCCCGCTCGAGCCCGAGGAGGCTGCAGTGACGCACCACGAGTCCTACGGGGGGCCGCCCCAGGGGCCGCCGCCAAACCTTCCGCCCGGTCCGCCCGCGTACGGCGCCCAGCCCGCGTACGGCGTACCGCCCGCGTACGGCGTACCGCCCGCGTACGGCGCGCAGGCCCCGTACGGCGCACCGCCTGCGCACGGCGTCCGGGCCCCGTACGGCGGATACACGCCGCTCCCGACGGTGCCGGGAGGTCTCGGCACGGCGAGCATCGTGCTGGCCGCGGCCGTGACGGTGCTTCAGGCGGCCTCCTGGCTCACGTCGTTCTCGGCGGCGGAAGAGTTCGCGCAGGCGGCGCGGGTCGGCATCCCGAGCGCCGAGGTGTTCACGACGTGCGACGCCGTCGGCGGCGTGCTCGTGGCCGCGCAGCTCGCGGCGGCGATCGTCACGTGCGTGTGGCTGTGGCAGAGCCGCACCTTCGCGGAGGCCGTCTCGCCCAGGGCGCACCACGCACGCAGTCGGGTATGGACCTGGCTGGGGTGGATCGTGCCGGTCGTCGCGTTCTGGTTCCCGTACCAGGTCGTGCGCGACGTGCGCGCGGCCACGGTGCGCGACCCGCGCGTCGCCCTCGGCTGGTGGTGGGCCGGGTGGCTGCTCTTCGGTCTGGCGACCAACGTCGAGGCCCAGTTCACGTCGTCCTCGTCGGCCGGCGCGTACGAGACGTTCACCATCCTGCCCGTCGCCGAGACGGTCGGTACGGCCGCAGTCGCCCTCGCACTCGTGATGTGGGTCCGGGTGGTCCGGGAGATCACGGCCGGCCAGCGAGCCGCGGCGGCTCCCGACCCGGCCGGGGCGCCCTGGTCCTGACGGCGACGAGCGCGCGGGTCGGGCGGGTGCCGGGTGCCTCGGCCCGACCCGCGCTCCGGGGTCAGGCCGTCGCAGGTGCGGTGAGAGCGCGGCCGACCGCGACGGTCGCCGCGGCGTAGTGCGCTTCGCGTGCCGCCTCGTCACCGGGGACGAGGCCGGAGAGCTCGAGCGACGCGAGCCCGTGCACCAGTCCCCACAGACCGAACGCGACGTCCTGGACCCGGCTCGGGCCGGCGCCGGGAAGGACCCGCGCGACGGCGTCGCGCAGGACGCCGAACGTGGGCTGCGCGACGGCGTCCGGGGCACCGATCGCAGGACGCACGCCGCGCCCGAACATGGCCGCGTAGAAGTGCGGGTCGCTGACCGCGAAGGCCCGGTACGCGAGGCCGAGCGCGGCGAGGTCGGCGCCCGGCTCGTCGGTGCGCGGGACGGCGTCGAGGAACGCGGCGAACCGGCGGAAACCCTCGGCGGAGACAGCGGCGACGAGGTCGTCGCGGCTGCCGAACAGCGCGTACACCGCGGACGGGCTCGTGCCCGCCTCGGTCGCGATCGACCGGACGGTGACGGCGGCCTCGCCGTGCTCGGAGATCGCGCGCGACGCCACGTCGAGGAGGCGGTCGCGCAGGGCGTCGTCGTGCAGTCGGGGGCGAGCCACGGACCAAGTCTAGAGACCTTGACCCTGGTTTGCGAACGGTGTTCTATAACAGTGTTCGCAAACCCGTCCGCAGTGGCGGACGAGGTCCCGCCGTCCTCGGAGGTCCCCCGTGCTCGAGCTCACCGACCCCGCCCGCATCACCGCGGGCATCGTCCTCCTCACCGTCGTCGGCATCGAGTCGGGCGGCGCGTTCCTCGTGCGGGTGGTCACGGGCAAGGTCGCCGCGACCGGCTTCCAGACGTCGTTCTTCCGCGCCGGGCACGCGCACGCCGGCGTGCTCGTCATCCTCGGGCTCGTCTGCGTCCTGCTCGCCGAGGCGACGGATCTCACCGGGTTCTGGCGCTGGCTCGGTGCGACCGGAGTCCTGGTCGCCGCGATCGTCATGCCCGCCGGGTTCTTCCTCTCGGCGATCGGTGCCGGGCGTGAGGTGCCCAACCGCGCCGTCGTGCTGCTGCCGGTGGGCGCCACGGTCCTCGCGGCAGGCGTCGTCACGCTCGGGCTCGGCCTGCTCCCGGCGTGACACCTCGCGGCCGTCGCGTCGCGAGCGCGTCGGCCGTCAGGAGCGCAGCGCCGCGAGCTGGTCGGTGTGCCAGTCGGCGACGTAGCCGGCCAGCCGGGGGTCCTCGACGGCGGGGCCGCCCGACGCGGCCCGCTCCAGCGCGTCGAGGTACGCGCGGTCCGCGGCGAACCGGCGAGCGACGGCCGACGGCCCGGCGGCGGGGGAGCCGTGGCCCGGCACGAGCACCCGCACGTCGCGCCCCGCATCCTCGAGGACGTCGAGCGCGGCACGGTACGTGCCGACCGGGTCGGGTGCGCTCGTGTCGACGAGCGGCACCTCGGTGTCGGACAGCATGTCGCCGGCGAGCAGGACTCCCGCGACGACGACCCCGGCGTGGCCCGGCGCGTGCGCGTCGTGCTCGACGACGCGAGGCGGGACGACCGGTTCCTCGGGCCACGGGAGGGCGTCCGCGGCATCGGGGAGCGCGTCGAGGACGCCCACGAGAGCGGGGTCGTGCCCGGGGGCGCCGGCCTGGGCCGCCGCCAGGACCTCGCCCCGCCGTCGCCGCAGGTCGACCGCCGCGCGCGCCGTCGTCCACCGCGGCACGCGGCCGAGGCCCTGGTGCCAGAGCACGTGGTCCCAGTGCGGATGTGTCGAGAACCCGGCGGTGACGCGCCAGCCGCGCGCCGCGACCGTGCCCGCGAGCGCCTCGCACTCGGCGACGGTCACGCCCGGGTCCACGACCAGCGCCTCGCCGGTGCGCGTCACGACGACGGTGGAGGTGGTCGTCCAGATCGTCGAGGTCGCGACGTGGACACCTCGCGCGACCTCCACGAGGGGTCTCGTGCGGCGGGCGTCCGGAGCTCTCCGTGCCGGACCCGTCATGTCGACCTCCCTCGCAGACACACGTGGGCGCGTCCCCGCCCGTGTCGTCCCCCACGGGTAGGTTAGGACCACTATGGCGACCCGTACGTCCCCGCAAGCGCGTCGGGCCGCGGCCAACCGCAGCACGACCGCCAGGACGGCGTCGCGCGGCGGTTCGTCCACGGCCCGCGGAGCGTCGCGCGCGGGCGGCGGTCGCCAGAGCACCTCGACCCGGCGTGCGCCGGCGAGGCGACCGGCGTCGCAGCCCCCGTGGCCCGTGCGAGCGCTGCGCGGGCTCTGGCTCGGCGCGGCCCACGGCGTGGGGGCGGTCACCCGCAAGATCGGTAAGGGAGCGAGAGAGCTGGACCCCGCACATCGACGCGACGGCGTCGCGTTCTTCCTGCTCGCCCTCGCGGTGGTCGTGGCCGCCCGGGAGTGGTGGGGCATCTCCGGCACGTTCGGTGACGTGGTGCACGCCGTCGTCGCGGGCACGTTCGGGCTCGCCGGGGTCGCCGTCCCCGTCCTGCTCCTGTGGCTCGCCGTGCGGATCATGCGGCATCCCGAGCGTGCGCAGGCGAACTCGCGCGTCGCGATCGGGCTCACGCTGATCGTCGTCTCCGTGTGCTCCCTCGTGCACGTCGCGGAGGACCTGCCCGCCCCGCGCGGCGGTTTCGCCGCGGTGCAGGACGCCGGGGGGATCATCGGCTACCTCGTCGCCACGCCCGTGACGACCGGCCTCACCGAGTGGTTCGCCGTCCCGATCTTCCTGCTCCTCGGGTTCTTCGGCCTGCTCGTCGTGACCGCGACGCCCGTCCACCGCATCCCGAGCCGGCTGCGTGGCCTCTACGACACGCTCACCGGCAACCACCACGAGGACGCGGAGACGGACGCGGACGGGCTTCCGCTGGCCGCGGGCGTGTCTCGGCACGACGGCAGCGAGGACGGCGCTCCGACCGGTCGACGGCCCCGCAAGCCCCGCAAGACGAAGGCCCAGCGGGCCGCGGAGGCCGCCGAGATCGAGAAGCCGGAGGGCGGCTTCGCCGGCGACGAGGCCTTCGAGACGGCAGCTTTCCTGGACTACGAGGACGGTGCGGCACGTCGGGGCAAGGGTCGCAAGGGCGCGGACGACCCGGCCCCGGGGACTGCGCCCACCGAGGCCGTCCCGGCAGTCGGACCGGTCGCGGGCTCGGGCGCGGCGCAGGACACCGCGGCCACCGGGCTCGGCGCCGTCGCGGCCACCCCCGACGACGGCCCGGGCGGCATCCCCGCTCCGCCGCCCCCGAGCGCGCCGCTGCCGCGCGGCGTGCAGCCCATGCTCGAGGGCGACACCGTGTACCTCCTGCCGAACGAGGACTCGCTGGTCAAGGGCGCGCCGCACAAGGTGCGCTCGGCCGCGAACGACCGCGTCGTCGAGGCACTCACGCAGACGTTCGAGCAGTTCGAGGTCGACGCGAAGGTCACGGGCTTCACACGCGGCCCGACGGTGACCCGGTACGAGGTCGAGGTCGGACCGAAGGTCAAGGTCGAGCGCATCACGTCGCTGTCCAACAACATCGCCTACGCGGTGGCGAGCGCCGACGTGCGCATCCTCGCGCCGATCCCGGGCAAGTCCGCGATCGGGATCGAGATCCCCAACACCGACCGCGAGACGGTCGTCCTCGGCGACGTCCTGCGATCCTCCGCGGCGCGGCGCACCGAGCACCCGATGGTCATGGGCGTCGGCAAGGACGTCGAGGGCGGCTACGTCGTCGCCAACCTCGCGAAGATGCCGCACATCCTCGTCGCGGGCGCCACGGGCGCCGGCAAGTCGAGCTTCATCAACTCGATGATCACGTCGATCCTCATGCGCTCCACGCCGGAGCAGGTGCGGCTCGTGCTCGTCGACCCCAAGCGTGTCGAGCTGACGATCTACGAGGGCATCCCGCACCTCATCACGCCGATCATCACCAACCCCAAGAAGGCCGCCGAGGCGCTCGACTGGGTCGTGCGGGAGATGGACGCGCGCTACGACGACCTCGCGGCGTTCGGCTACAAGCACATCGACGACTTCAACGCCGCGGTGCGCTCGGGGAAGGTCAAGCCGCTCCCGGGCTCCGAGCGCAAGATCGCGACGTACCCGTACCTGCTCGTCGTCGTCGACGAGCTGGCGGACCTCATGATGGTCGCGCCGCGCGACGTCGAGTCCTCGATCCAGCGCATCACGCAGCTCGCACGCGCCGCGGGCATCCACCTCGTGCTCGCGACGCAGCGCCCGTCAGTCGACGTCGTCACCGGGCTCATCAAGGCGAACGTCCCGTCGCGCCTCGCGTTCGCGACGTCGTCGCTCGCCGACTCGCGCGTCGTGCTCGACCAGCCGGGCGCGGAGAAGCTCATCGGGCAGGGCGACGCGCTCTTCCTGCCCATGGGGGCGGCCAAGCCCATGCGCGTCCAGGGGGCGTGGGTCTCCGAGTCCGAGGTCCACTCGGTGGTCGAGCACGTCAAGGCCCAGCTCAAACCCGTTTACCGCGAGGACGTCGCGCAGTCCGTCACGAAGAAGCAGGTCGACGAGGACATCGGCGACGACCTGGACCTGCTCCTGCAGGCGGCCGAGCTGGTCGTGACGTCGCAGTTCGGCTCGACGTCCATGCTGCAGCGCAAGCTCCGCGTCGGGTTCGCCAAGGCGGGGCGGCTCATGGACCTCCTGGAGTCGCGCGAGATCGTCGGTCCCTCGGAGGGGTCGAAGGCGCGCGAGGTGCTCGTCACGCCGGAGGAGCTCCCGTCAGCGCTCGCCCTGATCCGCGGCGAGCCCGCGCAGGAGGTCTTCGACGGTCAGGCCGAGGCGGCCGCACCGGGCGGCGCGGCCACCGGGCGCGACTACTCCGACGGCACCGACGGTCATCGCCCGCCCGTCGCGCAGGAGTACCACGACGGTGCGGACGTCGAACCGGGCTGGCGCTGAGCGAGACCGCACCTCGATCAGGTCGGGGTGATCGACGACGACCGGCTCGTACCCGAGGCGCTGGTCCGGTAGGGGCTGAGGGCCGCGACCGCTCCGGCGCCTCCGTGCCGACGGCGGTGCGCACCCGGTCCAGACGATCGCTCAGCGCGGCGACCGACAGGCTGCCCTCGCCGGGAGCCGCGAGCGCGTCGACGAGGGCCCGCACGCGGTGGCCGGCGCGCCGGTCGACCGTGATCGGGGTCCAGTCGACACCGGTCACGTACGCCGGACCGTCGGCCGGCCGGGTGACGGTCGCCGTGAGCAGGAGGCCCGAGTCGGTGCGCGGGTCGCAGCAGTCGCCGTCCTGGTTGGAGACGAGGTTGCCCAGTCCGTAGGCCACCCACATGCCCGTGCCGCCGGGCCCTCCGGGCAGGCGCGACACGGGCTGGGGGACGTGGGCGTGGTGCCCGAGTACCAGGTCCACCTGGCCGGACCCGGCGAGCGCGGCGGCGACCTCGAGCTGCTGCGCGTTCGGCGTCGAGGTGTACTCCACCCCGGCGTGGACGCTCACGACGACGACCTGCGCCCCGGCCGCGCGGGCCGCGGTGGCGCTCGCGACGAGAGCGTCGGCGTCGAGCAGCGTGACCGACCAGGGCGCGTCGGCGGGGATCGGGAGGCCGTTCGTGCCGAAGGTCGCCGAGAGGTGAGCGACGGTCACGTCCCGGCCGTGCCGCGTCAGGGTGTAGAGCTGCGGTGCCGCGGCCTCCTCCGGGGTCCTGGCCGTCCCGACGTGACCCAGCCCGGCGGCGTCGAGCGCGTCGAGCGTCGTCACGACCCCGGCGGTCGAGCGGTCCACCGAGTGGTTCGACGCCGTCGAGCAGCCGTCCCAGCCCTGCTCGGCCAGGTCGCGCGCCAGCTCGGGGGGCGCGGCGTAGACCGGGTACCCGCTCGGCGCGGTCCCCGGCGGCGCGAGCGGGACCTCGAGGTGGCACAGCGCGAGGTCGACGCCCTGGACCCACGGGTCGAGCGACGCGAGAAGTGGGCTGAAGTCGTAGCCCTCGGCCGTCCGGGCGGAGACGTTCACCGGCATGTTCGTGAGCACGTCGCCGGTGGCGGCGATCGTGAAGACGGCATCAGGTACCGGGGCGACGGCCGGTTCGGGGGCGACGTCCGCCGCGCCGGCGGAGGGATCGTCGGCGAGCGACGTCGCGGATGCCGGGGCAGGTCCGGCGGCCCGGCCGAGGGCGGAGGCTCCCGAGCCGGCCGCGGCGGCGAGGACCGCTACCGCGACACCGGCGCCCAGGGCACGCGTCGGCCGCCGGGTCCCGCGGCGTTGGTGGCGTGGCACGGGCGGGAGCGTACCGCGGTCGGCCGACCGCCCGGCTGCCCCTAGGCTGGGTTCGTGGTCACAGCCGTCCCGTCACCGTGGAACTCCGCGAACATCGTCACGATGATCCGGATCGTCCTCGTCCCCGTCTTCGCGTGGACGCTCCTCGTCGACGGCGGAGACTCCGTGACGTGGCGGCTCGTCGCGACCGGGACCTTCGTCCTCGCCGCGGCGTCCGACCGTCTCGACGGCTATCTCGCGCGGCGCTACGAGCTCGTGACGGACCTCGGCAAGCTGCTCGACCCCATCGCGGACAAGCTCCTGATCGGCACGGCGCTCGTGCTGCTCGCGTGGCCGCTCGGCGAGCTGCCCTGGTGGGTGCCGGTCGTCGTCCTGGTGCGTGAGCTCGGCATCACGGTCATGCGCCTCGCGGTGCTCAAGTACGCGGTCATGCCCGCGTCGCGCGGCGGGAAGCTCAAGACGGTCCTCCAGTCCGTGGCGATCACGCTCTTCCTCCTGCCGCTCGCCCACCTGCCCGCCTGGATCGGCGTCGTCGCGTGGGTCGTGCTCGGGGCCGCGATCGTCGTCACCGTCGTGACGGGCGTCGAGTACGCCTACCAGGGCTGGCGCCTGCGCCGTGACGCGATCCGGAGCGCGCGTGCCGAGGCCGGGCAGGGACCGGCGACCGTCCGGTGACCGGGCCGGCCGAACGCCTGCTCGCCGCGCTCGAGGCGCGGGGGTGGACGGCTGCGACGGCCGAGTCGCTCACGGGCGGTCTCGTCGCGGCGGCGCTCGTCGACGTGCCCGGCGCGTCCCGTGTCCTGCGCGGGGGAGTCGTGGCGTACGTGACCGACGTCAAGGCGTCGCTCCTGGGAGTCGACGCCGCGCTCCTGGCCCGCCGCGGCGCCGTCGACCCGGACGTCGCGACGCAGATGGCTTCGGGCGTGCGGACGGCCCTCGGCGCCGACGTCGGCCTGGCGACGACCGGCGTCGCAGGACCCGACCCGCAGGACGGCCACCCGCCGGGTCTCGTCCACGTCGCCGTGCGGACGCCGACGGACGAGGCCGTCCGCACGCTGCAGGTGACGGGCGACCGTGGCGAGGTGCGCCGCGCGGCGACGGGCGCCGTCCTCGAGCTCGCGCTGCGGCTCAGCGCCGCAGGCGCGGACAGCACGGGCGACGACGGTCGGGGCGCAGGCGCGTACGGGTGAAATCCTGTCCGCCGACGGTGCTCGTGCGCGCACGGCGTGGAGGGACCGTGAAGCCGGCCCCGGTGGGCCGGAAGCAGGCGCCCGAGCGGGAACAACACCCCTGGGTGGCGCGTTGCACAGCACGTGATCGCGAACAGGACCGCCAGCCGCCCCGTCGGCCGTCCGGACGCCGCCTCGCCGGGACGTCCAGGGAGCCGGACCGGGGACGTGAGCGGGCAGCGCGCGGGGTACGGTAGGACGACCCCCGCGCGCGGGGTACGTACGAGCACCAACAGTTCGCGCACCCAGGTGGGAGCCCGGCCGGCTCCCGGGGGCGCACGGGACACGGAAGGGGGCCGCCAGATGATTGTTCTTCGACGCGAGATCGGGGACGTGCTGCGAGACGCTCGCCAGCGACAGGGGCGCACCCTGCGCGAGGTGTCCTCCGCCGCACGTGTCTCGCTCGGGTACCTGAGCGAGGTCGAGCGCGGCCAGAAGGAAGCGTCGTCCGAGCTGCTCGGGTCGATCTGCGAGGCGCTCGACGTCCCGCTGTCGCTCGTGCTGCGCGAGGTCAGCGACCGCGTGGCCGTCGCCGAGGGTCTGCTCATCCCGGACACGATCCCGGCCGACTTCGCGACGGCCGTGCTCGGGCGCCAGCACCCCGACGGGACGACGCGCCGCGAAGACCTGCAGCCGGTCGGCTGACCGCAGGTCGCCTGCCCGGCATCGGGTGGGCGGCCTCAGTCGTGCTGGCTCTGGCACGACGGACAGTAGAAGATCGGCCGGTCGTAGGGCGGTTCGTTCGCCCGACCGACCTCGACGGGCGTGCCGCACCGGTGGCACGCCCGTCCTTCACGTCCGTGGACGTGCCGGACGTAGCCCGCACCGCGCGAGAACCCGTTCTGCACGCTGTGCTGCACCAGGCGGCGCGCGGTGAGCAGGAGCTCGGCGAGGTCGGGCACGTCCCGCACGGGCGTCCACGGCCAGATCCCCAGGGCGTACAGCGGCTCCGCGGTCCAGATGGTGCCGAGCCCGGCGACCAGGTGCTGGTCGAGCAGGGCCTCCGCCACGGGGACGCCGGTCGCGACCCGCTCCGGGCGGTGACGCGGTCCGCGCCCGCCGACGGCGTCGTCGGCCAGGAGGCGGTCGACGGCCTCGTGCACGCCGCGCTCGGGGAAGTCGACGGCGAGGACGTCGGGTCCGAGCGCTCCGACGATCCGGTGCTCGTCCGCCGTGCGGAGCACGTGGAGCATGCCGATGCGCACACCGAGGGCCGTCCACCAGGCGTTCGCGAGGACGACGCGCACGGTCGGACCGGCACCGCGCGCCGACGACGTGCCGGTGCGCGCGACGTGCCACTCGCCCTCCATCCGCAGGTGGGTGTGCAGCGACCAGCCGTCGTCGAACCGCGTGAGCAGGTGCTTGCCGTACGGCACGACGGACGTCACCGTCCGGCCGACGAGGTCGTGCTCCGCAGCGCTCGGCCAACGCAGCTCCGAGCGCACGACCTCGCGGCCGGTGAGCGCCTCGTCGAGCCGTGTCGCCGTGAGGCGCACGACGTCACCCTCGGGCACGCACCCCTCCTCTCACGCTGCCCCTCACGCCGCCCGGAGGCCGCGCGGGGTCGCGCGGAAGCCCGCGTCGAGCAGCGCGCGCGCGGCCTCGTCCGCCGGCGTGCGCGACGTCCCGGCGCTCGCGAGGGCGTCCACGCCGTCGATGCGCTGCACGACGACCTTGCCGAGGCGACCCGCCCGGACGGCGTCGACGAGCGCGGCGCACGCGTCGGCGAGCCGGTGGCCCTCGACGAAGGACAGCACGGAGCGCCCCCCACGCTCGACGTAGAGCGCGAGGTCGCCCTCGCTCAGCACCACGACGGCGCCGGCCTTGCGGCCCGGTCTGTGCCCGGTCGCCTGCCCGACCGCGCCGTCCTCGGCCGCTCCCGGGCGCGCCGGCCACGCGAGGGCCGCGCCGTAGGGGTTGGCCGGGTCGGTCGCGGCGAGCAGGAGCGCGCCCGGCCGGGTGCCGCCGGCGCCGGGCGCCGCCTCGAGCGCCCGCTCTCGGTCGAGGCCGTCGGTGCGCAGCTGGTCCACGGCACCGGGGAGCGCGAACTGCGAGCCGCCGAGGTGCTCGACGAAGTACCCGCGACGCGCCGCACCGGTCGCCTCGAGCTCGGTGAGCACGCGGTACACGTTCCGGAACGATCCCGCGACGCCCTCGGCGGGCGCGACCGCCCGGGTCAGCACGCCGTGACGGTCGAGCAGCACGCGCGCGAGGGCGTGGGCGCGGCGGGTCAGGTCCTGCTCGCGCTCGGGGAGCGCCGACCAGCGGCCGCCTCCGCCGCGCAGGGTCGTCTCGGGCACGCGCGAGCGCGCCGGCGGTCCCAGCCCGGCGAAGCGCGACCGGGCCATCGGGCGGGCACGTGCCGGCGCCCGCGGTGCCCGGTGCGCGCCGCCGGCGCTCCCGAGCCGCGAGCGCAGCGCCCCGAACCCGTCGTTGGTGACGTGCCCGGCCCAGACGAGCTCCCACAGCGCGTCGAGGGTCGGTCCCAGCTGGGCCCCTGCGCGCTCGGCGAGCACGGGGAGGAAGTAGCCCCCGGAGCCGCGGAGCAGGTCGAGGAGCGTCTGCGCGAGCGGGCCGTCCGGCGCCGGTCCCTCGTCGGGCAGGGTGAGCGGCGCCCAGTCGGCGAGGTGGAGGCTCACGAGGCCGTCCCCACCTCCCGAGCCGGGGAGCGGCGCGTGACCGCACCACACGACCTCGCCCGCCGTCGTCAGCTCGTCGAGCATCGTCGGCGTGTAGTCGCGCACGCGCGCCGGCAGGACGAGGGTCTCGAGAGCCGACGCCGGCACGGCCGCGCCGGAGAGCTGCTCGACGACCCGCAGCACGCCGTCCGTGCCGCGGAGCTGGCCGAGCCCCTGCCAGCGCGGCAGGAACACGCCCAGCGTCTCGGACGGCACGGGTTCGACCTCGGCGCGCAGCGCCGCGAGCGAGCGACGACGCAGCACGCGCAGCACCTCGGCGTCGCACCAGTCGTCGCCCGTGCCGCCGAGCGACTCGGGCCGCAGCCGTCCCCGCACCACGAGCCGCGCCGCCTCGAGCCGCTCGAGCGCGTGCAGCACGACGGCGACGCCGAGACCCAGGCGCGCCGCGAGGTCGTGCGCGGAGAACGGTCCGCGCGTGCGCGCATGACGGCGCACGAGGTCGCCCAGCGGGTCGGGGACCGGCTCCGTGAACACCTCGGGGATGCCGACGGGCAGGGCGACGCCGAGCGCGTCGCGCAGCCGGCCGGCGTCCTCGACGACGGCCCACTGGCCGGCACGGTCGTCCGCGACGCCGGCGAGCCGGACCGCGATCACGCGCCGGGTCGCGGCGAGCTCGCCGAGCCAGTCGTCGACGGCGCCCCGCACGTCCTCGCGGGTGCGCGCCGCGAGCTCGTCGCGCGTCAGGGGGCCGAGGCGGCGCAGCACGTCCCACAGGTCCTCGGCGTGCCGCGCCTGCCGCTCGGGCGTGAGCGCGCCGCGCTCGGCCTCCGTCCGCTCGATCGCGGCCGGGTCGAGGAGGTCTGCGAGCTGCGCGCTCACTCCGTCGCCGCCGAGCAGCTCCGCGAGCAGCGTCGGGTCGAGCGAGAGCGCCGCCGCCCGGCGCTCGGCGAGCGGGGCGTCGCCGTCGTAGAGGAACTGGGCCGTGTAGCCGAACAGCAGGGACTGGGCGAAGGGCGACGGGGTCGGCGTGGTCACCTCGACGAGCCGGACCCGTCCCTGCTCGAGGTCGCGCATGAGCCCGGTGAGGGCGGCGACGTCGAAGTCGTCCTGCAGGCACTCGCGCGCGGCCTCGAGGACGATGGGGAACTCGGGGTACTGCGACGCGACGGAGAGCAGCTGGGCCGAGCGCTGGCGCTGCTGCCACAGCGGCTGGCGCCGGTCGGGCCGGCGCCGAGGGAGGAGCAGCGCGCGGGCCGCGGCCTCGCGGAACCGCGACGCGAACATGACCGACCCGCCGAGCTCGGAACGCACCGCGGCGAGCACGTCGTCGGGGTCGAGCAGCAGGTCCTCGACGGGTACCGGGGTGTCACCGCGCGACCGGTCGTCGTCGCCTCCCGTGCCCGGAGCCGCGTCGAGCCACGAGTCGCCGGCGTCGGGCAGGCGCAGGACGATGCCGTCGTCGGCGTGCATCGCGGCGGCGTCGACGCCGTAGCGCTCGCGCAGGCGGGCCGCGAGCACGAGCGCCCACGGCGCGTGCACCTTCGCGCCATAGGGCGAGTGCACCACGACGCGCCAGTCGCCGAGCTCGTCGCGGAACCGCTCGACGACGACGGTGCGGTCGTCGGGCACGCGCCCCGTCGCGGCCCGCTGCTCGTCGAGGTAGGCGACGAGGTTGTCGGAGGCCCACTCGTCGAGACCGGCGTCGGCGAGACGTGACCGGGCGGCGTCGCCGTCGGTCGCGACGAGCCCGTCGATCTCGCGCACCCAGGCGCCGAGCGCCCGCCCGAGCTCCGCCGGGCGCCCGGGGGAGTCGCCCTTCCAGAACGGCAGCCGCCCGGGGATGCCGGGCGCCGGCGTCACGAGGACCTGGTCGGGCGTGATGTCCTCGATGCGCCACGTGCTCGACCCGAGGGTGAACGTGTCGCCGACGCGCGACTCGTAGACCATCTCCTCGTCGAGCTCGCCGACACGCTTGCCCCCGCGCGGTGCACGGCCGCGCCCCGCGGTCTCGCCGTCCCCGTCCGGGGCGGAGGTCGTGTCGGCCCCGGTCGCGAGGAACACGCCGTACAGCCCGCGGTCGGGGATGGTCCCGCCGCTCGTCGCGGCGAGACGCAGCGCGCCTGGGCGGCCCGTGAGCCGGCCCGACGCGCGGTCCCACACGATGCGTGCACGGAGCTCGCCGAAGTCCTCGCTCGGGTAGCGACCCGCGAGCATGTCGAGCACGGCGTGCAGCGACGCGTCCCCGAGGTGGGCGTACGGTGCGCTGCGGCGCACGAGCGCGGCGACCTCGTCCACGGTCCACGCGTCGACTGCGACCATCGCCACGACCTGCTGGGCGAGCACGTCGAGCGGGTTCGACAGGACGTGCAGCTCCTCGATGCCGCCTGTGCGCATCCGCTCCGCGACCACGGCGGAGGGGACGAGGTCGCCGCGGTGCGTCGGGAAGACGACGCCGTGCGAGACGGCGCCCACCTGGTGGCCCGCGCGGCCGATGCGCTGCAGCCCGGACGCGACCGACGGCGGCGCCCCCACCTGGACCACGAGGTCGACGGCGCCCATGTCGATCCCGAGCTCGAGGCTCGACGTCGCGACGACCGCGGGCAGCCGCCCGTCCTTGAGCTCCGTCTCCGTGCGGGTGCGCTCGGCGCGGCTCATCGAGCCGTGGTGCGCGCGGGCGATGACGGGCTCCACCCCGGAGCTCGCGCCCGACTGCGCCTGGACCTGCGCCGCGGTCACGGTGCCGGGGTCGAGCACGTCCTCGCCCTGGCGCTCGGCCCACAGCTCGTTCATGCGGGCCGTGAGGCGCTCGGCGCCGCGTCGCGAGTTGGTGAAGACCAGCGTGGAGCGATGGGCGGCCACGAGGTCGACGACGCGCTCCTCGACGTGCGGCCACACCGACGGCCGGGGCGGCCGGGCGCCGTCGGACCCGCCGGGCCGCGAGGTGGCCGGGCCGGAGAGGTCGGGCTCACCGGGCGGCAGCGGGACCAGACCTGGCAGACCGCCGGGCCCGCTCTCGACGGCGCGGGGCCGGGCCCGGGGCGCCGACAGGTCCGCGAGGTCCGGGACGGGGACCACCACGTCGACGTCGATCCGCTTGGTCGACGGGGGCTGGACGACGACGACCTCGCGCCCGCCGTCGGCCTGGGCGCGGTGCCCTCCGAGGAAGCTCGCGACGGCCTCGACCGGGCGGACCGTCGCCGACAGGCCCACGCGCTGCGCCGGCGGGCGCTCGTGCGCCGCGAGGAGCGCGTCGAGCCGCTCGAGCGAGACGGCGAGGTGGGCGCCGCGCTTCGTGCCCGCCACGGCGTGGATCTCGTCGACGATCACGGTCTCGACCCCGACGAGACCCGCACGCGCCTGGGACGTCAGCACGAGGAACAGCGACTCGGGCGTCGTGATGAGGATGTCGGGCGGGTGGGTGGCGAGACGGCGCCGCTCGGTCGCGGGCGTGTCGCCGGTGCGCGTGCCGACGACGACGTCGGGCACGTCCTGGCCCAGGCGCACCGCGGCCTGGCGGATGCCTGCGAGCGGGGAGCGCAGGTTGCGCTCGACGTCGGCTGCGAGCGCCTTGAGCGGCGACACGTAGAGAACACGGCACCGCTGCTCGCGCTCCGGGTGGGGTGTCGTCATGATCCGGTCGAGCGACCACAGGAAGGCGGCGAGCGTCTTGCCCGAGCCCGTCGGTGCGACGACGAGGGCGTGCCGGTCGCCCGACACGGCCTCCCAGGCGCCGGCCTGGGCGGCCGTCGGGGCCTCGAACGCACCCGCGAACCACGCGCGCGTCGGCGCGGCGAAGCGCGCGAGCGGGCCAGGAGGGTCGAGGGTCACGCCGTCATTCTCGCCGCGACCACCCACACGCGCTCGCGTGCACCCCGGCGGCCGGACGGTGGCGTCCTCCTCGCATGGCAGGCTGGTCCCGTGCGCTATCGCGAGTTCTGGGAGCTGGTCGACGAGGTCTTCGGCGACGCCTACGGGCGGACGCTCGCGAGCGACCAGGTCCTCACGGCCCTCGAGAACCGCACGGCGGTCCAGGCGATCGACGACGGGGTGGAGCCCCGCGTCGTCTGGCACGCGCTGTGCGACGCGCTGGACGTCCCGGACTCCCGGCGCTGGGGCCGCGACGAGCAGCGGCAGGCACCGCCGGCCCGCTGAGCGGGTGCGAGCCGCCGCGCAGTCCTGGACCGGCTCGCGCATGATGACCCCATGACGGACGCAGCCCGGGGTCGCGCACGGTCGTGGCGCGTGACGGCCGCGGACGTGCGCGGCGCGCTCTGGTCCCTGGTCTCGACCGCGGCGGGCCTGGGCGTCGCGATCGCCGTCGTGCCCGGGGTCGGGGTCACCCAGGTCGCGGCGCTCCTGCTGGCGTCGGTCGTCGTCGGGATCGGCGACGTCGTGCTGCGGCCGCCGCTGCGCGTGGTCGCCCGCCGGCTCGGCGTCGTGGGCGCCCTCGTGTCGGGCGTCGTCGCCCAGGTGCTCGTCGTCTGGGCGGCGCTGACCCTCCTGCCCGGCTTCCACATCGCGACCTGGCCCGCCGCGCTCGCCGTCCTGCTCCTGGCCGGTTTCGTCATGGCGGTCGGCCGCTGGCTCGTCGGCGCGAGCGACAACGAGTACGTCCTGGGTGACCTCGTGCGGCGCGCGCGGCGCAGCGCCGGGCTGCCCGGGCACGCCCTGGCCGCGCACCCCGATCCTGGCGGCCCGGCCGGCACCGAGGAGCGCCAGGCCGGTCTGCTCGTCGTCATGCTCGACGGCGTCGCGCGCCCGACGCTCGACTACGCCCTCCAGGCCGGGCTCACCCCGACCCTCGCGCGCTGGCTCGGCGAGGGCACGCACCGCCTCTCGACGTGGTGGGCGCGCGTGCCGGCGACGACCCCCGCGAGCACGCTCGGGCTCCTGCACGGCTCGACCGAGCACGTGCCGGCGTTCCGCTGGTGGTCGCGCGAGCTCGGCCGGCTCGTCGTGACGAACCGGCCGGCCGACGCGGCCGAGGTCGAGGAGCGCACGAGCGACGGCGCCGGGCTGCTCGCCGGGGGAGGGGTGGCGGTCTCGACGATGTTCTCGGGCGACGCCGCCACGAGCCTGCTCGTCATGAGCCGTGCGTCCACCGGGCTCGGCCCGGGACAGCTGTTCGTCCGGTTCTTCTCGAGCCCGTTCGTGCTGGTACGCGCCGTCGTGGTCGCGGTGGGCGAGCTCCTCAAGGAGCTCTATCAGGGGTGGCAGCAGGCCGTGCGGCGCGTCGAGCCGCGCGTGTCGCGGCTCGGCTGGTACCCGGTGCTGAGAGCCGGGACCAACGTCGTGCTGCGCGACCTCAACACCACGCTCGTCGCCGAGCAGCTCGTCCGCGGCGCGCCCGTCGTCTGCGTCGACCTGGTCGACTACGACGAGATCGCCCACCACGCCGGGCCTCTGCGCCCCGAGTCGATGCGTGCGCTCGAAGGCCTCGACGGCGTCCTCGGGCTCTGGGAGCAGGTCGCGGCGCTCGCGCCGCGGCGGTACGAGATCGTCGTGGTGTCGGACCACGGCCAGTCGCTCGGCGCGACGTTCGAGCAGGTGGTCGGCCGCTCGTTCCTCGCGGAGGTGCGCCGCCTCATGGCGCGCGGGACCGGGCGCGGCGCAGCGGGCGAGGGGCCCGACGACGAGGGGGCCGACGACGAGGGCCGGGCGGGCGGCCGACGGCGCGCGACCGCGCCGGACAGCGAGGAGTGGGGGCCGGCGAACACCGCGCTCAACGCGCTGCGCCACGACGACGGACCGGGGCGCATGATGGTCGGCCCGGACCGGTCGGAGCGGACGGACGGCGCGGAGGCAGCGCCCGACGAGCCCGAGCTCCCCGAGGTCGCGGTCGTCGGGTCCGGGAACCTCGGCATGGTGTGGTTCTGCCGCGAGCCGCGCCGGCCCACGGCCGCGGAGGTCGACGCGAGGTGGCCGGCGCTCGTCCCGGGCCTGCTCGCGAACCCGGCCGTCGGCGTCGTCGTGGCGCACGGGACGGACGGCGCAGGGGCGCCGACGCTCGTCGCCCGGGGCCTCGCCGGCTCGCGCGACCTGCGCACGGGCGACATCGACGGACTGGACCCGCTCGCGCCGTACGGCGACCGCGCGGCCGCCGACCTGCTGCGCGTGGCGCAGCTCGAGGACGCCGGCGACCTCGTGCTCGTCTCGAGCGTCGACGACGTCGGCATGGTGCACGCGTTCGAAGGGCTCGTCGGCTCGCACGGCGGCCTGGGCGGCGCGCAGAACCTCGCGGTGCTCGTCCACCCGGCGGGTCTCGCCGTCCCGGACGACGACCTGGAGGACGTCGACGGCGAGGGCATGCTCGTCGGGGCGGAGGCGGTCCACCGACGCCTCGTCGCGTGGCTCGAGGAGCTCGGCGTGCGTCCCCGACGTCCGGCCGCCGCGGCGACCCCCGGAGCCACGCACGAACGCGCCGACGCCAGGGAGGCGGGGGACGCCGAGGACGCCGGGGTGCCGGTCCTGCCGCGGCGCGCGGGTCCGCCGGGAGAGGCGGGCCCGTGACCCTGGGCCTGACGTGGCTCGGCCACTCCACGATCGTGCTCGACGTCGCCGGACCCGACGGCGGGCGGGTCCGCCTCGTCACCGACCCGCTGCTGCACCGCCACGCGGGCCTGCTGCGCCGGCGCGGGGAGCGGCCCGCGCCGGTGTGGCGCGACGCCGACGCGGTGCTCCTGTCCCACCTGCACCACGACCACGCCGAGCTCCGCTCGCTGCGCCTGCTGCCCGGAGCGCCGGTCCTCACGGCGCCGGCGAACGCGCGCTGGCTCCGCGCGCGCGGGCTGCGCGGAGTCGGTCTGGAGGACGCGTGGCACCCCGTGGGCGACGCCCGGGCCGACGTCGCGGTGCGTCTCGCGCCCGCCGTCCACGGCCACCGCCCGATGCCGCACCGGCCCAACGCCGCGAACGGCCACCTCGTGCGGGTCGGCCCTGCGGTGCCGGGCGCGGAGCGGGACGGAGCGCCGCGCGAGGAGCAGCGCGCCGAGCCGGACGCGGAGCCGGGCGGGGAGCCGGACGGGGCGCCCGACGGCGTGACGCGGGTGTGGGCCGTCGGCGACACCGAGCGCTTCCCCGGCATGGCCCGCCTGCCGGCGCTCGCGGGCGGCCCGGTCGACGTCGCGCTCGTCCCGGTCTCCGGCTGGGGTCCCCGGCTGTCGGGCGGTCACCTGGGCCCGGTGCAGGCGGCGCGCGTGTGCGCGGAGGTCGGCGTCCGCGTCGCCGTGCCGGTCCACTGGGGGACGCTCCACGCGCCGGGCGGACGTGACCTGCCGCGCGGGTGGATGGACCACGCGGGCGCGGCGTTCGCGGCGGCGGTGCACCGCGAGTCGCCCTCGACGCAGGTCGTGGTCCTGCGGCCGGGCGAGTCGTGGGAGCTGCCCGGCCGACGGTGACGGCGACGGTGACGTCGACCGTGGGAGCCGCCCCGAGCGTGCCGGCGACACGCCGATGGACCGCGTGCGCCGGTCGAACACCTGTTCGGCTAGAGTTGTGCACAGGTGCCCGCCGGGGCGCGGACCGCACGGGACCGTCACGGTGATCCACAGGTCGGAGCACCGCCGGCACGGGATGTCGGTGGCTCCCCGTACTGTCGGGCACGACGACGACGGAACACGACCGAAGGTGACCGACATGCCCGCACCTGCAGACCGCGAGAAGGCGCTCGAGGCAGCCCTCGCCCAGATCGACCGGAGCTTCGGCAAGAACTCCGTGATGCGCCTCGGGGACGAGGGACGCGCGCCCGTCGACGTGATCCCCACCGGATCCATCGCGCTGGACATCGCGCTCGGCATAGGCGGCCTGCCGCGCGGCCGTGTCGTCGAGATCTACGGCCCCGAGTCCTCCGGCAAGACGACCGTCGCGCTGCACGCCGTCGCGAGCGCGCAGCGTGCCGGCGGCATCGCCGCGTTCATCGACGCCGAGCACGCGCTCGACCCGGAGTACGCGAAGAAGCTCGGCGTCGACACCGACGCGCTGCTCGTGTCCCAGCCGGACACGGGGGAGCAGGCGCTCGAGATCACGGACATGCTCATCCGGTCCGGCGCGCTCGACATCATCGTCATCGACTCCGTCGCGGCGCTCGTGCCCAAGGCCGAGATCGAGGGCGAGATGGGCGACAGCCACGTCGGTCTCCAGGCCCGCCTCATGTCCCAGGCGCTGCGCAAGCTCACCGGCGCGCTCAGCTCGTCGGGCACCACGGCGATCTTCATCAACCAGCTCCGCGAGAAGATCGGTGTCTTCTTCGGTTCGCCCGAGACGACGACCGGTGGCAAGGCGCTGAAGTTCTACGCGTCGATCCGCCTCGACATCCGTCGGATCGAGACCCTCAAGGAGGGGACGGACGCGGTCGGCAACAGGACGCGCGTCAAGGTCGTGAAGAACAAGATGGCGCCGCCGTTCAAGCAGGCGGAGTTCGACATCCTCTACGGCGTCGGCATCTCCCGTGAGGGCGGGCTCATCGACATGGGCGTCGAGCACGGCTTCGTGCGCAAGTCCGGCTCGTGGTTCACCTACGGCGGGGACCAGCTCGGCCAGGGCAAGGAGAACGCGCGGTCGTTCCTGCGCGACAACCCGGACCTGTCCAACGAGCTCGAGAAGAAGATCAAGGAGAAGCTCGGCGTGGGTCCGCGTGTCGACGCACCCGCCGACGCCGACGCCGGCGCGGCAGCCCCGGCCACCCCGGCGCTGTCGCCCGAGTCAGCGGCACCCGCTGCGGCCAAGGCTCCGGCCGCCGCGGCCAAGGGAAAGAAGCCGTTCTGACGGGCGAGCACCAGCAGGCACGCGAGCGTCGCGCGGGGGACAAGGGCCCTGCGCGGCGCTCGCGCCCGTCCCTGCCCGAGCTGATCGAGAACGGTGAGATCACCGACGCCGAGCTGACGGAGCGAGCGCGCGAGACGGTGCTGCGGATGCTCACCGCGGCGCCCAAGAGCCGCGCCGAGCTCGCGCAGGCGCTCGCGCGCAAGGGATATCCGGAGCACGTCGTGCTGCCGCTCCTCGACCGGTACGAGGAGGTCGGCCTGGTCGACGACGCCCAGTACGCCGAGATGCTCGTACGGACGCGGCACTCCGAGCGCGGGCTGTCACGCCGCGCGATCTCCCAGGAGCTGCGCCGCCGGGGGATCGACGAGGATCTGTCGGCGACCGCCCTCGAGCAGGTCGACGACGACTCCGAGGCCGAGGCGGCACGCGACCTCGCCCGGTCCCGGCTGCGCCGGACCGCCGGTCTCGATCGCGACGTGCGGATCCGGCGCGCCGTCGGGGCCCTCGCGCGCAAGGGCTACTCGCCGGGCCTCGCGTTCGAGGTGGTCCAGCGGGCCCTCGACGCCGAGGCCGCGGAGAGTGCCGAGAGCGCGGACGATCCCCGCTGAGCGCTTCCTCCCCGTGCCCGTCGGGGCGATCGCGTGCGCGCTCACGTGCGAAGGTGGTCCCCTCCGGGCTACCGCGTCAGCTGAGACCCGATGTCCGGGGCGTGGCCGCCCCCGGCTGTCACGGTGGGGTTGCCGATGCCCGGGCCGGCGGTCGTCGTGCCGGACGTGCGGCCCTGGAGGAAGCGCGAGAGCCACTGGGCGAGGCTCGTCAGCAGGAAGTTGATGATGATGAAGACGACCGCGGCGACGGCGAGCGACTGCAGGTTGTTGCTGTTGCCGTTGCCGAAGATCTGCGCGGCGCGCAGCAGCTCGGGGTAGACGATGATCTGCCCGAGCGCGGTGTCCTTGAGCACGACGACGAGCTGGGAGACCAGCGCCGGGAGCATCGCGATGAGCGCCTGCGGAAGCTGGATCGAGCGCAGCGTCTGTCCACGGGTGAGCCCGATCGCGAAGCCGGCCTCGCCCTGGCCGCGTGGCAGGTTTCCCACCCCCGAGCGGACGAGCTCGGCGATGACAGACCCGTTGTAGAGGATCAGGGCGAGCACGACGGCGAGGAACGACGGGTTGGGGACGTCGTTGAAGCCGAACAGCAGCCAGAAGAAGATCATCATGAGCAGCACGGGCACCGCGCGGAAGAACTCGACGACGATCCCGCTGAACCATCGCAGCGGTCGCACGTGCGACAACCGCCCGGACCCGAAGAGGAGCCCGAACAGGACGGCACCGACGATCGCGAAGCCTGCGGCGCGCAGGGTGTTCTGCAGCCCCGGCAGGTAGTAGTCCTCCCAGGCGCTGGCCGAGAACACCGGCCCCCACAGGCTCCACGAGAGCTGGCCCTTGCGCCCGAGCTCCACGAGGACGAGCGCCGCGAGGCCGAGGACGACGAGGGCGCCGACGGCATTGCCGATCGCGATGTTGCGCCGGGACCGGGGCCCCGGGGCGTCGAACAGGACGGACTGCTGAGAGCTCATCGGCGCACCGCCAGTCGGGTCGAGAGGGACGTGGTCAGGAGCCCGATCGGGATGACGAGGATGACGAATCCGATCGCGAACATGAAGAAGATCGCGAAGATCTCGCTCGAGTTGTTCTCGATCATCTCGCGCATCAGGGTCGAGGTCTCGGTCGAGACGCTCGCCGCGACGGCGACGGTGGAGTTCTTCAGCAGGGCGATGAGCGTGTTGCCCAGCGGGGCGACGGCGCCGCGGAACGCCTGCGGGAGGACGATGAGCCGAGCCGCGGGAAGGAACGAGAGCCCGATCGCCCGCGCCGCCTCCGCCTGGCCGAGCGGGACGGTGTTGACGCCGCTACGGATGGCCTCGCACACGAACGCCGCGTGGTACACGGTGAGGCCGATGACGGCGAACCGGAAGAAGTTGGCCGCGAAGTCGTCGGCGAGGCTGATCTGGAGCTGGGTCCAGATGCCCAGGACCATGAACGTCATGATGATCGTCAGCGGCGTGTTGCGCAGGACGTTGACGTACGCGGTCCCGACCCACCGGAGGCTCGCGATCGGCGAGATCCGCATGAGGGCGAGGGTGGTGCCGAGCACGAGGGACAGGATCGCGGCCCAGAAGGTCAGCTGGATGTTGACCCAGAACGCGCCGACCACGTCGTACTGCGCGAAGAGCTCGGCCATCTGGGACAGGTAGTCACCCACGGTTCAGTCATCCTCCGGATGGTGTGCTGCGGTCGGCGACCGCGACGGACGACCGGGGGGAGCGGCGCCCGCGCGCCGCTCCCCCCGGGACCATGGTCAGGCGCAGGCTTCGACGGTGGGCGGGTTCTCGCTCGAGTTCGGCGTGTACCCGGTGCCCTCGGTGTTGGCCGTGACGGCCTCCTCCCAGGCGCCGTCCTCGATCATCTTCTCGATCGCGGCGTTGACGTCCTCGCAGACCTCGTTGTCCTGGGGCAGGCCCACGCCGTAGCGCTCCGTGGAGAACGGTGCCCCCACGACCTTGACCTTGCCCTGGTTCGCGGGCTGGGCGGCGAGCCCGGCGAGGATGATGTCGTCGGTCGTCACCGCGTCGACCTGGCCGGCGGTGAGCGCGGTGACGCACTCGGCGTACCCGGGCCGCTCCAGCAGCTGGGCGCCCGCGGCGTACTCGTCCTTGATCCGCTGGGCCGACGTCGATCCGGTCACCGAGCAGAGGTTCTTGCCCTCGAGCGCCTCGGGTCCGGTGATGTCCGTGTTGTCCTCGGCGACGAGGAGGTCCTGGCCGGCGACGAAGTACGGCCCGGCGAACGCGACGGTCTCCTTGCGCTCGTCGGTGATCGAGTACGTCGCGAAGATCATGTCGACCTGGTTGGTCTGCAGCATCGTCTCGCGCTGGGCGGACGGCGCCTCGACCCACTCGATCTGGTCCGGGGCGTACCCGAGCTCGCCCGCCACGTAGGTCGCGACGTCGACGTCGAACCCGGTGTACTCGCTGCCGTCCTGGTAGCCGAGGCCCGGCTGGTCGAACTTGATGCCGATCTTGATCGTGCCTTCGGCACCCCCGGTGCCTCCGTCGTCGGTGGCCGTGTCGGTCCCGGTCTCCTCGCCCTCTCCGCCGACCTCGCCGCCGCCGCATGCGGCGAGCGTGAGCGCGGTGAGTGCGGCGAGGACGGCGGCACCTGCGTGTCGTGTGCGCATCGTTCCTACCCTTCGTGAGTGGTGGTCGTCCGTCGAGGTGTGCCTGGCGGACGACCGATGGAGCTGCTCGGATCGGTCAGTGGGTGAGGATCTTCGAGAGGAAGTCCTTCGCGCGGTCGCTCCGGGGAGCGGTGAAGAACTCCTCGGGCGGCGCCTCCTCGACGATCTGTCCGTCGGACATGAACACGACGCGGTTCGCGGCCTTGCGGGCGAATCCCATCTCGTGCGTGACGACGATCATCGTCATCCCTTCCTTGGCGAGGGCGACCATGACGTCGAGGACCTCGTTGATCATCTCGGGGTCGAGCGCCGACGTGGGCTCGTCGAAGAGCATGACCTTGGGCCGCATGGCGAGCGCGCGCGCGATCGCGACGCGCTGCTGCTGCCCGCCCGAGAGCTGGGCGGGCATCTTCTGCGACTGGTTCTTCACACCGACGCGGTCGAGCAGGGCGAGGGCGCGCTCCTTGGCGTCCTTCGAGCGCTCCCCGCGGACCTTGACCGGGCCGAGCGTGACGTTGTCGAGGATCGTCTTGTGCGCGAACAGGTTGAACGACTGGAAGACCATGCCGACGTCGGACCGGAGCTGGGCGAGCGCCTTGCCCTCCTCGGGCAGGGGCACCCCGTCGATCCGGATCTCGCCCGAGTCGATCGTCTCGAGGCGGTTGATCGCGCGGCACAGCGTCGACTTGCCGGACCCGGACGGGCCGATGACGACGAGCACCTCGCCGCGGCGGACCGTGAGGTTGATGTCCTGCAGGACGTGCAGCGCCCCGAAGTGCTTGTTGACGTCGACGAGCTCGACCAGGGGGTCCCCGAGCACGTCGTCGCGCCGCGGCGGCACGTCCTGGGGCCCGGAGTCGGCTGCTGGCACGCTGGCGCCGGGGGGCGCGTCCGTCACCGACGGCACGACGCCGTCGGACGACGTGGGGGTGTCGTCGACCATTTTTCGAACATAGGGGGCATCTGTTGCGGGCGCCACCGAATCGCGCAACAGTCAGGCAACAGTTCCGTAACACCGGTGGCCGCGCCGTACCCTGGACGGTGATGTCCACGATCGCCCCCGCCCCGCTCCCGACCGCCGACGCTCCCGACGGCGGTCCGCGCACGTACGTCGTGCGCACCCTCGGCTGCCAGATGAACGTCCACGACTCCGAGCACATGGCCGGGATGCTCGAGCAGGCCGGGTACACGCGCGCCAGCGCGACGGACGAGGCGGCGAACCGTGCCGACGTCGTCGTCATCAACACGTGCGCCGTGCGCGAGAACGCGGCGACGCGCCTGTACGGCAACCTCGGCCAGCTCGCGTCCGTCAAGGCCCAGCGCCCGGGGATGCAGATCGCCGTCGGCGGCTGCCTCGCGCAGAAGGACCGCGGGACGATCGTCGACAAGGCGCCCTGGGTCGACGTCGTGTTCGGCACGCACAACCTCGACGCGCTCCCGGTCCTGCTCGAGCGCGCGCGCCACAACGAGGCGGCGCAGGTCGAGATCGCGGAGTCGCTCCAGGTCTTCCCGTCGACTCTGCCCACCAGGCGCGAGTCGGTCTACGCCGGCTGGGTGTCGATCAGCGTGGGGTGCAACAACACGTGCACGTTCTGCATCGTGCCCCACCTGCGCGGCAAGGAGCGCGACCGCCGGCCGGGCGAGGTGCTCGCGGAGGTCGGCGCCCTCGTCGAGGCGGGCGCGATCGAGGTCACGCTGCTCGGTCAGAACGTCAACAGCTACGGCGTGGAGTTCGGCGACAGGGGTGCGTTCGCCAAGCTCCTGCGCGCGTGCGGGACGGTCGACGGCCTGGAGCGCGTGCGCTTCACCTCGCCGCACCCGGCAGCGTTCACGGACGACGTGATCGCCGCCATGGCCGAGACCCCGAACGTCATGCCGCAGCTGCACATGCCGCTCCAGTCCGGCTCGGACCGCGTGCTGCGCGCGATGCGTCGGTCCTACCGCTCCGAGCGCTTCCTCGGCATCCTCGACCGCGTGCGCGCCGTCATGCCCGACGCCGCGATCACGACCGACATCATCGTCGGCTTCCCGGGCGAGACGGAGGAGGACTTCGCGGAGACGATGCGCGTCGTCGAGGCGTCGCGGTTCGCGTCGGCGTTCATCTTCCAGTACTCGCCGCGCCCCGGTACCCCCGCGGCGACGATGGACGACCAGCTGCCGAAGCAGGTCGTCCAGGAACGCTTCGAGCGCCTGCAGGCGCTCCAGGAGCGGATCGCCGGCGAGGAGTCGGCCCGTCAGGTCGGGCGCACGGTCGACGTCCTCGTCACCGAGGGGCCTGGGCGCAAGGACGGCGCGACACACCGGCTCACGGGCCGCGCGCCGGACAACCGCCTTGTGCACCTCGCGCTGCCGGAGGGCGTCCGGATGCCCGACGCCGCGGTCCCGCCGGCTGCCGTCGGCCAGCCCGGCGACGCGCCCGAGGTGGTCGACCCGCGCCTCGCGGTCGAGCCCGACGCGCGCCTGCCGCGACCGGGCGACGTCGTCACGGTGGAGGTCACGCGCTCGGCGCCGCACCACCTCATCGCCGACTCGGCGCTCGCGGGCGGCGCGTTCGCCGTCCGGCGCACGCGCTCGGGCGACGCGTGGGCGACCCGGGAGCGCGCGCGCCTCGGCGGTGCCGAGGACGACCACGGCCACGGCCACGGCGCACCCGCGACGGCCAGGCCGGTCTCGCTCGGGCTGCCGGCCGTCCGCGCCTGACCTCCCACCGGGCCGCAGCGGCCCGACCGGTCGGCGTCCCAGCCGCGGACCCAGCCGCGGCTCGACGCCCCGGCTCAGTCCTCGACGACCCCAGGCGGCAGCTGCGCCCCGATCGCGTGGAAGAGCTGTACGGCGGTGCCGAGGCCGCACGAGACGGTCTGGGAGAGCTGCGCGTCCGTCGCGCCGTGCTCGAGGTCGACCGAGACCTCCGCGTACACGCCGAGCCGTCCCGCCTCCTCGCGCACGTAGACCTTCGGCCAGATGCGCTCCCGGTTCCAGTCGTTCACCGCCTGGAGCGTGACCAGTCTCGCCTCGAGCGGCAGGGTCGTGGACCACCGGCCGCGGACCTGCAGGATCTCCGAGCGGTCGCCGAGCAGGAGGAACCAGAACCGGTGACCGTCCCACGTCCCGGTGATGTCGCCGTCGTCGTCGACCCGGAAGTGGTAGCCGCGACGGGTGAGGTGGTCCCCGACACGCGACATCGACAGCGGGCGCGGGCGCTCCGCGTCGGCCGGGATCGACTCGGCGGACTTCGGGCGGCGGTTGCCGAAGAGGCGGGCGAACCAGCCCGTGCGCGACGGCGTCATGGCGCCTGCCTCGCCGGGTTCGGGTAGAACTCGTCGAGCGCGTCGAAGAACATCGACCCCGTGCGCGACGGCGTCATGGCGCCTGCCTCGCCGGGTCCGGGTAGAACTCGTCGAGCGCGTCGAAGAACATCGACCCCGTGCTCAGACCGCACTGCAGCAGCTGGTCGAGCTGGTCGTCCGTGGCGCCGTGCTCGAGGTCCACCGTGACCTCCGTGAACACCTGGATCATGCCGTTGTCGCGCACGCGTGTGTACGTCTTGGGCCAGATGCGGTCGGCGTTCCACTCGTTGCAGAACTCGAGCACCTCCTCGAGGCGCTCGATCGCGAGGTCCCGGTTCCACTGCCCGCGGACCTGGAGGATCTCGTCGTGGTTGCCGAAGAGCAGGAAGTAGAAGAGGCGGCCGTGCCACAGGCCGCCGACGTCACCGTCGGAGTCGACGAAGTAGCTGTAACCGCTGTCGGTGATCCACTCGACCACCCGGGCGAGCGCGAGCGGCGCCGGGGCCCGGTCGTCGGCGGTCACGACCTGGCCGAGCTCCCGGGCGAGGAGGTCCTCGACCTGCGAGCGGAGCACGTCGTCGTCGAGCCGTCCCGTCCCGGCGTCGTCGGGGGTCCCGCCGGGCCCGTCCTCCCGCCGGTCGTCGTCACGCTCGCCGAAGAACCTCACCGTCCCACCGTACTCGGCGACGACGGGCCGCGTCGCCCTCGCGTGCCCTCGCGTGCCCTCGCGTCGCCCGCACGCGGCGTACCGCAGCGGGTGGTCCCCGCCGCCACGGCGCCGCCCACCGGTCGCTACCGTGGGTGACGTGACCACCCGCGCCGTCGTCCTGCCCGCCACGCCGCTCCTCGTCCCCGGGGCCGCGGGGCGTGCGGAGGTCCTGCGGGACGTGCGTGCCGCGGCGCTCGTCGCGCTGCGCGAGCTGACGGCGGGCGCCACCGCGGTCGTCGTGGTCGCGGCCGTCCCCACGGGCGGCATCGTGCGCGGACGCGCGGCCGCGTCCCTCGCCGCCGCCGGCGTGCGGCCCGCTGCGGGCGGCTCGTCATGGGTCGACCCGTCCGGAGACCCGGCCGGGACGGAGGAACCGCCCGTCCGGGACGCCGGGGTGGGAGCATCCGTCGCGCTGCTCGCGCTCGGGGCGTGCGGTGCGAGGGGTGCGGTGGAGGTGGTCGAGGTCGGCCCGGACGTCACGCCGGACGGCGCGCGCGACCTCGGCCGCGCGCTCCGCGCCCGGGGAGCGTCGGTCGTCGTCGCGGACGACCTGCGGTCGGCGTCGACGGGCGTCGTGCTCGAGGCCTTCGTGGACGGCACCTGGCCGGTCCGGACGGCGGAGCTCCGCGACGAGGACGTCGATGGCGACTACGCGGTCCGTCGCTACCTCGACACCACCGACGACACCGTCGCGGACCACGACCCCGCCGTCGGTCTCGGTGGCACCGCCGTCGGTGCGCCGCGGCACGGGTACCGTTCTGCGGGTGAGCCCTGAGCACGTGACGCGCACGTCGTCGAGCCCGGTCGTCGTCGCCGTCGTCGGCCCGACGGCGACGGGCAAGTCGGACCTCGGGCTCGACCTCGCGGAGGCTCTTGGTGCGCCGGGCGCGCCCGCCGAGATCGTCAACGCGGACGCCTACCAGCTGTACCGGGGCATGGACGTCGGCACGGCCAAGGTCCCCGTGGCCGAGCGTCGTGGCGTGCAGCACCACCTCCTCGACGTGATCGACCCGACCGAGGACGCGTCCGTCGCGCGGTACCAGGACGAGGCCCGGGCGGCGCTCGACGAGATCGCCGGACGGGGCGCACGCGCGGTCGTCGTCGGAGGCTCGGGGCTGTACGTGCGCGCGCTCCTCGACGACATGCGCTTCCCCGGTACCGACCCTGCGGTCCGCGCCGCGCTCGAGGAGCGTGCGGAGCGCGAGGGGACGCGCGCGCTGCACGACGAGCTCGCCCGTCTCGACCCCGGCGCGGCGGCGAGCATCGGCCCCGCGAACACGCGTCGGATCGTGCGTGCGCTCGAGGTCGTCGAGCTCACGGGCAAGCCCTTCACGGCGAACCTCCCGCGCCAGGAGTACGTGCGACCGACCCTGCAGATCGGTCTCGACTGCGACCGTGCGGCGCTCGACGAGCGGGTCGCACGCCGGGTCGAGCGCATGTGGGAGCTCGGGCTCGTCGACGAGGTGCGCCGCGTCGAGGCCGGGGGCATGGGACGCACCGCGCGGCGCGCGGTCGGGTACGCGGAGGTGCTGGGGCACCTGCACGGGGAGTCGACGGAGGACGCGGCCCGCGAGGCCGTCACCGCCAACACGCGCCGCCTCGCGCGCAAGCAGATGGGCTGGTTCGGGCGCGACCCGCGCGTGCACTGGCTCGACGCACGGTCGCCGCGTCTGCTCGACGACGCGCTCGCCCTCGTCGCCGAGGCGGACGCGGCCGGTGGTGGCGTCGCGGCGGACGGCCGGGGGGCGGACGAAGCGGACACGACCGCGCCGGTGCGCCGTAGTCTGGGCTCATGACGCGCACCCGGTTCACCAAGGGCCACGGGACCCGCAACGACTTCGTGCTGCTCGCGGACACGAAGGGTGAGCTGGACCTCACGCCGGAGCTCGTCCGCGCGCTCGCGGACCGTCGCGGCAGGATCGGCGGCGACGGCGTGATCCGGCTCGTGCCCACCGCTCTCGTGCCCGAGTCGCGCGCCGTCCTCGCGCAGGACCCGCACGCGATCTGGTTCATGGACTACCGCAACGCGGACGGCTCCGTCGCGGAGATGTGCGGCAACGGCGTGCGGGTCTTCGCGGCGTTCGCCGAGAGCCTCGGGCTCGTGAGCTTCGCGGGGGGCACCGAGGTCCCCGTCGGGACGCGCGCGGGCGTCAAGCGCGTGCGCAAGGAGGACGACGGCTGGTACGCGGTCGACATGGGGCCGTGGTTCCTCCCCGGCGGTCGCGACGCGCTGCGCGCGGGCTTCGACGCGACGGTGGTCGTCCGCGGCTGGGAGGTCCCGCGCCCGGCGCTGAGCGTCGATCTCGGGAACCCGCACACCGTGCTCGCCCTGGCGCGCGAGGACCTGCTCGAGGACGCCGACCTCACGGGCGCCCCCGTCGTCGAGCCGGTGCCGCCGCGCGGCACGAACGTCGAGCTCGTCGTCCCCCTCGGCGAGACGGTCGCCGAGGACGGCACCGTCGTCGGGCACGTGCGGATGCGGGTGCACGAGCGCGGCGTGGGGGAGACGCCGTCGTGCGGGACGGGGGCGTGCGCCGCGGCGCTCGCGGTGCGCGTCTGGGGCGGCCCCGACGCGCCGGACACGTGGTTCGTCGAGGTCCCCGGCGGCACCGTGCGCGTCCGGGCGCTCCCGGGCGACCACGTCGAGCTGGCCGGACCGGCCGAGCTCGTCCACTCGGGCGAGGTCGACCTCGAGCGGCTCCTCGGGACGGTCGTCGCGGTGACCTCCGGAGCGGTCGCCGGGCAGCCCGTCGGCGGGCAGAGCGCGGGCCGTGCGTCGCACGACGCCCCGGCGACGGACGTCGACGACGAGCCCGCGGTCGTCTGACCGCGCACTCTCCGGACAGGGTTCACGCGGCGGGCGCCGCGACCTCCAGGACGCGGAAGCCCTTGGCGCTCGCCGCCCGCCCGACGACGACGCCGGGCATCACGGGCTCCAGGTGCTCGAGCAGCCAGCGCTGCAGGGAGTCCGCCCCGAGGTTGCGCTGCACGACGAGGTGCGCGACCGCGCCCGGCGCGAGCCGCGGCAGCCAGCGCAGCAGCATGCCGTGCAGCGCCTCCTTGCCCACCCGGATCGGCGGGTTGGACCACAGCGCGGCGAACGCGACGTCGTCGGGCACGTCGTCCGGCGTGACGGCCCGGACTCCGGGGAGGCCGAGCCGCTCCGCGTTGCGCCGCACGAGGTCCAGCGCCCGCTCGTTGACGTCCACCGCCCACACCGTCGCCCCCGGCGCGTCGAGGGCCATCGTCAGCGCAACCGGTCCCCACCCGCACCCGAGGTCGAGCACGTGCGTACCCGCACCCACACCGTCGGGACCGGAGCCGCCGGGCACGCCCCCGCCGAGGGCCTCGCCCAGCGGCGGGACCGTGCGCAGCAGCACCTGCGTGCCCAGGTCGAGGCGACCGGGGGAGAAGATGCCGGAGGCCACCTCCACCTCGACGTCCCTCCCGGCGAGGCGCACGGCGAGGGTGCGCCGCTCGGCCGCGGAGGCGGGGTTCGCGGTGAAGTAGTGGTCCGGCTCGTCGCTCACGACGGCTGATCCTACGGGGGCGCCTGCGTGTCCGGCGTGGAATCCGTTGGCCCCGGGACGAATCCGCGTGCCACGCTTGTTCTACCACCGGGCGCACCGCGCGCCCGCGCACCACCCCAGAGGCATCCGACCGGAAGGCGGCACATGACCCAGACCCCAGCGAACCCCACGTCGGCCCGACCAGAGCCGACCGACGCGACGCGGGACATCGCGAGCGACGTCGTGGCGCGGGTGCTCGCTCGGGCCGGGACGGCGCGCGCCGAGGGCGGCACGGTCCACGCGGAGCACGACGGCGAGCAGCTCGACCTGGCGGAGCGCGCGTCGCTGCGCCGTTTCGCCGGGCTCTCCACCGAGCTCCAGGACGTCACGGAGGTCGAGTACCGGCAGCTGCGGCTCGAGAAGGTCGTGCTCGTCGGGCTGTGGAGCTCGAGCCACGACGCGCGCGAGGAGGGCGCCGCCGCGAGCGCGGAGGACGCCGAGATCTCGCTGCGCGAGCTGGCGGCCCTCGCCGAGACCGCCGGTTCCCAGGTGCTCGACGGCGTGATCCAGCGCCGCGCGAAGCCCGACCCGGGGACGTACCTCGGGTCCGGCAAGGCCGCGGAGCTGGCCGACGTCGTGGCCGCGAGCGGCGCGGACACCGTCGTGATCGACGGCGAGCTGGCGCCCTCTCAGCGCCGCGCGCTCGAGGACATCGTCAAGGTCAAGGTGGTCGACCGGACCGCGCTGATCCTCGACATCTTCGCCCAGCACGCCAAGTCGCGGGAGGGCAAGGCCCAGGTCGAGCTCGCGCAGCTCGAGTACCTCCTGCCGCGCCTGCGCGGCTGGGGCGAGTCGATGTCCCGACAGGCCGGTGGACAGGTCGGCGGCGCCGGCGCGGGCATGGGCTCGCGCGGTCCCGGTGAGACGAAGATCGAGCTGGACCGGCGGCGCATCCGCAACCGCATGGCGAAGCTGCGCCGGGAGATCCAGGCCATGGCCCCGGGCCGCGAGACCAAGCGGTCGTCGCGCAAGCGCCACGAGATCCCCTCGGTCGCCATCGCGGGCTACACGAACGCGGGCAAGTCGAGCCTCCTCAACGCGCTCACGGGCGCGGGGGTGCTCGTCGAGAACGCGCTCTTCGCGACCCTGGACCCGACGGTCCGGCGCACCCGCACGGAGGACGGGCGCGTGTACACGCTCGCCGACACCGTCGGCTTCGTGCGCGCGCTCCCGCACCAGCTCGTCGAGGCGTTCCGGTCGACGCTCGAGGAGGTCGGCCAGTCCGACCTGCTGCTGCACGTCGTCGATGCGTCGCACCCCGACCCGGAGGGCCAGATCGCCGCGGTCCGGCACGTGCTCGCCGACATCCCGGGCGTCGAGGACGTCCTCGAGGTCGTCGTGCTCAACAAGGCCGACGTCGCCGACCCCGAGGTCGTGGACCACATCCGGCGGCGCGAGCGCCGCACGGTCGTCGTGTCGGCGCACACGGGAGCGGGGATCGACGAGCTCCGGCAGCTCATCGCGGACGAGCTGCCGCGACCCGACGTGACGATCGACGTCGTCGTGCCCTACCACCGCGGCGACCTCGTGCACCGCGTGCACACCGAGGGCGAGATCGACCACGAGGAGCACACGCCCGAGGGCACGCTCCTGCGCGGCCGTGTCGCCGAGGCGCTCGCGGCCGAGCTCGCGGGGGCGGTCGCGAACGCCTGAGCGCCTTCGACGCGCGCGGACCGCCAGCGGCGCCGCACGGCACTCCGGTGCCGTGCTGCGCCGTCGTGCGTCGTCCACGGCCGGTCGTCCACAGCCGCCCGTCCACAGCGCTGCCGGCCGGGCCGGACCTCGTCGGTGCCCGACCGTAGACTCGTCGGGTGCCTCCCGTCTCGCCCGCCACGAACCGTCCGACCGAGGACACCGCGGCGGCGGACGCCCCGCCCTCTCCTGACGCGGCAGCCCGTGACGCGGCGACGCTCGCCGGCGTGCCGGACGTCGACACGCTGCTCGACCTCGCCGTCGGGAGGCTCGGCGGCGCGCGCCGCGACGGGCAGCACGCGATGGCCGGTGCGGTCGCCGGGTCGATCGGGAGCGGTGAGCACCTCGTCGTCCAGGCTGGCACCGGCACGGGGAAGTCCCTCGGGTACCTCGTCCCCGCCGTGCGGCACGCGGTCGCGACCGACGAGCGCGTCGTCGTCTCGACCGCGACCCTCGCGCTCCAGCGCCAGGTCATCACCCGGGACCTCCCGCTCGTCGCGGACGCGATCGGCGCGGAGCTGCCCCGACCGGCCTCGATCGCGCTGCTCAAGGGCTGGCACAACTACGTGTGCGTCCACAAGGTCGCCGGCGGCTACCCGACGGACGAGCCGACGCTGTTCGACCTGCCCGGCGAGACCGCCGGCGCGACCGACCACCCGCCGGCGCGTGCGGACGGTCGCGCGGCGCCGTCGCTCGGCGAACAGATCGTGCGCGTGCGCGAGTGGGCGCAGGAGACGACGACCGGTGACCGGGACGACCTCGTCCCCGGCGTGAGCGACAAGGCGTGGCGCCAGGTCTCGGTGACCGCGCTCGAGTGCCTCGGCCAGCGCTGCCCGCTCCTCGCGGAGTGCTTCCCGGACAAGGCGCGGGCCGCGGCCCGCGAGGCGGACGTCGTCGTGACGAACCACGCGATGCTCGGCATCGCGGCGATGGGCTCGCCGGGCGTGCTGCCCGAGCACGACGTGCTCGTGGTCGACGAGGCGCACGAGCTCGCCGACCGCGTGACGGCGGCCGCGACCGTCGATCTCTCCGTCCCCGCCATCGAGGGCGCCGCGCGCCTCGCGCGCCGGCACGGTGGCGCCACGACCGACGCGCTCGACGCCGCCTCCGCGGCCTTCGGCACGGTCGTCGGCGCCCTGCCCGCGGAACGCTTCCCCGACGGGCTGCCCGACGGCGCACGCGACGCCGTCGCGGCCGTCCGCGACGCGGCCCGCGAGGTGCTCTCACGGCTCAAGCCCGAGACGGGCGTCCAGAAGCCCGCCACGCCGGACACCGGGCTGAAGATGGCGCAGTCGGCGATGCTCCAGCTCTTCGAGGTCGCCGAGCGCATGGCCGGCGACCCGACGGGGCACGACGTGCTCTGGTGCTCGCGGCCGGGCGAGGGCGGCTGGACCGCAGACCGGTTCGGGGAGGGCGCGAGCCGGCTCCACGCGGCGCCGCTCGGCGTCGCAGGTCTCATCCGGACCCACCTCCTCACCGAGCGCACCGGGGTCTTCACGTCCGCGACGCTCGCCCTCGGCGGGGCCTTCGACGCCGTCGCGCGCACCTTCGGGCTGGGCGGGGGCGCGTCGGACGGCGAGGAGGCGCCGTCCTGGCGGGGCCTCGACGTCGGCAGCCCGTTCGACTACCCGCGCCAGGGCATCCTCTACGTCGCGAAGCACCTGCCGACACCCGGACGGGAGGCTGCGACCGAGCACCAGCTCGACGAGATCGCCGCCCTCGTCGAGGCTGCGGGTGGCAGGACGCTCGGCCTGTTCTCGTCGCGGCGGGCGGCCGTCGCCGCCGCCGAGGCGATGCGCGAGCGGCTCGACGTCCCCGTCCTGTGCCAGGGCGACGACCAGCTGCCCACGCTCGTGCGCGAGTTCGCCGACGACCCCGCGACGTGCCTCTTCGGGACGCTGTCCCTGTGGCAGGGCGTGGACGTCCCCGGCCCGTCGTGCCAGCTCGTGCTCATCGACCGCATCCCGTTCCCCCGGCCCGACGACCCCGTGCGCTCGGCGCGCGCCCGCGCCGTCGAGACCGCCGGGGGGAACGGCTTCATGCAGGTGTCCGCGACGCACGCGGCGCTCCTGCTCGCGCAAGGCGCGGGGCGCCTCGTCCGCTCGACGACCGACCGCGGCGTGGTCGCGGTCCTCGACCCCCGGCTCGTCACGGCGCGCTACGGCACGTTCCTCACGCGCTCGATGCCTGGCTTCTGGCAGACGACCGACCGCGAGGTCGCTGCCGCTGCGCTGAGGCGCCTCGCCGCCCTAGGCTGAGCGAAGACCACGAGACGGAGGCGCGATGAGCGACGCTGGCACCACCTTGCCCACCCGTGACGAGAGCCGTGGAGGCCAGGGTTCGCGGGCAGGAGCGCGGACCACGAAGCTGGCCATCGTCGGGGCCGGAGCCGTCGGGTCGACTCTCGCGTACGCGGCGCTCATGCGGGGTGCGGCCCGGACCGTCGCCATGCTGGACGTCAACCGGGCCAAGGTCGAGGCCGAGGTGCTCGACCTCCAGCACGGCATCCAGTTCATGCCGATGGCGAAGGTCGAGGGATCCGACGACGTCGCGGTGTGCGCGGGCGCCGACGTCGTGGTGGTGACGGCGGGGGCGAAGCAGAAGCAGGGCCAGACGCGCCTCGACCTCGCCGAGGGCACCATCGGCCTCATGCGCACGATCCTCCCGGGGCTCGTGGAGGTCGCGCCGGACGCCGTCTACGTCATGGTGACGAACCCCGTCGACATCGTCACCTACGCGGCGCTGAAGTTCTCCGGCCTGCCGCCCCAACGCCTGTTCGGCAGCGGCACCGTGCTCGACTCGTCGCGCCTGCGCTTCCTCGTCGCGCAGCACTGCGGCGTCGCGGTCCAGAACGTCCACGCCTACATCGCCGGGGAGCACGGCGACAGCGAGATCCCCCTCTGGAGCTCGGCGACGATCGGCGGCGTCCCCCTGCTCGACTGGCCCGGGATCGCGGGCCACCCTCCGCTGTCCGAGGACGCGCGCGAGGAGATCGCGCACGAGGTGGTCCACTCCGCCTACCGGATCATCGAGGGCAAGGGCGCGACGAACTACGCCGTCGGCCTCGCCGGGATCCGCATCATCGAGGCGGTCCTCGGCGACGAGCACCGACTCCTGCCCGTCTCGACGCTCCTGGACGGTGACTACGGGATCGACGACGTGTGCCTGTCGCTGCCGACGCTCATCGACCGCCGGGGCGCGAGCGAGCGTGTCGAGGTCCCGCTCTCCGGCGCCGAGCTGGCCGGTCTCCGCAGCTCGGCGGAGTCCTTGCGCGCCGTCGCGCGGCAGTTCGGCCTGTAGGAGCACCGCACGACGACGGGCCGGTGATCCCCGGCGAGGGATCACCGGCCCGTCGTCGCGGGGCCGTTCAGGCTGCGACGGCCCGCGAGGATCCGGGCAGCCCCGCGATCAGAGGCTGCGCAGGACGGACACCACGCGCCCGAGAACCTGTGCGTCGTCGCCGGCGATCGGCTCGTACGCGGCGTTGTGGGGCACGAGCCAGACGTGCCCGTCGCCCCGCTTGAACGTCTTGACGGTCGCCTCGCCGTCGATCATCGCGGCGACGATCTCGCCGTTCTCCGCGACGTTCTGCCGACGTACGACGACCCAGTCCCCGTCGCAGATGGCGGCGTCGATCATCGAGTCGCCCTGCACCCGCAGGAGGAAGAGCTCGCCGTCGCCGACGAGCTGGCGCGGCAGCGGGAAGACGTCCTCGACGACCTGCTCGGCGAGGATCGGCCCGCCCGCGGCGATCCGGCCCACCACGGGGACGTACGACGGCGCAGGGTGCGCCTCGTCGTGCACCTGCTCGTCGGCGACGCGGACCAAAGGAGCGGCACGGCGGCCGCTGTCCGGCTGCACGACCTCGATGGCGCGCGGACGGTTCGGGTCCCGACGCAGGTACCCCTTGCGCTCGAGCGTGGTGAGCTGGTGCTTGACCGAGGACGGGCTCGTCAGGCCGACGGCCTCACCGATCTCCCGCATGCTCGGCGGGTAGCCGCGCTGCTCGACGCACGAGCGGATCGTGTCGAGGACCAGGCGCTGTCGTGGGGTCAGGCCGTCGCTGCCCGCCGTGCCGTCAGGAAGCTCGCGCACCTCGGCGAGCCCCGCACTCGTGTCCCTGCCTCGTCCCGCCATCGTGGTCTCCGCCCTCGTCGCCTCGCGGTCGACGCCCCGGCCGGAGAAATCCTGCACTCCGTACCTGACGCCGCTCTCCTCGTCGGTGGTGCCCACGGCGCGGCCGGGGCACCGGTCGACCTGATCCGGTGCGTCGTCCCAGGCGGGAGGCGTTCCGGGCCAGACCTGTCGTGGACATGTCCGGCGAACCGACCTGGTCCCAGGTTAGGGGAGAGCGCACCACGAATCAAACATCTGTTCGAGCATGTCTCGACTCCGTGGGCGGATCGTGGTAGACCTTCGTACAGGTGTTCTACGCACAGGTGTTCGATCCGGCATCGGGTCGACGACGCAACCTCGCCGGGTCGGAGCGACCGGGGAAGGCGCTCCGGCGCCGGCGAGGGACGGAGGTAGTGATGACGAGTGTGACGTGTAGCGGCATCGAAGCCCTGGGCGACCAGCGCACCCAGCGCGGCCGGTACGGCCGGCGCGCCCGGCTCGGGCAGCAGAGCCAGCGCGCCCGGGTCGGGCACGGCGGGACGAGGCCCCGCGACGAGGTCTCGCCCGACGCACCGCTGCGGCTCACGCTGCGAGGGCGGATCGTCCTGGTCGCCCTCCTGGCGCTCCTGGTCGTGCTGGGCGCCCGCGTGGGCAGCGCCGTCGCGGGCTCGGCGGGGGAGCCCGAGGAGGTCCGGGTCCACGTGGTCGCGGCGGGCGAGACCCTGTGGGACCATGCCGCAGCCCTCGCCTCGCCCGGCGAGGACGTGCGCGACGTCGTGGCCCGGATCGTCGAGCTCAACGGCCTGCCGTCGTCGGGCCTCCAGGCCGGACAGCGGCTGCTGCTCCCGGTCGACGCGTGAGCCGTGTCGCCGGTGTGACCTACGACACGCCCCCGGAGGCGTCCGCCTGTGCGCCTGGGGTTGCGCTCCAGGTTTAGGTCGCCCTAAGTTAGTGTCACCTCACTCGCCGGGCTGGGGGGCCGGGCAGGAGGCGGGGTCCGCGGTCAGCCGCGACCCGTGAGCACGTCGGCGCGCGCGAGGCGAGTCGCGCGCGAGATGGGGACGGGGGCGTCCCGACGGGGGCGACCGGCAACGGTCGCCCCCGTTCTGCGTCTCCAGGCTCCGCTCAGCTCCCGCATCTGCTGCGTCGTCGGGTGTCGTCGGGTGTCGTCGGGCGTCGGCGTGTTGCACCGTCGTGGGGCGGCGTCATACGTTCGTCGCGCCGCCCTCGCCCTGCGAGGTGCCGGGGACCCAGTCGAGGAGAGCCGTCATGCACTGCCCGTTCTGCCGCCACGCGGACTCGCGTGTCGTCGACTCGCGGACGTCCGACGACGGTGCGTCGATCCGTCGCCGGCGTCAGTGCCCCCAGTGCCAACGTCGCTTCACGACGATCGAGACGGCGAGCCTGTCCGTCGTCAAGCGGTCCGGCGTCACCGAGCCCTTCTCGCGCGAGAAGATCGTCAACGGCGTCCGCAAGGCGTGCCAGGGGCGGCCCGTCAACGAGGACGACCTCGCCCTGCTGGCCCAGCGTGTCGAGGAGACGATCCGGGCGAGCGGGAGCGCCGAGCTCGACGCGTACGAGATCGGCCTCGCGATCCTCGGCCCTCTGCGCGAGCTCGACGAGGTGGCCTACCTGCGGTTCGCGAGCGTGTACCAGGCGTTCGACTCCCTGGAGGACTTCGAGAGCGCGATCACGTCGCTGCGCGTCGAGCGCGAGGAGCGGACCGCGGCCCGCCGGAGGGAAGAGCTCGACGAGCGCTCGGCTCGCGGTCTCGGCGACCCCGACGAGGCCGGCGGGGCGGACGTGGCGGGATCCCCGACGCGCTGACCCGGTGGTTGACCTGGCCCGGTGGCTGCCCCGACCCGGTGGTTGCCCCGACCCGGTGGTTGCCGAGGGGCCCCGGGAGGTCAGAGGTCGCTCGAGCGTGACGCCCAGAGGTTGATCCCGGTGTCGGACGGGACCGACTCGACCGCGCGCAGCTCCTCGTCGGTGAGCGCCGGCGCGTCGAGGGCGGCGAGGTTGTCGTCGAGCTGACGTGCGGAGCTGGCACCGAGGAGCACCGAGGTGACCCGCTCGTCGCGCAGGGCCCAGGCGATCGCCGTGGCGGCCAGCGTCCGACCGTTCGCGCGGGCGAGCGCGTCGAGGCGGCGCACGTGCTCGAGGTTGTCATCCGAGAGGAACTCGTCGCGCAGCGGTCCGCCACGGGCCGCGCGCGAGCCGCGCGGCGTCCCGTGGAGGTAGCGGTCCGTGAGCATGCCCTGCGCGAGCGGCGAGAACGCGACGACTCCCAGGCCGGCGTCCGCCGCGACGTCGAGCACGCTCTCGCCCGTCTCGTCGGGGACCTCGATCCACCGGTTGAGCATCGAGTACGAGACCTGCGTCACGACGAGCTCGACCCCGAGCTCGGCCGCGACCTGCAGCGCTTCGCGGGTGCGCCGGGCGGAGTACGACGAGATCCCGACGTGCCGCGCGCGTCCCGAGCGCACCGCGGTCGCGAGCGCTCCGACGGTCTCGTGGAGCGGGGTGGTCGGGTCGAAGCGGTGGCTGTAGAAGACGTCGACGTGGTCGAGGCCGAGCCGGCGCAGCGACGCGTCGAGCGACGTCAGCAGGTACTTGCGCGAGCCGCCCTCGCCGTACGGCCCGGATCCCATGCGGTAGCCCGCCTTCGTCGTGACGACGAGCTCGTCGCGGACGGGACGCAGCTCGCGCGCGAGGAGACGACCGAGCGAGGACTCCGCTGCCCCGCCCGGCGGACCGTAGTTGTTCGCGAGGTCCAGGTGCGTCACGCCGCGGTCGACGGCGTGCAGGACGATCTCCCGCTGCGTCGCGAACGCGTCGGCCTCGCCGAAGTTCTGCCACAGCCCGAGCGAGACCGTGGGGAGCGTCAGCCCGGCCCGGCCCAGCCGTCGACGGGGCAGGTCGCGGGAACCGGTGACGGGTGCGTCGTCGGGAGCGGTGTCGGCCACGTCCACGACGCTACCCGAGCCGGGGAGCCCGGAAAGGAGTGGCGTCACGGCCGGGCGTGGGGGAGGCTGGCGGTGGGCCCGCGCCGTCGGGCACCCTGAGCATCTGACGTCGGCCGAGTCCTGATCCCGGCCGACCCCACCTGACCCCGAGGACGAGGAGAACGCGATGGCGTCCGACCAGCAGCGCCCAGCAGCCGACACGACACCCAGCGACGAGGCCAAGGCGAAGTTCCGCGAGGCGCTCGACCGCAAGAACGCCGCCCGGCACCGTTCGGCCGACGGGGAGGCGAACACCGGTTCCGTGCACGGTTCGGAGACGGTCGGCCCCGTGCAGCGCACGTTCCGCCGCAAGTCCGGCTGACCGCTCGAGCCGTCCCGACGGGGCCCGCGCCGCACCTGCGGCCGGGTCCCGTCGTCGTACCCGGTGCAGCGCGCCGTGTCGAGGACCTCGGCGCTGCCGTCCGTGGATCCGATCCTCTGCGGCCGCGCGGCCGGTCAGTCCAGGACGCGCAGGGCGATCGTCTGCTCCATGTCCGCGAGCGCGCTCACCACGGCCGGCTCGACGCGCGAGCCGACGTCGGTGACGACGTACCCGAGCTCGCCGCGCGTCGCGAGGAGCTGGCCCTCGATGTTGGTGCCGTGCTCGGCGAGCGTGGCGTTGACCGCCGCGAGGACGCCCGGCGTGTTGCGGTGCAGGTGCGTGATGCGCGTGATCCCCGTGGTCTGCTCGAGCGCGAGGTTGGGCACGTTGACGCTGAGCGTCGTCGAGCCGGTCGTGAGGTAGTCCCGCAGCTTCGACGACACGAACTGCCCGATCGCCTCCTGCGCCTCCTCGGTCGACCCGCCGATGTGCGGGGTGAGGATGACGTTCGGCAGGCCGCGGAGCTCCGAGTGGAACGAGTCGCCCTTGCGCTTCGGCTCCTCGGGGAACACGTCGACGGCGGCCCCCGCGACGTGGCCGGACAGGATCGCCTCGCGCAGCGCGTCGTAGTCGACGACGAACCCGCGCGACAGGTTGAGGAAGATCGCGCCCGGGCGCATGCGCGCGATCTGCTTGGCCCCGAACATCCCGGCGTTGCCCGCGCGGCCGTCGACGTGCAGCGTCACGACGTCGGCGGTCTCGAGGAGCTCGTCGAGCGTGTCCATGCGGCGGGCGTTGCCCAGCGCGAGCTTCTCCGCCGTGTCGTAGAACACCACGGACATGCCGAGGTTCTCCGCGACGACCGAGAGCTGCGTGCCGATGTTGCCGTAGCCCACGATGCCGAGCGTGCGCCCCCGGACCTCGTGAGCGCCCTCGGCGGACTTGTCCCACACGCCGTCGTGCAGCGCGCGGTCGCGCTCGGTGAGGCGACGCGTGAGCGCGATGATCTCGGCGAGCGCGAGCTCGACCACGGAGCGCGTGTTCTGGAACGGGGCGTTGAAGGCTGCCACGCCCTGGGCAGCGGCCGACCGCAGGTCGATCTGGTTGGTCCCGATGCAGAACGCCCCGAGCGCGACCAGGTCGGGCGCGTTCTCGAGCACGGTCGCGGTGACGTTCGTCTTGGACCGGATGCCGAGCAGGTGGACGCCCTGGAGGGCGTCGATCAGCTCGGGCTCGTCGAGCGCTCCGGTGCGGACGGTGACGTCGATCCCCGCGGCCTCGAGGTTCGAGGCCGCGAGCGGGTGCAGGTTTTCGAGGAGGAGGGCGCGTAGCACACCCCCATGGTGCGCCTGGTCCGCGGTGCGGACCAAACGGGTCTTGGCCCTCGGGACGACGTGAACGGTGCCGGCTACCGGGAGCCGAGCCCTGCGGGCAGCGGACGGGCGTGCACCACCACGAGGCGCTGGGTGGGTCTGGTCATCGCGACGTAGAGGTCGGACGCGCCCGAGGCGCCCGCGGCCAGGTCGGCCGGCTCGACGAGGACGACCGCGTCGAACTCGAGCCCCTTCACCTGCACGGGGTCGAGGACGACGACGGGCGCGTCGGGGTCCGCGCGCCGGCCCCGGTCGGCGAGGTCCAGCGCCGCCCGCACCGCCGGGAGGGCCGGAGCCGCCGCCACGACGGCGACGCGTCCCGCCTCGCTCCCGACGAACGCCGCGCGGGTCGACGCGACCTCGCGGCGCACCACGTCCAGCACGGCGTCGGCCGGGACCGTGGCGCCCGGTCCGCCGGAGCCGTCCACCGCGCCGTCGGCGACCGCGACGAACCGCAGCGAGTCCGGGACCTCGCGCGCCGACGTCAGCGGCGAGACGGGCAGGCCCGCGGCGACGGCGGCCTCCCGCGCCGCGTCGGCGACCGCGGCCGGCGTGCGGTAGTTGACCGTGAGCTCGGCCAGGCGCCAGGCGTCGCGCAGCACGGGGTCGAGCGCACCGGCCCACGAGCGGGCGCCCGCGAGCGAGGACGTCTGCGCGACGTCGCCGACGATCGTGAACGACCGCGTCGGGCACCGGCGCACCAGCATCCGCCACGCCATCGCGGACAGCTCCTGCGCCTCGTCCACGACGACGTGCCCGTAGGTCCAGCTCCGGTCCTGCGCCGCGCGCTCGGCCATGGTGAGCCGCGGACCGCTCGCCGCGAAGCGCTCCGCGAGCACGTCGGCGTCGACGATCCCGCCGCCCGCCCCGGACGACTCGAGCACCTGGCGCGCGTACTCGAGGTCGCGCGCGTGCTCCGCGGACCGCGCCGCAGCCTCGGCGCGCGCGGCCTGGTCGTCCTCGCCGAGCAGGTCGGCCGCCTCGTCGAGCAGGGGGACGTCCGCCGCCGTCCACGGCGAGCCCTTGGGCCGTGCGAGCAGGCGGCGCTCGGCGGGCGAGAGCTCGGGGGCGGCCTCCGCGAGCCGGTGCGGCTTGATGTACAGGTCCTCGACGAGCCGCTCGGGGGTGATGGGCAGCCAGGCGAGGTTGAGCGCGACGCGCACGTCGTGGTGGGACCGCAGGTCCTCGAGCGCGATCGTGCGGTCCTCGCCGACGAGCGGCTCGCCGAGCCGCGCGGCGTACTGGTCGACGAGGCGCCCGAGCATGTCGCGGACGAACGTCACGCGCGCGAGGTTGTGCGGCTTGTGCGTGCGTCGCGCCTTGGCGATCGCGTCGCGCACGTCGCGGCGGCGGATGACGAGGTCCTGCCCGTCGAGCCGGACCGGGACGTCCTGCGCGGGGACGCGTTCGCGTGCGCGCACCGCGCGACGCACCGCCGTCGCCATGACCGCCCGGCCCTTGACCTGCGCGACGCGCGGGTCCTCCGCGCCGTCCGCGACGAGACCGGGCAGGAGGTCGGAGATCGTCGTGCTGACGACGCCCGTCTCGCCGAGGGACGGCAGCACCTGGTCGATGTAGCGCAGGAACGACAGGCTGGGGCCGACGAGCAGCACGCCCGAGCGCTCGAGCACGCGCCGGTGCGCGTAGAGCAGGTACGCGGCACGGTGCAGGGCGACCGCGGTCTTGCCCGTCCCGGGCCCGCCCTGGACGACGAGCGCGCCGCCCAGCGGGGAGCGGATGATCGCGTCCTGCTCGGCCTGGATCGTCGCGACGATGTCGCCCATCCGGCCGGTGCGGCCGGCGGCCATCGCGGCGAGCAGTGCGCCCTCCCCGGAGAGCGTCGAGCCCGCGACGTCGGCGGGCGCGTCGAGGTCGAGCAGCTCGTCCTCGACCCCCGTCACCTCGCGTCGGTGGGTCACCAGGTGACGTCGGCGGACGACGCCGTCGGGGTGCGCGGCGGTCGCGCGGTAGAACGCCTGCGCGGCCGGTGCGCGCCAGTCCGTCAGCAGGCTCGTGTGCTCGGTGTCGGTGAGACCGATCCGGCCGACGTAGCGACGGGTGCCGTCCTCGAGGTCGAGCCGGCCGAACGCCAGGCGGTCCTCGACGGCCTCGAGCTGCGCCACCCGGTCCTCGTAGAGCGTCGCGAACGCGTCCCGCTCGCTGCGGTTCTGGGGCGAGCCGGACGGCCCCGACCGGCGCACCGCGTCGAGGCGCGCGCGGGACGCGGCGCGCAGCTCGTCCAGACGTGCGTAGAGGATGTCCACGACCTCCTGCTCGAGCCGGAGCTCGTCCGAACGTCCCACGTCTTCCTCTCGTCCGTCCCGCGTGCCACGTGCCGTGACGCGGCCGTCCATTATGGCGCACCCAGCGCACCTCTTCGGCACGCCCGGGGCGCCGTGCCGGGGTCGGACGGGTGGGCCCGCTAGGATCGGTGGCCATGGTGACTGGTCGGGAGCGGACGTCGTGACCGGCGAGGCCCGGCACGACCCGGTCGCGGGGACCTCTGGGCCGACCAGTGGGCCGACCAGGTCCGTGCTCGCCCCGTCCGACGTGCTGCGGATCCTTCTCGTGGAGGACGACGACGGCGACGCCCTCCTCGTCGAGGAGCTGCTCTCCGACGCGAGCCTCAAGGTCGAGCTGCACCGCGCGACCACCCTCGACATCGCCCTCGAGATGCTCCGGGCCCGTCCCGTGGACTGCGTCCTGCTCGACCTCGGCCTCCCGGACTCGGTCGGTCTCGGCGGCGTCGAACGCCTGCGCGCGGGCACGAGCCCGCCCGCCCTCGTCGTGCTCACGGGGCACTCGGGCATCGACCTGGGCGTCCAGGCCGTCGCCGCAGGCGCCGACGACTACCTCGTCAAGGGCGAGGTGGGCGCCGACCTCCTCGGCCGCTCGGTGCGCTACGCCGTGCAGCGGCGCAAGTCGGAGGAGCAGCAGCGGGCGCTGTACCGCAGCGAGGTCCGGGCGGCCGAGACGGCCCGGCTCGAGCGGGCGCTGCTGCCCACCCCCCTCGTCCAGGACGAGCGGCTCGCGGTCATGGTCGGCTACGTGCCGGGGGGGAACGGGCTCCTCGGCGGCGACTTCTACGACGCGGTCGAGCGGCCCGACGGCTCCGTGCTGTGCGTCATCGGCGACGTCGCCGGGCACGGGCCCGACGAGGCCGCGCTCGGCGCGACGCTGCGCACGGCGTGGCGCACGATCGTCCTGTCGGACACGGACCCCGCGGCGATCCTGCCGCTCCTCGAGCGCGTCCTCGTCCCGGAGCGCGCACGCCCGGAGGTCTTCGTGACGCTCTGCCAGGTCGTCGTCGACCCCGGTCGGCGGTTCGCCGACATCCACCTCGCCGGTCACCTCGCGCCGCTCCTGCTGCAGGAGAGCGCGACCGAGGTCCCGCCGACGGCACGCGGGCGCGCGCTCGGGATCCCGGTCGCCGGCGGATGGTCGGCCCAGCGTGTGGAGCTCGGCGGCCGCTGGGCGCTCATGCTCTACACGGACGGGCTCGTCGAGGCGACGGTCGAGGACCCCGACGCGACCTCCCGCGCGGCGCGTCCGGAGCGCATCGGCGTCGACGGTCTGCGGCGTGCTGTCGACACGGCCCTCGAGCAGGGGACCGAGGGCATCGTGGAGCGCGTGTTCCGCCGGGTGCGCGACCTGCACGGCGGGCCGCTCGCCGACGACGCCGCCCTGCTCGTCATCGGCTGGGCGGGCGACGACGCACCGGTCCCCGCCGAGCGCACCGCGACGCTCGCCGACTCCGACGAGTGGGCACGGTGAGCGCGTCGCGCCGAGCGCCCACCCTCCGCCGGCGGCTCGGGTGGGCGCTGGTCGTCGCCGGGGTGATCCTGCTCGGCGTCGTGACGACGTCGGCGCTCGCCCTGTCGCGCGTGCTCACGCTCCAGGACGAGATCACCGGGCCCTACTTCGACGCGGTCACCCAGGCCGACTCCTCGTTCGTCGCGCTGCTCGACACGGAGTCGGCGGTGCGCTCCTACGCCGCGACCGGCGACGAGACCGCGCTGGAGGCCTACGGGCGCGCCGTGGGGGGTTCCGGGACCGTTGCGATCGCCGATCCCGCCGACCTCGCACGGCTCGGCTCCGGGGACTCCCTGACCGCCACGCACGACGAGGCGCTGCGGGCCGTGGAAGCGTGGTTCATCGACTACGTCGGGCCCGCGATCGAGTCGACGGGACGTGCGGGCCCGGGAACGGTCACGCGGGTGGAGCGCGCCGAGGGGACCGCGCTCTTCGCCGAGGCGCGCGCAGCGACCGGGCGGTACGTCGAGGACCTCCGTGCACAGCGCGCGGAAGCCGTCGAGGCCCTGGACCGCTGGAGCCGCGTCCTGTTCGGCAGCGTCCTGGTGCTGGTGGGCGCGGCGCTCGCGGTCGGGATCATCCTGTGGGTGTGCCTCAAGAGGTGGGTGACCGACCCCCTCGCGCAGCTCGCGCACCGTGTCCGGCTCGTGAGCGCGGGCGAGCTCGACGAGCCCGTCGTCACGTCGGGGCCCGCGGAGATCGCCGACCTCGCCCAGGACGTCGAGCACATGCGCGTCGAGCTCGTCGCCCAGGTCGCCGAGATCAAGGCGTCCCACGCGGACTCGGCGCGGGCGCACGAGCTGCTCGAGGAGCAGACCCGAGAGCTCGAGCGCTCGAACCGCGACCTCGAGCAGTTCGCGTACGTCGCCTCGCACGACCTCCAGGAACCGCTGCGCAAGGTGGCGAGCTTCACCCAGCTGCTCAAGAAGCGGTACGGCGGAGAGCTCGACGACCGGGCCGACCAGTACATCGACTTCGCCGTCGACGGCGCCAAGCGCATGCAGCGGCTGATCCAGGACCTGCTCGGGTTCTCGCGCGTCGGCAGGACGGGGACCGAACGGGTCGACGTCGACCTCGAGGCGTCGCTCGCGACGGCGCTCGACGACCTCTCGGAGACGATCGCGGCGAGCGGCGCCACCGTCACGCACGACCCGCTGCCCGTCGTGGTCGGGGAGCCAGCCCTGCTGCAGCAGCTCCTCGCGAACCTCGTGGGGAACGCGCTGAAGTTCCGGTCGCCGGACCGCGACCCGGTCGTCCACGTGGGCGTCCTCGCACGCGACACCCACTGGGAGCTCTCGGTCGCCGACAACGGCATCGGGATCGACCCCCAGTACGCGGAGCGGGTGTTCGTCATCTTCCAGCGCCTGCACGCGAAGGACGTCTACGAGGGCACCGGCATCGGGCTCGCGCTGTGCAAGCGCATCGTCGAGTACCACGGCGGCCGCATCTGGATCGAGCCGCGCGACGGCGGGACGACGGTCCGCTTCACGCTCGCCCACGCCTACGTGCACGCGCAGGTCGGCTACGCTCGCACCGACGACGGTGGCCCGGGGACGGGCCGCGACCACGAGGAGACCTCCGCATGAGCCACGGCACGAAGCCCATCGACGTCCTGCTCGTCGAGGACGACCCGGGCGACGTGCTCATGACGCGCGAGGCGTTCGAGGACCACAAGGTCACGAACCGGCTGTCGGTCGTCTCCGACGGCGTGAGCGCGCTGGCGTTCCTGCGCAAGGAGGGCGAGCACGCCGACGCCCCGACGCCGGACCTCATCTTGCTCGACCTCAACCTCCCGCGGATGGACGGCCGCGAGGTCCTCGCGGAGCTCAAGGCCGACGACGTGCTGCGGAAGATCCCGGTCGTGGTGCTCACGACGTCGGAGGCAGAGGAGGACGTGGTGCGCAGCTACTCCCTCCACGCGAACGCGTACGTGACGAAGCCCGTCGACTTCGACCGCTTCATCGACGTCGTCCGGCAGATCGACGACTTCTTCGTCTCCGTGGTGCGGCTGCCCGGTCGCTGACCGCGCGCCTCGGCGCCGTCCGGGCCTGCGCACCACGCGCACCGGGAAGGATCTTCCCGTGCCGTGCGTTGTCGACCACAGGCCTCCGCGCGCACGACGGCGGACGGCGTGGGACGTGACGGAGGAGGACGGATGCTGGACCCCCGGGAGATCTACGAGCTCGACGAGGACGCTGTCGCGCGCCTGTGGCCGAGCGCCCCGGAACCGGGTGCCGGTCCCGTGCTGGTGCACGCGATCACCGGCTTCGTGGACGCGGGGAACGCCGGCGAGCGCGCCGTCGAGCACCTGCTCGAGGGCGGCGAGGTCACCCGGCTGGTGACGTTCGACGTCGACCAGCTCCTGGACTACCGCTCGAAGCGCGCGACGATGACGTTCAGCTCCGACCGGTGGTCCGCGTACGACGAGCCGCACCTCGTCGTCGACCACGTGCGAGACACCGAGGGGACGGGGTTCCTGCTGCTGCACGGCGCGGAGCCGGACCTCCAGTGGGAGCGTGTGGTCGCCGCGCTGCGCGCGGTGGTCGACCGGCTCGGCGTGTCGCTCACCGTGGGCATCCACGGGATCCCCATGGGCATCCCGCACACGCGCCCGCTCTCCGTGACGGCCCACGCGACGCGCCCGGAGCTCGTCGCGGAGCACGCGTCGTGGTTCGGGACGGTGAAGGTGCCTGCAAGCCTCGCCGCCCTGCTCGAGCTGCGCCTCGGCCAGGCGGGCCACGACGCGGTCGGCTACACCGTGCACGTCCCGCACTACCTCGCCCAGTCCGCGTACCCGCCGGCGACGGTGGTCGCGCTCGAGCACGTCCAGCGCCTCACGGGCCTCGACCTGGCGACCGCCGACCTCGCGGAGGCGGCCCAGGACGCGACGACCGAGGTCGAGCGGCAGGTGCACGACTCCGAGGAGGTCGCGGCCGTCGTCCGTGCGCTCGAGGAGCAGTACGACGCGTTCGCCCGCGCGGTGGGTCGCACGAGCCTGCTCGCGGACACCGCGCCGATCCCGACCGCGGACGAGCTCGGCGCCGAGTTCGAGCGCTTCCTCGCGCAGCAGGGGGACTGACCGCGCACCGCTCTGTCCCGACATTTGTCCTGACAAATCAGCACGAGGCGTCGCGTTTCTGCGTGGCACATCCCACACCGTCCGTGCCAGACTGTCACCCGTTGCAGTGACGAGCTGGCGCACGACCCGGTGCCGGCCGCACGGGTCGCCGCATGATCGGGCGGCCCGGACGGACGTCGTGCCGGCCCTCGGGGCTGGCCCGTCGGCGAAGGACGTGGAGCTCGGGCTGCGGCGCACGGGGTGGACGAAGGGTCCGCTCGCTGATGTCCCGGACGGACAGAAGGTCAGAGGAACAGCATGGCGCAGGGTTCTGTGAAGTGGTTCAACGCCGAGAAGGGCTTCGGTTTCATCGCGCAGGACGGCGGGGGTGCCGACGTCTTCGTGCACTACTCGGCGATCGAGACGCAGGGGTACCGCTCGCTCGACGAGGCGCAGCGGGTCGAGTTCGAGATCACCCAGGGCCCGAAGGGCCCGCAGGCGGAGAACGTCCGCCCGCTCTGACGGCCGCGCCGGCGGCCCAGGCCACCGAGCGGTCCTCGCACAGGAGCCGCGCCCCACGCCGGGGCGCGGCTCCTGTGCGTCAGGAGAGCACGACGTCGGGGATCGGGATGGTCCGCGGCGGGTCGTCGAACGGGCGGGCCGCGCCCACGAACGCCTCGAGCTCGGCGCCGACGAGGACGCGAGCGGGGAGCGGGAGGGCCCGTGCCGCCCGCGACAGGCCCGCTGACCCGAGGTCGATCGACGTCGGCCCCGGGCGCACCGCCACGAGCACGAGATTCCCGTAGCGTCGGCCCTTGAGCTGACCGGGCTCCGCGATCGCGGCCAGCCGGTCCCCGTGCCGGTCGCTCGCAGGGTGCCGCGTCGCGTCGCCGGGCGGAGCATCGTCCGCCGGCCCGATCGAGTCGTCGGCCGCCGCGACCGTCGCGAGCGTCGCGAGCTCGCGACGCGCGGTGGTGAGCGGCGGGCGGTCCGCGCAGTTCGCCAGGTACACGCCTCCCGGGCGCAGGACGCGGCGCACCTCGCGCGCCGTGCCGGCGGTCACGAGGTGCTCGGGCGTCGCGTCCCCGGCGAACACGTCACGGACGACGACGTCGAACGCCCCGTCGGCGAAGGTCGTCAACGCGTGGCCCGCGTCGTCGGCGCGCAGGCGCAGGCGCGGCGATCGGGGCAGGTCGAACCATTCGCGCACGAGCTCGAGGAGCCGCGCGTCGAGGTCGACGCCCACCTGGGTCGAGCCGGGTCGGGTGTGCTCGACCCAGCGCGCCAGGGTGCAACCGGCGGCCCCGAGGTGCAGCACCCGCAGGGGGCCCGGCGGTGCGTGCTCGATCACCGCGGCCATCTGCTGCATGTACTCGAACGCGAGGAACCCGGGGTCGTCGAGGTCGACGTGGGAGCTCGGCACGTCGTTGACGTACAGGGTCACGGCTGCGTCGTGGTCGCGGTCGCGCTCGAGCCGGGCGGTCCCCGTCGTCGTCGCGACCGGGCCTTCCGGCAGGTCACGCCCGTGCGACGCGACGGCCCCGCGACGCCGGCCGCGCGGTGTGGGTGGCTGGGGGGACGCTGGATCGGTGCGGGAGGACCGGCGTGCGCGACGTGCCATGGGCCCACCGTACGGCCCCCGGCCGACGTGCCGGTCGGCCTGGCGGCCCCGGCCGCGTTGACAGCAGTCGAACAGGTGTTCGATAGTGGTACGGGAGGTGCGCGATGACGAAGGACACGAGAGGGACCGCTCCGGCACCCGTCCCGGGCGAGGTCGGGCGGATGCTCGCACGCGCGGACGCCGAGCTCGTCTCCGCGGCGGTCGCGACGGACCCGGCCGAGCGGTTCGTGCACGCGCACCTGGGCGCGCTGCGGGCTGCGGCCGCGGTCGTCGCGCTCCGTGGTCGGCCGGTGCGTCGAGGTCGCGCCCGTCCCGTGTGGGACCAGCTCTCCGACGCCGAGCCCGGCCTCGCCTCGTGGTCCGTGTACTTCGCCGGCGGGGCCCGCGTGCGCGCCGCCGTCGACGCCGGGAGGTCCGACGTGGTGGACGCGCGCCGCGCCGACGAGCTCCTGGCGTGCGCCGAGGACTTCCGCGACGAGGTCGCGATGCTCGTCGACCCCGAGGCGGGGTTCGTGCGTCTTCCGGGCGTACGGACGGTCGCGTCATGACGTCGGGCCCACGATGAGCCGGGGGCGGCGGTGAGCCGCGGCCCGCGCGCCACGGTGCGTCGGGACTGGGGCGACGACGAGGACGGCTGCGCCATCCTGCACGTCGACATGGACGCGTTCTTCGCCTCCGTCGAGCTCGCACGGCGTCCTGAGCTGCGCGGCCGTCCCGTGATCGTCGGCGGCGCCGAGCGCGGCGTCGTCCTCGCCGCGACGTACGAGGCACGCGCCTTCGGGGTGCACGCCGCGATGCCCATGACCGCTGCGCGGCGTGCGTGCCCGCAGGCGATCGTCGTCCCGCCCGACCACGGCCGCTACCACGACGTCTCGCGCTCGGTCATGGCGATCCTCGGCGAGGTCACGGCGCTCGTCGAGCAGGTGAGCGTCGACGAGGCCTTCCTGGACGTGAGCGGCGCCCGCCGGCGGCTCGGGCCGCCCACCGTGATCGGCGCCGCGCTGCGCGACCGGGTCCGGGCCGCGCACGGCATCACGTGCTCGGTCGGCATCGCGACCACGAAGTTCGTCGCAAAGCTCGCCTCGACGCACGCCAAGCCCGACGGGATGCTCCTCGTCCCGGCGGCCTCCACGGTCCCCTTCCTGCGCACGCTGCCCGTGGGTGCGCTGTGGGGCGTGGGGGAGCGCACCGAGCACGCACTGGCCCAGTGGGGGATCCGTACCGTCGCCGAGCTCGCGGACACCGACGTCCCGGTGCTGCAGGCCGCGGTCGGCAAGGTCGCCGGGGCGCACCTGCACGACCTCGCGTGGGGTCGTGACCCGCGGCCCGTGCAGCCGGAGCGGTCCGAGCGCTCGGTCGGCGCCGAGACGACGTTCGAGCACGACCTGCGCGACCTCGGGGCCGTGCAGGACCGCGTGCTCGAGCTCTCGGACCGGTGTGCAGCACGACTGCGGCAGCAGGGGCACGTGGCCCGGACCGTCAGCGTGAAGGTGCGCACGAGCGACTTCCGGACGGTGACCAGGTCGCGCACGCTCGTGACGCCCACGGACGTCGCGCGGGAGATCTACCTCGTCGCCCGCGAGCTCGTCGCCGGGGTCGACCTGCACGGGCTCGCCGTGCGCCTCGTGGGAGTCCGTGCGGAGGGCCTGGAGCGCCGGCAGGGATCTGTCGCCCAGCCCACCCTGGAGGAGGCGGTCGACGAGCACGGGACCACGCGACGGCGTGCGGAGGAGGCCGTGGACGCCGTGCGGGGCCGTTTCGGGGTGAGATCCATCGCGATGGGCCCCCGGGGACCCCGCTCGACTACCACCCCCGCTGATGTCGATCTATCCTGAGGGTGTCACTCGACCACCGCGGAGAAACGGGGTGCCCATGCCTCTGTCTGAGTACGAGCAGCGGGTATTGGAGCAGATGGAGCGCGCCCTCACGACGGACGACCCGCGCCTGGCCAACACGCTGCAGTCGCCCCGTCGCCGTTCGGCGCTGAGATACGTCCTCGTCGGCGTCGGCGTCGTCGGAGGGCTGCTGCTGCTGGTCCTCGGCGCCGCGACGTCGCAGACCTGGTTGGGCGTGGTGGGCTTCGTGCTGATGTTCGCGGGCGTCGTCCTCGTCTTCCAGGCACCGCGCCCTGCCAAGGGTGGCCCGGTCGGCACCGTCGACGCCGACGGCCGCGTCCGCCCGGCGAACCCGGCGCCGGCCCCGCGGAAGTCTTTCCTCAGCCGACTCGAAGAGCGCTGGGACCGCCGTCGCGAGCACGGCGGTCGCTGAGCGACCGCTCGACCTCGGTCGCGGCCGTCTCCACCAGCTCCGCCAGGCGGGCGGGCTCCGTCGCTCCTCCGCCGCGGGCGTAGCGCTCCGTCTCGAGCGCCGTGACCAGCGCGACGAGCGCCTCCACACCGGCCTCCGAGAGGTCGGAGCCTGACCGTTCGCGCACGACGGCAGCGACGGTCGTCGGGACGTTGCGCGGCGTCGTGGACCCGGGCCACGAGACGCCGAGCCCGTCGAGTCGCGTGGTCAGCGCGACCCAGGCACGCTCGGCGTCCAGGTCGCCGTCCGGGCGGGTCCGCCGCCGGGCGACGAGCCAGAGCGCCCCTGCGGCGAGGGCGACGGCGAGAAGCGCAGCAGCGACGACGACCCACGACGCCCCCGAGCCGTCGACCGCCCCGTCGGTCCCGCCCGTCCCGCCGCCGACCGTGGGTGCGGGGGTCGCCGGGACCTCGGGCCCGGGCGCGACGCCGGGGGTCAGTGCGTCGCTGGGGTCCGTCACGCCGGGGACCGCCGAGCTGCCCACGGGCGTCGCCCACGACGGTGCGGGGCCCGTCTGCTGCGCGGGCGTGGGTTCGAACCGCACCCAGCCCTGGCCCGGGAAGTAGAGCTCGGGCCAGGCGTGCGAGTCACGACCCGTCACCTGGAACGTCGTGTCGTCGGTGCGCTGGCCCGGGAGGAAGCCGACCCCGAGCCGCGCGGGGATGCCGAGCGTGCGCGCCATCATCGTCATCGCCGTGGCGAACTGCACGCAGTATCCCGTGCGCTGCTGGAGGAAGTCCCACACCGCGTCGCCCGAGTCGCCGGGCGGCACCTGCGTCGAGTACGTGAAGGTCGACGCGTCGCGGAAGTACGTCTGGAGGGCGAGGGCCTGGTCGTACCGCGTCGGTGCACCCTGGACGACCTCGGCGGCGAGGTCGCGGATGTCCTGCTCGTGGGACGACGCGGGGACGTCGAGGTAGTTGGGGTCGTCCGGGTCGGCGCCGCCCGCCGAGCGGAGGGTGTCCGCGTCGAGCGCGCGGGGGTAGACGGTCAGCCCGTAGCTCGAGCCTGCGCTCGTCGCCCGGGTCCCGAGCACCTCGTCCCGCACGGGGTCGTACGCCCAGTCGCCGTCCACGTCGAGGGTGCGCGGCTCCGTCGGGACGGGCAGCTTGGTGTCCCGGAGCGACTCGAGCGTGACCTCCACCTCTCTGGGCTCGCCGTCCCCCGTGTCCTGCGGCCAGAGCAGCTGGTCCGGTCCCTCGATCGGCGTGCCGTCGCGATCGGCGCCGCGGCGCCAGTTCGTGCCGTCGAAGCCGGTGAGGGTGAAGACGCGCAGGGGGCCGACCTCCTCACCGTCCGTGCGGTACTCGAGGACGACCTCGTCCGAGCGCTCCGCCAGGTCGCGGCGCATGTCGAGGTCGTCGGAGAGCCGGACGGTCTCGCCCGTCGACGAGAAGAGGCGGGTCCACGACGAGGACGCGACCTCGGGCAGGGTCGCGCTCGCGGCCCCGACGCCGAGGCCGACGACGGCGACCGCGAGGGCCGTGGCCACCGCCGTCGCGGCACGCGTGCCGCCGAGGGCGCGCTGTCGTGCATGGTTCTCGCCGGGACCGGGGCGGCGCAGCCCGCGGTGCGGGTTGTCCACGGCGAGCAGGAGCACCAGGGCGGCGACCGTGAGGACGAACGCGACGGGGGGCACGTCGCCGGCGATGACCAGACCCGGGATCCACAGCGCCAGGAGCGGGAGCCCGACCCCCGCTCCGAGCCGCAGCCCACCGGCCATGAGGTCGGCGACGAGGAACACGACGACGGCGCCACCGACGGCGAGCAGCTCGATGGGCAGGCTCGGGTCGATCGGGGCGACCTCGGCGAGCGTGAGCTCGCGCCCGGTCTGGAGCCGGGTGAGCAGACGCTCGACGTTCGACAGCCCGATGAGGACCGAGAAGCGGTCGGTGGGTCCGCCGTAGAGACCGAGGAGCGCCCAGACGCCGACGACGAGGCCTGCGAGCGAGGGGAGGAGCGCCGCGGGGGGAGCCAACACCTCGCCCTGCACCGACCGTGACCGTTCGAGGGCGTACCGGGAGAGCCCGGTGACGAGCGCGAGGACGGCGAGCGTCCGGACGGCCGTGCGCGTCCAGTCGCCCGGTCCGATCACGGTCCCGAGGGCGTACGTCGACGCGGCGACGGCGACGGCGACGCACAGGGTCGTGGCGAGGACGCGCGCGCCGAGCCCGGCAGGGGCCGTCGCGCGAGGTCGGGAGGAGGTGCGGTCGGTCATCGGACCCCGTCCATGAGCAGCGTCCAGGCGTTCTCGAGCGGCGTCCCGGCGTCGACGAGGGCGACGTGCCAGCCGGTCGCGCGCAGTGCGTCCACGGTGTCCTGGGCCTCCGTGCGCTGGGACGACCACGTCCGCGGGCGCACCACGAAGGCCCAGTGCAGGGCGTCGCCGGCGATCGACGCGACCGTGTGGCGCGCGACGGGACCGAGCGGCCCGAGCACGGCGACGGTGATCTCGCCCGGGCGTCGTGCCGTGCGCAGCGCCTCGGCGGTCGCCGCCGCCGCGCGGTCGGTGTCGGACAGCCCGTGGTGGCCGTGCAGGTCGACGGTCGCGTCGAGCAGGTCCGCCGGTCCCTCGCCGGAGCGGTTGGCCGTGAAGCCGGAGGTGTCGACGACGGGCGCAAGCGAGGTCGCGACGAGGCGGACCGGGTGCCCCGCGTGGAGCAGCGACACGCCCACGGAGGCGGCGCACTCGACGGACCACTCGCCGTCGGCGAGCGCGTGGCCGCCGCTGCGCCCGAGGTCGGGGTGCGGCAGGAGACCGCGGTCGAAGAGCACCGTGACCGGGGGCAGGCTCGCGCTCTCGTCCGCGCGGACCATGAGCTGGCCGTGACGGGCCGCGCTCGCCCAGTGGACGCGGCGGGGGTCGTCGCCCGTGACGTAGTCGCGCAGCACGGAGTCGTCGCTCGACGCGAGCCGCGCGCCGGACGTCGAGCGCTCCTGCTCGCCGAAGGCGCGCGTGCCCCGGACCGGCAGGTCGACGGTGCGCGGCCACACCGCGACCGAGGTCGGCTCGCCGAGCTCCTGCGTCGCGCTGACGAGCCCGAAGGTGTCGACCCGCGTGGTGAGGAGCGGTCCGAGCGACCAGCGCCCGCGGCGCAGCGGTCGCAGGCGGTACCGCACGGCGATGTGGTCGGCGCGCGTCGCGACCTGGGCGCGCAAGGATCCCTGGTCGCAGAGCTCGTGCGCGGCCTGCTCGCTGATGCGCAGCCGCGCGAGCATGCCGGCGGTGGTCACCGACCGGCGCGCCGCCGAGACGGTCAGGCGCGCCGTCGTGACCTGGCCGGCGACGGCCGGGTTGGGCTGGACGCGCCGGGCGACGCCCAGGGCGCGCCGACCGCGGTCGATGCGACGGGCGGTCATCCAGGCCCACGCGGCGCCGACGGCGAGCATCGCGGCGGCACCCAGCCCGACGACGTCGGGCAGGCCCAGCGTGACGCCGGCGGCGACGAGCACGGCACCGGCGACGAGGAGCGCCGTGCCGCGTCGGGTGAGGCGCGCCCGGGCGAGGGTGCGGCCGAACCTGCGCAACCGGGGCAGGGAGGAGAGGCCGCGCACGTCAGCGCCGCTCGGGCTGCCGCTCGGACGGCTCGCGCGCCGGGACCGGCGTCTGCGCCTGGATGGCGGACACGACGGCCGGGGCGTCCAGGCCGGCGAGCCGCGTCTCCGTGGTGATGACGAGCCGGTGGGCGAGGACCGGGACGGCGAGGTACTGGACGTCGTCGGGCAGGACGTGGTCCCGTCCGGACATGGCGGCGAGGGCCTTGGCCGCCCGCAGCAGCTGCAGCGACGCGCGCGGCGAGGCGCCGAGCCGCAGCCCGGGGTGCTGGCGCGTCGCCGTCACGAGGTCGAGCACGTAGCGCTTCACCGCGGGGGCGGCGTAGACCGAGCGGACGACGCCGGCGAACCGCAGGATCGCGTCCCCGGTCGTCACGGGGCGCAGGTGGGCGAAGGGGTCCTCCGCCTCCTGGCGCTCGAGCATCAGGATCTCGGCGTCGAGGTCGGGGTAGCCGACCGTGAGACGGGCCATGAAGCGGTCGCGCTGCGCCTCGGGGAGGGGGTACGTGCCCTCCATCTCGACCGGGTTCTGGGTGGCGACGACCAGGAACGGTCGCGGCAGCGCGTGGGTCGTGCCGTCGACGGTGGTCTGTCCTTCCTCCATGCACTCCAGGAGGGCCGACTGCGTCTTGGGCGACGCCCGGTTGATCTCGTCCCCGATGACGATGTTGGCGAACACCGGACCGCGCCGGAACTCGAACCGGTGGTCTGCCGCACGGTAGATGTTGACGCCCGTGAGGTCGCTCGGCAGGAGGTCGGGCGTGAACTGGATGCGGCCGACCTGGCAGTCGATCGTGCGGGCGAGCGCCTTCGCGAGCGTGGTCTTGCCGACGCCCGGCACGTCCTCGAGGAGCAGGTGGCCCTGGGCCAGGAGGACCGCGACCGTCACGTTGACGAGGTCGGGTCTGCCCGTGACGACGGACTCGATGCCGGATCGCATGCGGGACGTCGTCTCGACCAGCTCGTCGAGACCCGCCGGCGTCGTCGCCGGGTCCTCGTGCTCGTCGGGCGACGCGACAGGGGCGATGTCGGGGAGCACGGTGACCTCCGTCGTCGGTGGTGGCGCGGCCGCGGAGAGGGAGTCCGCAGGTGGGACGAGCCTAGTTGACGACGACCACTGCTCCGAGCGGAGGACGAGGACCGTTGCGTCGCGCGCCGCACCGGTCCTGCTCGTGGCGCGTCGGGCCGTGGCGCCACGCCCGTGGGGAGAACTCCCCTCCACGTTGCCCTGCCCCTCTGACCTGCGGAGATCCTGCGAAGAGGGGTGAATTCCCGCGGTTTCCCCGAGAGCGGTGGAGCGAAGTGGAGTACCGTGGAGGAACTGGGAGCAGGAGGGGAGGTGCCAGGTGCATGTCCGGCTTCGTGGACGACGTGCTCGGCGGTTCCTCGAGCCTGCTCCTGGGGACCTTCACCCCTCGTCTGGACGACAAGGGGAGGCTCATCCTCCCCGCGAAGTTCAGGCCCCGGCTCGCGTCGGGGCTCGTCATGACGCGCGGTCAGGAGCGCTGCCTGTTCCTGCTGCCGATGGACGAGTTCCGCCGCATGTACGACCAGGTCCGGCAGGCGCCCGTGACGAGCAAGCAGGCTCGGGACTACCTGCGGGTCTTCCTGTCGGGGGCGAGCGACGAGATCCCCGACAAGCAGGGCCGGATCTCGATCCCGGCGCCGCTGCGGACGTACGCGGGGCTCGACCGCGACGTCGCCGTGATCGGTGCGGGGACCCGCGTCGAGATCTGGGACGCGGCGGCCTGGGAGACGTACCTCGCGGAGCAGGAGTCGGCGTACGCCGACACCGCGGAGGAGGTGTTCCCGGACCTGCGCTTCTAGGACGGGCTCGGGTACCCGTCCGGTGAGGTCTCCTCCCGCCCGGTCTGGCGCACTTCCCCGGCGCCAGAAAGGACGCGGAGGGAGACCTGACCGGACGGTCCCGGCCCCGAGGCGGCCGCCGACCAGCAGCACAGCACGACGACGCACGAGACAGACGCACGAGGCACCGGACGCACGAGACACCGAGAGGGAAGGAGGACACGATGAGCACCACGCCCGACGACGCGGCCGAGCGCCACGTCCCCGTCCTCCTCCAGCGCTGTGTCGACCTGCTCGCGCCGGCCCTGCAGGAGCCGGGTGCGGTCCTCGTGGACTGCACGCTCGGCATGGGCGGGCACACGGAGGCGGTCCTCGAGCAGCTCCCGGCGGCGCGCGTCGTCGGCATCGACCGCGACCCGGAGGCGATCGCCCGGGCGTCGCGACGGCTCGCACGGTTCGGCGACCGGTTCCGCGCCGTGCACGCGGTGTACGACGAGATCGATGACGTGGTCGCCGACGTCGTGGGCGTGCCCGTCCAGGGCGTGCTCATGGACCTCGGGGTCTCGTCGCTGCAGATCGACGAGAGCGAGCGGGGCTTCTCCTACGCACAGGACGCGCCGCTGGACATGCGCATGGACCCGACCACCGGCCGGACGGCCGCCGACGTGCTCAACACGTACGACGAGCGCGAGCTCACGCGCATCCTGCGCGAGTACGGCGAGGAACGGTTCGCGCAGCGGGTGGCGCGCGCGATCGTGCGTCGTCGTGAGCAGGAGCCGTGGACGCGCAGCGGCGACCTCGTCGACCTGGTGCGGGCGTCGATCCCGGCCGCGACGCGGACCACCGGCGGCAACCCGGCCAAGCGCACGTTCCAGGCGCTGCGCATCGAGGTGAACGGTGAGCTCGAGGTCCTCGCGCGCGCCGTCCCCGCGGCGGTCGACGCGCTCGCCGTGGGTGGGCGGATCGTCGTGGAGTCGTACCACTCGCTCGAGGACCGCATCGTCAAGCGGGTGCTCGCCGCGGGCTCGACGGTCGACGTCCCACCGGGCCTTCCCGTCGTCCCCGACGAGGCCCAGCCGTACCTGCGCCTCCTGACCCGTGGTGCGGAGGAGGCCCCGACCGACGAGCGGGAGTCGAACCCGCGCTCGGCCTCGGTGCGGCTCCGCGCCGCCGAGCGCACGCGACCGACGCCCGACCACCGCCGACCGCGGCCCAGCACGCACCGACCGGACCGACGACCGGACCGACGACCGGACCGACCAGGGGAGAGGAACCGATGAGCGCATCGAGGTCGAGCGCGGCCGCCCGCCCGCTCCCGCGCACCGCACGACCGCAGGCCAGGCCCGCGCGCCCCGATCTCAGGGCGCTGCCCGGCGGGGCGACCGAGCGCGGCGCGCGTTCCCGTCTCGAGCTGGTGCGAGCGCCGCTGCAGGCGCGCTCGCGCGTCCCGTTCCTCGTCCTGTGCATGTCGCTCCTGGGACTGGCGCTCCTGTGTGCTCTCCTGGTGAACACGACGATGGCGCAGAACTCCTACGAGATGTCGGAGCTGCGGCGGGAGGTGGGCCAGGTGCGGCAGGACGCGCAGCGGTTGCAGGCGGACGTCTGGGACGCCAAGGCGTCGCTGCCCGAGCGCGCGCTCGCGCTCGGCATGGTGGAGGCGCCGAGCCCGAGCATGGTCCGGCTGGCCGACGGCACGGTCATCGGCGGTACGGAGGAGGGGGCCGGGCAGTGACGGCGCGGGCGGGAGGGCGCGACCGCGCCGTGCGCTCCGGCGCACCCGCGGACCGCTCGTCCGGCGCGCGGTCGTCCGCTGCCCGCACGACGCCTGCCCGCTCGACGCCTGCCCGCTCGACGACAGCCCGGTCGACCGCCCCGCGCTCGGCCACGGCTCGGTCGGCCGGCACGGCGACACCGGCCACCGGTCGCTCGGCCAGCGGTCGGCCGTCCGCCGCGACGCCGGCCACGCCGCGGTCGGCCACGCAGCGGGCGACGACGGCGCGGGCGGCGTCCGTGGCGCCCCGCGCTCCGCGGTCGAGCGGGTCGGGTCCTCGTCGTCCGGTCCGCCCGACCCGTCCGCCCCGCGAGCCCGGTCGCCCCGAGAACCGCCAGCGCTGGCTCATGGGGGTCGCGACGCTCGTCGTGCTGCTGTTCGTCGGCCAGCTCGTCAACGTGCAGGTGATCCAGGGGCCGGCGCTCGCGGCCGCCGCGCGCGACGACCGGCTGCGCAGCTCGACGATGATCGCGCACCGCGGCGACGTCACCGACGCGGACGGCGTCGTGCTCGCGACGTCGGTCGACCGGTACACGATCGGCGCGGACCGCACCGCGATCCAGTCGTTCACCCCGGGCAGCCGAAAGCTCGCGGACGGCACGGCACTCACCGAGGGCGGCGCCGTCGGGATCGCGAAGCTGCTCGCCCCCGCCCTCGGCGAGTCCGCGCCCGAGCTCGCGGCCCGCCTCAACGGCGAGGGCTACGTCGTCCTCGCGAAGGAGGTCACGCCGGAGGTGCAGCGCGAGATCGCCGAGCTCCGACTGTCGGCCTTCATCCGCGCGGACGCGACGAGCGAACGGTCCTACCCGGCGGGGACGGTCGCCGGGAACCTCGTCGGGTTCGTGGACGCCGAGCAGGTCGGCCAGGGCGGGGTCGAGGCCGCGTACGACGACCTCCTCGCCGGGACCCCGGGGTCCCGGGAGTGCGAGGCCGGTCTCGGCGGACAGCTCATCCCGACCGGCCAGTGCGAGACGGAGCCGGCGGTGCCGGGCGAGAACCTGCGCCTGACGATCGAGCACGACGTGCAGTGGAAGGCGCAGGACGCGGTGGACCGCGCCGTGCGCGAGTCGGGCGCCGACTTCGGCATCGCGGTCGTGCAGGACGTCCGCACGAGCGAGCTCCTCGCGCTGGCCGAGTCCGGGACGGTCAACCCCAACGACCGCACGACCGACGCCGTGGCGCGCCCGAGCCGCGCCGTGTCGAACATCTTCGACCCCGGCTCGACCGGCAAGGTCGTCACGATGGCCGCGGCGCTCGAGGGCGGGTACGCCGACGCGGGGACCCAGTTCGAGGTGCCCGACCGCTACACGACCCCCGACGGCCAGACGTTCAAGGACTCGCACGACCACCCGGTCCAGCGACTCACGCTCGCCGGGGTCCTCGCGGAGTCGTCGAACACCGGCACCGTCCAGGTCGGGGAGCGCATCCCCCAGCAGGTGCGCTACGACTACCTGCACGAGTTCGGCTTCGGCCAGTACACCGGCCTCGGCCTTCCTGGCGAGTCCGCGGGCATCCTGCACCCGGCCGACGCGTGGGACCCGCGCACGGCGTACGCCGTGCTGTTCGGGCAGAGCGTCTCGGTCAACGCCGTCCAGGCGACGAGCGTGTTCTCCACGGTCGCGAACGGCGGGCTGCGGGGGACGCCCCGCGTCGTGGCGGGCACGACGTCGGCGGACGGGACCTTCACGCCCGCCGAGACGGCGCCGCCCGCGCGCGTGGTCTCGCAGGAGACCGCCGACACCGTCCTGCAGATGATGGAGACCGTGGTGGAGGACGGCACGGGGTCCGCCGCCGCGGTGCCCGGCTACCGCGTCGCGGGCAAGACGGGGACGGCCGAGGCCGCCGGCGCCGACGGGCAGCTGTCCGGGATCATGGCGTCCTTCATCGGTGTGGCGCCGGCCGACGACCCCCGGTACACGGTCGCGGTGTTCCTCAAGAACCCGCGCACGTCGATCTACGGTGGCGTGGTCGCTGCGCCGGTGTTCTCGCAGATCATGGGCTTCACGCTCGAGCACCAGGGGGTCGGGCCGAGCACCGAGCCGTACGTGCCGCTGCCGACCACGTGGTGAGCGTCGTGGCGAAGGTCACGGACGTCGTCCGTCCCGCCGTGAAGGTCCCGTGAAGCGGGGAGCGGGCGCCTCCGCAGGGCCAGGAGTCGCACCCCGGCACGGTAGGTTCTACACGTGACATCCCCGATCGACCGCATTCGTCCCGCCGCGTCCGCGCACCGCACCGTCGGGGACGCGGCCGTCCGGTTCGGGCTCGCGGTCCGCGGCGGCGCGAGGGGTGCCGACGACGCCGCGGCGGTCGAGATCTGGTCGGTCGCCTCGGACGACCGGGCCGTCGCCGACGGCGACCTCTTCGTCGCGCTCCCGGGTGCCCGTGCCCACGGTGCCGGGTTCGCCGCCGCCGCCGTCGAGCGTGGTGCGCGCGCGGTCCTCACGGACGAGCAGGGCGCCCTCCTCCTCGCCGACGCCGCGACCGGCGTCCCCGTCCTCGTCGCCGAGGACCCACGATCGATGCTCGGCCCGCTCGCCGCCTGGGTGTACGGCAACCCCGCGGAGCGGCTCACGACGTTCGGCGTCACGGGGACCAACGGCAAGACGACGACGACGTACCTCCTGGACCACGCGCTGCGCGCGCTCGGCTGGAAGGGCGGGCTCATCGGCACGGTCGAGATGCGCTCGGGCGACCGGGTCCTGCCGAGCCGCCTGACGACGCCCGAGGCCGCGGACCTCCAGGCGCTCCTCGCGGCGATGCGCGAGGACGAGGTGAGCACGCTCGCGATGGAGGTCTCGTCGCACGCGCTCGCGCTGCACCGCGTCGACGGCCTCGTGTTCGACGTGGTCGGGTTCACGAACCTCAGCCAGGACCACCTCGACTTCCACGGCGACCTCCAGGAGTACTTCGAGGCCAAGTCGCTGCTCTTCACGCCGGAGCACGCGCGGCGCGGCGTCGTGGTCGTGGACGACGCGTGGGGCGAGCGGATGGTCGACGCCGCGCGGGTGCCCGTCGCGACGCTGCGCGTCGCCGGTCCGGGTCCCGACGCCGGACCGGCCGGCGCGCCGGTCGACTGGACCGTCTCCGACGTCGACGCGGTCGCAGCCGGCGGCACGTCGTTCACGCTGCGGCACCGCGACGGGCGGGCCGTCCGGACGTCGACCGGCCTCCCGGGCGGTTTCAACGTGGCGAACGCCGCGCTGGCGCTCGCGATGGTCCTCGAGGCCGGCACGGACGCGCGCGATGTCGAGGAGGCCCTCGCCGCCGCGGGCGGCCTGGCTCCCGCCGTGCCGGGGCGCATGGAGCTCGTCTCGACGGCGCCGCACGAGCCCCGCGTGGTCGTCGACTTCGCGCACAACCCCGACGCGCTCGCGCTCGCGCTCGACGCGTTGCGCCCCACGACGCCCGGCCGCCTCGTCGTCGTGTTCGGCGCGACGGGCGACCGCGACCGCGGCAAGCGGCCGACCATGGGGACGGTCGCCGTCGACGGCGCCGACGTGGTCGTCGTGACCGACGACGACCCGCACGGCGAGGACCCCGCCGCGATCCGTGGCGAGGTCCTCCCCGGAGCCCTGGCCGCACGCGACGCACTGCGGGCCGCGCCGGAGCCGCGCGACGTCGTCGTGCGCGAGGTCGCGCCGCGGGCGCGCGCGATCCGTGAGGCGGTCGCCGCCGCCGGTCCGCAGGACACCGTCCTCGTCGCGGGCCGTGGCCACGAGGTGTGGCAGGAGATCGCCGGCGTCGACCACCCGCTCGACGACCGCGTCGAGGCGCGCGCGGCGCTCGCGCAGCGGGAGGCGGTGCCACCGGACCCGTCCCGCCCACACCTGCCCGGTCCGCCGACCGGTACCCCCTCCGGGCCGGCCACCGAACCTCACGCGACGACGCACGACCCGAAGGAGCACCACGCATGATCGAGCTCACTGCGGCCGAGGTGGCCGCAGCGACCGGTGGACGCCTGTCCGCCGACCCCGACGTGCGGGTGGCGGGCCCCGTCGTCGTCGACTCCCGGAAGGTCGAGCCGGGCGCGCTGTTCGTCGCGCTGCCCGGCGAGCACGTCGACGGGCACGACTTCGCACCGCGCGCCGTCGCGGACGGCGCGGCACTCGTCCTCGCCGCGCGCGAGCTGGACGAGCCCTGCGTCGTCGTCGATGACGTGCAGGCTGCGCTCGGCGAGCTCGCCCGGCACGTGCTCGCGACGCTGCGAGAGCGCGGCGACCTGCGGGTCGTCGGCGTGACGGGCTCGGTCGGCAAGACGACGACCAAGGACCTGCTGGGTCAGCTCCTGCGGGCGGAGGGGCCGACCGTCGTCCCGCAGGGGTCGTTCAACAACGAGATCGGGCTGCCCCTGACCGTGCTCGAGGCGGACGCGTCGACGCGCTTCCTCGTCCTCGAGATGGGCGCGAGCGGCGTCGGGCACCTCACCTACCTCACGCGCATCGCGCCGCCGGACGTCTCGGTCGTCCTCACGGTCGGCAGCGCGCACCTCGGCGAGTTCGGCGGGATCGAGGCCGTCGCGCGCGCGAAGTCGGAGATCGTCACGGGCCTCGCCCCGGGCGGGACCGCGGTGCTCAACGCCGACGACCTGCGCGTCGCCGCGATGGCGGGCGTGGCGCCCGGCGAGGTCCTGACGTTCGGGACGATCCCGTCGGCGGACGTGCGTGCCGAGAACCTGCGCATCGACCGCACCGGACGTGCCGCCTTCACCCTGCGCACCCGCGCGAGCGGCGACGTCGGCGCCGCGGAGGCCGCCGTGACGCTGGGCCTCGTCGGCGAGCACCACGTGACGAACGCGCTCGCCGCCGCCACCGCGGCGCTGCGCCTCGGGGTCGCGCTGCCGGACGTCGCGGCCCGGCTGTCGGACGCGCGCGCCCTGAGCCCGCACCGGATGCAGGTGACCGACCGCGCGGACGGCGTGACGGTCATCGACGACTCGTACAACGCGAACCCCGACTCGATGCGCGCCGCGCTCAAGGCCCTCGCGGTCGTCGCGGGGCGGGACCGGCGGTCGGTCGCGGTGCTCGGCGAGATGCTCGAGCTCGGCGACGACTCGCGCGTCGCGCACGACGACATCGGCCGGCTCGTGGTGCGATTGAACATCAAGCTGCTCGTCGTGGTCGGCGAGGGTGCCGGCGGCATCCACGACGGCGCGACCCAGGAGGGTTCCTGGGGCGACGAGACGCGCTTCGTGCCCGACGTCGCGGCGGCCGCCGCGCTGCTGCGCGAGGAGCTGCGGGAAGGGGACGTCGTGCTCGTGAAGGCCTCCAACGGGTCCGGCCTGTGGCGCCTCGGCGACGAGCTCGCCGCGGCGGGCGCGTCCGACCCGTCCGACCCGTCCGACCCTGCCGGCGCGTCCGGCGAGGCGCGGGGGGGCGCCGCATGATCGCGGTCCTCGTCGCGGCGGGCGTCTCTCTGCTCGTCGCGCTGTTCGGGACACCGCTGTTCATCCGCTTCCTCGTGCACCGCAACTACGGGCAGTTCGTCCGCCAGGACGGCCCGACCGCGCACTTCACGAAGCGCGGCACGCCGACGATGGGCGGCGTCGTCATCATCGGCGCGACGCTGCTCGGCTGGGCGATGTCCTACGTGGTGTCGGGGCGCTTCCCGAGCGTCTCGGCGCTGCTCGTGCTGTTCCTCATGACCGGTCTGGGGCTCGTCGGGTTCCTCGACGACTTCACGAAGATCAAGAAGCAGCGCAGCCTCGGCCTGACGGCGCGCGCGAAGATCGTGGGGCAGGGAGCGGTCGGCATCACGTTCGCCGTGCTCGCCCTGCAGTTCCCCAACGAGAACGGCCGGACGCCCGCGTCGACGCGCATCTCGTTCCTGCGCGACACGAACCTCGACCTGGCGTTCGCGGGCGTGACGGTCGGGCTGATCCTCTTCGTCATCTGGGCCAACTTCCTCATCACGGCGTGGTCGAACGCCGTGAACCTCACGGACGGCCTGGACGGGCTCGCGACGGGCGTGTCGCTCATCGTGTTCGGCGCCTACATCCTCGTGAGCATCTGGCAGCTCAACCAGACGTGCCAGCGGATCGTCTCGGCGGGGCCGCGCTGCTACGAGGTGCGCGACCCGCAGGACCTGGCGATCGTGGCCGCGGCCATCATGGGGGCCTGCTTCGGCTTCCTGTGGTGGAACGCGAGCCCGGCCAAGATCTTCATGGGCGACACAGGCTCGCTCGCGCTGGGCGGCGCGCTCGCCGGCCTCTCGATCCTCTCGCGCACGGAGATCCTCGCCGCGATCATCGGCGGGCTGTTCGTCATCATCGTCATGTCGGACATCATCCAGATCGGCTTCTTCAAGATGACCCGGCGGCGCGTGTTCAAGATGGCGCCGCTGCACCACCACTTCGAGCTGTCCGGGTGGGGCGAGGTCACGATCGTCATCCGGTTCTGGCTCATCGCGGGCCTGTTCGCCGCGCTCGGCATGGGCATCTTCTACGCCGAGTGGGTGGTCGGCTAGTGGTGCGCGACCGCCACGACCTCGCCGTGCCGCTCGCCGACGCCCGGGTCGTGGTCGCCGGGCTCGGCGTGTCCGGGCGTGCGGCGGCTGCCGCGCTGCGTCCCCGAGCGGCCGCGGTGGTCACGCTCGACGACCGCGCCGACGACGCCGACGCGCGCACGCCCGACGCCGTGGACCTCGCCGCGACCGACCTCGTCGTCGCCTCGCCCGGCTGGGCGCCCAGCCACCCGTTCCTCGTCGCGGCCGCGGCACGGGACGTGCCCGTGTGGAGCGAGGTCGAGCTCGCGTGGCGCCTGCGCGTGGACGGTCCTTCGGGAGGCCCCGCGCCCTGGCTCGCCGTCACGGGCACCAACGGCAAGACCACGACCGTCGAGATGCTCGAGACGATCCTGCGCACCGCGGGGCTGCGCGCCGCGGCGGTCGGGAACGTCGGGACGCCCGTCGTCGAGGCGGCGCTCGACCCCGCGCTCGAGGTCCTGGCCGTCGAGCTCTCGAGCTTTCAGCTCCACTACACGCACACGACGTCGCCCGAGGCGGGCGCGGTCCTCAACGTCGCGCCCGACCATCTCGACTGGCACGGCGGGCTCGACGCCTACGCGGCCGACAAGGGACGGGTCTTCGAGGACGCCCAGGTCGCGTGCGTCTACAACGCGGCCGACGCGCGGACCGAGGCGCTCGTCGTCGACGCGGACGTCGTCGAGGGCGCCCGCGCGGTGGGGTTCACGCTCGGCGCGCCCGCGCGCGGACAGGTCGGCGTGGTCGAGGGGGTGCTCGTCGACCGGGCCTTCCACGCACCCGCCGACGCGCGCGACCGCCACACGTACGCGGCCGAGCTCGCGACCCTCGACGACCTCGCGCACCTCGCCGGCGCGGACGGGCAGGTGCCGGCGCACGTCGTCGCGAACGCCCTGGCCGCCGCCGCGCTCGCGCGCGCCCACGGCGTGCCGGCCGCGGCGGTGCGCGACGGGCTGCGCGCCTTCCGTACCGGCGCGCACCGGATCCAGCAGGTCGCGACCGTCGACGGCGTCGCGTACGTCGACGACTCGAAGGCCACCAACGCGCACGCCGCCTCCGCGTCCCTCGCGGCCTTCGCCGCCGGGACCGTCGTCTGGGTCGCGGGGGGCCTCGCGAAGGGCGCGTCGTTCGACGACCTCGTCGCGTCCCGTGCGGACCGGCTGCGTGCCGTGGTGCTCATCGGCGTCGACGCGGACCCGTTCTCGTCGGCCCTCGCCCGACACGCGACGGATATCCCCGTCGTGCGCGTGGATCCTGGCGACACTGGGACGGTGATGACCCGCGCCGTCGACTCCGCCCGCCGTCTCGCCGTCCCCGGCGACACGGTGCTGCTCGCGCCGGCGGGGGCGTCGATGGACCAGTTCCGGTCGTACGCGGCACGCGGCGACGCGTTCGCCGCGGCCGCCCGCGCCCTCGTGCCCGAGCACGGGTAGCCGATGACGCAGACCGCGAGCTGCCGCACCTCGACGTCGCGCACGGGGAAGGCGCCACGGCGCTCCTCGGGGACCGCGCCACGCGCGGCCGCCCGCCCCGCACGGACGGCCCCGCCCGCAGAGCGGCAGTGGCTCGGCCAGTGGAACAGCACCGTGACGAGCTACTACCTGCTGGTGGGCGCGACCACCCTCCTGACGATCATCGGGCTCGTCATGGTCTTCTCGAGCTCGGCCGTCACGGAGATCGCCGAGAACCGGTCGCCGTTCACGGCGCTGCTCAGCCAGGGCCAGTTCGTCCTCATCGGCCTCCCGGTGCTGCTCGTCGCCGCGCGCCTGCCCGTGCGCTGGTACAAGGCGCTCGCGTGGCCGGCGCTCGTCGTCGCCCTCGGGCTGCTCGTCGCCGTGCTGTTCGTCGGGTCGAGCCGGGGTGGGAACACCGGCTGGATCGAGCTCGGCGCGTTCTCGTTCCAGCCCTCGGAGATCGCCAAGCTCGCGCTGGCCCTGTGGCTCGGGGTGGTCCTCGGCCGCAAGCAGCACCTGCTCGGCCGGTGGCGCCACGTCATCGTGCCGGCGGTGCCCGGGGCGCTCGTCGTCGTGGGGCTCGTGCTCGGCGGCCACGACCTGGGGACCGCGCTCGTCATCATGCTCCTCGTCGCGGGCGCGTTCTTCGTCTCCGGCGCGAGCACGCGCCTGCTGGGGCTGGGCGCCGCGGCCGCCGCGTTCGTCGTCGGGTACGCGTTCATCCTGCAGCAGGACGGTGGCGACCGGCTCGGTCGCATCATGGCGACCTACGGTGAGTGCGAGGACACGCTGGGGGAGTGCTACCAGCCGACGCACGGGCTCTGGGCGCTCGGCACCGGCGGCCTGACGGGCGTCGGGCTGGGCGCGAGCCGGGAGAAGTGGAACTATCTCCCGGAGGCGCACAACGACTACATCTTCGCCGTGATCGGGGAGGAGCTCGGGCTGCTCGGGACGCTGCTCGTGCTCGGCCTCTTCGTGGTGCTCGGTCTGGCGATGAGCCGGATCGTGCGGCGTCACCCCGACCCGTTCGTCAAGATCACGACCGCCGCGATCGCGTGCTGGATCGTGGGCCAGGCGTTCATCAACATCGGTGTGGTCATCGGGCTGCTGCCCGTGATCGGCGTCCCGCTGCCGCTCGTGTCGGCGGGCGGGACGGCGCTCATCATGACGATGGCGGCGCTGGGCGTCGTCATCTCGTTCGCACGCACCGAGCCCGGCGCGACGGAGGCGCTCGCCGCGCGGGAGAGCGTCGTCCGCCGCTCCCTCGCGGTCGTCGGCCGGGCCGCCCGGCCTCGCCGCCGGACCACCTGAGCGCAGGGCTCCCGCCTCGGGCCACCGGGCAGGAGCACACCCCCAGACCAACGGACGACGCGGCACCCGCCGCGCAGGGAAGGACGACGAAGTACGTGACGACGATCGGATCTGTGGTGCTCGCGGGCGGCGGGACGGCGGGGCACGTCAACCCGCTGCTCGCGGTGGCGGACGAGCTGAGGGCGCGCGAGCCCGGCCTCGTGGTGACGGCGCTGGGGGTCGCCGGCGGCCTCGAGGACGATCTCGTGCCCGCGCGCGGCTACCCGCTGCGGCACGTGCCGCGCGTCCCGCTCCCGCGCCGGCCGAGCACCGAGTGGATCAACCTGCCCGGGCGGTTCAAGGCGGCCGTCGACGCCGCCGGTGCGGCGATCGACGAGACCGGCGCCCGCGTCGTCGTGGGCTTCGGCGGCTACGTCTCGACGCCCGCCTACGTCGCGGCGCACCGCCGTGGCGTGCCGATCGTCGTCCACGAGCAGAACGCGCGCCCGGGCCTCGCGAACCGGGCCGGTGCGCGCTGGGCGGCGCGGGTCGGGGTGACGTTCGAGGGCACTCCGCTCAAGGGCGCGGTCGTCACGGGCCTGCCGCTGCGCCGCGAGATCGCGGACCTTGTCGCCGCGCGCGCGACGGACCCCGCCGGCGTCCGGGCGCGCGCCGCCGCGAGCCTCGGGCTCGACCCGACGGCGCCCACGCTCGTGGTCACGGGCGGCTCGCTCGGCGCGCGGAGCCTCAACGAGGCGGTCTCGGGCGCGGCGGGCGAGCTGCTCGGCGCCGGCGCCCAGGTGCTGCACCTCACGGGCAGGGGTAAGGACGGGCCCGTGCGGGACGCCGTCGCGGGCGTGGCCGTCGGCGGCGCGCGCTACGACGTGCGCGAGTACCTCGCCGAGATGCAGCTCGCGCTCGCGGTGGCGGACCTCGTGGTCTGCCGGGCTGGTGCGGGCACCGTGGGCGAGCTCGTCGCGCTCGGCGTCCCGGCCGTGTACGTCCCGCTCCCGATCGGCAACGGCGAGCAGCGGCTCAACGCCGCGCCCGTGGTCGAGGCCGGGGGCGGCCTGCTCGTCGACGACGACGCCCTGGACGCCGCGTGGGTCGCCCGCAACGTGCCGGGGCTCCTCGGCGACCCCGTCCGCCTCGCGGCGATGGCACGCGCCGCAGCGGGTGCCGGCGTGCGCGACGGCGCTGCGCGCGTCGCGGACCTCGTCGCCGAGGCCGTGGCCGACGGGGCGCGGCCGTGAACGGCGCAGCCCAGGACGTCGTGCGCCTGGAGGACCTGGGCACCGTCCACCTCGTCGGGGTCGGCGGCGCCGGGATGTCGGTGGTCGCCCGGTTGCTCGCGGCGCACGGCGTGCCCGTGCAGGGCTCCGACGCGCGCGAGGGCGAGGCGCTCGCCGGGCTCCGCGCCGACGGGCTGCGCGTGTGGTCAGGGCACGACGCCGCGCACGTCGCGGGAGCCGACACCGTCGTGGTGTCGAGCGCGGTGCGCGAGAGCAACCCCGAGCTCGCCGCGGCCCGCGCCGCCGGCCTGCGCGTGCTGCACCGGTCGCAGGCCCTCGCCGCGCTCATGACGCAGGGCCGTGCGGTCGCGGTCGCCGGCGCCCACGGGAAGACGACGACCTCGGCGATGATCGCCACGGTGCTGCGCGGCGCGGGCGTCGACCCCTCGTTCGCGATCGGCGGGACGGTGCTCACCGCGGACGGGCCCGTCCCGGGCGGGCACCTCGGCGCCGGCGACGTCCTCGTGGCGGAGGCGGACGAGTCGGACGGGTCCTTCCTCAACTACGCGCCCCAGGTGGCCGTCGTGACGAACGTCGAGCCCGACCACCTGGACCACTACGGCTCGCGCGCGGCCTTCGAGCAGGCGTTCGTCGAGTTCGCGGCCCGGATCCTGCCCGGCGGGACGCTCGTGGCGTGCGCCGACGACGCGGGCTCCCTCGCGCTCGCCCGCGCGCACGCCGCGGGCGGGGGCACGGTCGTCACCTACGGCGCGAGCCCGGACGCCGACCTGCGCCTGCGCGACGTGCGTCCGGTCGCCGCGGAGGGCGCCCGCGGGGGAGTGCGCGCGACGCTCGACGGGAGCGTCGCGGGACGGGCGGTCGACGGCCTCGACCTCTCCCTGCGCGTCCCCGGTCACCACAACGCGCTCAACGCGACCGCTGCCGTCGCGACCGCGGTCCTCCTCGGCGTCGACCCGGCCGTCGCGGCGTCGTCGGCGCACGACTTCCTCGGCACCGGGCGACGGTTCGAGGCGCGCGGCGAGGCAGGCGGGGTCCGTGTCGTCGACGACTACTCGCACCACCCGACGGAGATCGCGGCCATGCTCGCCGCGGCGCGTCCCGTGGCGGGTGACGGCCGCGTCGTCGTGCTCTTCCAGCCGCACCTCTACTCCCGGACACGAGCCTTCGCGCGGGAGTTCGCGGACGCGCTCGGTGCGGCGGACGTCGTCGTCGTGACCGGGGTCTACGCGGCGCGCGAGGACCCCGACCCGGCCGTCGACGCGAGCACGATCGTCGACCTCGTTCGCCCAGGGGTGGCGACCGCGGTCGAGGACCGGGTCGAGGCTGCCCGTCGCGTCGCCGACGTCGCACGCCCCGGCGACCTCCTCCTCACGGTCGGCGCGGGCGACGTGACCGAGCTCGGCGCCGTCGTCCTCGAGCGTCTCGCCGCGCGGGACGCGGGGACCGGCGGCTGATGCGCCCGCCCCCTCGCCCTCGACCGGCCGCGCCGCGGCCGGACCGGCCGCGCGCCGCCGACCCGTCGCGCGAGACACCGGTCCGACCGGCCGCACGCGCCGTCCCGCGGACGCGCGACGTCCCGACCGCGCCCGTGCCGCGACCCGGGTCGGAGCTTGTCCGCGCGTCCGCCGCGACGCGGTCCCCGCGCGGTGCGTCGACCGGCTCCGGCTCGCAGGCCGGGGCGGACCGCGGGCGCGGACCCGCGACGGCGCCCGTGGGAGTGGTCTCGCACGGCATGGCGCAACGGCTGGCGGAGCGCGACGCGATGCGGCGTCACCGCATCCTGCGGAACCTGCTGTGGTGGACGGTCGGGATCGTGACGGCGGCCGGCCTCGGGTGGGTCGCGTTCTTCTCCCCGGTGCTCGGGCTCGACCCCCAGGACGTGACGATCAGCGGCGAGGGCACGGTGATCGACCCTGCGCAGGTCTCCGGGGTCGTGGCCGAGGAGCAGGGCGTCCCGCTGCCGCGGCTCGACACGGTCGCGCTGCGCGAGCGCATGCTCGCGCTCAACGGGGTCCGGGACGTCGAGATCCGGCGGACATGGCCCACCGGGCTCGACGTCCGGCTCGAGTCCCGCGAGCCGGTCGTGGCCGTCCCGGTCGACGAGGGCTACGCGCTGCTCGACGCCGACGGCGTCCGGGTGCGTACGGAGGCGGCGGTCCCGGCCGGGCTGCCCGAGGTCGACGTCCCGCTCGACGACGCGGGCCGGCGCGCGCTGGAGTCGGCGCTCGTGCTCGTCAACGCGCTGCCGCCCGAGCTGCACGCGCAGGTGGCCGAGGTCTCGGCGACGACGCGCGACGCCGTCGTGATGAGGTTGCGCGACGGCGTGACCGTCGAGTGGGGCGGCTCGGAGGACGCGGCGCTCAAGGTGCGCGTGCTGCAGACGCTGCGGGCCGTGCCGGAGAACGCGGGCGTGACCGTCTACGACGTCTCGGCGCCGACGCTGCCGGTGACACGATGAGGCCTTCGGCCACCGTCCGGCGGCTCAGGACGCACGAGGATCCCCGACACGCGCAGGCGGGTCGTTGATGAAGGGATTGTCGGCCCCTACCGTCGACACATGGCACCACCTGACATAACTCTAACCCTCTAGTTGAGGGTGAAGGTTCAGGGCTGACAGATCGAGAGGCATCGACGTGGCAACTCCGCAGAACTACCTGGCAGTGATCAAGGTGGTCGGCATCGGCGGCGGTGGCGTGAACGCCGTCAACCGGATGATCGAGGTCGGCCTCAAGGGCGTCGAGTTCATCGCCATCAACACCGACGCGCAGGCCCTGCTGATGTCGGACGCCGACGTCAAGCTCGACGTCGGCCGTGAGCTCACACGCGGGCTCGGCGCGGGCGCCGACCCCGAGGTCGGCAAGAAGGCCGCCGAGGACCACGCCGAGGAGATCGAGGACGTCCTGCGCGGCGCCGACATGGTCTTCGTCACGGCGGGCGAGGGGGGTGGAACCGGTACAGGTGGCGCGCCCGTCGTCGCCCGCATCGCGCGCTCGCTCGGGGCGCTCACCGTGGGCGTCGTCACGCGTCCCTTCACGTTCGAGGGGCGTCGTCGTTCGGTGCAGGCGGACCAGGGCATCGAGAACCTCCGCAACGAGGTCGACACCCTCATCGTCATCCCGAACGACCGGCTGCTGTCGATGTCCGACCGCAACGTCAGCGCCCTCCAGGCCTTCCACCAGGCCGACCAGGTGCTGCTCTCGGGCGTCCAGGGCATCACGGACCTCATCACGACGCCGGGCCTCATCAACCTCGACTTCGCCGACGTCAAGTCCGTGATGCAGGGCGCGGGCAGCGCGCTCATGGGCATCGGCTCGGCGCGCGGCGAGGACCGCGCCGTCCAGGCGGCCGAGCTCGCGATCTCCTCGCCCCTGCTGGAGGCGAGCATCGACGGTGCGCACGGCGTCCTCCTGTCCATCCAGGGCGGCTCCGACCTCGGTCTCTTCGAGATCAACGAGGCCGCGCGCCTCGTCCACGAGGCCGCGCACACGGAGGCGAACATCATCTTCGGCGCCGTGATCGACGACGCGCTCGGGGACGAGGTCCGGGTCACGGTCATCGCGGCCGGGTTCGACGGCGGTGCGCCCCAGGTCCGCGGCGACGGTCGCGGGCTGGGCCAGGTCGCGGGCTCCACCCCGCGTCCGGCGACGAGCGCGATCCCGGCCGTCCCCGGCGCGCGCCAGGTGCCGCCGGCGCCCACGACCGGAGCGCACACCCTCCCGCGCCCCGTGGTCCCCATCGCGACCGAGGGCGACGACGTGCCCGTGACCTTCGACGGCGGGAGCGGTCCGGTGCCGGTGCAGCCCGCCCCGACGTTCACCGTCGTCGGGTCCGAGCAGGCCGGGAACCACAACGCCGACCCCGCGGCGGGACGTCAGAACCCGTCCGTCGAGGTGCCTCCGCGCATCTACGACGAGGAGCCCGCGCGTCGCAAGGTGGAAGAGCTCGACGTGCCCGACTTCCTCAAGTGACGGCCGACCGGCTCCCCGTGCTCGAGGTCGACCTCGGGCCCGGGGTCCGGGCGGGCTTCACGACCCGGGCGGGCGGGGTGTCCCCGTCCCCCTGGGACAGCCTGAACCTCGGTCTGGGTGTGCACGACGACGCGGCGCGGGTGCGCGCGAACCGGCGACGGGCCTCGACGTGGCTGGGCCGGTCGGCGCGGTTCTCGACGCAGGTGCACGGGACCGGCGTCGTGGTGCTCGACCGGGACCCCGCCGAGGGCGGGCCGGACGACGCCGCCGGCTCGGTGGACTCCGTCGGCGAAGCGGACGCGCTCGTCGCGACGGGCACGGCCGACTTCGGGCTCGGGGTGCTGGTCGCCGACTGCGTGCCCGTCCTGCTCGCCGACGCCGAGGCCGGTGTCGTCGCGACGGCGCACGCGGGACGGCGCGGCCTCGCGGAGGGCGTGGTGCCGGCCGTGCTCGGTGCGATGACCGCGGCCGGCGCGGAGCCGGCCAGGGTGCGGGCCGCCGTCGGGCCGGCGGTGTGCGGGGGGTGCTACGAGGTACCGGCGACGATGCGCGACGAGATCGCCGTCGCGCGGCCCGCGACCTGGTCCACCACGTCGTGGGGGACCGCGGCGCTGGACCTCCCCGCCGGGGTCGCGGCCGACCTCGAGGCCGCCGGGGTCGCGTCGGTCGAGCGCACCCGTGTCTGCACGGTGGAGGACGACCGCTGGTTCTCCCACCGCCGGGCGACACGGTCGGGGGCGACCACCGGGAGGTTCGCCGGGCTCGTCGCGCTCGTGACCGCCTGACCGCCTGAGCGGCCGACGGCGTTCTCGGGCGGGCCCCACGGAGCCCTGTGCGAGGTTCCTCCGTCCCGGGCGTGTCGCGCCCGGCCGTCACCACGTGCTCGGTTAGCGTGGGTTCACCGGTCGGGCGGCCGGTGTCCGACGGTACGAGTTGAGGACGGAGCAAGGCCCATGGCGGGAGCGCTGCGCAAGACCATGCTGTATCTGGGCCTCGCGGATGATCGCGGCGAGGACGAGCGGGACGAGTACGTCGACGAGTACGACGAGACGGGGGCGGACGTGCCACAGGACTACCAGGCCCAGGTGACGCCGTTGCACCGCGCGCTCGGCCCGCGGGAGGTGCCGCAGACGAGCATGTCGGCCGCCGAGCTGCGCCGGATCACGACCGTGCACCCGCGCTCGTACAACGACGCGCGCGTGATCGGCGAGGCGTTCCGGGGCGGGACGCCGGTCATCATGAACCTGTCCGACATGGACGACGCGGACGCGAAGCGGCTCGTCGACTTCTCCGCCGGCCTCATCTTCGGGCTGCACGGGGCGATCGAGCGCGTGACGAACAAGGTCTTCCTGCTCTCACCGGAGCACGTCGAGATCACCGGCGAGGAGCAGGCGGCCCCGCCGCCCGACACGCGTGCCGGCTTCTACAACCAGAGCTGAGCCGGTGCTGCGCGGGTCGCGAGGACCGGAACCGGCGCGACGTCTGGCACAGTTGTCCCCGTGATCCTGGACCTCGTCACCGGCATCCTCGCGTTCGTCCTGTGGCTCTATCTCATCCTGCTCATCGGGCGCCTGATCTTCGACTGGGTGCAGGTGTTCGCTCGCGAGTGGCGGCCCAAGGGGGTGGTGCTCGTGCTCGCCGAGGTGATCTACACCGCCACGGACCCCCCGCTGCGCCTCCTGCGGCGCCTGATCCCGCCGCTGACGCTCGGGCAGATCCGGCTCGACCTCGGCTTCGTCGTGCTGTTCCTCGCCGTGACGATCGCGCTCCAGGTGGTCCAGAGCATCTGAGACGCACGTCACCTGATCCGGCCGCCACAGCGCCCCCGGGCGGTGCCGTACGTCCGGTTCGCCCCTGCTCGTGGCGTTCGCCCGGCGCGCGAGCGCGGGCGTGGTCCGGGCTCCGGGCGGCAAACTCCGCTACGTTGGATCCTGGCGATCGCGAGGTCGCCCGGACCAAGACGCTAACGCTGATGAGGTGAACCGATGGCACTGCTCACTGCAGAGGACATCCTGAACAAGAAGTTCGCGGCGACGAAGTTCCGCGAGGGGTACGACGTCGAAGAGGTCGACGACTTCTTGGACGAGGTGGTGAGGACGCTCAACTCCGTGCAGGAGGAGAACGAGGACCTCAAGTCCAAGCTCGCCGCCGCCGAGCGTCGTGTCGCCGAGCTGAGCCGGGCCGACGCGTCCTCCGCAGCAGCGGCCCCGGCGCCCGTCGAGGCGCCCAAGCCGGCGCCGGAGCCCGAGCCGGCTCCCGCCCCCGTCTCGCAGGCCGTCGTCACGAAGAACGCGGCGGAGCCGGAGTCGGCGACCGGGATGCTCCAGCTGGCCCAGAAGCTGCACGACGACTACGTGCGCTCCGGGCAGGAGGAGGGCGACCGGCTCATCGCCGAGGCGAAGGAGGAGGGCTCGCGCATCGTGCGCGAGGCCGAGGAGACCTCGCACCGCACGCTCTCCCAGCTCGAGCAGGAGCGCTCGCTCCTCGAGCGCAAGATCGACGAGCTCCGTCTCTTCGAGCGCGACTACCGCACGCGCCTCAAGAGCTACCTCCAGAACCTCCTCGGGGACCTGGACAACCGGGGCAGCGCCCTCCCGCCGCGCAGCAACGTCGGCGGGTCCGGTCGCGCGAGCGACCTCGCGTCCGGCATCTAGCCCCAGCGTCGACCGTCCGGCAGCGGCCGGTACGCACGCGCACCTGCGATCCCTCCCTCTCGGGGGGACGGCGTGGTGTGTTGTGCGTACCGGCCGCTGCGTCTACTCTCGCGTGACTCGATCCAGGAGGGGCAGATGACCAAGCTCACCACCGCGGCCAGGTCGGCCGTGCGCGAACAGTTCCCGAACCTTGCGAAGGACGTCAAGACCTTCCCCGTGCGCGAGGGCGAGGAGCCGTGGACCCTGCGCGAGGTCGAGGAGCTGGCTTCGGAGCTCCTGTCGGAGAAGGAACGCCTCGAGGGCGAGCTGGCCCAGGCCGACGAGGCCCTGTCGAACCTCCTGCGGGACTCGGGCGACGGCGCGGGCGACGACCAGGCGGACTCGGGGTCGAGCGCCCTGGAGCGCGAGCAGGAGCTCACCCTCGTCAACAACGTGCGCGACCTCCTCGCCCAGACCACCCATGCGCTCGACCGCATCGCGGCGGGCACCTACGCGACGTGCGAGGCGTCGGGCCTGCCGATCGGCAAGGCGCGGCTCCAGGCCTTCCCGCGCGCGAACCTGTCGGTCGAGGCGAAGCAGCGCGAAGAGCGCCGCTGACACGCACGTCCCGGCGAGAGCCGGGCAGAAGTCGGCCCTGCGGGGCCGCGAGGCCCGTGGCGCGACGCGACCGTGGCAGACTTGCCGCCGATGTCCACCTCCTCGCGCCCCGAACCCGTCGACCCGGTCGACCCCGTCGATTCCTCGCCGGGGTCGTCCTCCACCGACCGACCCGACGACGTCGTCTCCGTACCGGGCACGGTCCCGAACGGGCCGGCACCGACCTCGGGACGGTCGCGCCGTCTCCTCGTCGCGTCGACCGCCGGCCTCGCCGCCCTCGTGCTCGTGCTCGACCAGCTCACCAAGTGGTGGGCCGAGTCGACTCTCGAGCTCGGTGACGAGCCGATCCCGCTCGTCGGTTCCCTCCTCGGCCTGCGCCTCCTGTACAACCCGGGTGCCGCCTTCTCCATCGCCACGGGCATGACGTGGGTCCTCACGATCGTGGTCGTCGCCGTGGTCGTGGTGATCGTGCGCATGGTCGGTCGCATCGGCTCGCGCGCGTGGGCCGTGGCGCTCGGCCTGCTGCTCGGTGGTGCCCTGGGGAACCTCGTCGACCGGTTCTTCCGCGAGCCCGGCTTCGCGCGCGGCCACGTCGTCGACTTCATCGACTACGCGGGCTTCTTCGTCGGCAACGTCGGGGACATCGCGATCGTCGGGGCTGCGGTGATGATCGTCGTGCTCACCTTGCTCGGCATCCGCATCGACGGCACGCGCGAAGGACGCGACGACGCGACGTCGCCGACCGCGGAACCCGCCGAGGGCCCGCACGGCGCCGACGCCGCGGGGGGAGAGACGCGGTGAGCCTGCGCTCGCTCCCCGTCCCCGACGGCCTCGCCGGCGAACGCGTCGACGCGGGTCTCGCGCGGCTCCTCGGGCTGTCGCGCACGCGCGCCGCCGAGCTCGCCGCCGAGGGCGCCGTGCGTCTCGACGGCCGCGAGGTCGGCAAGTCCGAGCGCCTCGTCGGGGGCGCCTGGCTCGAGGTCGACGTGCCCGACACCGCTCCCGCCGCGGTGGAGGTCGTCGCCGAGCCCGTGCCCGGCATGGGCATCGTGCACGACGACGCGGACCTCGTCGTCGTCGACAAGCCGGTCGGCGTCGCCGCGCACCCGTCGCCGGGCTGGACCGGGCCGACGGTCGTCGGCGCGCTCGCCGCCGCGGGCTACCGGATCTCGACGTCCGGCGCCGCCGAGCGCCAGGGCATCGTCCACCGCCTCGACGCCGGCACGTCCGGGCTCATGGTCGTCGCGAAGAGCGAGACCGCGTACACCGCGCTCAAGCGGGCCTTCAAGGAGCGCACGGTCGAGAAGGTGTACCACGCGCTCGTCCAGGGCCATCCCGAGCCGACCACCGGGACGATCGACGCGCCCATCGGTCGGCACCCGAGCAGCGACTGGAAGTTCGCGGTGACCGCCGAGGGCAAGCCGTCCGTGACGCACTACGAGGTCCTCGAGATGCTCCCGGCCGCCTCGCTCGTCGAGGTGCACCTCGAGACGGGTCGCACGCACCAGATCCGCGTGCACTTCTCCGCGCTGCGCCACCCGTGCGTCGGCGACCTGACCTACGGCGCCGACCCGGTCCTGGCCTCGCGCGTGGACCTCACGCGGCAGTGGCTGCACGCGATGCGGCTCGGCTTCGAGCACCCGGGTACAGGGCAGTGGCTCGAGCTCGCGTCGACGTACCCGGACGACCTCGCGCACGCGCTCGACGTCCTGCGCGGGGCGTACGCGTGAGCGCCTCCGCACCTGACGCGCGCGCCCCGCGGCTCGTCGTGGAGCGGGTGCACGACGCCGCCGGGCTGGCCGCCGCGCACGCGGTGCGGCTCGCGGTGTTCGTCGACGAGCAGCACGTGCCGGTGGAGGAAGAGATCGACGACCTCGACACCGCTCCCACGACGACCCACGTGCTCGTGCGGGACACGCAGCAGGGTGGCGACGTCGTCGGCACGGGGCGCCTCCTGACCGACCCGGCGCACCCGGGGGAGACGCACATCGGCCGCGTGGCCGTCGCGGCGTCGGCTCGCGGGACCGGGGCGGGCGCCGCGGTGATGCGTGCACTGGAGGAGATCGCCCTCGCCGAGTACGCCGTCCCGGGAGCGGACGGCCGTCCGACGGCGCGGGTCGAGCTGTCCGCCCAGGTCCAGGCGATCGGCTTCTACGAGCGCCTCGGCTACACCGTCTCAGGCCCCGTCTACCTCGACGCGGGCATCGACCACCGCGACGCCGCGAAGACCCTCACCGCCGACGCCTGATCGCCGGGGACCAGGACCGCGTCGTCACGACCGCGCGCGGGGCCGGGCCGAGCTCGGGCGTCGCCGCGCGAGGAGTCCTTCGTCACACACGAGGTGACGGACGGTCGAGGGGGGACGTGGGGGTGTGCGCCGGATCGTGGTGGGCCTGGCGGGAGCGCCGAGGGACGAGGCGCGGATGGTAGATCCGGCGCACACCCCCATGTCCCGCCGGAGGTGCACGGGAGCGTCGGTACCCCGGCCTAGGATCGACGCATGCCGAGCACGACCGAGGACTTCGTCCACCTCCACGTCCACACCGAGTACTCGATGCTGGACGGCGCGGCGCGGATCGGGGACCTGTTCGACGAGGTCGAGCGGCTCGGGCAGAAGGCGATCGCGACGACGGACCACGGCTATGTGTTCGGGGCGTTCGAGTTCTGGTCGCGGGCGCAGGCGAAGGGCATCAAGCCGATCATCGGCGTCGAGGCGTACATCACGCCGGGCACGAGCCGGTTCGACCAGACGCGCGTGCGGTTCGGCGAGAAGGGCCAGGAGTCCGACGACGTCTCGGCGCGCGGTGCCTACACGCACATGACGCTGCTCGCGAAGAACAACGAGGGCCTGCACAACCTGTTCCGGGCGTCGTCGCTCGCGTCGCTCGACGGGCAGATGGGCAAGTGGCCGCGCATGGACCGCGACCTCCTAGAGCGGTACGGCAAGGGCCTCATCGCGACGAGCGGCTGCCCCTCCGGGGAGATCCAGACGCGGCTGCGGCTCGGGCAGTGGGACGAGGCCGTCCGCACGGCGGGCGAGCTGCAGGACATCTTCGGGCGCGAGAACTTCTACGTCGAGCTCATGGACCACGGGCTCGAGATCGAGACCCGGGTCACGAAGGACCTGCTGCGGCTCGCCGAGACCGTCGGCGCGCGCATCGTCGGGACGAACGACCTGCACTACGTGCGCGAGGAGGACGCGTCGAGCCAGGAGGCGCTGCTCGCGATCAACTCGGGCTCGACCCTGGACGACCCGGACCGGTTCAAGTTCGACGGCACGGGGTACTACGTGAAGTCGGCGGCCGAGATGCGGCGCGTCTTTGCCGAGCTGCCGGAGGCGTGCGACACGACGCTGCTCATCGCGGAGCAGTGCGAGGTGTCGTTCGACACGAAGGCCAACTACATGCCGCGGTTCCCCGTCCCGGAGGGCGAGGACGAGACGAGCTGGTTCGTCAAGGAGATCGAGCGCGGGCTGCACCGTCGCTACCCCGACGGCATCCCGGACGCGTCGCGCAAGCAGGCGGAGTACGAGACCGAGGTCATCGTCCAGATGGGCTTCCCGGGGTACTTCCTCGTGGTCGCCGACTTCATCAACTGGGCCAAGGCACAGGGCATCCGCGTCGGGCCGGGCCGTGGGTCGGCCGCGGGGTCCATGGCCTCGTACCTCATGGGTATCACCGAGCTCGACCCGCTCAAGCACGGCCTCATCTTCGAGCGCTTCCTCAACCCCGAGCGCGTGTCGATGCCCGACGTCGACGTCGACTTCGACGAGCGCCGGCGTGGCGAGGTCATCCGGTACGTCACGGAGAAGTACGGCGACGACCGCGTCGCGCAGATCGTCACGTACGGCACCATCAAGGCCAAGCAGGCGCTCAAGGACTCGTCGCGGCTCCTCGGGTTCCCGTTCGCGATGGGGGAGAAGCTCACGAAGGCGATGCCGCCCGCGGTCATGGGCAAGGACATCCCGCTCGCGGGGATCTTCGACCCGAAGCACGAGCGGTACGCGGAGGCGGGCGAGTTCCGCCAGCTCCACGACACCGACCCGGAGGCGCAGCGCGTCGTCGAGCTCGCGCGCGGCATCGAAGGGCTGAAGCGCCAGTGGGGCGTGCACGCTGCAGGCGTCATCATGTCGAGCGACCCGCTCATCGACATCATCCCGATCATGCGTCGCCTCCAGGACGGCGCGGTCATCACGCAGTTCGACTACCCCACGTCCGAGGGCCTCGGCCTCATCAAGATGGACTTCCTGGGCCTGCGCAACCTGACGATCCTCGATGACGCGCTCGAGAACATCGTCATGAACGGCAAGGACCCGATCGAGATCGAGACCCTCGAGCTCGACGACCGAGCGGCGTACGAGCTGCTCGGGCGCGGGGACACGCTCGGGGTGTTCCAGCTCGACGGCGGGCCCATGCGTGCGCTGCTGCGCCAGATGCGGCCGGACAACTTCGAGGACATCTCCGCCGTCATCGCGCTGTACCGCCCGGGCCCGATGGGCATGAACTCGCACACGAACTACGCGCTGCGCAAGAACGGTGTGCAGAAGATCGAGCCCATCCACCCCGAGCTCGCCGAGCCGCTCGCGGAGGTGCTCGACGAGACGTACGGCCTCATCGTCTACCAGGAGCAGGTGCAGAAGGCCGCGCAGGTGCTCGCGGGCTACTCGCTCGGCCAGGCCGACCTGCTGCGGCGCGCGATGGGCAAGAAGAAGAAGGAGATCCTCGACAAGGAGTTCGTGCCCTTCCACGGGGGCATGAAGGAGAGGGGGTACTCCGACAAGGCGATCCAGGCGGTGTGGGACACGCTCGTCCCGTTCGCGGGGTACGCGTTCAACAAGGCGCACTCGGCCGGCTACGGCCTCGTCTCGTACTGGACCGCCTACCTCAAGGCGAACTACCCCACCGAGTACATGGCGGCGCTGCTCACGAGCGTGCGCGACGACAAGGACAAGTCGGCGCTCTACCTCAACGAGTGCCGCCGCATGCACATCACGGTGCTCCCGCCCGACGTCAACTCGTCCGCCGCGAACTTCACGGCCGTCGGCGACGACATCCGCTTCGGCCTGACCGCGGTGCGCAACGTGGGCCGCAACGTCGTCGACGCGATCGTCGCGACGCGCGAGGAGAAGGGCGACTTCACGTCCTTCACCGACTTCCTCGACAAGGTCCCGGCCGTCGTCTGCAACAAGCGCACGATCGAGTCGCTCATCAAGGCGGGAGCGTTCGACTCGCTCGGCCACCCGCGGCGAGCCCTGCTCGTCGTCCACGAGCAGGCCGTGGACTCCGTCATCAGCGTCAAGCGCAAGGAGGCCGAGGGGCAGTTCGACCTGTTCGCTGACTTCGGTGGCGCGGAAGACGAGGCCGGCCTCTCCTTCTCCGTCGACGTGCCGGACCTGCCGGACTGGGACAAGAAGCAGCGCCTCGCGTTCGAGCGCGAGATGCTCGGTCTCTACGTGTCCGACCACCCGCTGTCCGGCCTCGAGCACGTGCTCACGCGCGCCGCGGACACGGGGATCGCGGCGCTCATCGCCGACGAGGGCCGCCCGGACGGGTCGACGGTGACCGTCGCCGGGCTCATCACCTCGCTCCAGCGCAAGATGAGCAAGAACGGCAACCCGTGGGCGGCCGTGACCATCGAGGACCTCGAGGGCGCCGTCGAGGTGATGTTTTTCGGCGAGACGTACCTCGCGTACTCGACGATCCTCGCCGAGGACCAGGTGGTCGTGCTCCGTGGTCGCGTGCGGCGCCGCGACGACACGATGCAGCTCCAGGCGATGGAGGTCTCTCTCCCGGACGTGTCCGTGGGGGCCGAGTCCCCCGTCGCGGTCCGGGTGCCGCACACGCGGTGCGTCGAGCCCGTCATCACCCGCCTGCGCGAGGTGCTCGCGACGCACCCGGGCTCCGCCGAGGTCCACGTGCAGGTGCTCGAGCCCGGCAAGACGACGATCGTGCGTGCGGGGGACACCCTGCGCGTCGAGAGGTCGCCCGCGCTGTTCGGCGACCTCAAGGCCCTGCTCGGACCGTCGTGCCTCGTGGGCTGATCCAGTGGCGGACCGGCGGGGCACGGTGCCACGTCACGAGGCGGCCGTGAGATCCGGGGACGACGGGACGGCCGACCACCGGTTCCGTGTCGTGCCGGCCGCCTACGTGCTGCTGCGACTCGGCGACGAGGTGCTCCTCCAGCTGCGGCAGGGAACGGGGTACCGGGACGGGTACTGGGCCGCGGCGGCCGCCGGACACGTCGAGGAAGGGGAGTCCGTCGTCGCGGCGGCGGTCCGGGAGGCACGCGAGGAGCTCGGCATCGACGTCGATCCCGCGCACCTGCGGCCCGTGACGGTGCTGCACCGGGGCGAACCGGCCGGACCCGCGCTCGAGCAGCGGGTCGACTTCTTCTTCGAGGCCACCCGCTGGAGCGGTGCCCCGACGCTGAGGGAGCGCGACAAGGCGTCCGACCTGCGGTGGTTCCCGCTCGACGCCCTGCCCGAGCCGGTCGTGCCGCACGAGCTCCAGGTCTTGCGTGCGCTGCGCCACGGAGACGTCCCGCCGATCATGACCTGCGGCTTCGACGGCTGAGCCCGCCCGACGCCCGCGGCTGGGCGGCTGGGCGGCGCGACCGCACTAGGCTCGGTCGCGTGATCCGACTCAACCCCGAGCAGCGCGTCTTCGTCACCGAGCGCCACCTCGCGACCCTCACGACCCTGCGTGCGGACGGTTCGCCGCACGTCGTGCCGGTCGCGTTCACGTGGGACGCCGACGCGGGCGTCGTGCGCATCACGACGAACCGGTCGTCGGCCAAGGCGCGCAACGCACGACGTGCGGGCGTCGGCGGTGAGCACCCGCGTGCGGTGGTGTGCCAGGTCGACGGCGGCCGCTGGATCACGATCGAGGGGACGATCGAGGTCGTCGAGGACGAGGCCGAGGTCGCCGACGCCGTCGCCCGGTACGCGCGCCGCTACCGCCAGCTCGACCCCAACCCGGAGCGCGTCGTCCTGCGTCTCACGCCCGACAAGGTCATGGCCTCGACCTACATGGCCTGACCTGCCGGCGTCGACAGACCGGCGGACGCACCTGTGTCGGCTGCCGGTCAGTCGTCTGATCGGGGCGGCACCCGGGGCTCGGCGCCGGCGGAGATCCGGACGCCGTGCTGCGCAAGGGCCGCGAGGAGCTCGTCGTGCCCGCGCTCGACGCTCCAGTGCACACCGATCATCCCGGCGCCCCGAGCGGCCTCGACGTTCTTCGCCACGTCGTCCACGAACAGGATGCTCGACGGCGCCGCGCCGATCCGGCGTGCGGCCTCGACGAAGAACTCGGCGGAGGGCTTGGCCACGCCGAGGTCGTAGGAGTAGCAGCTCACGTCGAACAGCGCGTCGTAGCCGAGCGCGGTGCGCATGTGGACGCCGCGCTCGCGATCCTGGTTCGTCCCGAGGTGGACGCCGTAGCCCGCGCTGCGCAGCTGCTCGACCAGCCGGACCGACTCGGTGACCACGTCGATGCGGAGCCACACGTCGCGGTACACGACGTCGGCGGGCGTCGACACGCCGTACGCGGCGAGCGCGTCGGCGAGGAACGGGAGGTAGTCCCCACCGCTGCCCGCGAGAAACGGCAGCTCGTCGCTCCACGTCGCGTGCAGGAACTCGCGCGAGCGCGTCCCCAGGTGCGGCTCCATCGCGGCGTACCAGCCGCCCGGGACCTCCTGCAGCACGCCGTCGGCGTCGAGCAGCACGTGGCGGACCGTCACGACTCAGGCGACGGTCGCGCGCTGCGCGCCCTGCGGGTGCTCGACCGCGACGGTGTCGCCCTTGCGCAGCTGGCGGCCGCGCCGCGTGTCCACCTCGCCGTTGACGCTGACCTCGCCGTCCGCGATGAGCTCACGAGCGTCGGCCCCGGAGTCCGCGAGACCGGCGAGCTTGAGGAACTGCCCGAGACGGATGACGTCGTCGGAGATCTCGACCGGGGTGGCGTCGTGTGCGTCCATGCGACACATCGTCCCATCCCACCGGGTCCCGTCCCGTGGCGACCGGCAGGCGAATCCGCTCGTCCTCGTGCTGCGGTCGCTCCTAGACTCGGAGGATGATCACCCGCATCGATCTCCGAGGCCGCACCCTGTCCGCGCGCGAGCTCGTCGCGACCCTGCCCCGCGCAGGGGTCGGCGTCGAGGACGCGACGCATCGGGTGGCCCCGATCATCGACGCGGTGCGGGCTCGCGGCGCCGACGCGTTGCGCGAGTACGCCGAGCGGTTCGACGGCGTCCGTCCGGAGCACCTGCGGGTGCCGACGCAGGCGCTCTCGGCGGCGCTCGCCGAGCTCGACCCGACCGTGCGCGCAGGCCTCGAGGAGGCGATCCGCCGGGTGCGGCAGGTCCACGCCGCGCAGCGGCCCCAGGACTTCACGGTGCAGGTCGCCCCGGGGGCGCAGGTGCGCCAGCGCTGGGTGCCGGTGCAGCGCGTCGGCCTCTACGCCCCGGGTGGGCTCGCCGTCTACCCGTCGTCGGTCGTCATGAACGTCGTCGCGGCCCAGGAGGCCGGCGTGCCGAGCCTGGCCGTCGCGTCCCCGCCGCAGAAGGACAACGGCGGGCTCCCGCACCCGACGATCCTGGCCGCGTGCGCGCTGCTCGGCGTCGACGAGGTGTACGGGGTCGGCGGTGCGCAGGCGGTCGCGATGTTCGCGTACGGCGCCGCGGGCAGCGCGCCGCAGGACGGCGAGGTGCTGTGCGAGCCCGTCGACGTCGTCACCGGCCCGGGCAACGTGTTCGTCGCCGCGGCGAAGCGCCTCGTGCGCGGCGTCGTCGGCATCGACTCCGAGGCAGGTCCCACCGAGATCGCGATCCTCGCGGACGGCTCCGCCGACCCGGGGCACGTCGCGGTCGACCTCATCAGCCAGGCCGAGCACGACCCGTCGGCGGCGGCCCTCCTCGTCACGCCCTCGGTCGAGCTCGCCGCGGCGGTCGAGTCCCGGCTCAAGGACCTCGTGCCCTCGACCAAGCACGCGCAGCGGGTCGCGCAGGCGCTCGCAGGTCCGCAGTCGGCGGTCGTCCTCGTCGACGACCTCGAGCAGGGCCTGCGGGTCGTGGACGCCTACGGAGCCGAGCACCTGGAGATCCAGACGGACGACGCCGCCGCCCTGGCCGAGCGCGTGCGCAGCGCGGGGGCGATCTTCGTCGGACCGTGGTCACCGGTGTCGCTCGGCGACTACATGGCGGGGTCGAACCACATCCTGCCGACGGGCGGGTGCGCGCACTTCTCGAGCGGCCTGGGCGTGCACAGCTACGTCAAGGCGGTCCAGGTGATCGAGTACGACCGGGATGCGCTGGGGGTCGTGGCCGACCGCATCGTCGCCGTCGCGAACGACGAGGACCTGCCCGCGCACGGCGAGGCCGTACGCGCGCGCTTCCTCTGATCGTCGGCGCCGTGCCCACGGACGGACACACCGTGCGCCGGGCGCGTCCGGTGGACGCCCCGGCGCTCGTCGGCCTGCGCGTCGAGCTCATGCGCGCCATGGGTGAGGCCGGCACGGACGGGCAGGCCTGGCAGGGCCGCGCCCTGACCTGGTTCCGCGACGCCCTCGCCGACGACGACGCGGCGGCGTTCGTCGTGGACGAGGACGGAGTCGTGGTCGCCGGCGCGCTCGTGACGCTCGGTCGCGGGGCGCCGTCGGCCCGCAACCCGCGAGGGCTCACGGCTCACCTGTCCAACGTGTGCACGCTGCCGTCCGCGCGCGGACGCGGGCACGGGCGCGCGTGCGTCGAGGCCGCGATCGCGTGGGCGCGCGACGCCGGCGTCGACTCGGTCTCGTTGCACGCGACGCCCGACGGCGAGGAGCTGTACCGCTCGCTCGGCTTCGTCGACACGACGTACACCGAGCTGCGCCTGCGCTGGTGAGCCCGTCCTCGTCAGTCTTGTGCCCGTCCGCCTCCGAGTGTCAGCGCACGCCGAGCACGAACGGGTAGACCGCCGCAGCCCCCGCCTGACGAAGCAGCCGCGCCGCGACGGTGAGCGTCCAGCCGGACTCGGTCCAGTCGTCGACGAGCAGGACGCGTCTCCCGACGAGACCGTCGAGCGCGGCCGGGGACAGCTCGAGCCGGAGCCGGCCCGCGACGCCCGACAGGCGTGTCGCGGAGTTCACGTCGTGGCGCCCGGGCTCCTCGCGACCGGGCACCGGCCCGATGGCCCCGATGAGCGGACGCCCGAGGTACGCGGCGAGGCCGGTCGCCAGGTGGTGCGTGAGCACGGGTCGCGTCACCGACCGGACGGCGACGACGCCGTCGACGAGCAGCGCCCGGGCGGCCGTCTCGGCGTCCGCCGCGTCCGCGTCCGCGCCGTCGCCGGCGTCCCCGGTCGTCGCGGCCGGAGCGGCGGCTGACGGCGCCCGCAGCGCGTCCCACTCGTCGAGCACCCGGGCAGCCGCGCGGCGCAGCGGGACGGGCGTCTCGCCGTCGGGCGCCCCCGGGGCGAACAGCTCGCGCAGGGGCGCGGACCACCCGAGGCCGTCGAGCCGCGCCACCGCGCGCCCCGGCTCGGCCTGCTCCTCGGCCGGGATGCGCCCCCGCACGTCGATCCCCAGCCGGTCCATCCCGCTCGGCCACTGCCGGCGCGCCACGACCTCGACGCCGGGGCGGTCCATGTCCGCACGCGCAGCGGCGACCGTCTCCGCGTCCGGCAGGGCGGGCAGCGTGACGCCGCCGCAGCGGTCGCACCGGCCGCACTCCCAGCCCGCCTCGAGCTCGGGGTCGTCGAGCGCCGCCCGCAGGAACGCCATGCGGCACCCGGTCGTCGCCTCGTAGTCGAGCATGGCTCGCTGCTCCGCCGTGCGGGTCTCGTCGACGCGCGCGTACCGTTCGGCGTCGTACTCCCAGGGCGCCCCGGTCGACTCCCAGCCACCCTTGACGCGGCGCACCGCGCCGTCGACGTCGAGCACCTTGAGCATCCCCTCGAGCCGTGACCGCTTGAGGTCCACCTGGGTCTCGAGCTGCGCGACGGACTGCGTCCCCCCGCCGTCGAGGGCCGCGAGGGTCGTGCGGACCTGGGCCTGCGGCGGGAAGGCCGTCGACGCGAACCACTCCCAGATGCGCCGGTCCTCCTCGCCGGGCAGCAGCACGACGACGGCCGAGTCGACTCCGCGCCCGGCACGACCGACCTGCTGGTAGTAGGCGATCGGCGAGCTCGGCGCGCCGAGATGCACGACGAACGCGAGGTCGGGCTTGTCGAATCCCATGCCGAGCGCGGACGTCGCGACGAGCGCCTTGACCCGGTTCTCCTTGAGGTCGCCCTCGAGGCGCTCGCGCTCGGCCGGGTCCGTCTGCCCGGTGTACGCGGCGACGGCCAGGCCGGCGGAACGCAGCTGGCTCGCGACCTGCTCGGCGGCGGACACGGTGAGGCAGTAGACGATGCCCGACCCGTCGATGTCCTGGAGCGCCTCGGTGAGCCACGCGACGCGCGACGGCTGGTCGGGCAGCGGGAGCACCGCGAGGTGCAGCGACTCGCGGTCGAGCCCACCGCGCAGCACGAGGACCTCGTCGGACGTGCCGGGCCCGCTCGGCGCCGCAGCGGCCGACGCGTGCACGCCGAGCTGCTCGGCGACGTCGGCCGTGACGCGCACGTTGGCCGTCGCGGTCGTCGCGAGGACGGGGATGCCGCTGGGCAGGTCGGCGAGCAGGGTGCGGATGCGCCGGTAGTCGGGCCGGAAGTCGTGACCCCAGTCCGAGATGCAGTGCGCCTCGTCGACCACGACGAGCCCCGCGTCGGCCGCGAGCCGCGGCAGCACCTCGTCGCGGAACCCCGGGTTGTTGAGGCGCTCGGGCGAGCACAGCAGGACGTCGACCTGCCCGGCCTCGATCGCGGCGTGCACGTCGTCCCACTCGGTGACGTTCGACGAGTTGATGGTCACCGCGCGGATCCCCGCGCGCGCGGCAGCGGCGACCTGGTCGCGCATGAGGGCGAGCAGCGGCGAGACGATGACGGTCGGCCCGGCGCCGCGGTCGCGCAGCAGCTTCGTCGCGACGAAGTACACCGCCGACTTGCCCCACCCGGTGCGCTGCACGACGAGCGCGCGGCGCCGGAACGCCACGAGCGCCTCGATCGCGCGCCACTGGTCGTCGCGCAGCCGCGCGTCGTCGCGCCCCACGAGCGCGCGCAGCGCCGTCTCCGCGTCCTCGCGCAGCGACTCACCGTCCAGCAGGCCGCGAAGCATCGCGAGCTTCGCGCGGCGCGCGGCCTCGCCGTCCCCGGCTGTCGCCGTGGGCGGCACCGCGCGCTCCGCCGCGGGCACCGCCGGCGGTCCCGAGACGGGCGCGGGCGCAGGTGCCGACGGGGCCGCCTGCTCTGGGGCGACCTCCGCCCCGGGGCCGACGGCCGCCTGGGCGGCCGGGTCGGACCTCGGCGCGTCGTACGGGTCGTCGAGCGGCGGCTCGTCGGCCGGGTCGAAGGGCAGGTCCGCGTACGGGTCGGTGGAACTCACCCGCCCGATCGTAGGCGCACCCGCCCATGCACGTGCCGCGTCGTCCCCAGGCCGTGGTCAGGTCTCACGGTGCGGGGCCCGGGAGCGGCCCCGCTCCACCACCAGCGCGAGAGTCCCCGCGACGACCACCACCCACTCGGCCACCGCAGCCAGCACCTGCTGCGTCCCACGCACCGTCTCGTTCACGCCGAAGAACCCGACCGTCGTCGACAGGTAGAACGCCGCGAGGGTGAGGGCCCCGAAGCCGACCGCGCCGAGCAGAGGCAGCCAGTGTCGCCACACGAGCACGAGGAGCCCCAGGACGAGCCCCGCGACGGCGTTGAGGAGGAACAGCGGCCCGACGACGTCGATGTCGGCATAGCCCTCGACGTACAGGACGAGGTGGATGTCCGCCGACAGCAGCAGCCCGGCGGCCGCGAGGCCCCGCAGCAACCACGCACCCCGGGTGCGGGGTTCGGGCGACGGAGGGCCGGGAGGCCCGGAGGTGGTCATCGCGGCTCCGTCCGTGGACGAGCGAGGGTGCGGGGAACGGCGTGCGGGCGGGAGCGACCGCGGTCTGCTGGCGCCCGGGGGCGACCCTGCGACCCCGGTGCTTCAATTGAAGCGCCGTCCGTCGTGCGGCGCTCGTCGGACGGGGCGGCGGACAGGATCGCCGGACGACGCACGCCGGGCCCGACGGCGCGCCCGCCCTCCCGGTACACAGCTGCGACGGAGGAGACCATGGACGGACACCACAGCGACGAGGGCACCGTCGAGCGGCACGCACCCACCCGCCGGGCGGTCCTCGCCGGCTCCGGCTCGGGCGCGGTCCTGCTGCTCCTCGCCGCGTGCGGCGGCGGGTCGCCGTCGGGCACGGGCGAGGGGTCCGGGACGGCGGGCGAGAGCGGCGAGGGTTCCGGGGCCGTGGCGCCGGGTGAGGTCCTCGCGCGGGCCGACGACGTCCCGGTGGGCGGCGCGCTGAGCGTCACGGTCGGCGGAGCCCAGCTCCTCGTGACGCAGCCCGAGGAGGGGACGTTCGCCGCGTTCAGCGCGATCTGCACGCACCAGGCCTGCACCGTCGCCCCGGGCGACGGGGAGCTGCTCTGCCCGTGCCACGCCTCCCGGTACGACCTCGCGACCGGCGCCGTCCTCGGCGGTCCGGCGCCCGAGCCGCTCCCCGAGGTGCCCGTCACGGTCGAGTCCGGTGAGGTGACGTCCGCCTGACGCCGCGCTCGGCGGCAGCGCCCCACGGACGACGATGACCGCGTGCCGGACGACGACCCCGTGGCGCTCCGGTCGGTTCGTAGACTGTGGAGGTGACCCCACCCACCGTCGCCGGGACCTCCGGGCTGCCGCTGCGCCCCGAGCTCGCGGGCATCGAGCCGTACGGCGCGCCGCAGCTCGACGTGCCCGTCCTCCTCAACGTCAACGAGAACCCCCACGCTCCGGGCCCGGCCGTCGTCGCGACGATCACCGAGCACGTGCGGGCCGCGGCCGCCGGCCTCAACCGGTACCCGGACCGCGACTTCCACGCGCTGCGCACCGACCTCGCGGCGTACCTCGGGGTGGAGTCGGGCGTGCACCGCGAGGCCGATCAGCTCTGGGCGGCCAACGGGTCCAACGAGATCATGCTCCACGTCCTGCAGGCGTTCGGCGGGCCCGGCCGCACGGCGGTCTCGTTCGCGCCGACGTACTCGATGTACCCCGAGTACGCGCGCGACACGCACACGGACTGGGTCGTCGGGCGGCGTGCCGAGGACTTCACGCTGGACCCCGACCACGCGCGGGACGTCGTCCGCCGTGAGCAGCCGTCGGTGATCCTGCTCGCGAGCCCGAACAACCCCACGGGCACGGCCCTGCCCGCCGCGACGGTCGAGGCCGTCTGCGAGGCGGCGCTCGCGGTGCGCGTGCCGACGGGAGACGGCGAGGCGCCCGCGGTCGTGGTGGTCGACGAGGCGTACGGGGAGTTCCGGCGCGCGGGCACGCCGTCCGCGCTCGAGCTGCTCGACCGCTACCCGAACCTCGCGGTCACGCGCACGATGTCGAAGGCGTTCGCGCTCGCAGGCGCCCGCGTGGGATATCTCACGGCGTCGCGCGAGCTCGTCGACGCGCTGCGCGTCGTGCGCCTCCCGTACCACCTGTCGGCCGTCACGCAGGCCGTGGCGCGGGGCGCTCTCGCGCACGCCGACGAGCTCCTGGCCCAGGTCGACACGCTGCGCGCCGAGCGCGACGCGACCGTCGCGTGGCTGCGCTCGCTGCGCCACCCGGACGGGCGCGCGCTCGAGGTCGCCGACTCCGACGCGAACTTCGTCCTCTTCGGCACGTTCGCCGACCGGCACGCGGTCTGGGCCGGCCTGTTGGAGCGCGGCGTGCTCATCCGGGAGACTGGGCCGGACGGATGGCTGCGGGTGTCGATCGGCACCCGCGACGAGATGCGGGCGTTCCGCGACGCCCTCGTGGAGGTGGCAGGACTGTGAGTCGTACGCAGGGGTCAGGGCGCATCGCGCGCATCGAGCGCACGACCTCCGAGTCGAGCGTGCTCGTCGAGCTGGACCTCGACGGGACGGGACGGACGCAGATCTCGACGACGGTCCCGTTCTACGACCACATGCTCACCGCGCTGGGCAAGCACTCGCTCATCGACCTCACGGTCGAGGCGACGGGCGACACCCACATCGACGCGCACCACACGGTCGAGGACGTCGCGATCGCACTGGGCGAGGCGCTGCGCGTCGCGCTCGGCGACAAGAGCGGCATCGCGCGCTTCGGCGACGCGACGGTCCCGCTCGACGAGGCGCTCGCGCTCGCCGTCGTCGACGTGTCCGGCCGCCCGTACCTCGTGCACTCGGGGGAGCCCGAGGGGCAGGAGTACCACCTGATCGGCGGCCACTTCACGGGGTCGCTCACGCGGCACGTGCTCGAGTCGATCGCGCACCACGCCGGCATCTGCCTGCACGTGCGCGTCCTCGCCGGCCGCGACCCGCACCACATCGTGGAGGCGCAGTTCAAGGCCCTTGCCCGCGCGCTGCGCGCCGCCGTCGCGCCCGACCCGCGCGTCGAGGGCATCCCGTCGACGAAGGGCACCCTGTGAGCACCGACCCGAACCCGGCCGTGCCGGGCGACGACCGCCCGGGCGCCGAGGCCCTCGAGGGCCTCGAGATCCCGGACGACGTGTCGTCGCTGACCGCCGGTTCGGACCCGGAGCTCGTCGCGCTCGTCACGCAGATCGCGGGCGCCGAACCGCTCGCGGCGGCGTGCTCGCTCGCCCAGGTCGAGGCCGACGTCGTCGCGACGGACGTCGGTGCCGTCGCGGTGCTGCGGGACCGGTCCGGCGACGCGCCCGCGCGGGCCGCCGCCGCCCTCACCACCCTCGTGAAGGGCGTCCCGCTCATCCTCGTGGAGCGCCGTGGCGAGCAGCTCACGATGACGCGCTGGAGCGACGGCGCGGTCGGCGACACCCTCGCCCCGGGTCTCGTGCTCGGGGGCGCCCCGGAGGCGCTCGAGGACCTCCTGACGGGTTCGAGCACGCTCGCTGACCTCGACGGCGTCGTCGCGAGCTCGTCCATCTCCCGGTGGAAGGCGATGCGGCTGCTGACCGCCGCCGGCCGACGGGCGCGCAAGAAGTGAGCGCCGCGACCGCAGGGCCTGTGGCGGGCCGCCGCCCGTCGGTGGTCGTCCTCGACTACGGGTTCGGCAACGTGCGCTCCGCGGTGCGCGCCCTCGAACGTGTCGGCGCGGACGTCGAGCTGACCGCCGACCGCGCCCGCGCGCAGGACGCCGACGGGCTCGTCGTGCCCGGCGTCGGGGCGTTCGCGGCCGTCATGGACGGCCTCACGGCGGTGCGCGGCCACGAGGTCGTCGGGCGCCGGCTCGCGGGCGGGCGGCCCGTGCTCGGCATCTGCGTCGGCATGCAGGTGATGTTCTCGCAGGGCGACGAGCACGGCACGCTCACCGACGGGCTGGGGGAGTGGCCGGGTCTCGTCGACCGCCTCGAGGCCGAGATCGTCCCGCACATGGGCTGGGACACGGTCGAGGCCGCCGAGGGCACCGTCCTCTTCGACGGCATCCAGGACGAGCGCTTCTACTTCGTGCACTCGTACGCCGCGCGCTCCTTCACGCTCGGCGACGACCTCCCGTCCGACTCGCCGATCCGGCGCCCGCTCGTCACCTGGTCCGACCACGGGGGGCGGTTCGTCGCCGCCGTGGAGAACGGCCCGCTGTCCGCGACCCAGTTCCACCCGGAGAAGTCCGGCGACGCGGGCGCGGCCCTGCTCGAGAACTGGGTCCGCACGCTCTGACGGACGCCCCGGGCGGGTCGGCGGCGTACCGTCGACCGCGGCCGGTCCGTCCTCACCCAACCCGGCGCGGGAGCCCGCGCCACGACCGATGGAGAACCTCGTGACCGACCGCCTCGTGCTGCTCCCCGCCGTCGACGTCGCCGACGGCCAGGCCGTCCGCCTCGTCCAGGGCGAGGCGGGCTCCGAGACCTCGTACGGCGACCCGCTCGCCGCCGCGCTCGACTGGCAGTCCGGCGGTGCCGAGTGGATCCACCTCGTCGACCTCGACGCGGCGTTCGGGCGAGGGTCGAACGCGGAGCTGCTCGCCGACGTCGTCGGCCGGCTCGACGTCCAGGTCGAGCTGTCGGGCGGCATCCGCGACGACGCGTCGCTCGAGCGTGCGCTGGCCACGGGAGCGCGCCGCGTCAACCTCGGCACCGCGGCGCTCGAGAACCCGGACTGGACCGCGAAGGTCATCGCCGAGCACGGCGACGCGGTGGCAGTCGGCCTCGACGTGCGCGGCACGACGCTGGCCGCGCGCGGCTGGACCGAGGAGGGCGGCGACCTCTGGGAGGTCCTCGACCGCCTCGAGTCGGCGGGCTGCGCGCGCTACGTCGTGACCGACGTGACGAAGGACGGGACGCTGCGTGGCCCGAACCTCGAGCTCCTGCGCGACGTCGCCTCGCGCACCGACGCGCCGGTCGTCGCCTCGGGCGGCATCTCGAGCCTCGCGGACCTCGAGGCGCTGCGCGCGCTCGTGCCCGCCGGCATCGAGGGCACCATCGTCGGCAAGGCGCTGTACGCCGGGGCCTTCACGCTGCCGCAGGCGCTCGACGTCGCCGGTCGGCCGTGACCGTGGGCGACGACACCCACGGCCACTCTTCGGGCCACCCGGAGGCCGACGCCTCCGTCGGCGCGGCGTCCGGTTCCGGGAAGGCGCTGCCGGCGTCCTCGGGCTTCTCGGGCGACGACGGCTCGGCCGACCCGGAGCTCACCGCGACGCTCGCGGCCCACCAGGGCGGCGCGGCGACGGTGGCCGAGGTCGTGCGCCGGCTCGGCAGCACACGTGTCCTCGTGCCGATCCTCGCCGAGCTCGAGTCGTCGGCCGAGGGGGAGCACGGCCACACCGTCGACAAGGAGGCGTCGGCCGGCGTCGTCGCGCTCCAGGCGCCGGACGGGCGCCGCGCCCTGCCGGTGTTCACCTCGGTCGCGTCCATGGCGGCCTGGCGGACGGATGCGCGTCCGGTACCCGTGGACGCGCGCCGCGCGGCGCTGTCCGCCGTGAGCGAGGACTGGGCGCTGCTCGTCGTCGACCCCGCGGGCCCCGTCACCGTGCTGGTCCCGCGGCCGGCGGTGTGGGCTCTCGCCCAGGGCGTGGAGTGGGAGCCCGCGGTGGCCGACGGCGTCGTGGCGCCCGCGGTGCAGGACGCCGTCGCGTCCGCGGTCGCCGGCGTGCCGCACGTGGCGCGCGCGTGGGCCGAGCCCGGACGGCGCGCCGAGGTCGCGGTCGTCCTGCGGATCGACGCCGGCCTCGACCGTGCCGGCCTCGACGCGGTGCTCGCCCAGGTCAACGCCGCGCTCGCGGCGAACGACGTCGTGTCGGCGCGCGTGGACGGCCTCGAGCTGCGGATCGGCCGGGCGGACTGACGGTCCCGGCCGACCCGGGCGGACATCGTCAGCCCCGGCGGAACCGGCCGATCGCCCAGGCGAGCGACGCCGCGACGCCGACGACCGCCAGGACCGCCTGCCCGCCGAGCACGACGCGGTTCACGTCGACGGCGGGCTGCCAGCGCACGCCCGCGTCGTCGACCACGTAGACCCCTGTGGCCTTCACCCGGACGCCGAACGCGCCGCTAGCGACCGATCCCTCAGCACCGGCGTCGCCGTCCGCGTTACCGGACCCGGGGCCGTCGGACGGCTTGCCGGAGGTCTCGGGCGCCTCGGGCGGCGCCGGCGACCTCCCGATGTGGAACGGCCAGTCGGCCGCTCCCTTGCCGGACAGCTCACCGGAGCCGGAGCCCCAGCCGGACCCGGTGCCGCCCCAGACCGTGGCCACGGGGATCACGAGCGTCGAACCGCGCTCGTAGGCCTCCCCGTAGACACGGCGGACGGTCAGGGTGTCGCGTGCGGCCTGCGTGATGTGCGCCGGGTCGACGGCGGGCGCGTCGCCGGGGCTCGCGTTCGTTGCCATGCGGCCGAGACTAGACCCCCGCGCCACGTCGCGCGCGGCTCAGCCCGAGCACTCCTCCGCGGCGCTGAACGAGGACTCGTCGGCGAGGAGCTCGCGCAGCGTGCTCACGGGCACGAGCAGGCTCTTGTCGGTCGACGTCTTCGCGTAGACGACGCCGATCACCTCGCCCGCGTCGTTGAGCGCGGCCGACCCGGAGCTCCCGGGCTCGACCGGGGCGTCGGTCACGAGGACCTCGCCGAGGTTCTCGTGCAGCGGGTCGGTCGTCGTGCCGATCACGGAGCCCTCGGTGACCGTGAGGCGCCCGCCCTCCGGGTACCCCACGACGGTCACGGGGTCACCGGGCGCCGGGTCGGCCGCGGCGAGCGTCGGCGCGGACGGCAGGTCCTCCGCGGTGCGCACGATCGCCAGGTCGGCGAGCCCGGCGATGCTCGCGGTCTGGGCGGCGATGTCCCGGCCGTCGTAGGTGAGGAGCTGCAGCGAGCGCGACGAGTCGACGACGTGCTTGTTCGTCACGAGCGTGCGGGCGTCGAGCGCGAACCCGGACCCCGTCGAGAGGCCCTCGCAGCCGACGTTGCGGATCCGCACGGCCATCCGGCGCACCGTGTCCGAGCCGTCGGGGGACAGGACCTCCGACCCGGCGGGCTCGCCCGGCGCGGCGAACGACGGGACGACGCTCTGCGGCACCGGGTCGGGCAGCTCCGGCAGGACTCCGCAGCCGGCGACGACCGACATCGCGATCGATACCGCGACGGCGGTCGCGACGCGCGCGCCCCGGAGAGGACGCGCCGTCGTCCACCGGACGGTGCGCGAAGCGGAGTGCCGAGCCGCCCCCGCCGAGCGGTCCCGCGAGGCGCCGGTCATCCTGCGGCTCATCCCGCGAGCTCCTGCTGGAGCTGCGTGTTCGCGTCGGCCGCCGCCTGGCACAGCTCGTCGACCTGGCCGGAGAAGCGCTCGAGGTCGGCCGGGTCGTACGCGTCGCGGTTGTTGAGGTACCCGATGAGCTGGGACTGCGCCGTCGTGCACTGACCGAGCGCCGCGGCGACCTTGCCCGCCGCGTCGGAGACCCGGCTCTGGTAGTCGAGGTACTGCTGCGAGGCCTCGTTCTCGTCGCCGAGCTGGGCCTTCTCGTTCGCGAGCTCGGTGATCCGGTCCTGCGCGGTGGTGAGCTGGCCTCGGGCCGACTCGAGCTCGGCGTTGGCGCCGTCGAGGTCCGCCTGCAGGCGCGCGACGTCCTCGCCGAGCGCTCGCGCCTGGGACTCCCACTCCGCGCTGCTCTCCTGCCAGCGCGTCGTGGTGACCCAGAGGTACGCTCCCACGCCGACCGCGCCCGCGAGCAGCAGCGACAGGAGGACGATCGTCACGACCATCCCCGTCCGCCGGCGTCTGCGGGGTGCCACGGCCGGCGTCGCTCCCGGATCCTCCGGCCCGCTCGAGGCCACGTCGGGCGACGGGCCGCTTGCCGGCCAGGGACGTTCGGGCTCCCGTCCGGCGGGCGCCGGGACGACCGGCACGGGGGCGACCGGCGTCGGGCCGTCGGGGGCTGCCGTGCTGCCGGACGGCGGCGGTGGCGGGGTGCTCAACTCACCGCACCCGTGAACTTCTCGCCCGGGCCGTCACCGGGGGCGTCCGGGTAGACCGAGGCCTCGCGGAACGCGAGCTGGAGGGAGCGCAGGCCGTCCCGCAGGGACCGCGCGTGCTGGTTGCCGATGTCCGGCGCGCTCGCGGTGACGAGCGCGGCGAGCGCGTTGATGAGCTTGCGCGCCTCGTCCAGGTCCAGGTGGCCCTGCGCCTCGGCGTCCTCGGCGAGGCCGCACTTGACCGCGGCGGCGCTCATGAGGTGCACCGCGGCCGAGGTGATGACCTCCACGGAGGCGACGTCGGCGATGTCACGGACGGCGTCCGTCGAGGGGTCCTGCGCGGGGGCGTTCTCGATGCTCATGGCGTCCATCTTTCCATCCGGTCCGACCGTCGCGGTCGAGCCGCCCGCTCGACCGGAGCCGGTCCGTCTCCGGCCCGTCACCGAACGGGCCACGGGACGTGCACCGAATGTGCGCCGAGATGTGGGAAACCGCCCCGGATCCGCAGGGATCCGGGGCGGCTTCTCCGGTCTCGGCGCCGCGTGGGCGCCGGGTGGGCGTCGGTCCGTGGACGTCAGACGCGCACGGGCTCGCTCGCCGTGCCGGGCTCGCCGGCCTCGACCGGTGCGCCCTTCGCCTCGAGCGCGACACGCAGCGCCGCACCGAGCTCGGCGTCGACGTTCGTCCAGTACTGGATCGCCCGCTCGCGGATGTCGGTGCTCTTCACACCGCCCACGTGACCCGTGATCGTCTCGAGGAACCGGGTGCGCGCCGGGCCGTCGAAGACCTCGCGGTAGAGCGTGCCGGCCTGGCCGAAGTCGTCGTCCTCGGGGTGGAGCGTCGCGGCGGCGCGCGTGAGCTCGCCGTCGGCCTCCCACCCGGTCGACTCCGCGGCGCGTGCCGGGTCGGCGTGGGCACCGCCGCGGCTGTTCGGTGCGTAGACCGGCGTCGTGGCGGAGGAGAAGGAGTAGCGCATCGCGCCGTCCTTCGCGTACGAGTGCCCACCCTCCTCGGCGCCGCGCGGGGCGTTCACCGGGAGCTGTGCGTGGTTCGTGCCGACTCGGTACCGGTGCGCGTCCGCGTAGGAGAAGATGCGCGCGAGGAGCATCTTGTCGGGGCTCGCCGCGATGCCAGGCACGAAGTTGCTCGGCGCGAACGTCGCCTGCTCGATCTCCGCGAAGTAGTTCTCCGGGTTGCGGTTGAGCTCCATGACCCCGACCTCGACGAGCGGGTAGTCGCCGTGCGGCCACACCTTCGTGAGGTCGAAGGGGTTGAACCGGTAGGTCTTCGCGTCCTCGTAGGGCATCACCTGGACGGATAGCGTCCAGCGCGGGAAGTCTCCCGCCTCGATGTGCCCGTACAGGTCGCGGATGTGGTGGTCGGCGTCCGAGCCGGCGAGCTGGGCGGCCTCGTCCGCGGTGAGGTTGTCGATGCCCTGCTGGGTCGTGAAGTGGTACTTGACCCAGAAGCGCTCGCCCGTCGCGTTGATCCACTGGTACGTGTGCGAGCCGAAGCCGTCCATGTGGCGCCAGCTCGACGGCAGGCCGCGGTCACCCATGAGCCACGTCACCTGGTGCGCCGACTCGGGGGACAGGGTCCAGAAGTCCCACTGCATGTCGTTGTCGCGCAGGTTCGAGCCCGGCAGGCGCTTCTGCGAGTGGATGAAGTCGGGGAACTTGATGCCGTCGCGGATGAAGAAGACCGGGGTGTTGTTCCCGACGAGGTCGTAGTTCCCCTCGCTCGTGTAGAACTTCAGCGCGAAGCCGCGGGGGTCGCGCCAGGTGTCCGGCGAGCCGTTCTCCCCGGCGACCGTGGAGAACCGGGCGAGCATCTCGGTCGCCGTCCCGGGCTGGAAGACGGCGGCGCGCGTGTACGCGCTGACGTCACCGGTCACGGTGAAGGTGCCGAACGCGCCCCCGCCCTTGGCGTGGACGACGCGCTCCGGGACGCGCTCGCGGTTGAACTGCGCGAGCTTCTCGACGAGGTAGTGGTCGTGCAGGACGATCGGGCCGTCGGCGCCGACGGACTGCGAGTGGGCGTCGGACGCGACGGGTGCTCCGGCGTTCGTCGTCGTGTACGGGGAGGTCATGAGGCGCTCCTTCCAGCGGACCCGGTGCGAGAGACCGAGTTCCGTAACGGGGTCATCGTGAGATAACGGGCGTCGATGGGATGCGCGAGGTCCACCGGTCCACCCAGTAGGGGTCAGGGCGCGCAGTCGGGGCACAGGCCCCAGAACGTCACCTCGGCGGTGTCGATCCGGAACCCGGAGGTGCTGCTCGGGGTGAGGCACGGGGCGTGGCCCTCGGTGCAGTCGACGTCGGAGACGGCGCCGCACGCACGGCACACGACGTGGTGGTGGTTGTCGCCGAGGCGGCGCTCGTAGCGGGCAGGGTGGCCGGCCGGCTCGATGCGCCGGAGCAGGCCCTTGTCCGTCAGCGTGTTGAGGACGTCGTAGACCGCCTGCACGGAGACCGAGCCGAGCGCGGCGCGCACTGCGCGCAGGACGGCGTCGGCGTCGGCGTGCTGGCGAGCGCCGACGGCGTCGAGCACCGCGAGCCGCGCCGCCGTGACGCGCAGCCCGTGCTCGCGCAGCTCGACCTCGTGGCCCGACCCGTGCGGCGGCCGTGCCGCACGCTCGGGTACGGCGGAGGACCGCGTCGATCCCGTCGTCATGACCCCACCCTAACCCTCTTCTCTGGAAGAGTTCCAATGATGGAGGGCGTCTAGTTCGGGGGAGATGTCCAGCTCGCGCGGCGCGACGGTCGACGACGGCCGCTCGTCCTGGAGGCCGCCGACCTCTGGTAGTCTTGATGGCTGACCGACCTGCACGACGTGCGTCGGTGATCAGGTGCGGCCCCGCGGCCGTCCGTGGACACCGAGGCAGGCCAGTGCGGGTGCGCAAGTGGATCCCATCCCACCCGGGTCTCGACCGTCGACGTGATGTCGCGACAGAGGCCGGGTCCTGGTCCGGACGGCTCGCCCTCGTGGTGTGTCGCCCTGACGTGGTCGTCGTGGTGCACCCACGGCTGCCGGAACGATGGCCTCCGCCCTGCGCTCAGGGACGGGGGCCTTCCTCGTGCCGGGCGGTCTACCGACGACTTCCTAGGAGCATCACATCAGCGAGCCTCGCATCAACGATCGGATCCGCGTCCCCGAGGTCCGACTCATCGGTCCTGGCGGGGAGCAGGTCGGCGTCGTCCGCACCGAGGTTGCCCTGAGCCTTGCCCAGGACGCGGACCTCGACCTGGTCGAGGTCGCCCCGGACGCCCGCCCGCCCGTCTGCAAGCTCATGGACTTCGGCAAGTTCAAGTACGAGTCGGACATGAAGGCGCGCGAGGCGCGGCGGAACCAGGCGAACACGGTCCTCAAGGAGATCCGTTTCCGGCTGAAGATCGACCCGCACGACTACGGCACCAAGAAGGGCCACGTCGAGCGGTTCCTCTCCGCCGGCGACAAGGTCAAGGTCATGATCATGTTCCGCGGCCGTGAGCAGTCCCGCCCCGAGATGGGCGTGCGCCTGCTGCAGCGCCTCGCGGAAGACGTCTCGGAGCTGGGCTTCGTCGAGTCGATGCCCAAGCAGGACGGGCGCAACATGACGATGGTGCTCGGCCCGGTGAAGAAGAAGGCCGACGCCAAGAGCGAGCAGCGCAAGCGCGCCCAGGAGGCCGAGCCGCGGCTGACGAAGTCTGCGCAGCGCGCTGCTCAGCGCGAGCCGGACGGCCCCGAGGATGACGCGCCGGAGGTCGAGCAGGACGCCCAGGACCTGAGCCCGGTCACGGAGGAGTCCGTCGCCGAGACCCCCGTCGCAGAGCCTGTCGTCGAGACGCCCGCGGACGCGCCGGTCGAGACCGCGGCTGCTGCGGAGGCTCCCGCCCCGGCGAAGGCTCCCGCGCCGCCCAAGGCCTCCGCTCCGGCGAAGGCCCCGGCCCCCGCCAGGGCGCCCGCTGCGCAGCGTCCGCGGGCGCAGTCCGCGGAGCGTCCTCGGACACAGTCTGCGGAGCGTCCTCGGACACAGTCTGCGGAGCGTCCTCGGGCCCAGTCCGCGGAGCCGGTACGCCCGGCCGCGCCGCGGCCCGCCGCGGCTCCGGCGGAGTCCGGCACGGCGAAGCCCGCGGTGCCGCGACCGGCTCCCAAGCCGGGCGCCCCGCGCCCCGCGCCGAAGCCCGCCCCTCGCGGCAAGGCCGGCTGACGGCCGGCCCATCGACCGAAACTGCTCGGGGTCCGGACCCACCGGCCCGGACCCGAACACGTCGGCCACCGCGAGGTGGCTGACCGGACACAAGGAGACACGGCAGCCATGCCGAAGAACAAGACGCACTCGGGTGCCAAGAAGCGCTTCCGCATCACGGGTACCGGCAAGGTCATGCGCGAGCAGGCCAACGCTCGACACCTGCTCGAGCACAAGGCGACCAAGCGCAAGCGCCGCCTCGCCCAGGACCAGGTGGTCTCGCCCGCCGACGTCAAGTCCATCAAGAAGCTGCTCGGCAAGTGACCCGGTCGCGGTGACGACACCCCGTCGCCGACCGGCTCACCCTGAGCCCCCAACTGCAAGGAGCATCACGTGGCACGCGTGAAGCGGGCGGTCAACGCCCAGAAGAAGCGCCGTACGACCCTCGAGCGCGCAGCGGGCTACCGCGGCCAGCGCTCGCGCCTCTACCGCAAGGCGAAGGAGCAGGTCACCCACTCCCTCGTCTACTCCTACCGTGACCGCAAGGCGCGCAAGGGCGACTTCCGCAAGCTGTGGATCCAGCGCATCAACGCGGCGTCGCGCGCCCAGGGCCTGACGTACAACCGCCTCATCCAGGGCCTCAAGGCCGCGGGTGTCGAGGTCGACCGTCGCCTGCTCGCGGAGCTCGCGGTCAACGACGTGGCGGCGTTCAACGCGCTCGTCCAGGTCGCGAAGGACGCGCTCCCCGAGGACGTCAACGCGCCGAAGGCCGCGGCCTGAGCATCCGCACCGACGCCACGGACGCCCGGCAGGTGCCCGATCCCCTCGACCCCACGCTGACGAACCCTCGCAGCGACCGGGTCCGGGCGGTCAGGGCCCTGGCCGGGCGTTCGGCGCGTTCACGGCACGGTCAGCTTCTCGTCGAGGGTCCTCAGGCCGTCCGGGAGGCGGTCCGGCATGCCGCGGAGCGCGTCCGCGACCTCTACGTGACGCCGTCCGCGGCGGGTCGCTATGTCGAGATCTTCGCGGACGCCCGTGACGCGGGGTTGCACGTCCACGTGGGCACCCCGGAGGTGCTCGCGGCGATGAGCCCGGACGCACAGGGTGTGCTCGCGGTCGTGCGCGAGGAGCGTCCCGGTCTGGATGACGCGCTCGCGGCAGCCTCGAGCGGCGCCGCCGGGCCGTTGCTGGTCGCGGTCCTCGCGACGGTCCGTGACCCGGGCAACGCCGGGACCGTGATCCGTGCCGCGGACGCGGCCGGGGCGGACCTGGTCGTCCTCGCGGGCGACAGCGTGGACGTGCACAACCCCAAGGTGGTGCGCTCGACGGCGGGTTCGCTGTTCCACCTCCCCGTCGTCTCGGGCGTCGCGCTCGACGAGACGGTCCTCGCCCTCCGCGCGGCCGGTCTGCTCGTCCTCGCCGCCGACGGTGCGGGGGACCACGATCTCGACGACCTCCTCGACACCGCGGGCGCAGAGCGCGCCGGTGGTCCCGACCGCGGCGCCCCAGGTCTCCCGGACCTGGCGCGGCCCACCGCGTGGGTGTTCGGGAACGAGGCATGGGGGCTCCCGGAGCAGGACCGTGCGCTCGCGGACGCGGTCGTCCGCGTCCCGATCCGCGGCCGGGCGGAGTCGCTCAACCTCGCGACCGCGGCCACCGTATGCCTCTACGCGTCGGGCCGCGCCCACCGCGGGGCGCGTCGGTGAGGATCTTCGCCGCGCTGTATCCCGACGTCGCCGCGTGCGACCACCTCGACCTGGCGCTCGGGGCGGTGCGTGCGCAGGAGTCGCTCCGGCCCGACGGCGCGCCGCTCGTGCGCTGGACGCCGCGCGAGCTGTGGCACCTCACGGTCTCGTTCTACGGCGAGGTGGCCGACGGCGCAGTCCCCGAGCTCGTCGAAGCCCTCACCGAGGTGGCCGACGCCACGCCCCCGCTCGAGCTCAGCCTGCACGGGGCGGGCGTCTTCGACCGGCGCGTGCTGTGGGTGGGCGTGGGCGGACCTCGCGCAGACCTCGACCACCTGCGCGCCCTGAGCGCCGCGGCCGCGGACGCCGGCTCGGCGGTCGGCGTGCACGTCGACCGCCGCCCGCGCCAGCGCGCGCACCTCACCATCGCCCGGGCGGCCCCCGGGGCGCGCCAGGCGGACCGCCGCGCCGGGCGACGCGGGCGACCCGCCGGACCGACGCTGCGGGACGCGCTCGAGGCGCCGTCCGCAGCGCTCGCCGTCTACGACGGGCCCCGCTGGCAGGCGACGCGGCTCGCCGTCGTCGCCTCGGATCTTGGTGCCGGCCGGCCGGTGCACCACGAGATCGCAAGCCTGCCCTTCGCCGTCGGGGCAGGGCCGGTCGTGCGAGGATGACTGCGCGAGCTGATCGTCGATCTTCAGGGCCCGTCACAGGCCCGTCACAGGCCCGTCACGGGCCCGCGCTGCTGACGCGCCGTCACGCCTCCTGACCGGGACGTGGACGGGACCGAGAGGTCCGGGCACCGACGGGCGCCCTAGAATGTCGCGGACGCGCTCGGCGTGTCCGCGCGTCCGGCCCTCGTGACGCGCCCGTGGGCCCTCACACCGTCCCGCCAGCTGTCCAGCCACCGCCAGGAAGGCTCGTATGTCCAGCCCTGACGCCGTCGCCACCCACGACGGACCCCCCACCGACGCGCCGTCGCCGCTCGACGCCGACGCCCTGCAGCGCGCGCTCGACGCCGCGCTCACTGCCGTCGCCGCGGCGACCGACCTCGAGGCCCTCAAGGCCGTGCGCACCGAGCACGCCGGCGACCGCAGCGCGCTCGCGCTCGCGAACCGGCAGATCGGGTCGCTCGCTCCCGAGGACAAGAAGACCGCCGGTCGTCTCCTCGGCCCGCTCCGTGGTCGCCTGAACCAGGCGGTCGCCGCACGTCAGGTCGAGCTCGAGACGGAGCGCGACGAGCGCGTCCTCGTCGAGGAGGCCGTCGACGTCACGCTGCCCACCGACCGCGCGGCGCGCGGGGCACGCCACCCGCTCGAGACGCTGCAGGAGCGCGTCGCCGACTTCTTCGTCGGCCTCGGCTGGGAGATCGCCGACGGCCCGGAGGTCGAGGCGGAGTGGTTCAACTTCGACGCCCTGAACTTCGGTCCCGACCACCCGGCGCGTCAGATGCAGGACACGTTCTACGTCGCGGGCGCGGGCGACGAGCCGTCGAACCTCGTCCTGCGCACCCACACGTCGCCCGTTCAGGCACGCTCGCTCCTCGCGCGCGGCGTACCCCTGTACGTCGCGTGCCCGGGCAAGGTGTTCCGCACCGACGCGCTCGACGCGACGCACACGCCCGTCTTCCACCAGGTCGAGGGCATCGCGGTCGACGAGGGCCTGACGATGGCGAACCTCCTGGGCACGCTCGACGCGTTCGCGCAGGCCATGTTCGGCCCGGAGGCGCGCACACGCCTGCGCCCGAGCTTCTTCCCGTTCACCGAGCCGAGCGCCGAGATGGACCTGTGGTTCCCGCAGAAGAAGGGCGGGCCGGGCTGGATCGAGTGGGGCGGCTGCGGGATGGTCAACCCGAACGTGCTGCGCGCGGCGGGCATCGACCCGGACGTCTACTCGGGCTTCGCGTTCGGCATGGGCATCGAGCGCACGCTCATGCTGCGCCACGAGATCGCGGACATGCACGACATGGTGGAGGGCGACGTGCGCTTCTCCGCCCAGCTCGGAAGGGGCGTCTGATGCCGTACGTCGACCTGGACTGGCTCGGCGACCACGTCGAGCTCCCTGCCGGCCTCGCGGCCGAGCAGCTCGCCGCCGATCTCGTGCGCGTCGGGCTCGAGGAGGAGGAGGTCCACGGCGCCGCCGTGACCGGTCCTCTCGTCGTCGGGCGCGTGCTCGGCCTGACGCCCGAGCCGCAGAAGAACGGCAAGAAGATCAACTGGTGCCAGGTGGACGTCGGCGCGCACAACGTCGACGGCGTCCCGGCGTCCGAGGGCGGCGAGCCGCGCGGCATCGTGTGCGGGGCGCACAACTTCGGCGAGGGCGACCTCGTCGTCGTCGCGCTCCCGGGCGCCGTGCTGCCCGGGCCGTTCGCCATCGCGAGCCGCAAGACGTACGGCCACGTGTCCGACGGCATGATCTGCTCGCAGCGCGAGCTCGGGCTGGGCGAGGACCACGACGGCATCATCGTGCTCCCGCGCCTCGGCTTCGCGGAAGCCGACCTCACCCCGGGCCAGGACGCCGTCGCGCTCCTGGGCCTGGGGAACGAGGTGCTCGAGATCAACGTCACCCCGGACCGTGGGTACGCGTTCTCCTACCGCGGGGTCGCGCGCGAGTACGCGCACTCGACCGGCGCGCGCTTCACCGACCGCGGTCTCGCCGCCTCGCTCCCGACGCCGCCTCCGGCCGCGACCCCCGACGGGTTCCCCGTGGAGGTCGACGACGCGGCACCGGTCCACGGCGTCGACGGGTGCGACCGCTTCGTCACGCGGGTCGTGCGCGGCCTCGACCCGGCCTCCACCACGCCCGCGTGGATGCAGCGCCGCCTCACGGCGTCGGGCATGCGGCCCATCTCGCTCGCGGTCGACGTGACGAACTACGTCATGCTCGACCTCGGTCAGCCGCTGCACGCCTACGACCTCACGCAGGTCTCCGGCCCGATCGTGGTCCGCCGCGCGGAGGCGGGGGAGCGGCTGGTGACGCTCGACGACGTGGACCGCGCGCTCGACGCCGAGGACCTGCTCATCACGGACTCGCCCGACGGCGCCCGCGGCTCGCGGGTCCTCGGCCTCGCCGGGGTCATGGGCGGGGCGTCCTCGGAGGTCGGCCCGACGACGACGGACGTCCTCGTCGAGGCCGCGCACTTCGACCCCGTGTCCGTCGCGCGCACGTCGCGCCGGCACAAGCTGTCGAGCGAGGCGGCGAAGCGGTTCGAGCGCGGCGTCGACCCGCGCCTGCCTGCGGTCGCCGCGCAGCGCGTCGTCGACCTGCTCGTCCAGCACGGCGGCGGGACCGCCGACCCGGCGGTCTCGGACCTCGACCGCGTGCCCGCACCGGCGTCGGTGCGCCTGCTGGTCTCGGAGCCGGAGCGGCTCGTCGGCGTGCCCTACTCGCTCGAGCAGGTCGTGGGCACGCTGGGCGCGCTGGGCTGCGCCGTCGCGGACGAGCCGTCGTCCGACGGTGCGGACGTCCTCGTGGTCACGCCCCCGTCGTGGCGGCCCGACCTCACCGGCTCGGCGGAGCTGGTGGAGGAGGTCGCGCGGCTCGTCGGCTACGACAAGATCCCGTCGGTGCTGCCGAAGGCGCCCGGCGGCCGGGGCCTGACCCGCGAGCAGGCGGTCCGTCGCTCGGTGGCCCGTGGCCTCGCCGAGGCGGGCTTCGTCGAGACGCTCAGCTACCCCTTCGTCGGGACGGCCGAGCTCGACGCGCTGCGCCTGCCCGCCGCCGACGAGCGCCGTCGTGCGCTGCGACTGGTCAACCCGCTCGCCGACGACCGGCCGCTGATGCGCACCGACCTGCTCACGACGCTCCTGGAGACCGCGCGCCGCAACGTCGGTCGTGGGATGACGGATCTCGCGGTGTTCGAGACCGGGCTGGTGACGCGTCCGCGCGCCGACGCCCCGGCTGCGCCCTCGCTCCCGCCGGGCGTGCGTCCGACGGACGACGAGCTCGCGGCGCTCGCGGCCGCGGTGCCGGACCAGCCGCGCCACGTGGCAGGCGTGCTCGTCGGCCGGCGCGAGCGCGCCGGCTGGTGGGGCGAAGGGCGTGCCGCCGACTGGACCGACGCGCTCGACGCCGCCCGGCTCGTCGCCGAGCACGTCGGGGCCGAGGTCGTCGTGAGCGCCGACACCGACCGCGCGCCGTGGCACCCGGGCCGCTGTGCGCGGCTCGCGCTCGCCGACGGGACGGTCGTCGGGCATGCGGGTGAGCTGCACCCGAAGGCGCTCGAGAACCTCGGGCTGCCCGCGCGGTCGGTCGCGTTCGAGGTCGATCTCACCGCGCTCCTCGCGGGGTCGAGCGCGGAGCCGCTCGCGGCGACGCCGGTCTCGACGTATCCCGCCGCGAAGGAGGACCTCGCTTTCGTCGTGAGCGCCGACGTGACGGCCGAGGCACTGCGCTCGGCGGTCGCCGACGGCGCGGGCGAGCTCCTCGAGGACCTGACCCTCTTCGACGTCTTCACCGGGGAGCAGATCGGCGCGCGCCGCAAGTCGCTCGCGTTCTCGCTCCGGCTGCGCGCAGCCGACCGGACGCTCACGGCCGACGACGTCGCGCGCGTCCGTGCCGGGGCCGTCGAGGCGGCACGCGAGCGCGTCGGGGCGGAGCTGCGGGCATGAGCACCGGCACCCCCGCCGACGCAGGTGTGGCGGGAGGGCCCGTCGCGTCCGCGCGCACGGCGCTGGTCACCGGGGCGTCGCGCGGCATCGGCCGCGCGATCGCCGTCGGCCTGGCTGGTGCGGGGCTCGACGTCGCGCTGCTCGCTCGGGACGCCCCTCGGCTCCGGGACGTGGCGGAAGAGATCACGGCCGCGGGCGCCGGGCGCGCCGTCCTCGTGACGGCGGACGTCACCGACGCCGGGGCGGTGTCCGCGGCCGTCGCCGCGGCGGAGGCGGAGATCGGCGGGATCGACCTGCTCGTCAACAACGCGGGCCGGGTCGACGCCGAGGTGCCGCTGTGGGAGGCCGACCCCGACGAGTGGTGGGCGATCCTCGAGACGAACGTCCGCGGGCCGTTCCTTCTCGCCCGGGCCGTCGTCCCGGGCATGCTCGCCCGGGGCGGTGGCCGCGTCGTCGACCTCAACAGCGGCGCGGGCTCGCACGACATGGTCGGCGCGAGCGCGTACAACGCGAGCAAGACGGCGCTCCTGCGCCTCGGCGCGAACCTGCACCGCTCCGGGTACGACCGCGGGCTGCGCACGTTCGAGGTCGCGCCCGGCGTCGTGCAGACCGACATGACGGGCTCGATGGTCATGCACCGGGGCCGGACGGAGTGGACGCCGGTCGAGCGCACGGTCGAGATGGTGGTCGCGATCGCCGGGGGCGGGCTGGACGCGTTCTCGGGGTCGTTCGTCCGCGTCACGCACGACTCACCGGAATCGCTGCGGGCCGCGCTCGAGCTGGCGGCCGGCGACGGGCGTGCGGTGCCCGGCCCGGACGGTCGCCGGCTGCGCGTGACCCGCTGGGGCGACGACGACCCGATGCCCGGCGAGCTGCCCCGCCGCTGAGCGATGTCGTTGTACTCAACGTCACGCCCCCATTAGTTGAATGTTCACCTAACAATCCGGGATGCTGGACACCTGACCAGGACCGAGCGGACGGCGCGGTCGCGGTTCGACCACAGCAGCCCGGAGGGCGACGGATGACCACGACACGACCGGTCCGCCAGTGGAACGGCATGACCGTTCCTGACGCGGGGACGTACGTCCTCGACGAGGCGCACAAGCGAGTGGGCTTCGCGGGGCAGCACATGATGGTCTCGCCGGTGCGGGGCGAGTTCACGCGGGCGAGCGCGACGATCCTCGTCGGGCAGGACCCGCTCGCCTCGGCCGTGTCGGCGACCATCGAGTCCGCGAGCCTCACGACCCACAACGCCGACCGGGACGTGCACCTGCACAGCGCCGACTTCCTGGACGTCGAGACCTACCCGACGCTCGAGTTCCGCAGCACGGGCGTCCGCTGGCAGGGGAGCCAGGACGACGCCATCCTCGCCTGGGCACGGCTGCGCAACCGGTCGCCGGAGCGGGCGACCGTCGCCGCCGACCGCGTCGCACCGGCCGAGGCCGGGCACTTCATCGTGAGCGGGCTGCTGACGATCCGCGACGTCACGCACCCGATCGACCTGACGATGCGCTACGGGGGCGCGCGTCGCGACCCGTACGGCCGCGACATCTTCGGCTTCCACGCCACGGGCGAGTTCGACCGCGAGGCCTACGGGCTCGTGTGGAACGTGATCCTCGAGACCGGCGGGATCCTCGTCGGCAAGAAGGTGTCGCTCGAGATCGCGGGCGAGGCGATCCACCAGGAGTGAGGGAGTGCGCCGGACCCGCCAGCGAGCAGGTCCGCGATCTCACAGGGCGGCGAGCGTCTCGACGAGGAGCGTCTTCTCCGCCGCCCTGACGCGCGCCCCCAGCGTCTCGACGGTGTCGTCCGGTGCGACGCTCACCTCGGTCCGGGCCAGCACCGGCCCTTCGTCGTACCGCGCCGTCACGACGTGCACGCTCGCGCCGGTGACCGTCACGCCCGCGTCGAGGACGGCGCGGTGCACCCGGTCGCCGTACATCCCCTGTCCGCCGAACGCCGGGAGCAGGGCGGGGTGGGTGTTGAGCACACGCCCGTCGAACGCAGCGAGCGTGAGCGGACCGAGCTTCTTCATGTACCCGGTCAGCACCACGTGGGTGGCACCGTGCGCCCGCAGGGTCTCGAGCACGGCACGGTCGAGGTCACCTGCGTCCGGGTGTGTCACCGCGGACAGGTGCCGTGTCGGCACCCCGCGCTCCGACGCCCGCGCCAGCACGGGAGCGCCGCTGTTGTTCCCTATCAGGACGACGACGTCGCCGGCGACGTCCCCGGTGCGGCACGCGTCCATCAACGCTGCCGCGGTGGTGCCTGTACCGGACGCGAGCAGGGCGAGGCGCAGGGTCACGCCCGCAGTCTAAAGCCTGTCGAGCAACCTCGGTGAGGGTGTCGGCAGCGTCCTTCTCGGACGTCCCTATGCCGCTGTGGCGGTGCGGGTTCCCACGTCATTCGGGCTGGTTTCGTCGGCGCGTGTGCGTCGGCCAGAGCCTTCCCGTCGGTGGGCGTTGGTGACCTGGCCTCGTGCTTCGGGGTCCAGGACCTGGGAGAAGTTGCGCTCGCCCCAGGTGGCGAGGTTGACCGCGGCGTTCAGGTCACGATCGATCGTCAGCCCGCAGATCTCGCAGCCGAAGACGCGGTCGGCGAGGGTGAGCGCGGTCTTGACATCTCCGCACGCGGAGCAGGTCTTCGACGACGGGAACCACCGGTCCGCGATCAGGACTCGCCCACCACGCCAGGACGCCTTGTAGGTGATCTGGCGCGCGAGCTCGCCCCAGGCCGCGTCCGCGATGGCGGCGGCGAGGTGGTGGTTGGCGAGCATCCCGTGGATGTTCAGGTCTTCGATGACGAGCCGGTCGTGGGTCTGGACCAACGTGTTGGTGACCTGGTGCAGGAAGTGGTGTCGGCGGGCACGGACCCGCTCGTGATGACGTGCGAGCCGGCGCACGGCAGCCCGCCGGTTCGCGGAGCCTTTGACCTTGCGGGAAACGGCCTTGCTCAACCGCCGGGTGACCGGCTGCGCCGCTCGCAGGGCTCTCGGTGCCACGTCGACGCGGAACATCTCTTCGCCGTCGCTGGTTGCGGCGACGACGGGTGCGTGCAGGCCGCGGTCCACACCGACCCACCCACCGCGGTCGGCGTCGTCGCGCTGCTGATGGCGGGCGACGGGGTGCAGGTCGCACGCCTTGACGTTCAGCGAGATCCGCCACCTCCCGCCACGGCGCGAGAGGGTCGCGAACAGGATGCGCGCCCGCCCCTTGTTCAGCATGCGGCGCAGCCGGCGGGTGTCGTCGTGCACCTTGATGGTGCCGATGCCGGGCAGGGTCACCGAGCGGGGGCCGTTCTCCCCGAGGCGGATCGTGGCCCGCTCGCTGGCCTTCGTCCTGGAGACCTTGTTGCGTATCCGGAACGAGCCGCGCTCGGGGTTCTTCTTCTTGAACCTGGGGTGGCCGACCGCCCGACCTGCGCGCTTGCCGCGCCGGGAGTCGGTCCACGCCTTCAGGGCCCCGCCGAGGTCGACGACGGCTTCTTCGAACACCTGCGCGGATACGTGCGTGCGCCAGGCAAGGCCCGTCACCTCGACATCGGTCTCACCGGCTGCGTCGACGATGAACCGGCGGCCAGCGTCCTCGGACTTCTTCCACGCGTTGAACGTGTTGATCAGATCAAACCCGGTCCACGGCACCTTCACCGCGCCGTCGTCGTCGGCCGTGATCGTCGCGGCAGCCCTCCTTGAGGCGTTGCGGGCGTCCAGGTGCAGCCGCAGGCCCTGGTTGAATGCGAACCGGGCGCCACCCTCGTGCCGGGCCAGGGCACGCGCTTGTTCCACGGTGGGGTCAGCCATCAGCTGGAACGTCGTATGCCGAGCCACGACGAGCACGCTATCCGTGCCCACCGCCACAAGTCGGTGTGTCCTCCCTGGTCACGAGAGGATCAGCTCCGCGTGAACGTCCGCCCGACGCTCGTACCCGTCCGACCTGACCGAAACCACCTTGGACGCGCACCCGCAACCTCGTCATCTCCGCCCACACCCACGGCGGGCGCCCATGCTGCGAGCACTGGTCACACGAGCACGTCAACGCGTTGCTGTTCGTCGTCGCGACCGGCGTCCCTTCGCGGGCGCTCTCGCACGACTGCACCGTGTCGAGGTCCGCGGCACACAAGCACTTCACGAGCAAGAGGCCAGGCTCACCGCCCACGGTGCGTTGGTGAATGTGTCCCAGACCCAGCTCCTGCTACGCCTACTCGACCGCCGCGGATAGTTGTTCGACAGGCTTAGGATGACGCGAACGACACGGGGTGCCCCGCAGCGGGGCTGAGATCACACCCGTCGAACCTGCTCTGGCTCGTACCAGCGAAGGGATGTCCGCGATGACGCTCGCCTCCACCACGCCCGGCACCCCGCCCGGCACCGCACCCGTGCCCGACGGCGCACCCGGACCTCGCGCGGGCGGGTCGCCCGGGCCCTCGCGGCCGCGCGTCCTGTCGATCGCCGGGACCGACCCGACCGGCGGCGCGGGCATCCAGGCCGACCTCAAGGCGTTCTGCGCGCACGGCGCGTACGGCATGGCGGTGACGACCGCGCTCGTCGCGCAGAACACCCACGGCGTGCGGTCCGTGCACGTCCCCGGGCCGGCCTTCCTCCGGGAGCAGCTCGACGCGGTCTCCGACGACGTCGTGATCGACGCGGTGAAGATCGGCATGGTGGCGGACGCCGCGAACGCGCAGGAGATCGTCGCGTGGCTCGACGACCTGGCCGCGTCGCGACGGTCTCGCGGCGAGCGGGCGCCGTACGTCGTGCTCGACCCGGTCATGGTCGCGACCTCCGGCCACCGGCTCCTCGACGCCGGCGCCGAGCAGGGTGTGCGCGACCTCGCGGCGCGCGCCGACGTCGTGACGCCGAACCTGCCCGAGCTCGCCGTCCTCGCCGGGACGCCGGTCGGGACGACGTGGGACGAGGCGCTCGACCAGGCGCGCGCGTTCGTCGCGGCGAGCGGGACTGCGGTCCTGCTCAAGGGCGGCCACCTCACCGGCGCGACGTCGCCCGACGCGCTCGTGGAGCCCGGCTCGGCCGAGGGCGGCGTGGGTCGGGTGACGACGTTCGACGCCGACCGCGTCGACACGCCGCACACGCACGGCACCGGGTGCTCGCTCTCCGCGGCGCTCGCGGCGCTGCGCCCGCAGCGCGCGGGCTGGCCGGAGGCCGCGCGTGACGCCAAGGAGTGGCTCACCGGCGCGCTGCGCGCGGGGGCGGCGCTGCAGGTCGGGACCGGCCGCGGGCCCGTCGACCACCTGCACGCGACGTCGCCGGTCGCCGAACCGGTCGACGTGCCGGTCGCCGTGCCGGCCAGCGGACCGGTCGACGGACACGGCGCGGGCAGCGCCGGGTCTCAGGCGCGCGCGACCTCGGTCCCGGTCGGGTAGACGCACTCCGTGCCGGGCGGCCACCACCGCCACTGCGAGTCGACCTGGCTCGCGGCGACCCCGTCCGGCCGCTCGGCGACGCACCGGTCGTCGCCCTGCCGGACACCGATCGTCAGGTAGTAGACGACGAGCACCCCGGTGAACAGGACGGCGAGCACCGTCACGGCCCGGCGCAGCGCGGGGGAGGTGCCGCCGTCGGACCCGTCCTCCTCGCCGGGCCGCGCCGGGACCCAGTCCCAGCTCATGCCGGACGGCCCGGAGTGCCGGACGCCGCGGCGTCGGGCACGAGCAGCACCTTGCCGGTCGTGGCACGCCCCTCGAGCGCGCGGTGCGCCTCGGCTGCCTCGGCGAGCGGGAACGTGGCGCCGACGCGCACGTCCAGGGTGCCGCCCGCGACGGCGCCGAGCACCTCCGTCGCACGCTCGACGAGCTCGGTCCGCGTCGCCGTGTGGTCGGAGAGCTTGGGGCGCGTGAGGAAGACCGACCCCGCGGCGTTGAGCCGCTGCGGGTCGAACGCCGGCACCTGGCCGGAGGACCCGCCGAACAGCACGAGCGTCCCGCGGCGGTGCAGCGACGCGAGCGACGCGTCGAACGTGTCCCTGCCGACGGAGTCGTACACGGCGGCGACACCCTCGCCGCCCGTGAGCCCGCGCACGATCTCGGGAAGGTCGTGCGACAGGTCCCCGAGCGCCGTGTACTCGATCACGTGCTCCGCGCCCGCGCCGCGCGCGAGCTCGGCCTTCTCGGGCGTCGAGACCGTCGAGATCACGTGCCCGCCGCGCGCCACGACCATCTGTGTGAGCAGCAGCCCGACCCCGCCGGCGCCCGCGTGCACGAGGACGCGGTCGCCAGGACGGATCGGGTACGACGACGTGCACAGGTAGTGCGCGGTGAGGCCCTGGAGCGCGACGGCGGTCGCGTCCTCGAGCGACACGGCGTCGGGCACGTGCAGCGCCTCGCGCGCCGCGACGACCACGAGGTCCGCGTACGAGCCGGGAGCCTCGGTCCACACGACCCGGTCGCCGACGGCGAAGTCCTCGACCCCGTCCCCGACCGCCACCACGTGGCCGGCGCCCTCACTACCCACGACGTGCGGGTACTCCATCGCGTACACGCCCGCGCGCCTGTACGTGTCGATGAAGTTGACGCCCGCGACCGCCGTGCGGACGAGGAGCTGCCCCGGTCCCGGCGTCGGGTCGGGCAGCTCGCGGTGCTCCAGGACGTCAGGGCCACCCGCCTCGCGGGCCACGATCGCATGCATAGGAGCAGCCTAGGCGGGGCGCGGCGTTGTCGGTCGGGTGGTTGGGTCTCGTGGTCGGGTCTCGTGGCGGGTCTTGTGGTCGGGTGGGGTGGGCGGGGCGGCTGACGTGCTCGGGCTGCCGCGCCGTCACCCCGGTCCGCCGGCTCACGTTCTGGGAGCGCGGCTCTGACGCCCTTCGCACATCACCCGCCCCGCCCGGCGTCGTCTCACCCTTGTCTTGCCACACGCCACACGCCACACGCCAGACGCCGCATGTCGCATGTCGCATGTCGCATGCCGCGCCGCCGCGCCGCCGCGCCGCCGCGCCGTGGTGTCGTCGAAACGGTGACGGTCGGGACGAGCGGTGGGGGCGGACCGTGTGCGAAGGGCGTAGAAGCGCGCGCGAGAAGGTGAGGCGGCAGACCACGGTGACGGCGCGCCAGCCCGAGCGCACGGTGCGACCCCTCCGCGGGCGCAACCAGAGCCCGTCGGCCCGAGCGCACGGCGCGACCCCTCCGCGGACGCAACCGTGAGCGCGCCAGCGAGCACACGCCGCGATGTATAACTATGTATAGTGATGCATATGACGATCACAGTGGCGGTCGCCGGCGCGTCCGGGTACGCGGGCGGGGAGATGCTCCGGCTGCTCGCCGGGCACCCTGACGTGGAGATCGGCGCCGTGACGGCGCACAGCAACGCGGGCACGCTCCTCGGGGCGCACCAGCCGCACCTGCGATCCCTCGCCGACCGTGTGCTGCTGCCGACGACCGTCGAGCACCTGGTGGGACACGACGTCGTCGTGCTCGCGCTGCCGCACGGCGCGTCGGGTGAGATCGCGGCGCTGCTGCCCGACGACGTGCTCGTCCTCGACCTGGGTGCGGACCACCGGCTGGAGTCCGCGACGGACTGGGAGCAGTTCTACGGCTCGGAGCACGCCGGCACGTGGCCCTACGGGCTCCCCGAGCTCCTGCTCACGCAGGACCCCGGCGCGGGCGCCACGGAGACCCGCCAGCGCGAGCGGCTCGCCGGTGCACGACGGATCGCCGTGCCGGGCTGCAACGTCACCGCGGTGACTCTCGGTCTCCAGCCCGGCGTCGCGGCGGGTCTCGTCGACGCGGCCGACGTGGTCGCCGTGCTGGCGGTCGGGTACTCAGGTGCCGGGAAGTCGCTCAAGCCGCACCTGCTCGCGTCGGAAGGGCTCGGGTCCGCCCAGCCGTACGCCGTGGGCGGGAGCCACCGGCACGTCCCGGAGATCGTGCAGAACCTGCGCGCCGCGGGTGCACCGGCGGTGCGGGTCTCGTTCACGCCGACGCTCGTGCCGATGGCGCGCGGGATCCTCGCGACGGTCTCGGCGCCGCTGTCTCGCGACGTCGCAGACCTCGGTCCCGCGGAGATCGACGCGCGGGTGCGCCAGGCGTGGGACGACGCGTACGTGGGGGAGCCGTTCGTGCAGGTCCTGCCCGCGGGGCAGTGGCCGAGCACGGCGATGACGCTCGGTGCCAACACGGCACTTCTCCAGGTCACGGTCGACCACGCCGCGGGCCGCGTCGTGACCGTCACCGCGATCGACAACCTCGTCAAGGGCACCGCGGGCGCCGCGGTGCAGTCCATGAACATCGCGCTCGGCCTGCCGCAGACGGCGGGCCTCACCACCGAGGGAGTGGCCCCGTGACCGTCACGTCGCCCCAGGGTTTTCGGGCCGCCGGCGTCGCCGCCGGGCTCAAGTCGACCGGCGCGCAGGACGTCGCGCTCGTCGTCAACGACGGCCCGCTCGACGTCGCGGCCGCCGTCCTCACGACCAACCGCGTGTTCGCCGCTCCCGTGGCATGGACGCGCCAGGCCGTGAGCGACGGGCGCGCGACCGCCGTCGTGCTCAACTCGGGCGGCGCCAACGCGTGCACCGGGCCCGAGGGCTTCGCCGACACGCACCGCACGGCCGAGCACGTCGCCGACGTGCTGTCCACGTCCGCGGGCGACGTCCTCGTGTGCTCGACGGGCCTCATCGGCGTGCGGCTGCCCATGCCGGAGCTGCTCGCCGGGGTCGACGCGGCGGCCGTCGCGCTCGACGACCCGTCCTCGGCGGCCACGGGCGGGAGCGACGCCGCGCTCGCGATCATGACGACGGACACCGTGCCCAAGACGGTCGAGGTCGTGCGGGAGGGGGCGGCGCCCGGCTCGCTCGACGGCGGCGCGACCTGGTCGGTCGGCGGCATGGCCAAGGGGGCGGGCATGCTGGCGCCGGGGCTCGCGACGATGCTCTCGGTCCTCACGACGGACGCCGTCGTCGACGCCGAGACTGCCGACGCCGCGCTGCGCGCCGCGACCCGGACGACGTTCGACCGGGTCGACTCCGACGGCTGCATGTCCACCAATGACACCGTGATCCTCCTCGCCTCCGGGGCGTCGGGCGTCGCCGTGACGCTCGACGAGCTGACGGACGCGCTCACCGAGGCGTGCGCCTCGCTCGCGCGCCAGCTCGTCGCCGACGCCGAGGGCGCGAGCCACGACGTCGCCGTCACGGTCGTGAACGCTTCCGACGAGGACGCGGCCGTCGCGGTCGCCCGCGCGGTCACGCGCTCGAACCTGTTCAAGACCGCGATCTTCGGCAACGACCCGAACTGGGGCCGCATCGTCTCCGCCGTGGGCACGGTGCCCGAGGACGTCGCGCCCTTCGACGCGCTCGCGCTCGACGTGTCGGTGAACGGCGTCCAGGTGTGCCGCGCGGGGGGCGTCGGCGAGCCGCGCGAGCTCGTCGACCTCGCCGCCGACCGCGAGGTGCGCGTCGAGGTCGACCTGCACGCCGGCTCCGCGACCGCGACCGTCTGGACCAACGACCTCACGCACGACTACGTCCACGAGAACAGCGCGTACTCCTCATGAGCGACCAGACCAGCGAGATCATGACCGAACCGGCGACGGCGGCCACGCCGGGGCTGGTGCCCGCCGACCCCGTCTTCGACACGCGGACGGACCTGCGCCCCGACCAGAAGGCGGAGGTGCTCGTCGAGGCGCTCCCGTGGCTGGAGGAGTACGCCGGCGCGCTCGTCGTCGTGAAGTACGGCGGCAACGCGATGGTCGACGACCGGCTCAAGGCGGCGTTCGCCGAGGACATGGTGTTCCTGCGCCGCGTCGGGCTGCACCCCGTGGTCGTGCACGGCGGCGGGCCGCAGATCTCCGCGATGCTCGGCCGGCTCGGCATCGAGTCGGAGTTCCGCGGCGGGCTGCGCGTCACGACGCCCGAGGCGATGGACGTCGTGCGCATGGTCCTCACGGGCCAGGTGTCGCGCGAGCTCGTCGGGCTGATCAACGCCCACGGCCCGTACGCCGTCGGGCTCTCGGGCGAGGACGGCGGCCTGCTGCAGGCGCAGCGCCGGCACGCCACGGTCGACGGCGAGCCCGTCGACGTCGGCCTCGTGGGCGACGTCGTCGAGGTGCACCCGTCCGCGGTGCAGGACCTGCTCGACGCGGGGCGCATCCCCGTCGTGTCGACCATCGCGCCCGACCTCGAGGACCCGACCCAGGTGCTCAACGTCAACGCGGACACCGCAGCGGCGGCGCTCGCGGTCGCGCTCGGTGCGAAGAAGCTCGTCGTCCTCACGGACGTCGAAGGGCTCTACACCTCGTGGCCGGACAAGGGCTCGCTCGTCGCGCAGATCACGCGGTCGGAGCTCGCGGTGCTCCTGCCGTCCCTCGAGTCGGGCATGGTGCCGAAGATGGAGGCGTGCCTGCGCGCCGTCGAGGGCGGGGTCTCCGCGGCGACCGTCATCGACGGGCGCGTACCCCACTCGCTCCTCATCGAGGTGTTCACGACGCAGGGGAACGGGACCATGGTCGTCCCCGACCCCGTGACAGGGAGTGCCGCATGACGCACGACGGCTCGACGCTCGCGACGGACGCGACCGCCGTCACCGCCACGGGAGGCGTCCTCGACACGACCCCTGGCTCGGTGCAGGAGTGGACCGAGCGCTACTCGCACGCCGTGATGGACACGTTCGGCCCGCCGCAGCGCGTGCTCGTGCGGGGCGAGGGCGCCTACGTCTGGGACGCGGACGGGAAGCGGTACCTCGACCTGCTCGCGGGCATCGCGGTCAACGCGCTCGGCCATGCGCACCCGACCCTGACGGCCGCGGTGAGCGCACAGCTCGGCACGCTCGGGCACGTGTCGAACTTCTTCGGCACGCCGACGCAGATCGCGCTCGCCGAACGCCTGCTCACGCTCTGCGGCGCGCCCGAGGGGTCGCGCGTGTTCTTCACGAACTCGGGGACCGAGGCGAACGAGGCGGCCTTCAAGATGGCGCGCCGCACCGGGAAGCCGCGGGTGCTCGCCCTCCAAGGGGGGTTCCACGGCCGCACCATGGGCGCGCTCGCCCTCACGAGCAAGGCGGCGTACCGCGAGCCGTTCGAGCCGCTCCCGGGCGGCGTCGAGCACGTCGCGTTCGACGACGTCGCGGCGCTCGAGGAGGCGTTCTCCGCCGAGGCGGTCGCGGCGCGCGGCGAGGTCGCGGCGCTCGTCGTCGAGCCCGTCCAGGGCGAGGCGGGCGTGCGCTCCCTCTCGCCCGGCTACCTCGTCGCCGCGCGCGAGCTCACCGCGCAGCACGGGGCGCTGCTCGTCCTCGACGAGGTCCAGACCGGTGTCGGCCGCACCGGGTCCTGGCTCGCGGTCCAGCAGCACGACCTCGGCGGCGGGATCGTGCCCGACGTCGTGACGCTCGCCAAGGGCCTCGGCGGCGGGTTCCCCGTCGGCGCCGTGATCGCGTACGGCGAGCGCGCCGCGACCCTGCTCGGCCGGGGCCAGCACGGCACGACGTTCGGCGGGAACCCTGTCGCCGCGGCGGCCGCCCTGGCGACGCTCGGCGTCATCGAGCGGGACGGGCTCCTCGAGAACGTCCGGACGGTCGGGCAGTCGTTGCGCGACGGCATCACGGCGGCGGGCAACCCGCTCGTCGCCGGTGTGCGGGGACGCGGCCTTCTCCTCGCGATCCTGCTCACGCGGCCCGTCGCGGCCGACGTCGTGCACGCCGCGCTCAAGGCCGGGTTCATCGTCAACGCCGTGGCGCCCGACGCGATCCGGCTCGCCCCGCCGCTCGTCCTCACGCCCGACCAGGCGCGCGACGTCGTCGCGTTCTTCACGGAGCTGAGCCTGCCCGATCCCGAACCGACCGAGACGAGGACCTGACGATGACCCCGGTGGCCCCGCGGCACTTCCTGCGCGACGACGACCTCACGCCCGCCGAGCAGCGCCAGGTCCTGGAGATCGCGCTCGCCTTCCGGGACGACCGCACGTTCCGCCAGCCGCTCGGCGGACCGCAGGCCGTCGCGGTGCTGTTCGACAAGCCGACGCTGCGCACGCAGGTCTCGTTCGCGACAGGGATCGCGGAGCTCGGGGGCTTCCCGCTCGTCGTCGACGGTCGCCTCGCCGGGATCGGCGTGCGCGAGTCGATCGCCGACACGACGCGCGTGCTCGACCGGCAGGTTTCCGCGATCGTCTGGCGCACCCACGGCCAGGACCGCATCGAGGAGATGGCCGGCGTCAGCCGGGTGCCCGTCGTCAACGCCCTGACCGACGACTTCCACCCGTGCCAGATCCTCGCCGACCTCCTCACCGTCGCGCAGCACCGCGGCGGCACGGCGGCGCTGCCCGGCCAGATCCTCGCGTACGTGGGCGACGGCGCGAACAACATGGCGCACTCCTACCTCCTCGGAGGCGCGACCGCCGGGATGCACGTGCGGATCGGCACACCCGAGGGCTACGCACCGGCACCGGCGTTCGTCGCCGACGCGCAGCGGATCGCGGCCGAGACCGGGGGATCTGTCCTCGTCACGGCCGACCCCGTCGAGGCCGTGACCGGGGCCGACGTCGTCGCGACCGACACCTGGGTGTCCATGGGCGACGAGGACGAGGCGGCGCAGCGCGCGCTCCCGTTCGTGCCGTACCAGCTGAACGCCGAGCTGCTGGCGCACGGCGCGGACGACGTGATCGTCCTGCACTGCCTGCCGGCGTACCGGGGCAAGGAGATCACGGCCGAGGTCATCGACGGCCCGCGGTCGGTCGTGTGGGACGAGGCCGAGAACCGGCTGCACGCGCAGAAGGCCCTCATGACGTTCCTCCTGGAGCGGTCGTGACCGAGGGGCGCGAGTTGGACGTCACGGAGCGTGCCGACCCGGCGCACGGCCGGACCGCCACGACGAAGGCGGCGCGTCACGCGCGCATCGCCGAGATCGTGCGCAGGACCGAGATCCACTCGCAGGCGGAGCTGGCCCGGGAGCTCGCGGCCGACGGTCTCACGGTCACGCAGGCGACGCTCTCGCGCGACCTCATCGAGCTCCGCGCCGAGAAGGTGCGCGGCCCCGCGGGGGCGCTCGTGTACGCGGTCCCGGGGGAGGGCGGCGACCGCAGCGTGCAGAGCGCGGAGTCGCCCGAGTACCTCGCGGCACGGCTCGCTCGCCTGTGCTCCGAGATGCTCGTCTCCGCGGAGGCGTCGGCGAACCTCGTCGTCCTGCGCACGCCGCCGGGCGCTGCCAACTACCTCGCCTCGGCGATCGACCACTCGGTCCTGCCGGGAGTCCTCGGGAGCATCGCGGGCGACGACACGATCCTCGTCATCGCGCGCGAGCCGGACGGCGGCGCGGAGCTTGCCCGGCGTTTCCTCGACCTCTCGGGGCCGGGCGCCTGACGTGTCAGCGCCGCGTGCGGTCCTGCCACACTGGACCCCGGACCTCGGCGACGGGGCGCTGAGACCATGAGCGACGACGAAGGAGCGGGCGTGCCCGAGAACGACCACGAGACCGAGACCACGACCGACGGGACCACGACCGAGCGCGTGAGCCTGTGGGGCGGCCGGTTCGCCGGCGGGCCCAGCGACGCGCTCGCGGCGCTGAGCAAGAGCACCCACTTCGACTGGCGCCTCGCCGGGCAGGACATCGCCGGCTCGAAGGCCCACGCCAGCGTCCTGCACGCTGCGCGCCTGCTCGACGACGACGAGCTCGAAGGCATGCACGAGGCGCTCGACCGCCTGCGCGAGGACGTCGCCTCGGGCGCGTTCGTCGCCGCGGACGACGACGAGGACGTGCACACGGCGCTCGAGCGCGGACTCATCGAGCGCGCGGGGCCGGAGCTGGGCGGCAAGCTGCGCGCCGGACGCTCGCGCAACGACCAGATCGCGACGCTCACGCGCATGTACCTGCGCGCCGAGGCCCGCACGATCGCCGGCCTCGTGCTCGACGTCGTCGACGCGCTCGTCGAGCAGGCCGCGAGTCACCCCGGCGCCGCGATGCCCGGCCGCACGCACCTTCAGCACGCGCAGCCCGTGCTGCTCGCGCACCACCTGCTCGCGCACGCCTGGCCGCTGCTGCGCGACGTCGACCGGCTCATCGACTGGGACGTGCGCGCCGCGCGCTCGCCGTACGGGTCGGGGGCGCTCGCGGGCTCGTCGCTCGGGCTCGACCCGGCCGCCGTCGCGGCCGAGCTCGGCTTCGACGGCCCCGTCGAGAACTCGATCGACGGCACCGCGTCGCGCGACGTCGTCGCCGAGTTCGCGTTCGTCGCCGCGATGATCGGGATCGACCTGTCGCGGCTCGCCGAGGAGGTCATCCTCTGGGCGACCAAGGAGTTCGGCTTCGTGCGGCTGCACGACTCGTACTCCACGGGGTCGAGCATCATGCCGCAGAAGAAGAACCCCGACGTCGCGGAGCTCGCGCGCGGCAAGGCGGGCCGCCTCGTCGGCGACCTGACCGGGCTGCTCACCACGCTCAAGGGGCTCCCGCTCGCCTACAACCGCGACCTCCAGGAGGACAAGGAGCCGGTGTTCGACCAGGTCGACACGCTCGAGGTGCTCCTGCCCGCCTTCTCGGGCATGGTCGCGACCCTCACGTTCGACACCGACCGGATGGCGTCGCTCGCGCCGGAGGGCTTCTCGCTCGCGACCGACGTCGCGGAGTGGCTCGTGCGCGAGGGAGTGCCGTTCCGCGTCGCGCACGAGGTCGCGGGGGCGTGCGTCCGGGCGTGCGAGGAGCGGGGGATCGAGCTGTGGGACCTGTCCGACGACGACCTCGCCGCCCTCTCCGAGCACCTCACGCCGGGCGTGCGTGACGTGCTGAGCGTCGAGGGCTCCCTCGCGTCGCGTGATGCCGTGGGCGGCACGGCCCCGGTGCGCGTCGCCGAGCAGCTCGAGGCCGCGAAGGAATGTTCCGCGGAGTACCGGTTCTGGGCGCAGGGCTGAACGTGCTCGTCGGTGGGCGAGCGTGAGCGTCGGTCCGGCAGTCCTCGCGGAGCTCGTCCGCCGGGTGCACGACGCCGGTCCTCGCCTCGTCCCGGCGCCGCGCCCGGATGGGGGATCCGCGCCCGGCGACGCGCCGTCGGGCATTCGGCTCGTGGTCGTCGACGGCCCGGCGGGGTCCGGGAAGACGACGCTCGCGGCCCAGCTCGGTGAGGCGCTGCCCGCGCAGGTGCTGCACATGGACGACCTCTACGAGGGCTGGCGCGGGCTCGAGCCGGCCTGGGGGCGGCTCGACGAGTGGGTGCTCGCGCCGCTCGCCGCCGGACGGCCGGGCCGGTACCGGCGCTTCGACTGGGGCCTCGACGCCTTCGCCGAGTGGCACGACGTGCCGCCCGCGCCGTTCCTCGTCGTCGAGGGGTGCGGTGCGGCACGGCTCGAGGCCGACGAGGTCGCGGCGCTGCGCGTCTGGGTCGAGGCGCCCGACGACGTGCGGCTCCGCCGGGGGCTCGACCGTGACGGCGAGGAGTCGCGCGACCACTGGCTCGCGTGGATGACCGCCGAGCGGGAGCACTACGAGCGCAACCGCACGCGCGAGCGGGCCGACGTGCGCCTCGACGGGTACGGGACGCTCGTCGGGACGACGCCCTCTCCCGGGCGGTGAGCACCGGCCGGAGCCACGGCGTAGATTGCCGACCACGGAGGTGGTGCCATGAACACGGACGCGACGACCCAGACGACCGAGACGGCCCACGGTACGCGCGTCGTCGGGCCGTGGGACGCCCCCGGCCGCGGCTGGTACGCGCGGGACGTGCACGACGTCGCGCGCGACCTGCTCGGTGCGCTGCTCACCCGTCGCAGCCTTGACGGGGACGTCACGCTGCGGATCACCGAGGTCGAGGCGTACGACGGTGAACGAGACCCCGGGTCGCACGCCTTCCGCGGTCGGACCGACCGCAACCGGGCGATGTTCGGGGAACCGGGTCACCTGTACGTCTACCGTCACCTCGGGCTGCACCACTGCGTCAACGTCGTGACCGGCCCCGTCGGGCGCGCGTCGGCGGTGCTGCTCCGGGCGGGCGAGGTGGTCGAGGGCGCCGGGCTGGCACGGGCCCGCCGAGCCGCCGTCGGCCGGTGCGACTCCGACCGACAGATCGCGCGCGGCCCGGCGCGCCTCGCGGTCGCGCTCGACCTGGACCTGCGCCACTACGGCGCAGAGCTCACGGATCCGACGGGCGACCTGGTGATCCACCGGCCGACGGGATTGCTCCGGCCGGCGATCGCCACCGGACCGCGCGTCGGGGTCTCCGGCGAGGGCGGCGACGGCACGCTCTACCCGTGGCGGTACTGGCTCGCGGGCGACGGCACCGTCTCGGCGTTCCGGAAGGTGAGCGCCCGCGCGCGGTGACCCGCGTCGCGCGGTGAGCGGGCGACGTCGGGCACCGCGCACGGAAGGGTGCGCCGCGGCGCGCGGCGACACGGCACACTAGGACGGCGGTCCCCACGGGCCGCTGTGCACGTGCCCGGTCCCGGGCACCGGACGAAGGAGTGATGGTGAGCGACGTTCTCGACGAGCTGCAATGGCGAGGCCTGGTGGCGCAGTCCACCGACGAGGTCGCGCTGCGCGCCGCGCTGGCCGAGGGCCCGATCACCTACTACTGCGGCTTCGACCCGACGGCGCCGAGCCTCCATCACGGTCACCTCGTCCAGCTCGTCGTGCTGCGCCACCTGCAGCTCGCCGGGCACCGCGCAGTGGCTCTGGTCGGCGGCGCGACCGGGATGATCGGCGACCCCCGGCAGTCGGGGGAGCGGGTGCTCAACACGAAGGAGACCGTCGCCGAGTGGACCGAGCGTCTCAAGGCGCAGGTGTCGCGCTTCCTCGACTTCGAGGGCGAGAACCCGGCGCGCCTCGTCAACAACCTCGACTGGATCTCGGAGCTGTCGGCGATCGACTTCCTGCGGGACATCGGCAAGCACTACCGACTCGGGACGATGCTCGCCAAGGACACGGTCGCGCGCCGGCTGCGCTCCGAGGAGGGCATCAGCTTCACGGAGTTCAGCTACCAGATCCTCCAGGGCATCGACTTCCTCGAGCTGAACCGACGCCTCGGCGTCACGCTGCAGACGGGCGGCAACGACCAGTGGGGCAACCTGCTCTCGGGGGTCGAGCTCGTCCGCAAGGCCGAGGGCAAGGCTGTGCACGTGCTCACGACGCCGCTCATCACCAAGGCGGACGGAACCAAGTTCGGCAAGACCGAGGGCGGTGCCGTGTGGCTCGCGCCGGACATGATGAGCCCGTACGCGTTCTACCAGTACTGGTTGAACGCGGCCGACGACGACGTCGTGGGCTGGCTGAAGATCTTCACCTTCCGGTCGCGTGAGGAGATCGCCGAGCTGGAGAGCGCGGTGCGTGAGCGGCCGGGTGCGCGCGAGGCGCAGCGCGCGCTCGCGAACGACGTCACGACGCTCGTCCACGGTGCGGACGCGACCGCTGCGGTCGTCGCCGCGAGCCAGGCGTTGTTCGGTCGCGGGGAGCTCGGGGAGCTCGACGAGCCGACGCTCGGTGCGGCGGTGGCCGAGCTCCCGCGCGCCACGGTGCGAGTGGGCGACCCGGTGGTCGACCTGCTCGTCGGGTCGGGACTCGTCGCCTCGAAGGGCGCCGCCCGGCGGGCGGTCGCGGAGGGCGGCGCGTACGTCAACAACGTCAAGGTCACGGACGCCGACGCCGTCGTGGCGCCGGAGGACCTGCTCCACGGGCGGTACGCGGTGCTGCGTCGGGGCAAGAAGACCTTGGGAGTCGCGGTCGCCAGCAACTGACCCGACCGTCTGTCGAGAGGCTCGGGCTGCGTGTCGGCCCGGGCCTCTCGGCGTGCGGGGGACCGGCAAGTTCGGTGCGCGAGGGCTAGCAGACTGGGTGTGAAGGGCCGGCAGGCCCGGAATCCTGCGGATTTGGCAGGCGGCCGCAGCGCGTGTAGTGTTCTCGACGTTCGCCCGGCAGGGAGGAACGGACACCACGGCGGCTCTCCGGAGCAGGCATGAGGTGGCTGGTCCCCCGGGCGGTCCCCTTCTTCGAACAGACCGGACGCTTCGTGCGCCCTGGACCGTTCGAGGGGCGCTGGGAACCTCTGCTCACCTCGAGCTCGACCGCAAGGACGGGTTGGAGAGCGGGAGAAGGACCTGGTAGGGTTGAGAAGTTGCCCCAAGTGAGGTTGGGCCTGA